>JBBQNJ010000020.1:0-64322 GCA_038329845.1 Tepidisphaerales bacterium | reverse complement strand
CAGGGACTGTGTCCGGAGCGTTGACGCCTGCCGTCGCTGCGGTCGCCCTTCGGGCTCCCTGCGCGACGGCAGGCGTCAGTGGGCATATGAATCCATCTTAACCAAGGCTAAAATGCGCCCAGCGCATGGGGAGCAGCTCAGACCTCAGAGCCCGTGGGCATCATCTTCCGCAGGCCCCACTGGACCCGTACGATGACGTCCGTTCGCGCCGGCGCGCCGGCGGCGATCGGTCTGGGCTGAACCGTGTTCAGTGCCGGGCGAACAAGTCAAGCGCGGTTCACCCATCATGCACCGATTGCGTTCCATCCTGGATTACCTGCGTTCGAGCCTGTGGTTCGTGCCCGCGCTGATGATCGTGGGCGCCGCGGCGCTGGGGCTGGGTTTGATCGAGGTCGATGCGAATCTGGATCGAGCGCGTTTGCAGGAGCGCTGGCCTTGGCTGTTCGGGGCCGGGGCCGCCGGCGCGCGGGGCACGCTCACGGCGATCGCCAGCTCAATGATCACCATCGCTGGCGTGGCGTTCTCGATCACCATCGTCGCCTTGACGCTGGCCTCCAGCCAATACACCTCGCGCATCCTGCGAAACTTCATGCGCGACCGCGCCAATCAAGTCGTGCTCGGCGCCTTCGTGGGCATCTTCATCTATTGCCTGGTGGTGTTGCGCACGATCCGCGGCGGCAACGAGGGTGCGTTCGTGCCGCCGCTGGCGGTGCTGGTCGCGGTGCTGCTGGCGTTCGTCGGGATCGCGTGCCTGATCTTCTTCATTCATCATATTGCTTCGGGCATTCAGGCGGAGACCATCATCAAGGCGGCGTCCGATGAGACGATCGATGCCGTCGATCGCCTGTTCCCCAAAGAGATGGGCGAAGAGGTGGACGCCGAGCAGAACGCCGGGGCGCCCACCGATGAATCACGATGGCATCCGGTTGCCGCGTTGCGGACAGGCTTCATCCAAGGGGTGAACGGCGATGCGCTGCTGGAGGCGGCGCGGCAGCGCCGGACCGTTATCCGCATGGAGCGCGGCGTAGGCGAGTTCATCGTCGAGCAATCGACGCTGGTCTGCATCGCCGCCGGCGCGCCGGACGAGGAATTTACGGCCCGGATCGATGCGACATTCACCATCGGCCACCGGCGGACGATGGTGCAGGATGCGGGCTTCGGCGTCCGGCAGATCGTGGATGTCGCGCTCAAGGCGCTCTCGCCGGGCATCAACGACACAACCACCGCCGTCACCTGCGTGAACTACCTGTCGGCCATCCTCGCGCGGCTGGCGGCGCGTCGCATCGAGTCGCGCTACCGGACGGACACTGCCGAGCATGGCGGGGAATTGCGGGTCATCGCGCGAGGTCCGACGTTCGACGGCATGCTCGCCGAGGCGTTCGACCAGATCCGCCAGAACGCCCAGGGCAACCCCGCGGTCCTGCTGGCATTGCTGACGGCACTGGAGGCGATCGGCGATTGCACCCTCGATCCGCAGCGCCGAGCCGCACTGCGAGCCCAGGCCGACCTTATCGGCGACGCCGCTCGTTTCAGCATCCCCGACCCGCGCGATCGCTACGTCACCGAGGCCATTGCCAAACGCCTCCACCGGAACCCCGCCGACGCCCACACGCCGACATGAAGTTGGGCGCGCGGCCACAGTCGCGAGATTTTTGCAGTGGGTTTGTGCGCAGCACGCTGCTAGCATCCATAGGAAAGGAGTACAGCATGGTTCAGAAGAAGAAACGGAAACGCCGTAGCTTCGCGCCGATGGGGACGCCAGGAGCGGGTCCAGGATGGCATCGCAGCGCTTCGCTGCGCGGCTCGGGTCGGCTGGGCCGCGCTTTGAAACGGTCGCGTAAGAGCGCCGCCACGACACCAGAAAAGCCGGAGAAACCGAAGACTCGCGCCTTGGCTGAGTGGGAGAATGAAGGCGGAGGAGTCGACGCGGCGGCGTCGCCGCTGAAGCCTTCAAAGACACAGGCTAAGCAGGGCAACACCAATGCCGGTGGCAAATCACGGCCACGGGAGCAACCGCGTAATGACGTAACGAGCGGCCCCGCGCCTTCGACCCGATCGCCGGTAGGCTCCGCCAAGCAGAAGCGTGCGCGGACCGCCGCCTAGTATGCCCGAAAGAAGGAGGCCGGCCTTGAAGGTCGGCCCGTTGGAAAGGCCTCCGCAAGCGGCAAGTGCGCGCAGGCCCGTCGCGATTCGAAACAGTAAGGAGCCCCCCATGCAAGTTCAGGTGAACACCGGTCACAATATTGAAGGAAGCGAACGTTTAGACGACCACGTTCGTTCAACCGTCGAGGCCTCGCTCGGACGATTCGCCGAGCAGATCACCCGCGTCGAAGTCCATCTCAGCGATGACAACGGCGATAAATCAAACGGGGACGACAAGCGATGTCTCGTGGAAGCCCGACCCGCCGGCATGCAGCCCGTCGTCGTCACTCACGTGGCGGCAACGCTCGATGAGGCCGTCGACGGTGCCGTCGAAAGGCTGGAAAGGCTGCTGGATGGCACGTTCAGTAAGCTCCACAATCCGAAGGGACGCACGCCACTTGGCGAAGAACCCTCAGTTTGAAAGCGTGCTTCGCCCGCTGAAGTTTCTTGGCGTCGATCGACCGCGCTCGAAGGAACCTATGCGCATGCGGCCATCGGGTCATTGGCACCTTCAGGCTATTCAGCCGATGCTCCTCGCGTTCGTCTGCTGCATCTGGTTGATCCCGGGGGCTCTTGCGCAAGGACCGCCGGGAAAGAACGCGAAACCAGAGAACCAACCCCCGGATAAAACAGAACTCGCGATCGCGCCGGCCAAGGTGGACGTGCAGCCGGTCGCGCACGACGAGGAAATCCGCAAGCGCCTGCAAAGCGTGCTGGAGGCCACCAAATGGTTCGTTGACCCGCGGGTCCAGGTCGATGCGGGTGTTGTGTTTCTTTCGGGGCAGGCGGACACCGAAGAGCTAAGGAAGTGGGCCGGCGATCTGGCACGCAATACGCAGGACGTGGTGGCCGTCGCCAATCGGATCGACGTAACCGAGCCGTCCGCGTGGGATTTCGCGGCGACGCGAAATGGGATGACCACGTTGTGGCGAGATTTCCTGCGCGCCCTTCCGTACATCGTTTTCGGCCTGTTCATTTTGCTCCTATCCGCCGGTGCGGGGTGGCTGGCGGCGCGGGGGACGCGGGCGTTTTTCCGCAAGCGCGTCCGCGCAAAACTTCTGCTGGGCGTCGTCGCCTGGGGAGCAGGTCTTCTTGTTTTCCTCGCTGGCGCCTACGTGGTCCTACGCGTCTCCGGTCTGACCCAGCTCGCGCTGACGATCGTGGGCGGCACCGGACTGGTCGGACTCGCCGTTGGCATCGCGTTCCGCGATATCACGGAGAACTTCCTGTCGAGCATATTTCTCAGCGTCCAACGCCCGTTCGAGAGTGGCGACCTGATTGAGGTCGCCGGCGTCTCGGGGTTCGTGCAGCAACTGAATATCCGCACGACGGTCCTCATGACGCTCAGCGGCAACCTCGTCCAGATTCCCAATGCCCTGGTCTATAAGAGCACCCTGCGAAACTTCAGCGCCAACCCGAACCGTCGAGAGAATTTTGTCGTCGGCATCGGCTACGACGACCCGATCGACAAGGCGCAGGAAGTCGCCCGAAAAGTGCTCGCCAGTCATCCGGCCATTCTGAACGACCCGGAACCATGGGTACTGGCGGATAACCTCGGCAAGGCCACGGTGGATCTCCGCATCTACTTTTGGCTCAATGGTGAAGCTCACAGTTTTCTGAAGGTACGATCCTCGGTCATCCGGCTGGTGAAGCGCGCTTTTCAGGAAAACGGCATCTCGATGCCTGACGAGGCGCGCGAAGTCGTCTTCCCGCGCGGCGTTCCCGTCACCATGCTCACGGGAGAATCAGATCCCACCGGAGGAACCAGGCGAGCCAGCGAGCCCGATCGGCATCGGACGCCGGATCGCGGCAAAACCACGACGGGCGAGGACGAGGTGTCCACCAAGGCCGAGGGCGGGCTTTCCAGTGAATCCGGAGCAATCCAGGAACAGGTCCGAAAAGCCCAGCCCCTGGATGAGCAAGAGAATCTCCTGCAAGCCGCGCCAAAAGTCCGAGCCGCCGAATGACGCGGCCGTTTCTCGGCAGTGCCGTGTACACTCATTCACATGGCGATGTGGAACAATCGTCCGACGCCCGCGGTGACGGCCATGGCGATCGCTCCCCACCCGGCGACGCGCATCGAACCGAGCAGCATCGGGGCGCCGCCCACGCGGGCGGCAAGGGCGCCGAGCACGAGCAACACGATCAAGGTTGTGCTGATGGTCAGAGGCATCACCCATTGAGGGGCGCTGAACCACGCGGCCAGAAGCGGGACGACCGCTCCAATGGAAAACATCAGCGCCGAAGTCAGCGCGGCCTGCATCGGGCGCGCCGCCTGCGATTTGATGATGCCCAGCTCATCCCGCGCATGCGCCGCCAGTGCATCGCCATGCATGAGCTGCGCGGCAACTGCATCGGCGAGTTCCTGCGTCAACCCGCGCGCCTTGTAAATCCCCGCCAACTCTTGGGTCTCGGCTGCGGGGTCATCCGTGAGCTCCTTACGCTCTCGTGCGAGGTCGGCTTTTTCCGTATCCGCTTGTGAGCTGACCGAGACGAACTCACCGGCTGCCATCGCCATCGCCCCGGCAGCAAGCCCGGCCAGTCCCGCGACGAGAATGCTGTTGTGGTTCGCCTGAGCCGCCGCCACACCCACGACCAGGCTGGCGGTGGAGATGGCGCCGTCGTTCGCTCCGAGGACGGCCGCGCGGAGCCACCCGATGTGCTGGCTTCGGTGAGTTTCACTATGACGGGCCATCGACGATCTCCGCCCTCATTATAACGAGTCCGATCAATCCGGACCAGAACATAAAAGGACCAGAACATAAAAGGTGACATCCAGAATGCCATTCACTTAACGTGAAATCGGCTGGGGAAAGTCGCCTTATTGGTCCAAGACTGCTGTTGAGTTCGCGGACTTTGGCCCTTAAGTGAATGGCATTCGTGACATCCACGAATGCCATTCGGTTAAGCTATAACCTCTTCCGAACTTTCCACCAGCTTGGCCACTCCCGTAACCGGCAACTTCTGTCGGGCCTCACAATAGGTGGAGGGACTTATTTCAAAACCAAGCTTATGCGACAGGTCTGTCATTGCAGTGTTCTTATGCAGCACCTGCATGATGAACACTTGGATGGTCCGTGCCGGATCGAAGAAACAATCGCGCCAGGTGTGGTGGCCTGCCCCCATTCTTGGCCTCCTGTAGGTTGGGGTCTGAGAAACCACCCCCATTATGACAGGAGGCCATGCTTCGCGCAAGTTAATGTAAGATGCTTCAACAGCGCGGCTTATAGCTTAACCGAATGGCATTCGTGACATCCACCTTTCTTACGCACAAGCGTTTGAGCCGTGTGCGTCGCCGCGGAAACGGTGACATCCCGGGGACGCACCCGTTTTTCAAAATTGGCGCAGGAAGCGCAGGTCGTTTTCGACGAAATGGCGGATGTCGTCGATCGCGTATTTGCGCATGGCGATCCGCTCGATGCCGAAGCCGAATGCCCAGCCGCTGTATGCCTCGGGGTCGATCTGGCAGCTTCGCAACACGTTGGGATGCACCATCCCGCAGCCGCCGAGTTCGATCCAGCGCTGCTTGTCCTCAAACCACACATCCACCTCGGCGCTCGGCTCGGTGAACGGAAAAAAGCTTGGCCGAAAACGCACCTTCGCCTCCGGACCGAAGTAGGCCCGAACGAACTGCAAGACCGTGGACTTCAGATCCACCATCGTGACGCCGCGATCCACCACCAGCGCCTCGAGCTGGTGAAACATCGATAGATGCGTCTGATCGTGCGTATCCGGCCGGTAAACCCGGCCCGGGATCACCACCCGGATCGGCGGGCGCTGATCCTGCATCACCCGAATCTGCACCGTGCTGGTCTGCGTGCGCAGTAGCAGCGCCCCGGCGGCATCGTCCAGCGCCGCGGCACCGGTGCCCGAGGGCGCTGCCAGGTAAAAGTTGTCCAGCGGATCACGGGCCGGATGATTGCGGGGAATGTTCAGCGCGATGAAGTTGTGAAACTCATCCTCGACCTCCGGCCCGCTCGCCACGGCGAATCCCATCCTCCCGAACAGCTCACTCAACTCGTCGATCACCTTCATCAAAATGTGGCGATTGCCCAGGTCCGGCGGGATCCCCGGCTCGGTGACATCGACGATCGGCGCCGAGGCCGCTGACGATGTCAACGCCATCTTGCGCGCCTCGAACGCCGCGGTCAGCTCGTTTTTCACCGCGTTGACGCGCTGGCCCACCTGCTTTTTCTGATCCGCCGGGGCTTTGCCGATCAGCGATGGGAGATTGCGAATCTCCCCGCGGGTCCCGAGGTAAGCGATCCGCCACTGTTCGAGGCTCTGGGTCGAATCGACCGCCGCCAGCGCGGCACCGGCCTTCTCGGTGAGTTGCTCAATCTGCTGCAAGACCTCGGACATCGGCACTCCTTCCAGGCGGTGATCGCATTTGGCGCATGGCAGCGCCGGCCGTTACATTCTGGACCGGACCGCCCGGCGGTCAAGCCAGCACGGAATCCGCCATGGACATCTCCAAGCTCCCTCGACTTTCGCAAACGCCCTCCGCGCCCGCGGGCGGCGGCGGGCAAGCCCCATCGCCGGGCGACCCGGACGCCTTCTGCACCCACTGCGGCGGACGACTCGATCCGCAGGTTCGTTTCTGCCCGCACTGCGGCGCCCCCGCCGGTCGAGGCGCTGCCGCGATCGGCACCCGCGACGGCGCGGTCGCCGACAGCGCCGCTGCGGCCGATCTCTGGATCGCGCTGGTCCTGGGCATTATTTTTATGTTTCTCGGCGGCAATTTCGCCAAATATCTGCTCGTGATCAGTTCCGGCCAGCCCCATCACACCGGCGTCAACTGGATCGCCGGCGAGCGCGCTGGTCAGGAGGTCGGCTACTGGCAGTTGCAGGGATCGACCGCATTCAGCGAATCGGCGTTGTTCCTATTCGGCGCGGCCCTGATCCTGGCTGCGGCGATGAACGTGATTTCGCGGCTCGTCGGCCGCGCCGCTTCGGTCGCCTCGATGGCGGGCAGCGCGGTGCTGATTCTCGCCGTCGCATACAACTTTTTCGTGGTGATTCGGCTCCTGCGGGAAGGAATTTCACCGCTGATGTCCATCCTGGCCGTCGGACTCGGGGGGTATTTGCTTCTGATGCGATGGTCGCTGCGTACGCGGCAACGCGCCGCGGCGTAGGCCGCCGGACCCAAGTTGATCAAGGGCCGCGGAGTTTGCTTGGGCGTGCCGGGCGGGGTTGGATGTTTTCGGGCGGACGGCTAGATTATTCCCCGGAAGCGCCCGGGGCACCGGGGGCGGCTCGGGCGGGTGGATTGGATTTTACGAGATTGACGGAAAGCGAAAGTCATGTTGAAGATTCGAGAGGCCAAGGATTGCAAGTTCGATCTGGTTTCGTTGGGCGAGTGCATGCTGCGCCTCTCGCCGCCGCAGCATGGGCGGATCGAGTTTGCGCCGATGCTCGAGGTGTGGGTCGGCGGGGGTGAGTACAACGTGTCGTATGCGTTGGCACGCCTGGGGCTGCGCACCGGGTGGGTCGGGGGGCTGAACTCCTCGCCGATGGGGGCGATCATCCGCAATCACGCGCGCTCGGCGGGGATGGACATCTCGCACGTCGTCGAGCGCAAGTACGACGGAGTCGGCAAGAAGGACCGCATCGGGCTGAACTTCACCGAAGTCGGCGTCGCCAAGCGCAGCAGCGTCACGCTCTATGACCGCGGCCACACGGCCACGTCGGGCCTTCAGCCGGGGGAGATCAACTGGAATAAGCTGTTCAAGGAGCAGGGGGTGCGCTGGCTGCATACCGGCGGGATTTTCGCGGCACTGAGCGAGAGCACGCGGAAAGTGGCCGCCGAGGCGGTCAAGGCGGCGCACGAGGCCGGAACCATTGTGTCGTACGATCTGAATTTCCGGTCCAAGCTCTGGAGCAGCAAGGAAGCGATCGCCACGACCAAGCCCCTGGTGCCGTACATCGACTGCCTGATCGGCAACGAGGAGGACTTCCAGAAGGTGCTGGGCTACGAGGTGGAGGGCGTGGACGTGGAGAAGGGAGAGCTGGACACCACCGCGTTCAAGGCCATGGTCAATCGGGTGGTCAAGGACTTCAAGAACGTCCAGATCGTCGGCACGACGCTGCGGGGCGTGCGCACGGCGACGATCAACGACTGGTCGGCGATCATGTGGGCGGGCGGACAATTCTACGAAGGGTTGAAGTTCGACGGCCTGGAAATCGAAGATCGCGTGGGAGGCGGGGACGGTTTCGCATCGGGATTTACCTACGGATTTTTGACCGGCAAGACGCCGCAGGAGTGTGTGGATCTGGGCGTGGGGCACGGGGCAATGCTGATGAGCACGATGGGCGACACCAGCCAGATCACGCTGGAGGAGCTGACGCACGTGGCGGCGGGAGGAAGCGCGAGGATCAAGAGGTGAAGGAGGAAGGCACAGAGGGACGCAGGGACGAAGGGACGCAGGGACGAACGGACTCAGGGACAAGGGGACAAAGGGACGGAAGCACGGAGGCGGAGGAAAAGGGCGGGGGGTGGAGGGGTGGAAGGCAGAGGGGCGAAGAGGGCTTCGGGACGATGATGAACTTACTGCTCGTCATGTTGCTTGCGCTAGTATTGCTTCCGTGTGCATCGATGGCCGGGGCCGGGGCGCAGAGGTGGAAGGAAGTCTTCCGAGATTCGGGCGAAGCCGACTGGACGCAGAAGTGGTTTCTCGATGGCGACAAGGCCACGGTAAACAATACGCCGGCGGGATTGGTGTTTCGCTCCGGTCCGGTCGGGGACGACAACGCCGGGCATGCCGTGCTGTGGACAGTTGAATCGTTCCAAGGGGATCTCCGCGTCGAGTATGACTTCGAGCGATTGGATCACGCCACGGACCACACCGCCGTCTGCATTCTTTATTTGCAGGCGACGGGTGTGGGGACGGTGCCGTACAGCAAAGACATCGCCGACTGGCGCGAGCTTCGCCGCCGCCCGGCCATGAACCTCTATTTCAATCACATGAATTGCTATCACATCTCGTACGCATGCAGCGGCGGCAGAGATCGCAATTACGTTCGGGCACGTCGATACCCGGCCAAGGGGAACTTCGACGCCACGACGCGAATCCCGCCGAGCTACGAAAACGTTGAAGCGTTCAAGCCGGGGGAGACCTGGCACATGGTGGCTGAAAAGATCGGCGTCAAGCTCAGCTTCACGGCGACAAAAGGTGAACAGCGGCATACCTGGACCTGGGACGCCGCCGGGTATCCCCCTGTCACCGCGGGACGCATCGGACTGCGGCAAATGCATGGGCGCGAATCACGCTATACCAATTTCACGATCTCGATCCGCCCGTAAATCCACAGGGTTCGAGGGGCATTTCCCATGCGAGCGGGCGGTTGATAACGCCATCGGCGCGCAATCCAAGCCCGCATGATGCGCTTGTCCGCTGCGTAATGTGGGCATAGATTCTGTTTGGGCACAAGGCTTGCGCCGGCGAGCCGGAAATCAATGGAACACTCGCAGCGACAAGTCGCGTCCGAGGCAGTCGCATCGGGGTTGCCGATCGCGTCGTGGGCCGAGTCCCTGGCGACGGACGGGGGAGTCGAGGCGGTATCCGGTGAAGTCGGGGGGTGGAGTGGGCAACTCCGTCATGGCGAGCGATTCACGCTGGTGCGGGCGCGTCTCGAGGCAGCGCGAGCACTGGATGCCGAGGCGCTGAGCGCGCGAGTCGCCGGGGGATATGAGTTGATCCGCCGGATGCTCAGCCGAACCTCGGCCCGACACGCGGTGCGAGTGTGGAACCATATCCCCGGAATTCTTGATCCGATCGGGCCGGGACTGAATCGGTACATGGCGTTCAATGCCGGACGGTTCGCCGCCTACGAGCAGTGTTTCGGCGGATCTGGCTCGTTCGACGGGCATCTCCCGACGGCATCGGGGGTGGGCCATGATGGAGACGCGCTGGAACTCATCTGTCTGGCGTGTGCGGTGCCGGGACGGGCGGTGGACAATCCCCGGCAGTCGCGGCCTCATCGATATTCGCTTCGCTACGGGCCGCGTCCACCCTGTTTCGCGCGGGCGACACGGTTGCCGGGATCGGTCACGCCGTCGGGAGCAGATTGGCTGCTCGTCGGCGGCACCGCCAGCGTGCGCGGAGAAGAATCGGTGCATCCGGGGGATTTATCCGCGCAGCTCGAAGAAACGCTGGAGAACCTGGCGGCGGTGGTGCAAGAAGCTGGCACCCAGCCGCGCGGGGACCGCGGCGGAACGTTGTCGCGTTATCGGCATGTGCGGGTCTACTATCCGAACGAATCTGACCGGGCGCTGATCGAGCGGACGCTGCGCAGCGCTATGATGGGGATCACCACCTTCGAGCCGCTGCGGGCCGAATTGTGCCGGGGCGATCTTCTGGTCGAGATCGAGGGAGTGGCCGAACTTTGACGACGTCGAGAGACCCGATGACACAGGAGTCGCAGGAAGGCAAATACGACGCACTGATCGTGGGAGCCGGTCCGGCCGGGGCGACCTCGGCGATGCTGCTGGCGCGGCAGGGGCTGAACGTGCTGATCATCGAACGGGCGACGTTTCCGCGCTTTCACATCGGCGAATCGATGCTGCCGCGCATGGGAAATCTGATCGAGGAACTGGGGTTGACCGAGGCGATGGCGTCGTTGCCACAGGTGCCCAAGCTGGGTGCCGAGTTTGTCATGGGGGACGGCTCGGCGGCGATGCAGTTCACGTTTCGCAGCGGGTTGCTGCCGGGCGCGCCGACGTTCAACGTCGAGCGCAGCGCGTTCGACCAGATGCTTCTCGAGCAGGCCCGGCTCGCCGGGGCCAAAACGCGGCAGGCGCTGGTCAAGGAGATACTGGAACTGGAGGATGAGAACGTTCGGGTTCGCCTGGACGATGGGCAGATCATCGAAGCGCGCTGGCTGCTGGATTGTTCGGGGCAAAGCACGCTGGTGGGAAAGCATCTGAACCTGCGAAAGCCGATGCCGGACCGCTCGCTGCAAAAGGTGGCGTATTTCCAGCATTTTCAGTTCGTCGATCGCCTGCCGGGCGATCAATCGGGGTATCCGTCGATCGTGTTGTTCGATGAGGGATGGTTCTGGATCATCGCTATCAACGAAACGACCACGAGCGTGGGGATGGTGATCCACCCCGACACGGCCCGCGATCTGGACGTGCCGGCGAATCGGATGCTGCGCTGGGGGATCGCGCGATGCCCGTTGCTGCGTCAGCGGATGGCGCAAGCGTCGGGGCCGGAGCTGAACCACGTGGCGGCCAACTTCTGCTACACCTGCAGGCCGTATGCGGGGCCGGGGTATTTTCTGGTGGGCGATTCCGCCGCGTTTCTGGACCCGGCGTTTTCGACCGGCGCGACGCTGGCGATGATCGAGGCGACCGAGGCGGCACTGCTGGTGACGGCGATGGCGCGGGGCGAGATGATCGCCGGGCGGGCGAGGTCAAGATACATCAGCCTGATCGAGCAATCGACGGGCATCTTCTTCCGGATCATCAAGGGATTTTATACCCATTCGTTCCGCGAGCTTTTCCTCAACGGCGCCGGGCCGCTGCAGGTACACAAGGCGATCATCAGCGTGCTGGCCGGGCAGGTTTTTCCTCGTCCAGCATGGGCGCTGCGATGGCGGGTGTGGTTCTTTCACCTGTGCGTCTGGATGAATCGCACGTTGCCAATGGTCGCCCATCGCAAGGGGTTTTCGCTGTTGCAGTCGCCGCCGCAAGCCTGGACGGGCGCCACGACGAGCGAGCCGGAAGAACTGCTCGAAGCGACGCCGGTGGGCTGAGGTCTCGCGGGATCGCGGGAAATTGGCGATACTTCCCGCCATGCGCCTGTTGAACCGGCTGTGTGAGCATGCCCGCCAGCGCCCCGAGGCCGAGGCGCTGCGGGCCGTGAGCCTGGACGATGCGCCCGAAAGTTGGTCGTATCGGCGGCTCTATCATGCGGCCATGGGCCTGGCGCATCATCTGCGATCGCGCCTGACGCCCGGGGCGACGGTGCTGCTGTGCTCCCGGAATCGACCGGAATATCACGTCGGCTTTTTCGCGGCGTTGGCCGGGGGATTCACGGTTTTTCCGCTGTCTCCCGAAAGCGCGCCGGCCGAACTGCATTCCGCGGCCGACCGCGCCGGCGCCGAGGCGATCCTCGGATGCGCCTCGACGCTGGCGGCGATGGGCAAGCATCCGATCGTGCCGATCGACCTTCAGGGCGCCGTCTTCGACGCCGATTCATCGCCGGCGGGCGACGCGGTGCCCGCGATGCTGCTGCAAAGCTCGGGGACCACCGCCCTGCCGAAAATTGTTCGGCGCTCGGCGGATTCACTCGATGCGGCGTGCGAGGCGATGGCCGAGGGGATCGGCTTTGGTCCGGAAGATCGAGTGCTGGCCGTAGTGCCGCTCTGTCATTCGTACGGCGTTGAGCATGGGCTGTTGGCACCAATGTGGGCCGGCAGCGCGGTTCACGTCGCGTGCGGATTCGACTTGATGCTGCTCAAACGCGAGCTGTCGCAATCGGGGATCACGATCCTGCCCGGCGTTCCCTCGATGTTCGAGATCTTGGCGGGATTGTGGGATCCGAGCGAGGCGACGATGCGGCTGCGGCGGGCGTATTCGGCCGGCGGCCCGCTGCCGATCGGCGTGTACAAGGCATTTCTCACCCGTCACGCAACGCGGATTGGAGGCGTCTACGGGGCCACGGAAATCGGATCGGTCACGTTCAATGACCCGCTAAGTCCGCGCTTCGATCCGGACGGCGTGGGAATGCCGCTCTGCGGTGTGTCGATCCGAATCCTCGATCCCGACAGTGGAGCCGAACGGTCTGTCGGAACTGAAGGCCACGTGGCGGTGAGGTCCGCTTCAATGTTGTGCGGTTATGTCGGGGATTCAGCTCCCCCGCCGCTGGCGGACGGACATTTTCTCACCGGCGACCTTGGGCGGCTTGATGCCCACGGCGGGCTGACCCTCACCGGCCGACTGAAGCTGTTGATCGAAGTCGGCGGGCTGAAGGTCAACCCGCTGGAGGTCGAAGCCGTGCTGATGACCCATCCCGGCGTGGCGGCGGCGGTGGTGCTGCCGCTTCAGCTCAGCCAAACGATCCATCGACTTCGGGCGGTGATCGAGCTGCGAGCCGGCGTCGTCGCCCCATCGGCGCAGGAACTGCGACGATTCGCGCGGTCGCGCCTGGCGGGGCATAAAGTCCCGAGAGTGATCGAATTCCGCGATGCCCTGCCGCGCGGATCGACTGGGAAGATTTCACGGCACCGGCTCGCTTCGGAGGGCGATGCATGAGAATCGCAATATCGCTGGTGGCCTTGTTGATCGTATGTGGCTGTGCGCCCAAGCCGCCGCTGCCGGTCTATGCCTGGAAAAACAGCGCCGATGCGCTGGCGGTACTGCGGGAGCGTGCCGCCGGGGTGCGGACGGTGCAAGGCGAGTGCGCCATCGACCTGACCCGCGCCGACGGGCAGCGCGTCCAGCTCGACGGGGCGCTGGTGATCAAGCCGGGACACGTGCGTCTGCGGGCGTGGAAAATGGGCCGGGCGATCTTCGATCTGACGCTTACCCCCAGCGGGCTGTATGTCTGGACGCCGCCGGAACCCGCTCAGCGGGCGAAGATCATGCCCGCGGCGATCAGCGCCGAGGCACTGACTCGCGGGTGGTCGTTCGTCTCGGGAGAGTTTTTTCAAACCGACGACCTGGTGATCGTGGACGAGGGCGGGGCCACGTTCAAGGCGCGCCGAGCGGGACAGACGCCCGGAACGACGCTCGCCGCGACGGTCGATCGCGCCACGTTGACGCCCGTGCGATACGCCCTGCAAGATGAAAACGGTGGCGAGCGGTTTTCGCTGCGGTTGCACGATTATCGGCGGATCAACGGGGTTCTCTGGCCCATGCACCTGCTTGCCGTCGCCGACGACGGCGCCAAGGCCGCGGTCACGCTGCGCAATGTCGAGCTGAATGAACCGCTGGCAACGGGCGCGTTCGATCCCCCGCCGAGAGCGGAGCGCCGGCCATGAGACTGGCGGCGCTGTTCGAGTTCCCGGTGCGGCGCCCCGGGGTCGTCGTTGTCGCGGCGATTATCGTTTCGGCGCTGGCGATCTGGGCCATCACCCGACTTAAGCCGGATGCGTCGCTTGAGGCCATGCTCAGCGGCGACGCGCGGGCGACTCGGGCGCTGGGACGGCTGCTCAACGAGTTTGTCGCCGCCGACGAGCTGATTGTCATGGCGAGCGTACCGGATTCATCGGCACCGACGCCATGGACTGCGCGACTGGAAGAGTTCGCGCGGCGGATGGAGAAGAACATCGACGCTTCGCCGGAAGCCCTGCAATTGATCGAATCGGTCCAGTGGCGGGTTGACGATCAGGCAAAGCAATTCGTCGAAATAGAGCTGATTCCCGCGGGTTTGTATTATCTCACGGACGCCGAACTCGACGCGGCGCGGCAACGGCTGACAGCGCCGGCAATGCGTCGCGAGATCGCCCGCAACGAAGCGATGATGAGTGTTCCCGGTCCGGCGGCATCGGCGATGGCGTCGGCGCTGGCGCGCGATCCCTTGCGACTGCATGAGTTTCTCCTGCCGAGATTGAGTGCGCAGAAAGTGTATGAGACGTTGCCCGGAACCGATGCGATGATCTCGCCCGATGGCCGGGCGATCCTGGTGCGCCTGGTGGGCAATCGCTCACCCAGCGACCTCGAGTTCGCCCGATCGATTACGGCGATGGCGCATGAACTTGCCGAGCAGGCGAACACCGATCAACTGCGGCTGGAGTACACCGGTGCCTACGCCGTCGCCAGCGCCAGCGAACGGTCGATCCGGCGAGACATGATCGTCAGCGTCACCACGTCGGTGATGGGGATCGTTATCTTGTTCGCGCTGGTGTTCCGCCGGCCGGTGAGGATGTTTCTGCTGGCGTTTACGCCGGTGGTATTTGGCGTATTGATCGGGCTGGCGGTCGCCGCGCTGGCATGGGAGGGTCTGACCCCTTTGACGGCGGCGATCGGCGCGGTGCTGGCCGGGATGGCGATCGACTATTCGATCCACTACCTCGCACACTACCAGGCGCTTCGATCCGACGGCGATCGCGCCACTGCGGCGAGTGCCAGAGCGACGAGAACGCGCGCGGCGAGAACCAGCGCGGTGCTGGCCTCGCCATTGCTCGCGGCGTTCGCCACCTCGGCGGTCGGGTTCGCGGCGATCGGGTCCTCGAGCGTCGGGGCGCTGCGCGATTTTTCGGCTCTAGGAACGCTCGGACTGCTTGGGGCCTTTGTCGCATGCCTCACGGTGCTGCCGGCAATGCTCAGCCTCGGCGGGCGACGGCCGGCACCGCGAGAGCGGTCGTCGACCCGGCTGAATCCAGCGCCGCTGCTCGAGTGGATCGCGCGTCATGGCCGACTGTGCATCGGTGCCGCGGCGAGCATCCTGGCGGCCGCGGCGGTCGTGGTGGCGGCGGCGGGATGGCGCGGCGAATTGCTCGAGCTGGAGACCGACCTGTCGGTGATGCACCCGCAGCCCAACGCGCCGCTGGCGGCGCAGGACCATCTCACCGAGCGGTTCGGCGTGTCGCTCGGGTCGCTGGTGATCCATTTGTCCGGCGAAACGCCGCGGGATGTGCTGACCTTGGCGCACGAGGTGTCGGATCGGCTCGACACCCTCGCCGCCCGAGAGACGGGGATTGCCGCATCGCTCGGCCCGCAAACGTTGCTGCCCGATCCGCGGCTCATCGAGTCGCGTCGAGCGATGTTCTCTCAAGCCGAGGTCGATCGCATCGTGGCCGATTTCCGCGCTGCGATGGCCGACAGTATTTTCGGCGATGAAGTAATCGCGCCGTACGCGGCGTTTCTGCGCACCTTGCTTCATCCGGGCGATGCTCCCGGGCTGACGACGTTGCTGAAGTACCCGCGCCTGGCGGGGACGATGCTCACGCGCGATGCCGTCGAGGGCCGAGCCGAACCGAACGAGGCGATCATGTCGATCGTGCTGAACCGCGATGTGGCCGATCGCATCGCGCGCGACCGGGTGATCGCATTTATACGCCGGCAGCTCACCGATCTGCCCGATGCGGCATTGACCGGCATCAGCGTCGTCGGTGCCGACACCGAGCGAACGATCCACCGCGAGCTGCCGCGGCTGATTCTCATCGCCGGCGTGATCACCATCGCCTACCTGGGGATTCATTTCCGAAGCCTCGGCCATTCTCTGCTGGCGCTGTTGCCGACGATCTACAGCCTGGTAATTCTGCTGGCGACGATCCACCTCGCCGGGGTGAAGGTGAACCTCGTCAATCTAGTGGCGGCGCCGCTGCTGATCGGGATCGACGTGGACTACGGGATTTTCCTGCTCAGCTTGGCGCGGCAGGCCCGGCGTGAAAAATGGGATGGTCTGACGCTTGCTCGGCGGGCGGGAGTGAGCTGCGGGGCGATCCTCATCTGCGCCGCGACGACGATCCTGGGGTTCGGATCGCTGATGACGATGAGCGTGCCGGCGGTTCGCTCGCTGGGGCTGGCCGTGGCCGTGGGTGTGGTCGCCTGCGTCGTCGCCAGCGTCTTCCTTCTGCTTCCGCTGCTCGTTAAGCTCTGTTCGAACCCGTGCCCAGCCTCGCCCGATACGCTCGACTGCCTCGCCCCTCCCGAATCGTCCGGGGATTGATCGGCAGTCTGACGCTGATCACCTTGGTCGGCTGCTTCGCCCCGCGCGAACGCCTGATGTTTCCCACCGCGCCACTGCGCCGCGACGCCGGGGCGATTTCCTACGATGTGAACGGCGACGGCAAAGCCGACTTCACACTGTTGCTCGACAGCGCCGGGCGAGTCCGCTCCCTGGCATACGACGACGACCAGGATGGACGAGCCGACCGCGTCTATGACCTCAATGAGTATGCCCCCGACCGTGTTCCGCATCTGATCTTGATGCTCGACTCGATTCCGTTCGGCGCTGTCGATGCCCGCTATCGTGCCGGGGGATTTGCATGTTTTGATCCGCCGCAAAAAGTCGTCGCGCCGTTCCCGTCCCTCACCGAGCCTGCATTCAACGAGATTCTTCACACCCCGCCGCGCCCGGGGATACTCGATCAGCATTACGATCCTCAGGCCGGTCGCATCGTCGATGACCTCACGCCGCGGATCTTCGGCCGCCTCGAGCCTTGGGAACGCCGCCTGGACTACCGCGCCTCGGCGAGCGAATGGGGGATGGCGTTTGTCGATCCGCTTGCGTGGATGCGGGCGGAAATGGCGTGGGTGAAGCGGGCGGTCGATGAGAACCCGCGGAGTCTCACGTTGGCGTACGTCGCCACCACGTCGGCGATGCTCAGCAAGTTCGGCGAAACCGGCCTTCGACAGTCGCTGGATGAGGCCGAGCGGCTTTGCCTGCAATTGATGTACGAGCGCCGCGGCGCTATTCGCATCTCGATCTTCGCCGATCATGGGCACAATCTCGTGCCGACGAAGAACGTCGATGTGGCGCCGGCACTGGAAGCGGCCGGATTCAGACTCCGCGATTCGCTGTGTGACGACCGCGATGTGGTCCTCGAGCTCGACGGCCTGACCACCTATTTCGGCGTGCATACCCGTCGCCCGCCCGAGGTGGCCGAGGCGCTGGCGCGGGTACAGCAGGTGGAACTGGCGTTCTATCTCGCGGGCGACAGAGTGATAATTCGCTCGGTGAGCGGGCTGGCGTACGTGGAATCGCGCAGCGGGCGGGTTCGCTACGTGCCGATCGAGGGCGATCCGCTGGAGTTGTCGGCGGTGATCGAGCGGATGCGGCAGGCCCGGCAGGCCGACGCCGATGGGTTCGCCTCGGACAGCGCCTGGCTCGAAGCGACGGTGGATCATTCCTGGCCGGATGCGCCGCGTCGGCTGTGGGATGCGTTTCATGGCGAGTCGATCGCCCCGCCGAAGGTAATGTGCAGCGTGCGCGACGGGTTCGCGGTCGGCAAGCGGGCGTATGAGAAATACATTCAGATGGCCAGCACGCACGGGGGTCTGAACCAGGCGACGAGCGTGACGTTCGTGATCAGCACGACCGGCCGGGTGACGCAGCCGCTGAGAAGCCGTTCGCTGCTGCGAACGCTCGAGCCGGGCCTCGAGCGGGAGCCGCATCCATGAGCGCCGCCCCGTACGTCATCGCCGGTGCCGCGCCGTACGTCGTCGCCGGTGCCGCGCCGTACGTCGTCGCCAGCGCCATCCCGCATGCCATCGCGAGCACTGCGCCGTACGCCTTCACGGGCGCTGCGCCATACGTCGTCGCCAGCGCCATCCCGTACGTCTTCACCGGCGCTGCGCCATACGTCGTCGCCAGCGCCGTGCCGCACGCCATCGCGAGCGCTGCGCCGTATGTCATCGCTGGCGCCGCCGCGGCCGCCGGGGGGTTGGCCTATCTGCTTCGCGCGGCGCTGGACCCGCGCACGACGCTCTGGGGCGAGGTCACCTGGCGCGGGCCAGTCGATGAGCCGTCGCGCATCGCGCTGACCTTCGACGATGGACCCGTGCCCGGTCCGACCGATCGCATTCTCGATCAACTACACGCCCTTGAAGTGCCTGCGGCCTTTTTCGTCATCGGCCAATATGCCCGCAAACATCCACAACTGCTGCGCCGGATCCACGATGCCGGGCACCTGATCGGCAATCACAGCTTTCATCATTCGCACCTGGGGATTCTGCGGGCCCGCTGGTATTGGAAGCGCGAGCTGGATGACACGTCCAAAGCGATCGCCGATGTGATCGGCCAGCCGCCGGCGCTGTTTCGTCCGCCGATGGGCATCCGCCAGCACCACCTCATGCATGCCGTGCGATCGACCGGGCTTCGCGTCGTCACCTGGACCCGCAGCGCCCGCGACGGAGTGAACACCACCCCCGAGCGCATCCACCAGCGGCTGATCGATGCGCGCCCCGGCGAGATTCTTCTCCTGCACGACGGCATTGATCCCTACCGCCGCCGCGACCCAGCCCCCACCCTCGGGGCCCTCGGCCCGCTGATCCAAGCCTACCGCCAACGCGGCCTGCGCCCGGTCCGCCTGGATGAACTCATCGGGCGAAAGACCTGATAATTGTTCAAATCCTTGGGTTGGACGTTCAAGAGGATTTGAAATCTGAAATCTGTCAACGACCTCGAACTCAAGCGGGCTTGGTCGCTCAATCGCCCTTCGCCGGTTCAGTCGGGGTGGACTCCACTGCGGCCGGCCCGGTCGTCGAGGCGCTCACGGACCGCCAATTCCGCATAGCCAGTTCGTACCCAGGGTCGATCCCCACGGCTCGAATGAACCATCGGGCGGCGGTGGCGCGATCTCCGGACCGGGCGTAGGCGACCCCGATATTGTTGGCAACGAGTCGGTCTTCGGGCGCCAGGCCCTGCGCCTGGGCGAATCGCTCGGCGGCGGCGATGGGTTCGCCTTGACGCAGCAATAAATCGCCCATCGCCACGCGCGGCTCGGGCGCCGTCGAGGCGACCTCGATGGCCCGCGACAGATGAAGTCGGGCCGAATCGAACTCGCTTCGATCCAACTCGATTTTCGCCAACGCGGTGAGCGACGGTTCGTACTCCGGATCGGCCTCGAGCGCCTCTTGATATAGTGCCGCCGCCCGGTCCAGATCACCCGATAATGCCCAGACCCGTCCGAGAGAGTAGAGAAACCGCGCCCGAAGTCGAAATCCCGGAGACCCGGGCGGATGTTCTGGATAGATATCCAAAGCGCGAACATACCAGTCGCCGGCGGCGACGAGGTCCCCGCGCCGTTCGGCCAAGACCCCGAGATTCTGGGCCGCGGTCGCGTAGTCCGGCTTAAGAACCAGGGCCTGGCGATAGTGCGACTCGGCCCCATCAAGATCCCCTTGGGATGCCAGCAGATTGCCAAGATTGACATGGGCCATCCACGCCGAAGGATTGTCCGCGAGCGTCTGGCGCCAAAGGGTTTCGGCGCTTCGGTACATCAGGCATTGTCGCCAGGTCAACGCGCCCAAGGCAAGGACGCCGGCGGCGCACAGCCCGCGGAGCATAGATCGAACCGCCGGGCGGGATGACTCGGCCCCCCGCGCCAGCGCGGCCGCGATCAGCGCGATCGGTGCGATGCTGGCCAGATACTGAAAGTGGTCGGCGACGAACGAATAGCGCATGGGATAGACATTCGCCAGCCCCAGCGCCGGCAGAAGCGTGAGCAGGAAGTACGCCGCCGCGACCAAGACTCCACGGCCAATGCGCCTTCGCCACTGCCAGAGTCCCAGCAACACACCGCCGAGCAATGCCGGCGGCGCAAGCAGCCGGATCACACTCATTCGCTCGACCGACCATCGCGGGTAAGTGAAGATCAGCGGGTTCGGCCACCACAGCTTGCCCAGATAGAACGCCGGGGCGGTGCCTAGAATCAAGAGCCGCTGCGGGATGGAGAGATTCCATTCCGGACCCCACGCCCCCACGCGATGCATTTCCATCCAGGATGTCAGTCCCGCGGCCGCCGCGCCGAGGGCAAAAAGCGGCAGCATGGGAAGCAAGTCGCGCCAGAACGCCCGAATATCGGGCCAGGGGCTTTTCCACCAGCGAATCAGCAGCAGCGCTGCCGGCAGGGATGCCGTCACCGTCTTGCTCAGCAGCGCCAGGGTGAACAAGGCCAGCCCGAAGATATACGTTGCCACGATAACCCCGCAGCCGCGACCGCGACCGGAATCGCGCCGCGAATAGAATCTCAGCCAGCATCCGGCCGAAGCCAGGTAGAGCAAGCCCGAAAGCAGGTTCTTGCGCTCGGTGATCCATGCGACCGATTCCACGTGGACCGGATGCAGCGCAAAGATCGTCGCCGCCAGGAATGCGCCGGGCACATTCAGCTTCAGCAACAGCCGCCAGAGCAGGACCGCCGAGAGAGCGTGCAGCACGACGTTGACGGCGTGAAACCCCGCGGCATCGTCGAGGCCCCACACCCGCGATTCGAGCCAGAACGTGGTATGGACGAGCGGATAGTACTGGGGAAGCACGTACTTCGCCGGGCCGGGGTGGAAAATGCCAAGCCAGATCTGGCGCAGTCCGTCCGGGGATCGCAGTGTCGGATTATTCGTGACGTAATAATCGTCGTCCCAGATGAACCCCGCGCGCAGCGCGGGAAGATACGCCAGCAACGTGATCGCCAACAGCAGAAGTCCGCCCATGACGATCGAGCGCGGGCGGCGGGCAATCAATAGGCGCGGCGGCATCAAGTAGCATTACACCCGCCCGAGCGGAAAACGAAAGGAGGCCCGCCAATCGCGATGGCGGGCCTCCTGGATTTCTAGAGCAAACCGATACTGTCAGACGACTTCAATCAGTCATCATCGGGGATCAGGTAGCTGTCGTTGGCATCCAAAGGCGACGACATCGTCCCGGTGTGGCTACCCTTCTGCTGCGGGTTGCCGGTCGTCGTCTGACGCGTATAGATGTGATCCTTCTGGATCCCAACATACGGGTTCTGAACGAACTCGACGTGGCCTTCAGCGAACAGCACGTTCTCGCCGTCGCCATTGTGGTTGTTGCTGTTGGCCTTCTTCATGTCGCTGGCCGGCGAGTTCGTCGCCGGAAGCATCACGTTGTCATCACTGCCGGCCACGCCGGGGTTGATGTCGGCGGCCACTGCAAACTCAGGGCTCATGCTCGTGTTGAGCTTGTACCCGCTGCCGATGGCGCTGGCGTCAGGGTACGGATGAGCGTACGAGTAGGACAGGTTGGTCTTCGCCGTGAACGTCGCCCGGTTCAGCGCGGTGTTGGTCCCGCCGCCGAAGTTATCCTTCTCGGCGTTGGAGCTGGGGCAGGTGAAGACTTCCGACCCGATCTGCTGAGTCCGCAGCAGCAGGAACAACGCCGTGGGGACGTCGTTGGCCGGCGTGGCGGGGGTGGCAAACGGATCGTTCGAGCCGGCGTTGTAATTCGCAACGGCAGTACCCGTCGTGTTCGAGATGTACCGCGGATACGTTCCACGGTTCTCGTTGGCGTACAGCATGATCGCCTGCCCGATTTGGCGCAGGTTGCTGGCGCACTTGACGCGATTGGCCGTTTCACGGGCCCGGTTCAGAGAAGGAAGCAGAATCGAAATCAGCAGCGCGATAATGCCGATAACGACCAGCAACTCGACCAAGGTAAAACCCTTGGCCTTAACGGAACGCTTCTGCATGAGAAGCTCCTTTCAAAATGTGTCGCTCCAGGCATCTCATGCGTCGGCCGGCGATCGTATAAAGATATGATTGCCGTCCAAGCCCCAATCGGGACCTGCGTCTGAGCCGACCGCAACAGTCAAAACCCTTTGCGACAAGCCATACACCCCCGGCGAACGCCGCCGGTGAGCGATTACTTTTCAATCGTTAAACGCGCAAAAAGGTCAGGAGGGGTCGTCCGTGCGTAGCCGAGACTGCGAAATCCGTTCCAGGTTGAGCAGTCCAAAACCCTCGTGGCGATGGTTCCAAGCCACAGGCTTCGGAGTTCCTCTCGCCTTAACCTTTCACGCCGTCTTGAAGACACAATCGTCGAGCCTTCAACATCGAAGCGCGGGAAGTGTATCACACAGATCGCCACGATGTCAAACAAATTCCCGTTGCGATTAGAATAATTTTTTTCTCTTGCCTGATCCATCCGCCTGAAGGATGGGCGACATTGCGGCTCTATTTGGATATAAGTGCTCTGTATAATAATGACTTACGATCAACCTAGGTCGAATCCGCCGGAACCAAGCCCGCTCGCTGGGGCGAAAGGAAAATTTCGATGATGCGTCAACCCTTTACGAATATCCACAATGCAATCGCCGCTGCCGTGACGCTTGTGGCACTTTGCCTTTTCGCGGCTCAACCCGTCGTCGCGGCCAACAACGATCCGCCGCCGGTCGATCATGGCACCTCGACGGCGGCGAGAAAAAAGGTCAGCGCCGCGCAGAGCGCCTTGACGCAGGCATCGGTCGCCGCGGCGTCGGCCCGCAAGGCGTTGCAAGCCGAGTTCGAGAAATCGCCTGATTTCGCCGCCGCCCTCGAGTCGCGGCGCCAGGCCCAGGTGGCATTCGATGCTCTGGCAACGCCGATCCGCGAGAAATTGCAGGCAACCAGCGAATATCAGGTGGCCTTGGCGACCAAGGCGCGGGCTCAGAAAAGCGTCGAATCGCTGCGATCGGCCGAGACTCCCGACGCCGACGCCTTGACCAAGGCCGCCAACGAGGTCCTCAGCGCCAATACCGAGCTGGCTCGGCTCGAGACAGCGGCGATCGAGGCCGATCCGCAAGCTCCCGCAGCCCGCGCGAAGGTCGCAGCGGCGAACAAGCAACTGGTCGATCTCAATTCCTCGTTCGACAAGACGGCCGACACGGATTCGAAAATTTTCACCGCCAAGTCTGAAATTGAGGCCGCTCGCAAAGTCCTTGCCGCGGCCCAGGCCGAGTTGACTGACGCGACCAAGAAGGAATCCGAAGCCGAGCGTCAACGGCAGACCCAGATCACCGAAAATCGCCGCCGAGAGGCCGACCAGCTTCGCCAGCAGCGCGAGCAACAGAACCGCAATAATACCAAGACGACCAACACGAAAAAGAAGCGGTGATATAGCCGATTCCCCCGTTCAGGAACGAACCGCCGATAGACGCCGATCTAGGCCGGTCAAGGCCCCAAGGTCGGTCACGACCAAGTCGACATCCCTCCGCCCGCGCGATCGCCTTGCCGCGGTGAGCGATTCTCTTCCCCATCGGCGTCCATCCGCTTTCATCGGCGGTTGAAAATCCCAGGCAGGGTCGAGTTCGCTACCGATGCGCCGCGCACGCCGTGATGCGGTGATGGCACACCTTGTCACTGGCCTCGCTTTGACAGCCTTGGACACGCCTCTATACTTGTGACCCGTTCCGGCGGCGAAAGGGCCGTGCGCCGGAGGTCGCTGCGGCGGCGCCGCGTTGTTTTTAAGGGAAATCGAGGACTTCATCGTGCCAGTCGCCAAGCCCGTTGTTTCCCGCGCCAAGGCGTATCTCAAGGTCCGTCACCGGACCGTCGCCCAGGCGATCAAAGCCCTCGAGCTCGACGCGATCCTGCTGACCCATCCGCCAGATTTGGCTTTTCTGACGAACTTTACCGGCGACGATTCGATCGGACTGATCCTTGCCAAAGACCTGTACCTGGTCACCGACTTTCGATTCAAGGAACAGGTCGAGATGGAAGCCGGGTGGGTCAAGCTGCGCATCCGCGAGGGGAAAATGGGCCCGGCGCTGGCCGAGGCGATCCGGGAATCGGGGGCCAGGCGGATCGGCTACGAGGCGAACTTCACCACGGTCGGACAGATCGATGCGCTGACCCGGGCGTTGAAGGAATCGCCCCGGGGGGGGACACCGGCGGTCGAGCTGGTGCCGCTCGAAAACGTGATGACCAATATCCGCAAGGTCAAGGACGATCACGAGATCGACCTGATCCGCAAGTCGATCGGGGTGGCCGAGGAGGCGTTCGACGCCATTCAGTCGGAAATTAAGCCCGGTCAGACGGAAAACTACCTGGCGGGGCTGCTCGAGTTCGAGCTGCGCTCGCGCGGTGCCTCATCGAGCAGTTTTGACACGATCGTGGCCGCCGGGGCCAACAGCTCACTGCCGCACTACCGCCCGGCCGAGGCGCTGGTGCAGAAGGATTCGCTGCTGCTGATCGACTGGGGGGCGATTTTCAAGGGATATTGCAGCGATCTGACGCGGACGCTGATCATGGGCCGGATCAGCCCCAAGCTCACTCGAGTGTACAAACTGGTTCTCGATGCCCAAGAGGCGGCGATCGCGTTCTTGCGCCCTGGGGTCACGACGCAGCAGACCGACCGGGTCGCCCGCGACGTGATCGCCAAGGGAGGGTTCGGATCGCAGTTCGGGCACGGGCTGGGGCACGGGATCGGCCGGGAAATCCACGAATTGCCGACAATGCGAAAGACCGGCGGAGAGGAAGAGCTTCGCCCGGGTATGATCGTGACGGTGGAACCGGGGATTTATCTTCCCGGGGAGGGCGGGGTGCGAATCGAGGACGATGTGTTGATCACCCACTCCGGCTGCGAGGTCCTCAGCCGGCTGGATCGTTCGTTCGAGGGTTGCCGCATCGCCTGAACCCCCCGCCGGCGCCGGCGGGATCGAAGCGCGGGAGCGCCGGTGCGGATCGACCGATCCGATCCGGGTCCGCTGTCTTGCCTATGAGGTTGATCTTGAGCGAGAAAAAAATGACGACGAAAAACAAACCCGCCTCGAGCCGCCGCGCGGGGTCGGGCGCAGGCCGCGCAGGTGCGGGTCGCGCCGAAGGTGTGGATCGGGCCCGCGCGGGTCGCGCCCTGGGGTCGGGCGCGGGCCGCGCAGGTGCGGGTCGCGCCGAGGGTGTGGATGGGGCCCGCGCGGGTCGTGCCGCGGGCACGGGCCCGATGGACCCGCAGTTGATCGAGCGGATCGTGCTGCTGATGCGCGACAACGACCTGAACATGGTCGAGGTGCGCGATGGGCAGCAGCGGATCGTATTGCGACGCGGAGCCGTCGAGTACGTCGCGGGACCGTCATCGACGCCGGCCATGCCCGCCGCGGTGCCGGCGCGGGCAAGTTCGCCTGAATCGAGCAGCGCCGGTGCTGCCGACGATGCCGGCCTGGTGCCCATCAAAAGCCCGATGGTCGGCACGTTCTATTCCAAGCCGTCGCCCGATGCCAAGCCCTTTGTGTCGGTCGGGTCGGTGATCGATGACGAGACCGATGTCTGCATCATCGAGGCGATGAAAACGTTCAACACCGTCAAGGCCGAGTGCCGCGGGATGATCGCCAAGGTGCTGGCGATCGACGGGGCACCGGTGGATTTCAATAAAGTATTGTTTCTGGTCAAGCCGTCTTAAGACCCGCGACCCCGCGCCCGCACCGAGCGGATCGGGCGCGCGAGGATGCGATCTCGAGTAACTTCAAGCCCCCGTCACCCCGGCAACCGACGCCCAGCCATGTTCTCCAAGATTCTCATTGCCAATCGCGGCGAAATCGCTCTTCGGATCATCCGCGCCTGCCGGGAACTCGGCATCCAGACCGTCTGCGTGTTCAGCGAGGCCGACCGTGATGCGGCGTACCTGTCGCTGGCCGATGAGGCGATCTGCATCGGCGAAGCGCCCAGCGCCAAGAGCTACTTGAACATCCCGCACATCATCGCCGCGGCGGAAGTCACCGATGTCGAGGCGATTCACCCGGGGTATGGTTTTCTTGCCGAAAATTCCCATTTCGCCGAGATTTGCCGTTCGTGCAAGATCGAGTTCATCGGTCCGCCGGTGGCGGCGATGAAGGCGGTGGGCGACAAGGTCGAATGCAAACGTCTGGCCCGCAAGGCGAAGGTTCCGACGGTGCCGGGATCGGACGGGGCGGTCGAGGAGGAGAAGACGGCGATCAAGGTCGCCGCGGAGATCGGTTACCCGGTGATCATCAAGGCCGCTGCCGGGGGCGGCGGTCGCGGGATGCGCATCGCGCACAACGAGGCGTCGCTGCGCACGATGATCAAGCAGGCCCAGGCCGAGGCGGAGGCGGCGTTCAAAAATTCCACCGTCTATCTCGAAAAATACGTCGAATTCGGTCGCCACGTCGAGGTCCAGGTGATGGCCGACAACCACGGATCGGTGGTGCATCTGTGGGAGCGCGATTGCTCGATGCAGCGCCGCCATCAGAAGCTGGTCGAGGAATCGCCATCGCCGTTTTTACGCCAGGAGACGCGAGAAAAGCTGTGCGAGTCGGCGGTGCGGCTGATCAAGACCGCGGGGTACACCAATGCCGGGACGGTGGAATTCCTGGTGGACCAGAGCCATGCGTTCTACCTGCTCGAGGTCAACGCCCGCATCCAGGTCGAACACCCGGTGACGGAGATGGTGACGGGGCTGGACCTGATCAAGGAGCAGATCCGGGTGGCGGCGGGGTTGCCGCTGAGCATGAAGCAGAAGGAGATCACCCAGAGCGGTCACGCCATCGAGTGCCGGATCAACGCCGAAGACCCGGCCCGCAATTTCACTCCCTCGCCGGGTTTGATTCAGGAACTGCGTTTGCCGGGCGGGCCGGGGGTGCGCTGGGATTCGCACGTATACGCCGGGTATCGCGTGCCGCCGAATTACGATTCGATGATCGGAAAGCTGATCGTCCACCGTCGAACCCGTGAAGAAGCGATCGCCACGATGCGGCGGGCGCTGAACGAGTTCCACATCGCGCCGACGCGCACGACGATCCCGTTGCAGTTGCAGATCATGGAAAATGATCACTTCCGCAACGGCGATGTGGACACCGGGTTCGTCGAACGGGTGCTGCTGGGCCGATGAACGCGTTGGATGATCCGGCTTGCGGGGGATGGGTCAGGATTCAACAATCGGCGCGACATATGGGCGCTGATCGGGCGAGCTGATCCGGCGCATTGCCAGGCCATAGACCCTGCCGAGCAGATCGCAATTCAGCACCGTTTCGGGGGTGCCGTCGGCCAGGATCACGCCTTCGTGCAGCAGCAGGCAGCGATCGGCGAAAGCGCCCGCGAGATTCAGGTCGTGCGACGCCATCAAGACCCCAATCCCGCGCTCTTTGGCCAGTTTCCGAAGCAATCGGCATAGGTCCACCTGGTGGCGAAGATCGAGAAAGGTGCTGGGTTCATCCAGCAGCAGTGCCGCCGGCTCCTGCGCCAAGCAGCGCCCGATGAACACCGTTTGCCGCTGCCCGCCGGAAATCTCGTCCATTCTGCGCTCAAGCAGATCGCCCAGTCCCAGCGATTGCGCGACCTGCGCCACGATGAGTTCATCCCGCGCCGACTCCAGCCCGAACGCCCCCCAGTACGGGGCGCGGCCCATGCGAATCACATCGACCAGTCGCTGGTCCGGCTCGTACGCCGGCGACTGCGGGAGATAGGCGACCCGCCGCGCCAGCTCACGCCGTCGCCACTGCCGCACGGGCCGCGCATCCCAGTCGATCATCCCCTCGCCGGGCGACAGATGGCCCAGCAGCACCTTGATCAGGGTGCTTTTGCCCGACCCGTTGGGACCGAGCAGCGCCACCAGCTCCCCAGCGCCCAGCCGCATCTCGACGCCGCGCAGGATTTCGCGCGAATCGTAGGAGAATCGGATGCCCGAGGCCCGCAGTTCACAGCCCATGACTCCGATTATGCCCGCCACGGCCCGACCGCGACAGGGTGCGCCCAAAAAGAGTCGGCTATAAGCCTCTGATGCTTGCCGCTTGAGAACAAAGCGGGGATGCCTCGGGATGCCTCAATAATAGCGGTTTCATGAAGGACACTCCCTACTTATCACAGAATACCGAAGCTGGCGGTACTGAATGTAAACATCTAAAAAGCTACCATTTATATGAACAATTAGGTTCCCACCACCCGTCTCCGCCAAGCCGGGTGGCTTAAGTTGACGGCAGTAACTCCTGACCCCTTTGGCTCCTGCCTCCTTTGGCTCCCTCGCCTATGGCGATCTACGACCCACGACACCCGCTTACCTCCGGGGGAGCCGCGCACGAAGTAAGCGAACACACGTTCCAAAACCCTGCTTACTTCGTGCGCGGCTCTTTCACGCGCCGCGGGGGCGAGGGGCGCGACATCGCCGGGCTGAAAGCGTACGAAGAATAGAAAGCCAGAAGTCAGTGCGGAAAAGAGTCAGTGCGGAAAAGGGGTCAAGAGTCGGGTCGGAGGTGCCAGGCCTGGATTAGATTGACAGCTATACCGCTCGCGGGCCATATTGAGACAATTCCCTTGGAAAAACCGGGATATCCCGCAGGTTCCGAGCCGGGGCGGATGTCTCACTAAAGGCCACGAGCGGTATAACCTACTTGGGAGTGTTCATGAAGAGTACCCAATGGCCAGTTCTCAAAACCTACGATTTCGCCCACTTGGGCCGCATTGCCCTGCCGCTGGGGGGCATCGGCACCGGCACTGTGTCGCTGGGTGGACGTGGCGATTTGCGCGATTGGGAGATCGTCAACCGCCCGGCCAAGGGATTCGCGCCCCGGCAATCGTTCTTCGCCCTTTGGGTGAAACCGGCCGGAGGTGCGGCTGTCACTCGCTGTCTTGAGGGGCCGATTCCCCATTCGGAGTACGAGGGGGGATTCGGTTCCCTCGCCAGCAATCATGGGCTACCGCGGTTTCGCAAGGTCTCGTTTTCGGCGGCGTATCCGTTGGGACAAGTTCATCTTTCCGATCCGGCCGTCCCGGTACGGGTGCGGTTGGAGGCTATGAATCCGCTGATTCCCGGCGACAGCAAGGCCAGTGGGATTCCGATCGCCATGCTGCGCTATGTGCTGACCAATACGACCCATCGGCGTGTCGAGGCAGCCGTCTGTGGATCAGTGGAAAATTTCATCGGTCGGGACGGTACGATGGATGTGGCCAAGGACAACGTCAACGCATTTCGCGCCTCCGCCTCGGTCAGCGGGGTATTCATGCGATCCGATGGCGTCCCGACATCGGCCGAGCAATGGGGCACCATGGCCCTGGCCACGACCGCCACTTCCGGCGTTAGCCATCGCACGGCCTGGGCAGATGTCAACTGGGGCGACACGCGGCTGGATTTCTGGGACGATTTTTCGGCTGAAGGCAAGCTGGAAGAGCGCGATCGGGGAAAGGTGGGCACGCCGATGGCATCGCTGGCCGTGCGGATTTCGCTGCCGCCCAAGGCCAGCCGTTCGGTGACTTTTCTGCTGGCCTGGCATTTTCCCAATCGCATGACCTGGGAACCCAAGCCCGCCGAAAAACCGAAGGAGCCGGCGGCGACGACGACGTGCTGCGCCGGGGGTTCCTGCTGCGGGGATCCCAATCGTATCGGTAACTACTACACAACCCAGTATGCCGATGCCTGGGACGTGGCCTTGCGCACAGCGCGCGATCTCGACACGCTTGAAAGCCAGACGGTTGAATTCGTGCGATCATTTTGCCAAAGCGATCTTCCGCCGGTGGTGAAAGAGGCGGCCCTGTTCAATCTCAGTACGCTGCGCAGCCAGACCACGTTTCGTACCGAGGACGGACTGCTGTTTGGCTGGGAAGGCTGCGGCGACAAGGCCGGCTGCTGCTATGGATCTTGCACGCACGTGTGGAATTACGAACAAGCCACGGCCCATCTTTTCGGCGATCTGTCTCGGTTGATGCGGGTGGTGGAGTTCGAACACGCCACCGATGACATCGGCAAGATGAGTTTTCGGGTCAATTTGCCCCTGTCGCGCCGGCGCGAATTCGAAATCGCCGCCGCCGATGGGCAGATGGGCTGCCTGATGAAACTGTATCGGGACTGGAAGCTGTCGGGCGATACCGCAATGCTGCAAGAGCTGTGGCCCAAGGCGCGCAAGGCTCTCGAGTTCTGCTGGATCGAGGGGGGCTGGGATGCTGACCGGGATGGAGTGATGGAAGGCTGTCAGCACAACACGATGGATGTCGAGTATTACGGACCCAACCCGCAGATGCAGGGGTGGTATCTCGGCGCCCTGCGGTCGGGCGAGGAAATGGCCAAATCCATCGGCGATACCGAGTTCGCCCGCGCCTGCCGCACGTTGTTTGACCAAGGCAGTCGCTGGATGGATCAGAACTTGTTTAATGGTGATTACTACGAACATGAGATACGTCCGATTGCCGATGCTGCCAAAATCGCCAAGGGGCTGCGTCATCAAACCTTGGGGGCGCGCAATCTGGCCGATCCCGAACTTCAGATCGGCACCGGCTGTCTCATCGATCAGTTGGTTGGGCAGTTCGTTTCCCATGTCGCCGGTCTGGGTTATCTGCACGATCGCAAATCCGTGCGAAAAACCTTGGCAAGCCTGATGAAATACAACTTCAAACCCGCCCTGTGGGATCACTTCAACCACTTGCGCACGTTCGCTCTGCAGGAGGAGCCGGCGATGCTCATGTGCTCGTACCCCAAAGGCCGACGGCCCAAGCGGCCGTTCCCCTATTACAACGAGGTGATGACCGGCTTTGAATACACCGCCGCGATCGGGATGCTCTATGAGGGGCTGGAAAAGGACGGATTGAAGCTGATTCAGGCCATCCGGGATCGCTATGACGGGGCCAAGCGCAATCCGTTTGATGAAGCCGAGTGCGGCCATCACTATGCCCGGGCCATGGCCAGTTGGGCCGCGGTGCTGGCCCTCAGCGGGTTTGATTATTCCGCCATCACGCAAACCCTTACCTTCGCCGCCCGGCCGGGAAAATGGTTCTGGTCCACCGGTGCCGCCTGGGGCGTGTGTGAAATCCGTAACCGGGGCGGGAAAATGGTCATAAAGCTGGAGGTGTTGCACGGCCAGATCGCCTTGGCAAGGCTCAAGCTCACCGGCCATGGCGAGTGTGTTACCCCCACCGGCACGGCCCGCAGCGGCAAGCCGATCACACTGGTAATTTAGGAGTCTGGTTGCATCCCCGCCTGTTTTGCCCTTGACAGGGCAGAAACAGGGGACACGCTTCTTTTATATCGCATGATAATACCATTGCACTATTATGAACCTCATTTTATTCAGCATCTCTTCGCAATTTGGCCCAACGTACTGAAAAAGAAGCGCGTCTCCAGCGTGTCTCCTTTTTTCATTCGTTGTTTTTTTTGTTGTCGCTCCCCAAAAATTCGCTCACGTCCGCGCGGTACAGCGGGGCCGACGGTTTTTGCCCCGATCGCGCCGGGCGCGTAGGGTGGGCCGCCGATGATCATCTGCCTCGGTCCCACCCCGACCATTCAGCGGGTCATGCTCTTTGACCGAGTGATTCTCGACGCCGTCAATCGCGCCGAGCAGACTTTTCAGTTCGCTTCCGGCAAGAGCGTCAACGTGGCCCGGGCGTTGAAGCTGCTGGGGCATGAGGCGCTGTGCCTGGGCTTCGTCGGTGGCGACAGCGGTGAGACGATGCGCCGCGACCTCGATGGGCTGGGCATCGCCCATGACTTTGTCCAAGTGCGGCCCGGGACGCGTACGTGCCTGACCGTCGTGGATCGTTCGCAGAACATCGCGACCGAACTGGTCGAGGAATCGCAGGCCGTGGCCGATGAGGCCTATGCGGCGCTGCTGGACCGGCTGAACGCCCATCTCGCGGGGGCGTCGCTCCTGGTGGTGTCCGGCTCGCTTCCGCCGGGGGCGCTGGATGATCTATACGAACGATGCGTGACGGCGGCGAACAAACACGGGGTGCGTGCGCTCGTCGATGCCCGCGGGGCGGCGCTGGAGCGGTCATTGACGGCAAGACCGTTTCTCATCAAGCCCAACTGCGCCGAACTGGGCGCAACCCTGGGCATCGAGGCTCAGACCCCATCACAGATCGCCGCGGCGGCCCGACGGCTGTTGGCCCGCGGAGGGCAGTGGGCGGCCGTGACCATGGGTGCCGAAGGAAGTGTCGTCGTGGAAATTGGGACTGAATCACGGGCATGGCACCTCGGGGTGGCCGAGGTCGAGACGGTCAGCGCGATCGGTTCGGGTGACTGCTACGCCGCCGGGATCGCCGCGGGGATCGAGGCGGGTGCGGGCGTGCTGGAGGCGTGCCGCCGGGGCGCTGCCTGCGCCGCGGCCAACGCCGCAACCGCCGGGGCGGCGCATTTCGATCCGCGCCTCATCGAGCAACTGCTCGAGCAAATCGACTCCGCGCCGATCGACTGATGCGGCCCGCGCCTCAGCGGAGCCGATCCACCACCTCGATCACTTGCTTGCCGGGCAGTTCCATCACCGCATACGAAGGCAGCGACATCCGCCGCCAAAGCGCGAAACCGCTATGATCGCTGTGGCTCTCGAGGTAAAGCGCCAGCACCGTCCCGTGCGTCACGAGCAGCAGATTTCCCTGCGGATGCAACTCGATCGCCTCGTTCACCGCCGAGGAAAACCGGCGCAGCGCCTGCGCCGCCGACTCCATCCCCAGCACTGTCTGGCTCGAGCGGCGGAAAAAAAGCTCGACGTAGGAGATGAACTCGCGGGTGTTCAAATGCGGCACGTTCGAGCGGTCATGCTCTCGCAGCCCCTCGAGCGCACCGGCGCTCAGCCCGAAAGCGATGCCGAGAATCTCGGCCGTTTCCATCGCCTTGGGTTCGGTGCTGGCGATGATCACGTCGGGGTGATAAGCCCGCAGCGGCTCGATGAGCGCTTGGCATCGCGCGCGGCCTTCATCGCTCAGCCCCCATTGGTCGCTGGGCGTGTCCGGATCGACCCGCGGGGCGCCGTGCTTGACAAGGATCAGCTTTCGCATCGCCGCATCGTACCCGCTTGGGCGTCGGCCCGCGCCTTGGCCCAATCGCTCAGCGGACCTACGATCCATCGCAACCTCCCATGGCGAAAAAATCGTTCTATATCATCGACGGCCACGCCCATATTTACCGCGCATATTTCGCGCCGTTCCGCGACCTGTCCAGCCCCAGCGGCGAGCCCGTGAAGGCCACCTACGTCTTCACGCAACTGCTGCTGAACCTGGTCCAGCAGCGTAAGCCGGATTACCTGGCCATGGTGATCGACTCGGGGGACGAAACGGTCTTCCGCAAGAAAATCGATCCGCAATACAAGGCCAATCGCCAGGCCCGTCCCGAGGATTTCGCGCCGCAGGAGCGGCGAATTCTCCAGCTCGTCCGCGACGCCGGCGTGCCAATGTTCGTCGCGCCCGGCTTCGAGGCCGACGACCTGATCGCCACCATGGCCCGGCGATTGCGCGATCAGGATTTCGACATCTACCTGGTCTCGAAGGACAAGGACCTGCGCCAGCTTCTCAACGATTGCACCCGACTGTACGACGTGCAGTCCGACGAGGTGTTCGACGCCGAGGCGATGCGAAAAAAGCTGGGATACGGTCCGGAGCAGGCCGTCGAGGTGCAGACGCTCATGGGCGACTCGACGGACAATGTCCAGGGCATCCCCGGCGTGGGCGAGAAGACCGCGGCCAAGTTGGTGCTGAAGTATGGCACGGTGGATCGCATCTATGAGCATCTCGACGAGCTGACGCCCAAGCTGCGGGAGAACTTCGTTCAACACGCCGAAAAGCTGAAGATTTCGCGCCAGTTGGTCACATTGAAGAACGATGTGGAGATGGCGTTCGATCCGCAGGCGTGCCGCTACCAGGGATTGGATGATGCGGCGTTGCGACGTCACCTGCGCGAGCTGGGGTTCGACAGCCTGCTCAGACGGCTGGGCGACGCTCCGGAAGCGGATCGCCCGCCAGCGGCCACGCCGCTGCCGATGCGTCCGGCGGTGCCGAATATCGAACAGGGGCTGTTCGGTCCCATGGACCCCGCCGCCCAAACCGGCGAACCCGCGCCCCAGACCCGGCCGGCGCCCTCGACCTGCGCGGATTGTGATTACCGCCTGGTGGACACCGAAGAAAAGCTGGCGGCGCTCGTCGAGGCGCTGCGGCGACAAAAGAAGATCGCCTTCGACACCGAAACCGACGCTCTGGGCGCGATGAGCGCGGGCCTGATCGGGATGAGTTTTTCATTCCTGCCGGGCAGCGGATGTTACGTCCCGTTGCGCGGGCCGGCCGGATCGACACATCTGCCGATGGCCCGGGTTTTGGACGCGCTCGCGCCGATCCTGGCTGATGCGTCAATCGGCAAGGTCGGGCACAATCTCAAGTACGACCTGCTGGTCCTTCGCCGCGCCGGTGTCGAGCTGCGCGGCGTCGTGATGGACACCATGGTCGCCGCATTTCTGATCGACAGCAGCCGGTTCACCTTCGGGATCGATCGCCTGGCCCTGGACGTGCTGAACTTCAAGAAGATCCCCACCGCCGATTTGATCGGCTCGGGCCGAAACCAGATCGGCATGGATCGGATTCCTCTCGAACGGGTGGCCACCTACGCCGCCGAGGATGCCGACATCACCTGGCGGTTGAGCGAGCATTTGTCGCCCAAACTCGATGAAATCCCCGAGCTGCGAAAACTCCACGATGAGCTGGAGACGCCGCTGATCGAGGTACTGGCGGAGATGGAGTTTCATGGCGTGGCGATCGACTCGGACGTGCTGCGCGGCCAAAGTGAGGCGATGAGCCAAGACATCGACGAACTGAAGGCGAAGATTCTCCGCAGCGCCGACTGCGACTTCAATCCCGATTCGCCCAAGCAACTGGCCGATGTGCTGTTCAACAGGCTTAAGCTCAAGCCGGGCAAGCGCACCAAGACCGGATTCAGCACCGATGTGCAGGTGCTCGAGCGGCTGGCCTTGGACCACGAATGCCCGCGACTGATCCTCGCCTACCGCAGCCTGGTGAAGCTTAAGAACACCTACCTGGATGCACTGCCCGGTTTTGTGAATCCGAGAACGCATCGCGTTCACACCAACTTCAACCAGACCGGCGCCGCCACCGGGCGACTGAGCAGCTCGGACCCGAATCTTCAGAACATCCCCATCCGCAGCGACCAAGGCCGGCGCATCCGCTTGGCGTTCGTCCCCGATGACCCGGCCGTCAACGTGCTTTTGACGGCCGACTATTCGCAGATCGAACTGCGGATTCTCGCTCATTTCACCCGAGAGCCGGCGCTGGTGCGGGCGTTCGACCAGGACCAGGACATCCATCGCGCCGTGGCGGCCGAGGTGTTCAAGGTCTCGCCCGACGACGTGACGCGCGAGCAGCGCGGGCACGCCAAGACGATCAACTTCGGCATCATCTACGGCGTGACGGCGTTCGGGCTGGCCCAGCGCATCGAGGGGATGACCACCGCCGTGGCGCAGGAATTGATCGATGCGTACAACAAGCGGTTTCCCGGTATCAAGCTGTTCATGGACCAGTGCGTCCAGGCGGCCCAGGCCGACGGCTACGTCCGCACGATTCTGGGCCGGCGCCGCCCGATCACGGAAATCAACAGCCGCATCGTCGCCATGAGAAACGCCGCCGAACGCATGGCGATCAACAGCGTGGTGCAGGGGTCGGCGGCCGACTTGATCAAGCGGGCGATGCTCGATGTGCATCGCCGCATCCGCCGCGATCCGCTGCGGTCGCGGATGTTGATCCAGGTCCATGACGAGCTGGTTTTCGAGACCCCGCGCGAGCGGGTCGAGGAAGAATCGCGGATCATCCAGGAGGAAATGATCCGCGCCGGGGCCGAACTGGGCGTGAGCATTCCGCTGAAGGTGGACGTCGGCTGGGGAGGCAACTGGGAGGAAGGCAAATGACCGGTTCGGATTCGATCGAACTGGAGCCCGTTCGCGGCATCTTTGAGCCGGGCGTGGACCGCCGCCGGCGACTCGATGAGCCGCTGGGCGTGCGCCTGATCGCCGTCGCCGATGTGCGCCAGCCAGCAAGGGTCGGCGACGAGCCGGCCCTCGATGCGTTCTATGCCGGCCTGCTCGAATTGGAGCGCGAAGGCCTTGCCGGCGGACCGGTTTACCGCAGCGACAGCTTCCGGCTTCGCTTCGACCTGCATGAGGGCTTGATCCAGCGCGTCGATCTTCGTCCCCTGGGCATCGAGGTGCGCTCGCTGGGGCTGATGCAGGAAAAACTCATCACCGCCGAGATCGAACACACCCGCCAGCGGGGATTGCAGCCGGGACGCGAAAGCCTGGTGTTGATGGACCCGGCGGGCAACTGGCTCGAGTTGACCGAGTTTCGACTGGTGTAGACGAGCCGAGGCGTGGCCGCCAGGGAGGCTCGGACGACAACGGCACGACCGCCGAGGCGCGTGGCCGACGACGTCGCTGCCGTCGAGGACGCGAGCCATGGACCGCGCCGCCCCGTTCAGCGACGCCGGCGCCGGCGCAGGGGGATCTTGCTTCCGATCGTCAGCGGTCGCGCGGGCAATACCTGCACCGGCCGATCCGCGATCGTCGTTGTCGCCGGCGGCGGCGCCGCACCTTGCGGCCCGCGGCCAGGCTTGGCATCGGTCCAATCCCGCGGCGTCGGCGACGACTCGAACCCCTCGAGCGTCGCCTGCGGGATCAGCATGTTGATCAGCTCCTCCACCTTGGTCAGCTCATCGCCTTGATCCTTCGCCACGAACGTAAACGCCTTGCCCGCCGCCCCCATCCGGGCCGTGCGCCCCACGCGATGAACATACACTTCCGGATCTTCGGGAATGTCGAAATTAATGATGTGGCTGATGTCGGCCACGTCGATCCCGCGCGACGCTAAGTCCGTGGCGACCAGCACGTCGAACTTGCCCGTGCGGAAACTCTTCATCACCCGCTCACGACGGTTCTGCGCCAGATTGCCATGAATTTCCCGGCACTCGATCCCGTCGGTGGTCAAGCGATGCGCCAGCTTTTCGGCGCCGTGCTTGGTGCGGCAGAAGACGATCGCCAGCTCGGGCTTCTCCCGCTGCATCAGGGCCTTGAGCAGGCGATATTTATCCCACGGCTGAACTGAAAAATACCACTGCTCGACGGTTTCCACCGTCGGCTTCTCATCGGCCCCCGGGGCGATCAGCTTTTCAGGATTGCGCATGTACATGCGGGCGAGGCGCTCGATCTCCCCGGCGATCGTGGCCGAAACGAAGATCGTCTGCACGCCGTCGGTATCGGTGTCTTCATGAACATGGCCATCGTCCCACCCGGCAGCCGAGTTCCCCGGCTCGGCCGAATTGCCCGGCTCGACCACTTCCGGCGCCGATTCGTCGCGCCGCTCGTCGTCAGCGCGCGGCTCATCGCGGCGCGGCTCATCGCGGCGCGGCTCATCGTGGCGCGGCTCATCGTGGCGCGGCTCATCACGGCGCGATTGATCACGGCGTCCATCATCGCGGCGCTCGTCATCGCGCGGTTCAGGCCCGCGATTGAGCCGCTTGACCCGCGAAAGGATGTTGCGGATGTCATCACGGAATCCGATGTCGAGCATTCGGTCGACTTCGTCGAGCACAACGAATCGCACGTTGTCGAACCGGATGATCCGCCGGTCCAACAGGTCGATCACTCGACCGGGGGTGCCGACCAGAATTTCCGGATTATTCCTCAGGAACTTCATCTGGGCGCTGATCTTCTGCCCGCCGTACACCGGAACGCTGCGCAGGGGAGTGAACTCGGCCAGACGTTTGATCTCGGCGTCTACCTGCACCGCCAGTTCCCGCGTGGGCACGAGAATAATCGCCTGGATCGCCTGACCCTTGATGCACCGTTGCAGCAGCGGAATCCCGAACGCGGCGGTCTTGCCGGTGCCGGTGCGGGCTTGGCCAAGAATGTCCACCCCCGCCAGCGCACGGGGGATTAGCAGCGATTGGATTTCCGACGGGGTATGAAACTTGAGCGCGCCCAAAGCGCGGAGCAATGACGGTCGGATGCCCAGCGCGGCAAACGCTTCGGACACGGGCGGGTGTTCAGTCTTATCGGTCACGGGTGTGTTTCGATCCTCGGTATGGCATGATCGCCGCCGCAATCTTACCCGAAACTCGCCCCCATGCCACTGCGCTGCCGAAGGCACATCTAAAAAAAAGGGGACGCGCTTCTTTTTACAAATGGTAGTACACTTACAGTGTTAGTTTTTTCGTTTTATTGTACTTTAAGCCAAATACTGCCATCAATAATGAAAAAGAAGCGCGTCCCCTTTTTTACTTGACGACGATTTTGCGTCCGCCCCTGAATTCATCGCACGCCCGCCGCCGAGGCCCGACAACCGTTCCAGCGACAGGAGCAATCTGGGACGATAAACTTCGCGATCGTGAATCCCGACGCCCGGAATCTGCATCAAGCCCTCGACCGCATCGCGCAGGACGGGACGTTGATCAAGGATCGCGGGTATCGGCAGGTGTGGCGGGTCGAACACCAGGGGCAAGCCTATTTCGTGAAGTTCTACCCGCGCGATCGGCGCCGCCTGCAACGGCTATTTCGCGGCAGCCCGGCGATGCGCGAGTTTTCCCGGCTTCAATGGCTGCAAAAAGCCTCGGTCCCGGCACCGCGGGCATCGGCCGTGCTGATGGGGCTGCAACTCGGCGGCGTCAAGGGCGACGCGGTGGTCATGCAGGCGATCGAACCGGCGGTCTCGCTGGACGAATGGCTTAACGCGCATCAACTCGCCGCCGAAGAGCTTCCCGACCGTCACGCCCTGCGCTGCCAGGTCCTGCGACTGCTACAAAAGTTGAGCGATGCCGGCCTGCGCCACAGGGATCTGCACCTTGGCAATCTGCTCCATCACGACGGGGAGGTGTTTCTCCTCGATGCTTATGCCGTAGCGCGCGGCGCCATGCGCGCCGCCGATTTATTCCAACTCGGCCACAGTGTCGCATTGTTCGGCACGCTCAGCGACCTGCTTCGCGGCTGGAGGATGTTCCGCCCCGACTCGCCCATGCCCCGAGTGAATCCCGTGGGCCGGCGATGGAATCGCAAGCTGCTGGAACGCGCCACCGCCGACAACCGCTACTTCGGGGCCATCTCGGTCCAGGGATGGCGGGGGTTTTTCTTCAAGCGATTTAAGTACCCGCGACGATGGGCCCCGGCGAGCCGCCTGGAGGTGAACCGCCGCGATTGGGAAGCGGCCTGGCCATTGCTGCTCGACCAGATCGCCTCCGACCAGTTGGAGGTAATCAAGCGCTCGGACAGCGGCGACGTGCTGGGCGGAGAAGTCGTGCTGGGGGGCCGTCCGATGCAGGTGATCATCAAGCGGCCACGCCGTAAACTGTGGGTCAGATATCTCACCGAAATCGGTCGCGGCGTGCGGGCGCGGCGGGCCTGGTCCAAAGCGTGGAACCTGGTCATTCACGATATCCCCACCGCATGGCCGCTGGCGATGCTCGAACGGCGGCGCTGGGGATATGTGACCGATGCGATCATCGTTTTCGAGCGCGTCACGGGAACGACGCTGGGCGAAGCCGACCTCGATGTGATGCCCGCGGCGGCTCGCCAAACCCTGTTTTTCCGAACCGGACGGCTGCTTCGGCGGATCGAACGACACGGCTTTAAGCATTGGGACGCCAAGAGCACCAACTGGATGGTTCGCCCCGATGAGCGCCGCGGACCCGACCCGTTGCTGATCGACGTGGACGGGATCCGGCGACTCGTCGGCCAGGGCGAAGGAATCCGACGACTGCTCGAGAGCATGCGCGATCACCCGCAATACACGCCCGAAGATTCACTGATGCTCTGCCGCGGATATGCCCCCCGCGCCAGGATCGACGCCGGCGATTCGCAGAGCGAACCGCTCGAGGAAGATTCCGCGGCGGATGAGGAGCGGGCATGACCGGCACCCCGCGCGAACTGGCGCCGATCTGGACCGGCCCGGTGCCGCCGCGAATTCTGCTGATCAAGCCCAGCGCCATCGGCGACGTGGTGCATGCCCTTCCCGTACTCAACCTGTTGCGGTCACACTGGCCCAAGTCGCATATCGCCTGGCTGGTTACCCCGCCATGCGCCGGTCTGCTCGAGGGACATCCACAACTCGATGAGGTTATCCTCTTCGACCGCCGCCGATACGGGCGCGCTTGGCGCGATCCGGGCGCGCTGATCGAGCTATGGCGCTTCACCCGCGCCCTGCGGCAACGGCGATTTGACCTGGTGATCGACCTGCAAGGGCTGCTGCGAAGCGGCTGGCTCTGCGGACGCACCAAGGCGCCGCTGCGCGTGGGACTCTGCGGGGCACGCGAGTTCGCATGGCTGTGGCACACCCACCGCGTCGCCGTCGGTTCGCCCGAGCAACACGCCGTCGAGCGCTATCTCGGCGTGGCCGAGGCGCTGGGATGCGGTCGCTCGCCGGTGCGAAACGTGTTTGCCTGCGATGACAACGATCGCCAGGCGGTCGCGGCGATGCTCCAGGGGACCGGCAAGTTCGCCGTATTGCTCCCGGGCGCCAACTGGCGGACCAAGCGCTGGCCGGTCGAGCGATTCGCGCAGCTTATCGAGCCGCTGCGCCGGCAATTCGCACTGGAATGCATCACCGCCGGCGGACCGGGCGACCATGCCCTCGGCGAAAAAATCACCGGATCACTCAATCTCTGCGGAAAAACCACTTTGCGGCAACTCGTGGCGCTACTCGAGCGCGCGGACCTGGTGATCGCCAATGATTCCGGACCGATGCATATCGCCGCGGCGCTGAACCGGCCGCTGGTCACCCTGTTCGGGCCGACCAACCCGATCCGCACCGGTCCGCACGGCCGACCCGATTCTGTCGTCCGCCGCGACATCTGGTGCAGCCCCTGCTATTCCCGGCGCTGCTGGCATCAAAGCTGCCTGAGGACCCTGCGCATCGACCCGATCCTGGCCGCCGCCCGTCGTCAGATCGACCGCGCCGCCGCCGCGGATGATCCTCAACTCTCGCGCGGCACCGGCTGAAATCGGCACACCACGTCGAACAGCTTTCCCCCGATGCGATCGGCGACGGCCCTGTCTTTGATCAGCGCCAGGTTCGCCACATCGCACGTCATGCGCACATCGAGATTGCTCTCGACTCCCCGCCCCATCCCTTCCAGGATCACCAGGTCCGCATCCGCCGCGGCGGCGTTCAACTCATCGGACACGCCCGATAGGTCGATCAACGGCTCACCCGTCCCGGTGCTGACCGCTTCGATCCCCAAGCCCGCCAGCGTTGGCTCGGTCTCGAGGATTCGCCCCCACCCCCGGCGCACGTCCCCGATCGTCTGATCGTTCAGCGCCGGCCGTTCGTTCGCCGCCACAACGACTCGCGTGCCCCGCGCACTCAGCCAGCGAATCATGGGCAATGCGCCCAGCAGAAAATCGCTCCCGGCGTTGTCGATGAAGAAAACGGCCTTGCGATGCGGCGGACGATTCAACAGCCGTTCACTCAACGCATCGAAATGGTCGATAAGCCACGGCCTCGCCGTCAGCCTGGCATGCACCGCGAAAAAATCGGGGCTGGCCTCGAGGAACACCTGAGTGGTCGCCTCCGAACCCAGGTCATAGATGTTGCCCGCGAAGACGCCTTGAACCACGGTCAGCAACTGCTCGCGCGGGTCGTCGATGGCGTCGAGTTTTCGGCAGACGATCGGCAACAGCGGCAGCATCCGCTGGTTTTCCCGGTCCTTGACATCGCCGAAACAATCCTCGAATCCGTTGCCGCGCAGCGCCGTCTCGCGCCAGCGGTCGAGCGTGATGATCGTCACGCGGCCTTGCGATCGCGGATCGGCGACAAAGGCGTCGAAGCGTTCGCGCATCTGACGCCGGGCCGCATCGGCCCGCCGACGCGCCGATTCGGCAGCCTCGCCATGGGCGACGGCCGATTCGACCCCGACCGACAGAATCGTCTCGAAATGCCGGACGAACAGCCCGACCCAGTACTCCCGCGGACCGGGTTCGACCGACAGGTCCAGCTCGCAAGCGACGTATCGCGCTGGATCGAACAACTTGATGAACGGGGTCATCGGGCGCTCATCCCGCCGTCGATGTAGATCGTCTGGCCGGTGATGTAATCCCCCGCGGGCGAGCAAAGCAGCACCGCCGCTCCGGCGCAGTCGCTCGGCTGGCCGATGCGTCCCAAGGGAATCCACTTGCCCTTCTCCCGTCGAGTCTGATCGTCGGGAAAGTCGGCGCGATTGCGCCAGGTGTCGAAATAGCCGGGCGCGATCATGTTCACCGTCACATTATCCTTGGCCAGGTCGCGGGCGGTAACGCGGGTCATGGTCACCAGCGCCCCCTTGCTCATCGCGTACGGCAGCATGTGCGGCGAGCCGCCTTGGAGCTGCTGGATCGATCCGACGTTGATGATTCGCCCCCACCGCTGCGACCGAAATATCGGAACCGCAAGCCGGCAGAGCAGGATCGGGAAAATAAAATCGGCGCGGACGATCCGCTCGATTTCCTCCAGCGGCTGGTGAGTCCAATGAATGCTCGACTGGATAGCGGCGTTGTTGATCACAATGTGCAACCCGCCAAGTTGGCTCATCGCCGCGGCAACCAGATCCCCCGCCAATGCGGTATCAGAGATGTCGCCGCCCAACGCGATCGTGCAGTGTCCGGCAGCGCGAAGGCGCTCGGCCTCGGCCTCGGCCACCTCGCGGTCAAGGTCCTGAATCGCCACCGCCGCCCCATGCTCGGCGAGCGCCTTGGCCACCCCCAACCCGATCCCGCGTCCAGCGCCGGTAATCAGCGCCACCCGTCCATCCAACCCGAAATCAAGCATTTCCTGAAATTCCTTTTCAACGAATCGGTGCCGTCGCTCATCTCTCGCCCGCGCCAGACCTTGCCGATAATAAGGCTGAATCCTCCCGTCACAAAGCTGACCTGTTGGATACCGTGTGTCGGCGCGGCGGGTGTTGATCTGGCCAAGAGTTCACACTCGAGTCGCTTGTTCGATTCGCGGCGCAAGGTCGATCTCACGGCTGGACGATGACCGAGCAGACGTTCTCGGGCATCGCAAAACGAGCGCGGGTGCCGGACGCGACCGGGCTGAGGCCAATCGCGCGGCCGACCGGATAGCCGTTTTCATCCAGGCCGGCGACGCGGCTTTCGGGCCGAACCGGCAGCTCCACGCGGACCGAGATTTTCCGCAGTCCGAACGGCGCAGCGCCGACCGCCGTGATCCGGCCGCCTTCCACGGCGAAGCCGTACGGCTGCTCTTCGGGGATCACCTGCACGAGAATCCGCCTCGATTCGGCCAACGGCCGTCCATCCAGCGCGGTCACCGCCACCGATGCGAACTCGTTGTCGCATTCGATGCTCACATCCCGAAGATCCACCCGCCCGGCGCGGGAGAGAAAACCGCCGATCGCCTGCGTGCGCGGGGTGTTTACCGTCAGCAGCCCCTTGCCCCAATCCAGCGTTAATTCCCCGGTGGCGCTGCTGACGCGCCGGGCGCTGGGGTCGATGAACTTCGACAGATCGCGCCGATACGACTCGCCCGGCTTCTGCCCGATCGTCCTTACCACCGGCCCGACCAGGTAAGTCAACGGGTCCAGCGCCGCGCCGGCCGCCGCGCCGGCGGGAACATCCGATTGACGCAGCGCATCCAGCATCGGCGCCGACGCCCATCCCGCGCCATCCAGCGAGAACATTCGCTCGAGCGTCAGCGCCTGCCGAGCCACCGGCTCGGCCTGGCGCACATCGCCGCGACGAAACAGCATCGCCATGATCGGCAGTCCGATCACCGTCAACGGATCGCTGGCGGAAAACTTCGCCATCGCCGAATCGTTCAGATAGGCGTTGTTCACCGCGAACAAATAGACCCCCGAAGCGCCCTGCAACGCGCTGTAAGCGCCGACAACCAGCGGATAATCGGTCCGGCGACGGTTGGGAAAATTCCAGCCCAGCTCGGAAATGATTGAAGGATGTCCCTCGATGCGGTTCAGCCGCAATGGCCAGTCGCGCGGATGTTCGACCGCCGCTTTGTCCCCAAACGTGTGCCCGATGCGTACCGAATACGATGCGCCTTCGCCCTGATGCTTCAGCGGCTCGAAGTAGCCGTGCTGGTCGAGCACATCGGTCGAGGTGTAGGTCCAACGCTCGATCGCATCGAGCGTCGCCGGGTCGGCCACCGTCCAATTTGACCCGACCACCAGCCCGGTGAACTTCAGATCGTCCTTCAGATACCCCCGCATCCGATCGTAGAAATCGCGCTGCGTTTCGGCGAGAAACCGCGCCTGATCGGCCATTCGCCGGCGCTTGTCGGCCCCGCCAGCGCGGATCCCGTCGGCGGTCATATTCCATGCGTCCAGGATCGCCGGGCGCCCGGGCTGATCCTCCCGGACTTTGGCCGTTGCCCACGATTGAACCGCCTTGTCGATCGAACCATAACGGCGAGTGAGCCATTGATGGTATTGCGACTCCAGCAATTTCCACTGCGCCGGCGGAACCGCCTTGCGATTGAACGTCCAGAAGAAAAACGAATCCTCGTTAATCAGCTCGACGATCCCCACCGCCGGATCAGCACCGAGGGTGGATTTCCCGTAGGGGCTGGGCGTATCGAGGATGCGCCTGGCCATCTGGCGATATCGCTCCTGGAGCTGGGGATTGAAGAACAGAGCCGCGAATGGCTTGCGATCATCACGCCCTTCATACCCCTCCAGAGGTCCGCCGTCGCGGGCGCTGAACCACAGCGGAAAATAGAAGCTGATCGTCGTGTAGATCCCCTGTCGCTTCATCGCCGCGACAAAACGCATCAAGGCATCGAGCTTGGCGCCGTCCTGGCTTGCCGGATCAGAATTGATGTCGAACAGCGGACCGTGAGCGCGGACCATGTTCACCCCCGCCTTCCCCAGCCGCCGCGCGAGGTAGTCGATCGCGTCGGGATCCTGCTGGATGATGTTGTATCCACAATTGACCGCGAGAAATCGCACCGGCGTCGAATCGCCAAGCAGAATCTGATCCCCCCTGGCCCGCAACGGTCCGTTCTGCCCGGCGGTCGCCTCGTTTATCGAGCGCAAATCGAGCAGTGCATCGGCCGTAAACGGATCGATCCCCGGCTCATAGGCGAAAAACCCCTCATCGGCCTGGCCGCTGCGCTCGCCGGGCTTGAGCTTGCCGCTGGGAACGAAAACCCCCGGGGCCAGAACGAAGCAATCGAACGCGGCGGTGAGATCCTCCCCGGGCTTGGCGAGCAGGCGGATCTCAAGCCGATGCGCCCCGGCCGTCAGCTTGACCTGGCCCAGGTGAACCCAATTCGCCCCTACATGCGTGCGCAGCGGCGTATCGTCGGCCAGCGCGATGTCGCGACCGCAGGTAGTCCAGGCACCGCCGTCGAACCGCCACTCGAACGGCCCATGTTTCCAGAATTTTCGCGCCCAGAATTGATACTCCCCCGCGTCGGCAACCAGGACCGAATACGACGCGAACGCCGCCGGTGCCTGCGCGGCGCGCTTGCCGCTGTTGCTCAGCCAGTCGCCCCCGCTCAATCGCTCGCGGGTCTGCGCCAGGGTGTCGGCGGAAAACGCGCTGCGGGCGGGAAAGTTGGTCGCCAGCGGCTTTTCGGCCTCCCACCAGATCGTCTCGGCCGCGCGGCACGGAATCCCGGCCGCCACCGCGAGTAAGCCCGCCACGAAGAAAAACAACGGTAAGCGCATGACCCCATCGTAGCCCGATTCAGCGCGCGACGCGCCCTGTCCGGCCGATCAGATCACCGCGATTCGGCCGTGCCGCCGAACCGGTCAAAAACCGCTCCCCACTCAGGCGGGCAGCGATGTCGCCCGGATCTCGACGCAGCGCTTGACGTGCTGGGCCAGCAGACCCTTTTCCCCTTCCACCTGGTCGTACTCGACCGGTTCCCCATCCTTAAGGCAGCGGAATCCATCTCCTTCGATACTGCTGAAATGCACGAACACGTCGCGCCCATCAGGGTTGAGGATGAATCCAAAACCCTTTTTCGAATCGAACCATTTGACATTCCCCAGCGGCATACGCAGCCTCCCGAACAAGTGCTTCGCGGACCTGTTTCCAACTCCGGCGCGACGACCCTCGGCGCGCCGGGGAGATGACCACGGGTTCGGATCGACCGGCCCCGAGGTGCTTTTCCCAAGCCGCGCCGATGCCGTGTTTCACCCAGCCATCCCCACAAAAAGACGGCAACCCGCCGAAGCCGGCATGCCGCCCGTCGCACAGATATAGAGACCTTCAACGCATTTGGCAAGTGCCTTTTGTAATCCGGGACACAAACTTCTCCCGTCGCGGGCCGTAGCTCCGTGCCGTCCCCCTCATCCTTTCCCGAGCGATTCCGCCTTGGGGTCTCGGGTCATCAGATCGGTCAATGCGAACAGGACATCCTTGCCCTCGAACAGCACCGCATGGACGGCCTGGGTGATCGGCATTTCGACCTTGTGCCGCAGGGCCAGTTCCATCACCGAGCGCGTCGTCGGCACGCCTTCGACGATGCTGTCCATCGACGCGAGGATATCGTCCAGCCGCTTGCCTTTGCCGATCTGCTCGCCGACGGTTCGATTGCGCCCTTCGGGGCTGATGCAGGTGGTGATCAGATCCCCCAGTCCCGCCAGCCCGGTGAACGTCGATTCCCGCGCGCCCATGGCAACGGCCAGCCGGGTGATCTCGACCAGTCCGCGCGTCACCAGCGCCGCCTTGGCGTTGCTGCCGGCCGACAGCCCGTCGAGAATCCCCGCGGCCAGGGCCACCACATTCTTCACGGCACCGGCCAGCTCGACCCCGATCACGTCGGCGTTGGTATAGACCCGGAACCACTGAGTGGTGAACGCCGCCTGCACTGCCCCGGCCAGCTCGGCATCCTCGCTGGCGGCGACGGCCGTTGCCGGAAGGTAGCGGGCGATCTCTCCGGCAATGTTCGGACCCGAAAGCACGGCCAGGCGAAGATCGGTGTGCTGCGTGGTCATCGCGCCGTGGCCGAGGGCGTCGGCGATGATCTGCGTGGGACGAAGCAGCGTGCCGTTCTCGATCCCCTTGGCCACCGAGACGATCGGCACGCCTCGGGGGACATGCGGGCCCACCCGCTTCCAGACCGATCGCATGAACTGGGTAGGCACGGCCGAAACGATCAGCGCGGCGCCGTCGAAGCAATCGGCCTCGTTGCCCGTGAGATGCACCGACGCCGGCACCCGCACGCCGGGAAGAAAACGGGCATTTTCGCGGTTCTGGATCAGCCGTTCGATCGATTCCTCGAACGCGCCCCAGAGGGTGACGTCCTGCCCGCTGGTCGAGAGCAGGATCGAGCAGACCGTCGCCATCGCCCCATCACCCACGATCGTGATCCGTTGACCCATGGCGGGCATTCTAGCGGGTTCACCGGCGCTTGCGACCGGCGGAGGTTCTGGTACACTACTTCGCTCGACGGATTGAAATTCCCAGGTTTCGCAGTTGGAGCAGAGTTTGATGGCTTTCTCAGGTTCAGGCCCCCGCCGCCCGCGTGGCGAGCGCACGGAAAAGTTTCAGACGTTCAATCGCCCCAAGGTGAAGGTCGCCAAGACCAGCGCCTCGGGCAAGTTGTTCATTGATTACAAGGATACCGAGAGTCTGAAGAAGACGATGTCGGGCAACGGCAAAATCATGTCGCGCAAGCGCACCGGCGCCAACGCCGAAGAACAGCGCATGCTCGCCCGCGCGATCAAGCGGGCTCGCTACATGGCCCTGCTGCCCTACGTCACTTCTCAGAGCTGATCCGGCTCGACGCCTCGATTGACAAGATTCCCCTTCGCCCGATCCGGTGCGGATCGGGCGATTCTGTTGTTGGAGGAAAGGTACCCAGGGATGTCAGGGGAACAGCCGCCGCCGGATAGGGGGTGGCAGGGCGTTCCCGGTCGAAGAACCAAGAAGACCCCGGTACACAGGATAAACAGGATTCACAGGATCAAGATCACCCGACGCGAATGATCGAACGTCGGGGGCTCATCCTGTGCATCCCGTGCATCGGGGTCTTTTTCTGTCTTCCTCAACTGCCGTCACCCGCGCCGGCGGCGAAGCGCCAGGGGGGCGGCGGCGAATGCGAACAGACTTAGCGACGCCGGCTCGGGAACGCTCGTCGCGACGATTAGATTGTCGATGTAGATCGGCCCTTGATTGCCGGTGCTGCTCAGGCGAAACCAGAGTTCGTCCGAGACGAGCGTCGTCGGGGAAGCAAACGTCTTGGTCTGGACGCCGCCGTCCACCACGTCGGTCTGCAATTTGACTTCTAGGCCCCCCAAAGCGTTCAGGGTATACCGCACATTGAACGCGTGAACCGTAGCGCCAGGATCGAAGACCTTGAACTTGCCCTCGTTGCTTGCCCCGGGATATCCTACAAATCCGCCGCCAAGGTTATTAGCACCGCCGGGGTTGATGGCCGTGCTGTAGCCGCTGTCGTCGCTGATCGTTCCGGCATATCCGCTGCTCGCCTGAGTGCCGCCGGAGTTGAGCAAGCCGAAGGTCAGCCCGCTGTTGATGTCCGGACCGTCGTACTTCAGATCAAACGCCAGTTCGACATAGTCGCCGCTTGCCGCGAGGGTGACTGAGGGGAAATAGGCGTGCAGCGAGCGGTTGTTCGAGGCGCTGCTCATCACCAGCGTATTGCCGGTGATCGCCGAGGGATCAATCCCGACCGTCACGCCACTTGCACTGCCATACCAAGCCACGTCCTTGGCGTCGGCGCCGTTGCTGACGCCGCCGTCATTGAACGAATCCTGGACGATGGTGGCCCCCAGCGCTGGCGCAGCGCCCAATGCGATGGCGAGGGTTGAAATCAGTCTATTGCGTTGTCGCATGATGCTTCCTCCGAAGTAAGATTTGCGTCGGGTCAGTCGGAACGTCCGGCGGCCCGAAGATCATAAATGCTCGAGGCGGCCTCGCGCGAGGCCTGGATCATCGAGTCATACGGGGTATCGGTAATGGTCAAGAATCCGATGTTGTGGTTTTCGGCATCCAGCGTTCGTCCACTGGTCGGCTCGTCGATCAACTGGAACCAGTGAGCGCCCACCAACTGCGGATTCGTCGCGGCGCCGGTGACATAACGCTTGAACCCGGCGGCACGATCCTGCGCATTTTCCGCCCGAACCAGCCCGGGTCCGAAGACCCCTTGATCGGTCGAGCCGAAATGGAATTCGCCGATCAGGATCGGCTTGTCGATCGGCGTGGGAGGCGCCCAGGCGGCGACGGTGTCGCGGTAAAGGTTGAACGAAACGATATCGCAGTACTCCGCCGCCACCCGCACCACCTGGGGATTCGACTCGGCAAAACGGCAGCCGAGGTAAAGCTTGTCGGGCGCGACGTCCTTGAGCACTGCGCGAACCGTCTGAAAATAGGTCCGGACGATCTTTTCGTTAAACGAGCGCAGATCGCTCTGGGCCTGCTCGGTGGTCGGGATCTCCTTGAACGCCGCCAGGGCCTTCCATGAATCGACGTTCACCTTCCACGCCTGGTTCAGCTTCGCGATCTCGCCATATTGCTGCCGAAGCCACTTGATCAGTTCAATCTTGGCTGCTTCGTCAGGCTCGCCGGTGACGACAGCGGTCGCCAGATAAGTGTCATTGCCCCACGACAGTTCATTGTCCACGAAATAGCCGATGCAGTAGGGATCCTTCACCGTCCCGCGTGTCATGGTCGCGGCACGCCGGCGCAGCTCGGTCTCGAAGCCCGGATTGAACGGATCCGAGACGCGGTTTCGCGTGCCCATCCGCCAGGGCAACTTGCCGGCATTGATATAGACCCAATGCGTGTACGGAAGCGTCGTGGTGGGCAGCAACTGCGGATCGGACCAACATCCCAGCGTGTTAAAACCCCAGTTCATCAGCCGATGGGGGATCAGCTCCATCCAGATCGATTCCCACTTCTCCCCATACTTACGCTGTAAATTGGCGGCATAAAAGTCGAACGCATCGACTGTTTTTCCCTTGGCCACGCCGCGCCGCGGAGTCGTCTGAAAGAGCTGATCCTTAAAGGCCTCGTCTTTCCACGGCGGATCGGCGAACCAGTCGTCGCGGCCGGCGATGCCCGTGCGCTGATGCGGCTGCACCACATCCATCCCGATCGAGAAAAACAGCCTGCCCTCGGGATCGACCAGATACCACTTCTCGTGATGCTTGGCCGTGTAGAAATGGCCGGTGGCCTTGAGCGCCGGGCCGTTGGCCCACCCGCCATATTTGTCCCAGCTGGCCGGTCGCGGCATTGCCTGCATCGAGGCATTCTCCACCTTGCGGGCGGCGGTGAGATCGGCGTCGGTCTTCACCTTGCCGGGCCAGTCGCGGTGGATGTATTGCCCGTACCGGTCAATGAACGGGAAAAACGGATCGGGCACCTCAATCGCCGCCGGGTCGAACGCCCCGGCGGCACGCACGTTGTCGATGGCGAAGGCGTGCCGGCGAGTCGGCTTGTTCATGAAGATGTTGATCTGTACGACCTTGGCCGGGTCGATCGATCCGCCATATTCGGCCCGCAACCCCCAGGGCGTGTACCGCATCCCAGTGAGCTTTTCCGAGAGCTTCTCGGCGATTCGGCGGTTGAACCGAACTACCAGGCGTGCCGTCTCATGCGGATCGAGTCCCACCGAGCCGGAGCAGGAGTTGACCCGCCCGGTTCCGCCCTCGTTGTCCACCCGGGCACCGATCTTCAATGATTCATCGCTCAGGTTCGTCACGTCGATCTCGACGCGATCGAATGCCGATAAATCCCAACCCCCTTCGGGAGCGTGCAAGGTGACGTTGGGATAGGGACGAGTAGCCCCGGTCTCTATCTTCAGAGCCTCACTCCCGTTGAGTTGCACGATCGCGACGCTGGAATCCAGTTCCTTGACGCTCTGTCGCTGTCCCGGATCTTCAAAATCAAAGAGAATCCGCGGCTCGGCGGCGAACGCGCCGATACCGATCCCGCCTAGAACCGCCAGAAATAGTGCCCATTTCTTCATTGCAAGCCTTCTTCGATTCACAGCGCGCGGGTCTCAATCCACTTTCGCGTTCCACAGAGGACTGAACGCGGAAAACGCCCCGGTGTGAGCGATTTCCTTGCGGCTCAATCGAGCCACATGCCCGTCATAGAACAGTACATTGGCGGCCTGCTGGTCGTAGGTGCTCCCGCCGTGCCGGAACGCCGGCGCCTGGTTCTTAGGCAACTCGCCGACATAGTCATTGGACTTCTGCTTGGTAACATTGGCGGAGACCGCATCCACGAAACAGAGCGCCTCGGCATATCGAGTGATCTGGCTATTCTTCAATCCGCAAATCTTGTCCAGCAGCGGATCGCCGGGAATGTAGCTGCTGCTGCCCCACTGCAGGCTCTTTCCATAGTTGTAGCGCATCTGATACAGCTTCGAGCCGGCGTTGGGATCGGTGAGCGTGTAGCTGGCCATCGGGCAAATCCACTTCTCACTCGTGCTGTACCACTTGCTGCCCGGAAACGTCAGCGGCTCGAAGAAAAACACCCGTACCGGCTCGATATTGAACCACTCGACCCGGTCATCCGTGGCGGATGTATGCAATCCGTTGGGATCCATCACCCAAGTGGGAATGCGCCATCCGTGATAGGCGTTGACATACATCGAATCGGCCAGCCCAAGCTGGCGAAGGTTGCTGGCACATTGCAATGTGATCGCCGACTGACGCACCTTGCTGAGCGCCGGCAAAAGGATTGCAATTAGTACTGCGATTATACCAATAACAACCAGCAACTCCACCAGCGTGAACCCGGCCAACCGCGACCACCGATTCCTGGCCATCTTTTTCATTGCGAGTCTCCTGCTCGAGGACTGTCCGACAGCGCCGCCGCGGTGGTCTGCCGAACCACCAGTTCCGGGGCAAACGAAACCCGTCGCCCGCGCCGCGAGGCTGCATCGGCCAACGCCGACGGGCTAGCGCCCGCCCGTTCAATCAATTGTTCGGCGGCGCACTGGCCCATCTGCCGCAGCGGATGACGGATCGATGTCAATTGCGGGGAAATCCACTGGCATAGCGGCGAATCATCCACCCCCACGATGCTCAATCGCCCCGGAACGCCGACGCCGCGGGCATGGCACTGCTGGATCGCCGCGGCGGCGATCAGGTCATTGAAGGTGATCAAGGCCGTCGGACCGCCGGTGCCCAAGGCCATCGCCCGGTCCACCGCCAGGGACCCGGCCAGCCGCGATGCCCCGCCGGGCGTTTCGCTCGGACCGAGCACAAGTGCCTCCAACACCGACCAGCGCCGATCCGGATCAATCCCGCGGCCTCTGATCGCCGATAAATATCCCTCGCGCCGCAGCCGATCGTCGGCCACCGGGAGGCTTCGTCCATCGCCGACGTACCCGATCCGGCGGTGTCCCAGCCGCCAAAGATGGTCCACCGCCATCTCCATCGCCGCCCGGTTATCGAACACCACCGCGTCCATTTCCCGTGGCTCGATCTCGCTGTAATCCACCGCGACAAGGTTCCGGCAAACGCCGACCAGTTTTTTCAGTTCGACCGACTCGGCCGAGGCGTGGATCGCCAGCAACCCATCGACCCGCTGCTCGGCCACCTTATAGAGACAATCTTCAATCGAGCGGGAACCGCTGAGATTGACGATCAGCATGTCGTATCCGGCGGCCTGACATGCCGTCTCGATCCCCGAGAGGATCAGTCGCTCGTAACCGGCACCGATCCCGGCCCACGGCCCGGCCGGGATGTAGATGCCCAAGGTCCGGGTAATCCCCGTGGCCAGGCTTCGGCTGGCGAACCGCGGGACATACCCCAAGTCGCGGGCGACCTGCTGCACCTGTCGCCGCAGGCTCGGGCCAATGACCGTATTCCCCTTGGCATGGTTCAGCACCGTCGAGACCGCCGCCTTGCTGCACCCGGCGAGCCGGGCGATCTCATGCAGGGTGGGCCGCTTGCTCTCGACCAACATACGAAAATCCTTGAAATGCCAGTAACTAAACGGTTCATGTAAGCATACCCGACGCCTCCCCCTCAGTCAAGAAAAAACCGCCGGTCCGTTCAAGACGTGCAGCAACACCCTGTCGCGGGGTCGCCGCGACGGAAAGATCCGGCCCGAAACAGGTCAGGCCTTTGTGTCCAAGCGAGTGACCGCCGTTGCCTTTCGCCCGACGGGGGACCCGGAAATGAGAGAGAGAAGTTCAGGCAAGACCGTAGGCCGGGGTTCATTCCCACCATTTTTCGGCGGCACTTAAACGAGAGGAGTGGGGATGAAGCTTACCTATAGGCTTCAGGACTACTCGGCGTATTTCACGCTGCATCCGTACGGCTTGGTCTGTGGCGTCGAGACGGCTTTGCCGCCCAGGGTCTGCTCGAGGGCATTTGCCACGTAGTTGGTCGGTGACGGCTTGGAGCCGGATCGATCATCATCGATCGCGCCGTTGTAAACGATCACGCCTTGGTCATTGATGACAAACATCTGGGGAGTCGTCTTGGCCGAATAGGCCCGACCGACCGCGCCCGTGGGATCCTGGAGAATCGGGTATTTCAGGCCGTGCTGAGATTTCCATTGGGCGCTCTTCTCGGGCGTGTTGGATTTGCTCGAATCGATCGCCAGCCAGACCACCCCTTGGCCGGCGAATTTGTCCGCCAGGGTGGACATCGTTTTGGCCTTGTAATGCCGCTGGACGAACGGGCATTCGGGATTGATCCACTCCAAGACCACCACCTTGCCTTTGTAATCGTCCAAACTCACCGACCGCCCCACCTCATCCTTCAGCGTGAACGACGGGGCCTTCGAGCCCGGATCGGCGGCGGCGTTGTCGGCGGCAAAACTCCCCGCCGCGATCAACAGGGAACCGGTAATAAACGCGGCGACGAAGCAAAACAGCGATCGCATAGTTGAACTCCAATGACAAGAGAAACAGGATTCCGCGCCACGGCGCGGTTGACCGATCATAGGTCGGCATCGGCCCGGGGCATGGGGATCTCAACTTTCACGCCGCGACGCTCTCCGTCGGCGGTCGTATATCCCAACACGCCCGGCAACGGCGCCCGTCGGGGCGACTGGCCTTTGAGCGGCTGGATCATCACCGCGATTCGGCTTTCTCTGCCCCGCGTCTTCACCGGCCCGATCCGCACCTCCATCCGATCATCCGGCTCGGTAAACAACGCCACCTCCGCCGGCGGATCGGCCGCCCAGGTGATCACCGCGGTCGTGGCCTCGCCTTGCGATCCGGGAACAAACTCGATCCGCCGAATCTCGCGCGCCGATGAGGCCCCAACCGCCATCCGCTTCCGCCACGCGGTGAATGTCGCCTCATTGGTGGACGGCCCCGGCGTTTTCGCCACCGGTAGCTCCATCGTCACCCGCTCAGCGCCGGGGATGCATGTCTGGGCGCAGCACAGCCAGGAAACATCGGCCGCCAGCGTCGCCGACTCGCCCCGGAACGATTCGCCAACCGTCACCGTCGCCGTCAAGAGAACTTCTCCGCTATACCCATACGCCGCCAGATCGCCCGGAGCCGCGAAACGCACCGCAACCGGGTACTGCACGCACCCCGCGGACAATCCCGGCGGAAGAATCAGCGTCACCTCGGTGGGCATCCCCGAATCACCGGGATTGATCCAGTAAACATGCCATCCCGGGGCGATCTTCAGAAGGATGCCGATCTGAAAAGATCCCCCCGGTGCCACGGCGGTGCGATCGACCAAAAGCCGCGCCTCGACGAGCCGCGACGCCGCCGACGCCGGTGCTGCCCACGCCGGCGCCGTCGCCAATCCCACCAGGATCAATGCAAGCCATCGTCGCGCCATGCCAAGACGGTAGGTCCAGCGCTGCGGTGATTTCCAGCGTTCGCGCCGCCGGCGCGATCGGATAGAATGCATCCTGCACGAATATGTTGCTCTTCAACCCGGAGGCCCGATGGCATTGGAACTGATTCCCGCCGGCGCGGACAATGTGCTGATCGTGAGATTGAGCGGCAAACTCACCGGGGCCGACTACAAACAATTCGTCCCGGTGATCGAACAGGCGATTGCCCGGTACGGAAAGCTGCGACTCCTCGTGGAAATGCACGATTTTCACGGCTGGGACGCCGACGCGCTGTGGCAGGACGTGAAGTTCGACTTCAAGCACTTTAACGACATCGAACGGCTGGCCATGGTCGGTGAAACGACCTGGCAACATTGGATGGCGACGATCTGCAAGCCGTTCACAACCGCAAAAGTGCGATATTTCGAGCCTGGTGATATCGATGCGGCGCGGCAATGGGTCGAGCAACCCTGAGCCGGCGCTCAATTCAGAGCCCACGCCAAGCGCGATCCCGCCGGTGCCTCATCGGCCCTCGACCGGAACGTCCATCCGCACTGGGTCGCCATCATCCTTAAAACTCGCCAACGGCTTTTGCGGCTGGGCCAGGTCCCACAGGTAATACGCGCCATCGGCGCCGCTGGTCAGGGCCTTGTCCCCATCGACCGAAAACGCAACTGTCATGACCGGCTTGGTATGGGCCGACAACTGGGCGATGAGCGATCCCAGGCTCAAGTCCCAGATGCATACGGCGTTATCAGCGCCGCCGGACAACGCCCGGCCCGCATCGGCGGCCAGCGCCACGGTGTTCACAGCGCCGGAATGCCCCGTGAGCGAAAACCGCTGCTCGGCGGTGATGGCATCCCACAAACGCACGGTGTGATCCCCCCCGCCCGAAAGGATCATTCGCCCATCCTTGGAAAAAACCAGCGAATTCACTCCCCCGGAAGATCCTCGAACCAGCCTCGGATCATGGGCCATGAACCGATGGACCGCCTTGGCGTTCTCCAGATCCCACAGAGTGATAGCGCCGTCCGCCGCCCCGCTGGCGGCAAGGCCTCCGCCGATGTCGCGGGCGACAACCGTGATCGGGGCATCCTTGTTATGCTTGGCCAATTCGCCCAGAAACTCCTTGCGCTTGGTGTCCCACAGCCACAGGCTCAAATCCTCACGCAGGCAGACGGCCTTGGGACTGTTGGCGTTGAGCAGCAGCAATGATCCCTCGCGCTTCTCCGACAGGTCCACCCGAAGCTGCTTGCCCCCCTCCAAAAACCACCATTGCAGCGTGTGAGCCCAGTTGCTTCCGCTGGATCCACCCCCGCCCGGCAAAAACGCCAGGTTCTTCCAGTCCTTCTGGTTCAACCCCAGAACCAGTTGTCTGTATAATCGAGGCAATGCACGGCTGAGCGCCTGGCGGGTATCGGCCTGCTTGCAGCGAGACCCCAGCGCTTGCGAGACGGCGATGAGCCTCTGCAAGTCGGCGGTGCTGCGAAGCATCCCGGCGCCGTCGGCGTTCTCCTCGAGAAGTCGCAGGCACATCCGCGCCCCGCGATCCCATTCTTCCTGCGCGATCGGCTGGGCCACCTTGGTGAACTTGCCCAACGCCCGTCCCAGCAGCTCGAGTTGCTCCTCGAACAGATCGACGGCGTAAATCCGCGTGATCCCATCGACCGTGTCCGGACCGCAGCGCACATCCCCGTTCTCGGCCATCAGTTTCAGCGCCTGGCGCAGCATCACGTATTTGACCACCGCATCCGGCTCGTTCTGGGCGTCGGCGTACATCCGATGCCCGACGGTCAGCCGTTCTCGCGGCGTTTTCTTATCCCAGGGGGCCTCGTAGATCGTCAGCACTCGGCGCGTCGCCTCGGCGACCATGTTCGGGTCCGGCTGCGCCGCCGCCGCCGGCCCCGACCACGCCGCGGGGGCGTCGCCGGCAACCTGCGCCCGGCTGCCGGCGGCGAGTGCCAGAACCATCCCCGCCGCCACGATGCAGATCGGGGTCAACATGCATTTTCGAGTCGTTGCCATCATCGGTCTTTCTCCCGGAACACCCTTTCATACCGGCGCAGCGGGAAAACGTGGGAAGACATTGAGAAAATTCCCGCCGCGTGCAATCGGCGCGGTCCGCTTTACAATCTCTCCGTGAGTGGGGACGACGACGACTGAATTGATGCGCTGCGGGATCCCCCGACTTCTCGAGATGGAACAATTGCTCGCGGGCGGTCCATACCGCGAACACTGGCGATACACGCGCGAGTTTCGTCGCCGCCACGCCCGGGGGCTTCGGCGATACGGCCGGGCATGGGCCGCCGATCCGTTCATGCTCTGGTCACGCCGATGGGAATACGTCTTCTGCGCCCAGGCGATTCTGGCGGCGGCCGAGGGTTCGCAATCCGAGCCGATGACGATCGCGGACGCCGGCTCGGGCGTGACCTATTTCCCCTACTTCCTTACTGAGCGATTGAGTGGCGCAACGGCCGTCTGCCTGGATTCCCGCCGCGATTACGCTCCTATGTTCACGCGGATTAACGCCGAGCGATCCAGCGAATCGGTTCGATTCATTCCCGCATCGCTGGATCACATTCCCCTGGACGATCAATCGATCGACGCCCTGGCGTGCGTGTCGGTGCTCGAGCATACGTCCCGCCGGATCCAGATCATTGATGAGTTGGCGCGGGTCTTGCGTCCGGGCGGACTGCTGGCGCTGACGTTCGATCTGTCTCTGGATGGGCGATTCGCAATCACCCGCGCCGATGCCGCCGATCTACTGCGGCATCTGGCCGATCGTTTTTCGCTACCCGAGGGTTTTGATCCTCTCGCCGAGCTGTCGCAGATGGACCGGCCCGAGCAACTGCTCAGCACCGACGCGGTTCGGCGGGATCGCCCCGAGCTGCTCCCCTGGCGCTGGCCGATGCTCACGGGTCTGAAGGACCTGCTCGGCGGCCGCGGATGGACCGGTGGATTTCGCTCCAAGACCGTCTATTGCCTGACCGGGAGAAAGCGCCGCGACCCATGAACGGGCGACCTCTCGAACCAGCCACGATTTTCCCCCCAGGCCCCAGCTTAGCCGGGCGGGATTGGCGCATCTGGGCCTTGGCGGTCGGGATCATCGTCCTGTTGTTCGCTCTGCTTCATAATTCGTATTGGTCGCCCAGCGGGGATGGTGAAGTCTACGCATCGATCGCGCGGAACCTCGCCCGCGCCCCCGAACGTGGCGAATCCTTCAAGCAGGCCTACCGCTTCAATGGCCAGCCGGTGGCGATGGTCCCGCCGGGTTGGCCGGTGGTCCTGGCCGCGGCGATGCGGGTGTCGCCCGAGATGGGCTTTCTCAAGCTCGTCGCCATGTCATGCCTGGTGGGATTTCTGGCCGTGCAGTTCTGGATCGCCCGGCGCCTGGGCGCTGGGGCATGGACCGCCGCGGGTGTGGTCGTACTCAGCGCGATGATCTCTCATCTCTATCCGATGACCTACTGGCTGATCAGCGATGGATTGTTCTGCCTGCTGCTGTCGGGCGCGGTGCTGCTGGCGATGCGGTTGGGCGACGATCCGGATCGCCCGCGCTGGCGCGATGCATTGCTCGCCGCCGCGATGATCGCGCTGTGCGCCGCGGCCGTGACGGTGCGCTGGGCGGGGATTCTCGGCTGGGCGATGGTGGCCGCGGCGCTGATTGGTCGTGCGGGCAACGCCGCCCGATCGCTGCGCTGGACGACCGTTTTCGTCAGCCTCATCGTCACCCTGGCCGTCTTTTTCGCCTGGCGGGGATTTCTCGGCGGCCAACTCACCCCAGAGCAGATCGCCGAAGTCAAACAGTTCGGCGGGGCGGCCGAAGAAGCCGCTGCGGCGCAGCCCGATGATGCCGTCTCGCGCGGCTACAGCCTGCTCTCCCCCGCCAGCCCGGGCGCTGCGGGATACGTCGCTCGGTTCCTCTCCGCCGGACGGTGGATCGCCTGGCTGTTCTTCCAGCCGCTTCGAGTCGAGAACCTCGTCACGAATCTCATCGCCGCCGTGGCCGGCTGGACCCTCCTGGCGGGTCTGGCGTTCGTCCTGGTCAGCCAAGCGCGGGCCGGTCGATGGATCTGGCTCGGCGTGGCGATCTATTTCGCCGCCCTGGTGATGCGCTGGCACCGGCCCAACGCCCGCTACCTCGCGCCGGTGGCGCCGATGCTGCTGTTGGGAATTGTTCTCGCCGGCCGATCGCTGTGCCGTTGCGACACGCCTTGGCGACGGCGCATGGCCCAGGCCGCGCTGGGCGCATTCGTCGGGTCGGTCCTCCTTGTCAACGGCACGCTCTACGCGATCGAAGCGAGCATCGCCCGTTCGGAAAATTACTACGCCCGGTACGAAGCCGGGATGGTGCGCCCCTTGATCGCCATCGCCGAATACCTTCGCGGCGTCGGCGCCGACTCCGGTCGGATCGGCGTGACCCAGTGGTACGACAACCTCGGACGCAAACGTCGCAGCCCCTTTCCCCTGCGGGCCCTGAACTTCCTGACCGATCGGGCCATCGTCAATGTCCCGGATCTCAACCGCCATTGGCGCAGCGCCGAACTATACGTCCCGCCCAATCCCGAACTGCATCAATGGGCATTGGACGCCGGCTTGCGGTATTACGTGTATCAGCCGCCGATCTCGCCGTGGCGAGTGTGGCATTTTCGTCCGGCATGGCTCCAGCGTTGGATCGAGGGAGTCGATCCGCCGATGGACCCGAGCGATTGGCAGCTCTGGCGGATCGATCCCGACGGAATGAGCCGAGTGCCGGTCTCGCCGATGAACGAGCGCCCGGCCCGGGTTTACGGAATCTAGATGCGAGTGGCAATCCCAATGGTCGCGGGGATCGGCAACGCCTTGATGGCGATGCCCATGATCTCGGCGCTGTTAAGCGCCCGCGACGATGTCGAACTGACCGTCGTGGCCCGCACCCCGGCGATCGGGGCGCCCTACCAGCCCATGGCACCGCGCGTGCGCGTGCGAGTGGCCCAAGGCTCCATCGCCATCGCCCGCGCCATCCGCGCCGTCAACGCCGATGTCTGCCTGATCCCCTTCCCCTCCAACCGCTGGCAATATCATCTGCTCGCCGCCGGTGCCGGCGCAGCGATGACGCTCATTCACGCCATGCCGTCCGGCGCGTTTCACCTAATGCCCCAGCGCCGAAACAATCGCCGCGTCGATGCCCAACCCGGCCTGCACGATGTCGAGCAGAACGTTCGCCTGCTGTCGGGGATGGGAATCGAATCTTCCACGATCACGCCGCCTCGTTTCGAGTTGTCCGAGAAAGATCACGCCCGGGGCAGGCAATTACTCGATGAGGCGCGGGTCAGCGGGCCGTTCATTGCCGTCCATCCCGGCAGCGCCGCGACGAGCCTGGCGCGGGCCAAGCGCTGGCCGGAATCGTCGTTCGCCCAGTTGATCCGAGCCATTTCATCGCGTTTCGACACCCAAGTGGTGGTGATCGAAGGCCCCGACGAGCCGGGGACCGCCCAGCGGATCATCCGCGCCGCCGAGGTTCCCTCGGCCCGCGCGCTGCGATTGCGCGGCCCGCTGAGCGATGCGGCGGCGGTTCTGCAACAGGCCTCTCTGTACGTCGGGATCGACTCGGGGCTTGGGCATCTGGCCGCCGCCGTCGACACCACGCCGGTCACGATCTTCGCCCCGGCCGATCCGGACCGAGTCTGTCCCTATGGCTATCGCCACCTCGTCGTCCAGCCGCGCCGACGCGACTGCTCGCCTTGCATGCGATATCCCTGGCACGCGACTCGACCGGCCCATCGCTGCCGTCCGCCCTATTGCGTGGATGATGTCGCCGTCGAGGACGTCCTCGCGGCGATGGAGGGGGGGCTGGCGGATGAACTGATCTCATCCCGGCGGGATCGCCCATGAACCAACCGGTGCCAAGATGGCGCAGCCCGCTCTCTCCGCGCCGCACCGCCGCCCTGCTGGCGTTCAGCGCGTTCGTCGTCGCCGCCATCATCCGGCAACTGGGCGCGATCCAATGGGAAGCGATCCAATGGCACCCGGGCTGGATCGCCGGGGCGATCGCCTGCCTGTTCGGCGTGGGGGTTTGCCAAGCCGCGTCGATGGGGCTGCTGCTGCGCGCCTATGGCCATCGACTGCGCTGGCGGGAAATCCCGGCGATGACCTGGCTGCCCGCGATCGGCAAGTACATCCCCGGAAAAGTCGCGGCGGTCATCGGGGTGGTCTGGCTCGCCGGACGATTCGGCGTGCCGCGACGAACCGCCCTACTCTGCGCGGTCCTCATGGACGGACTGGCCGTGATCACCGGCCTGATCGTCGCAGCGCCGCTGCTGGCGTGGAACCCGATCCTGCACGGGCACGGGCCATGGACTCTGCCGTTAGCGGCCGCCGTGGTCATCGCGGGCGCTACAGCGCTACACCCGCGCCTGTTCGGCCTGATCGCCGATTGGATGCTCATCCGCCTGCGCCGCGAACCGATCGGTGCCCGCCCGAGCACCGCCGCCATGATCGGACCGATCGCCGCGGCGATCGCCCAGTGGCTGCTGGCCGGACTGGCGCTGTGGATGATGACGCGATCCATCGCGATGATCGACCCGCGACGGCTGGGATTGACCATTTCGCTGGCGGCGGCGGCGGCTACGATCGGCTACCTCGCCCTGTTCGCCCCAGGAGGCCTGGGCGTGCGAGAAGGGGTGCTGTTGGTGATCCTCAGCGGATGGATCGGACCGCCCGCCGCGATCGTCGCCGTCGCCATGCGACTCACCCAGACGATCGTCGAAGCGACCCTGGCCACGATCGGGCTGCTGGCGCTGCGGGCGTCGCGCCAGTCACCACCGGCCGATCGCCTTGGCGGCGACGGCGGATAGAATCGCCGTTCGCGGTCTTCTACATGAGTAGCGCCACCCTCCAGGACATCCTCGCTCCGCAAGGCGCCGTCGCCAAACGCCTCGGTAATCAATACGAGTTTCGTCCCGAGCAGCTCGAGATGGCGGCAGCGGTGCAGGAGGCGCTGCAAGAGGGCCATCACCTGCTCGTCGAGGCGGGAACCGGCGTGGGAAAGAGCTTTGCCTATCTCCTACCGGCGATCCATTACGCGGTGCGGCGAAAAAAACGCGTGGTCATCTCGACCCACACGATTTCCCTCCAGGAACAGCTCATCGACAAAGACATCCCGCTGCTGCGATCGGTCAGCGGCGAAGAGTTCACCGCGGTGCTGGTCAAGGGACGCGGCAACTACCTCTGCCAGCGCCGGCTCGAGCAATCGCGCAAACGCCAGAGTTACCTCTTCGATTCTGAGCGACAACTCGAGTCGCTCTGGGCGATCGAGGATTGGGCACAACACACGACCGATGGCTCGCTCGCCGATCTGCCGATCGCGCCCGACCCCGGCGTCTGGGAACAGGTCTGCGCCGAACACGGCAACTGCCTGGGCAAGCGATGCACGTTCTATAAAGATTGCTTCTGGCAGGCGGCCAAGCGCCGAATGCAGGGGGCCAATCTGCTGGTGGTCAATCACGCCCTGTTTTTCAGCGACCTGGCGCTGCGGGCGGCGGGGGTGCAATATCTGCCCAAGTACGATGTGGTGATCCTCGATGAAGCGCACACGCTCGAGGACGTCGCCGGCAGCCACTTCGGGCTAAAGGTCTCGGAAGGGGCTATCCGCTACCAGCTTCGGATGCTCTACGACCCCAAACGTGGCAAGGGGTCGCTCAGCGCCCATCGGGACCTGGCCAACGAAGCCGTCCGCGAGGTGGTCGAGCTGTCCGATCGCGCCGACGCCTTCTTCGACCGCTGCATTCGCTGGCAGGAAACCCACGGGCGATCCAACGGACGCATCGGGGCACCCGGGATCGTCGCCAACGATCTGACGCCCAAGCTCGATGAACTGGCCACGAGGATCAAGGCGATGCTGCCGGGGGTCAAGAACGAGCAGGATGTCTCGGAGCTGACCAGCGCCGCCGAAAAAGTGCGAAATCACGGCGTCATGCTCAAGGCGGTGCTCGATCAGGCCGTCCCCGGCGCTGTCTACTGGATGGAACTGGGAACCCGCGCCACCCGCCGGGTCACGCTCAATGCCGCCCCCATCGACGTCGCCGAAGGCCTGCGAATGCACCTGTTCGAGAAGGTCCATAGCGTGATCCTCACCAGCGCCACCCTCTGCACCGCCGAACGCCGTTCGGCGACCGCATCATCGTCCGAGTCAAACGAGGCGAATGACCCGATCCGGCCAAAGAAACCAAGCCGGACGATCGGGACCAAGGAGACTATCCAGTCGAGCCGGCCGGGCCAGTCGAGCCGGCCGATCGAGCCGATCCGGACAATCGAGACGAGCGAGCCGCAAACCGGTGCCAGCGGCGCCGACGATCACCCCGGTCAGTCAGTGCAGCGCCGATCGCCGCGCCCCCGGCGTGATCCGTTCGACTACATCCGCAAACGCCTCGGCATCGTCCGGGAGCGAACCCTCCAGTTGGGCTCGCCCTTCGACTATGCCGCCCAGGTCACGCTCTACATCGAATCGCGCCTGCCCGAGCCGAACGACACCGCCCGATTTCTCCCCGCCGCCGGCGAACGCATTCTGCACTACCTCAAGCAAACCCACGGCGGGGCGTTCGTCTTGTTCACCAGCTACAAGATGCTGATCGAGGCGGCCAACAACCTCGCCAAGGACATCGAGGCGATGAATCTTCCGCTGCTGGTCCAAGGCCAGGGGGCGCCGCGCCGGGTCCTGCTGGATCGATTCCGAGCCACGCCCAACGCGGTCCTGTTCGGCACCTCGAGCTTCTGGCAGGGCATCGATGTACGCGGCGAGGCGCTGCGCAACGTCATCATCGTCAAGCTCCCCTTCGCCGTGCCCGATGAGCCGATCGTCGAGGCCCGCCTCGACGCGATCAAACGCGCCGGCGGCAACCCGTTCATGGACTACTCGGTCCCCGAGGCGATCATCAAGCTCAAACAAGGCTTCGGCCGGCTCATCCGAAGCAAAACCGACCGCGGCATCGTCGTCATCCTCGACAGCCGCCTGACCGGCAAGCACTACGGCCGACTCTTCCTCAGCGCCCTGCCCGCCTGCAAAATCCTCACCCGCTAAACCGTCCGCTCGAAAAACGCGCCTTTTCTCCCTCCATCGCGGGGGACAAGAACAGAACAGGTGCGATTATTGTTCCCTGGTGTCACGCTTTGTCTTCCTGGGCCGGCCGGCCTTCCGGTAGGTCGACTCCAGACCCTGCAAATATATCGCACCTGTCCCGAATGCCATTCGGTTAAGCTATAACCTCTTCCGAATACTGCGGTTGTCGATATGCCACACCGGGCTTGGTCATCAGGTCGTACTCCTTCATTCGTTTCTTCTTCACGCGCGGGCAGTATCGCCCTGGTCGTGATGGGTTCACTACCAACCGTAT
>JBBQNJ010000019.1:0-65146 GCA_038329845.1 Tepidisphaerales bacterium | reverse complement strand
ACCGTTTTCCGCGTGTTCGAACCATGAGCACAACGCTCGCCGGAACAGGTCATAAGTCAACGTGACCCCTTTATGTCCGCCTTTATGTCCGCGTCGTGTTCGCATCTGCGGTGCCGGTGGATCGACAGCGTGAGCAGCCGATCCATGAGCACAACGCCAGAAAGGACGAAGGGAGAAAGGACGAAGGGGTCGGGAGTCTCCATCTGTGCGGAGTTGGGATCGCAATCGAAGCTTCCCGACCCCTTCGCATTTCCGGCGGCCACGGGCTTGTGACCGCAACATCCTACCCACACCGATCGAGTCAATTCAATATAAATCCGCCCAGATTTTCCGTCCCACACCCCCGCGGAGCGGATTCGAACCGGCTCTTGTCCAGGGGAATGCGGCTGATCCAGGAAAATGAAACCGGGACGCAGCTATACCGCTGGCGATCCTTATTGAGACAATCCGCTTGAAAAAAAACCGGGAAATCCCGCAGGTTCCGAGCCGTTGCGGATGTCTCACTGAAGGCCGCGAGCGGTATAGCTTCTTGACTCACGGATCGCTCACTTGACCACGCCCGAGCGCCACGGCGAGCTTCACGATGCCATATGCCGATCGTCCCCGTTTTGGAGGACGACGCACCGAATGGCGGATGCTGATCAGTTTCTTTCACCGACATCAAGCTGGTATTTCCGCATCTTCTTGTAGAGCGTGGTGCGGTTGATGTCCAACTCCCCGGCGGTCGCCTGGCGGTTCCAGGCGTGGCGCTTCAGCGCCGACTCGATGATCCGTCGCTCCGGTTCCTCCAACGCCAGCGCCAGCGGCATCGGCCGGGCGAGGTAATCTTCGGACTCACTGGCCAATGCCGAACCCCGCGCCCCGCCACGCGATGGATATCGCACCGTCTCGGGAAGATCTTCGACATCGATCTGCGGACGGCGGCAAAGCACCACCGCCCGCTCGACCGCGTTCTCCAGTTCCCGCACGTTGCCCGGCCAGTCGTATCGCTGCATCGCCTCCAGCGCCGCGGGTGTGAAGCCGACTACCTCGCGCCCGCTCTCGAAGCTGAACCGCTTGAGAAAAGTTCTCGCCAGCAGCGGAATATCTCCCAGCCGCTGGCGCAGGGGCGGGATCTGAATCGTCACCACGTTGATCCGGTAGAACAGGTCCTGGCGGAACCCACCCTCGGCCACCAGTTTTGCCAGGTCCACGTTGCTGGCCAAGATCACCCGCACATCCACCGAGCGCGTCTGGCTCGATCCCACCGGCTCGAACTGCCGTTCCTGCAGCACCCGCAACAGCTTCACCTGCATCGCCGGCGAAGCGGAATTGATCTCATCCAGAAAAAGCGTCCCCCCGTCGGCCGCCAGGAACCGCCCCGGCTTCTCGGCGATCGCCCCGGTGAACGCGCCCTTGACATGCCCGAACAACTCCGATTCCAACAGCGTTTCCGGCAGCGCCCCGCACGAAACCTCGACCACCGGCTTGTCCCGCCGCGGCGAACGATGGTGGATCGCCCGCGCCAGCAGCGACTTGCCCGTCCCGCTTTCGCCTTGCATCAGCACCGTGGTGCGCCCGTCGGCCACCGCGTCGAGCAGGTCGAAAATCTTCAGCATCTTGTAATCGTGGCCGATGATGTTCTCGATCCCGAACCGCAGATCGAGCTGCTGCTTGAGGATGTGGTTTTCCACCAGCAGCGACTGCTGGCGGATGCCCTTCTCGACCACGACGCGCACTTCGTCATCGACGATCGGCTTGGTCAGGTATTCGAAGGCCCCGATTTTCGTCGCTTCGACCGCCCCTTCGATCGAGCCGTAACCGGTGATCACGATCACCAGCACCCGCGGAAAGCGCCGCCGAACCTCGCGCAGAAAATCGGCCGGCTTCAGGCCCGGCATGTTGATGTCGGCCAGCAGCAGGTCGGTCTGGTGCGTCTCGAGGACCCCCATCGCCTCCTCGGCGCGATCGGTGGCCCGCACCTCGTAACCTTCGCGGCGAAGGAACTGACACAGCGACTGGAGCATGATCCGGTCCTCATCCAGCACCAGCAATCGCGGCTTGACCAGCGGCATGTTGGATTGAAGCATCATGCGATCATCCCGTTTCCAAACCCGCCGACGACGACGATTACCGGTCTGTGTTGCATTCCGGCAACACCGCTCCCTCCTGCATCGGCAAGTTGACGCCTTGATCCGCACAAGCGCCGCCGGCTGGGAACCGGAACCGGGAGCAATTGGAGGTCATTTTCCCTGCGAAACCGCGGTTCGACGAAAAATTAGCGTTGTCACACCGGTCGCGGTCACTTATGATTCCCCTTAGGCCATTTACCCCCAAAAGGAGCAAGACATGCCTATTATCCGTGATGAGAAAAAGCGCGTGCAGATCGTCGAAATGCTGACCAAGTCGTACTGGATGGAGATCGAGACGGTGATGAGTTACATCGCCAACTCGGTGGACCTCGACGGCGTGCGGGCCGAGGAGATCAAGAAGAGTCTCGCCGCCGACATCACCGCCGAAACCGGCCATGCCCAGTTGTTCGCCAAGCGGATCAAGGAACTGTACGGGCGAGTCCCCGGGAGCTTGAAGTTCAAGGCATCGCAGACCTTTCTTCAGCCGCCGGAAGATTCGACCGACGTCGTGAGCGTGATTCGCGGCGTGATCGAAGCCGAACAAGGCGCGATCGACCATTACGTCAAGTTGATCCAACTGTGCGAGGGCGTGGATTATGTCACCGCCGACATGGTCACGACGATCCTGGCCGACGAGGAAGGCCACCTGCGGGAATTCGAGGGATTTCTTAAGGAATATGAGAACCTGAAGAAGTGAGGCCGTGCCGTCGCCGCCTGGTTCGCGCGGGCACCGCGCGAATCGGCGCGACGGATTCATTGCGCTTCAATCCGCCTGGCCCAAGGCCCGGAGGATGGCCGCTCGACGGACTTCATAAGCCGGATCATCCAGCACCGGCGTTGCGCCGGCGGTGTCGATCTCCACTTCCAGCGGAACCCAGCTCTTGCACCCAGCGTAAGCCGGGGTGTTGTCGATCGTCGTCGCCGACGCCAGCCGCCAGACCCGCACCAACAGCAGATACAACGGATTTTGCGGCCTGTAATTGAACCGCATGTCGATCAACGGCCCCGCCCAGATGTGTTCGCGGTCGATCGCGTCGATCTGCTTGCGATCTTTCACCTTCACGATGTCGCTCACCTCGGCGTATAGCGAGATGGGGATGCGCGCCGGCTCGGCGTCCAGCGATTCCAGTCCGCGGCGATCCGCTTCCTTAACCTGATCGGAGCGCTGATGCAGATAGGTCGGGAACAACACGAACCGGCGATGCTCGAGCTCAAATCCGCCGATCGACTCGGAAATCCCCCCTTTCCGCAGCAACACGATCTGCCGGCCCGACTTCAGCGCCTCGCAGACCACCGCCCATTCCTTCAACGCCACATTGATCATGGTTCATGCCCTCAAAACGCCCTATTCGCCGACCGCGAGAATTACGGGCAACTTCTCACCGCTCGAAGTGTTTGTCAATTTCTCTAGATTCTCAGCCGGATTTCTCTTTCCCCGGCGGGTGCATGACACTTTTCGCGGGCTGAACTTCGACCCCCCCGCATTCGATCGCTCGATTCATCTCAAATTTGAAATCGAGTTTCTGAATCGCCGGGGCATGACCCAGATCTGACCGCGAGTAAGAACCCGGATGAACAGGATGGACAGGATGAATAGGAAGCAGGTCCGCGGTTTATCGCTCAGCGCGGCCCGCGGGCGATGCCAGCAGGTGTTCGACTTGGGCGCGGGTGGGAAGAGAGGGCTGGGCCCCGAAACCGGTGCAGCAGAAGGCACCCGCGGCGTTGGCGAAACGCATGGCCCGCTCGATCGGCTGGTCCTCGGTCAGGGCCACGGCCAAGGCGCCGATGAAGGCATCGCCGGCGGCGGTGGTGTCGACCACCTCGACCTTGAACCCGCGGGCATGTTCGATCAGTTCGTGCGAGCCGTTGACCAACATCGAACCCTTGGCGCCCAGTTTGAGCAGCACCCGGCGGGCGCCGCGGGCGAGCAGGTCGCTGGCGATCTGCTTGGCATCGGCGACACGCGTCCGCTTGATCCGTCCCATCGCCGCATCCCGCTGGCTCGCCGAGCCGGCTTTGGGCCGCTTGCCCGCCGACAGCAGCGCCTGAGCCTCGGTCTGATTGGGGGTGAGGATGTCCACGGCGTACATGTCGCGCGGCAAGCCGCGCTCGGGGACGGGCGCGGGATCGAGAATCGTGCGGATCCCCAGCCGCCGGCACAAGGTGATCGCGTGTCGAACCGTCTCCAGCGGGACTTCCAACTGCATGACGACGACGGCTGCCCGGGCGATCAACTTCTCGGCCGCGTCGATGTCCTTCGGCTCGAGCCGGGCATTGGCGCCGGGCGCCACGACGATCGAATTTTCTCCCTTGCGATCGACCAGGATCATCGCCAGGCCGCTGGCGGTGCCTTCGGTGATCGTCACATGCTCGGTATGCACCTGATGCTGGCGCAGCCCGTTTCGCAGGCGATCGCCGAAGTCGTCATCGCCAACGCGGCCGATCATGTAAACGTCGCCGCCCAGTTTCGCCGCCGCCACCGCCTGGTTAGCGCCTTTACCGCCGGGGATCGCCGCGGCGTCTGAACCCATGACCGTTTCACCGGGCCGGGGCATGTGGCGGGTGCGACAGACCAGGTCCATGTTGATCGATCCGATCACGACGATCGGCTTGATGTCATACTCGCCCATCCGCCCGCCGGTGCTGGTCGTGAATTCCCGATTTTCGTTCTTACCGCGTCGTTCAGCCATGACTGCTGACTATACCGCCCGAAGCCGCTCCCGCCATCGGATGTTTCTCGCGGCGCGTTTCTTGCCGCGACGCGGTTTTCCCCGCATCGCGGGCAACGCGGGCCGGGTATGATGGGCCGTCATGGCAATCGCTCACCTCCATCGAACTTGCTTGGCCCTTGTGGGGATCGCGCTGCTGAGCGGCGGGTGCGCCGCGACCACCAACCTGTCGAACATGTGGAAGGATCCGCAGTTCAAATCCGGTCCGATGAACGAGGTTCTGGTCATGGCGATCGACTCATCGCTTGGATTTCGACGAAACCTCGAAGATGGGCTTGTCACGGCGATTACCGAGGGAAAAACGCGGGCCTTGGCGTGGTATACGGTGGGATCGACCGCTCGGCCGGTCGATCAAAAGATGATCGAGGCGGCGGTCGAGGAGACGGGGGTTGACGGCGTGCTGGTAGCGCGGTTCCTGGGCCAAAAAGAAGTTGAAACCTACGTTCCCGGCTATGTCCAGACCGCGCCGGCACCCTACTACGCCGCGCCATATTCCATGATGTACGCCGACTGGAGAACGGTCTATCAATCCGGCTATGTACGCACCGATACGGTCACCCGGATGCAATTCATGCTGTATTCGCCTAAGGGCAAGGTCGTCTGGACGGGGACCAGCGCCACGTTCAACCCCGCTTCGACCAAGGAACTGCGAAAATCGGTGATCCGTCGAGTGATCGACGAGTTGGCCAAGGCCGGGCTGATCCACGAACCGGCTGGCTGACACCTCCCCGCAGCTCGGGTACATTCGCCGCCGCAATGAACCCCAACACCTACGAATCCCCATTGACGGCCCGCAACGCCGGGCCAGAAATGCTTCGGCTGTTTTCCCCGGCCCACAAGTTCGGGCTATGGCGCCGCCTTTGGCTGGAACTGGCTCGATGCCAGCGCGAGCTGGGGCTGAGCCGGATCAGTCCCGAGGCGCTGCGGGATATGGAGAGCCGTCTCGACGACATCGATTTCGATCGCGCCGCCGACTGGGAAAAACGCCTCCGCCATGACGTGATGGCGCATGTCCACACCTTCGAGGAGTCGGCCCCGGCGGCCAAGGGGATTATTCACCTGGGGGCCACCTCCCAGTACGTCGTGGACAACGCCGACCTGATCATCATGCGAGATGGGATGAAGTTGCTGACCGCGCGGCTCGCCAACGCGATCGACGCGTTGGGCGACTTCGCCGAGCGCTGGAAGGCGCTGCCCACCCTCGGATATACCCATTTTCAGCCGGCCCAGCTCACCACGGTCGGCAAGCGCGCCGCGCTGTGGGCGCAGGACTTTGCGATCGATCTCGAGGAACTCGAGCATCGCATCGCCACCCTGGCGTTTCGCGGGGTCAAGGGGACGACCGGAACGCAGGCGTCGTTCCTGACGCTGTTCGACGGCGACCACGATAAGGTCGAGCGCCTGGACCGAATGGTGAGCGAGCGATTCGGATTCACCCGATCCATGGTCGTGACCGGCCAGACCTATCCACGAAAAGTTGATGCCCAGGTGATCAGCGACCTGGCGGGCATCGCCGCGAGCGTTCACAAATTCTGCAACGACATCCGGCTGCTGGCGGGAATGAAGCAGATCGAAGAGCCGTTCGAGGTCGAGCAGGTCGGCTCCAGCGCGATGGCGTACAAGCGCAATCCCATGCGCTGCGAGCGGGCGACCGGGCTGGCGCGATTCGTAATCAGCCTGGCGTCGTCGCCGTTGCAGACCGCCGCCGAACAGTGGTTCGAACGGACGCTGGATGATTCGTCGAACAAGCGATTGAGCATCCCCGAGCCGTTCCTGGCGATTGACGGGGCGTTGATGATCGTAGTGAACGTGGCGCGGGGGCTGGTGGTCTACCCGAAGGTCATCGAATCGTTCGTGCAGAGCGAGCTGCCGTTCATGGCGACTGAAGAGATCCTCATGGCGGGCGTGCGGGCCGGTGGGGATCGCCAGCAGCTGCACGAGGCGATCCGCCGACACTCGATTGCCGCCGCCGAACAGGTCAAGCAGCATGGCAGGCGCAACGACCTGATCGAGCGGCTGGAGGCCGATCCGGCGTTCTCGTCGGTCGATCTCTCGCGGGTTTTGGATCCCGCGGCCTTTATCGGGCGCGCCCCCGAGCAGGTTCAAACGTTTATTTCGCAAGTGATTGAGCCGGTCCGAAACCGATACCGCGGGGTGCTGGGTCAGCTCGTTTCACTGAGCGTCTAGATGTCTTGGGACAGGCGAGTCCATGTCATATCATGGACAATCGTCAATTTATTAACATGCGGAATATATTACACTTAGATTCAGCGCTCGGTTTGACTTATTGCAACCGGCCGTCAAAGATGAAGGGAACCGGCAGCTCCAGAGCCGGGCAGGAAAGCCGATAAAAGAATTGTGTTGCTTTCTGAGCCGAGGTTGGATACACTATATATCGTCGAGGTGGAGTGACAATGCGATCGTTTGTGCATCTTGTCAATTCACCGCGATGTGGTATGTTGAAAATGCTTGGCCGGGCTTCGTGCTTTCGGCCGACGACATGTCCGATCAGTTTTTGCTGGGAGTGGATCGATGTTTAACAGACAGACCTCCGTGTTCATGCGGCTCGCCGTGGTTATTTGCGGCGTGGCCGTATGTGTATCCAGCGTGCGTGCGGCTCCGATCGCCTACGGGGATCGCTTCGGCAATACCGTCGATTATCTCCAGATTGTCGAAGGCTCCTCGACCGATGCCACCCCGTTGTACGGCAACCCCACCATCGCCCCGCCATCGAGCAACCTGCTGCGGTTCTCTCCGACCCAGTTCGGCTCCTCTTCGTACGGTGTGGTCCCTCCGTTCAGCGATATCACCGATGGCACCGTGACCTTCACCGTCGCGGCCAAGGGTGCCAACACCGTCCCCGGCTTGTCGATCAACGAAGCCGGCGCATACATCCTTGAAGGCCCCACGGCTCCAGCTTTGAACTATGCCCGGGTGACGATCGTCGCGGCCATCGAGTTTCTGACCGTCGCCGATGCCGCCCCGTTTACCCCGTTCACCAAGACATTCGTGAACGTGGTTCAGAACTTCGTGGTTCCCGATCCGATGGGCATTCCCCACGGCTGGAGCGGCGGAAGCACGTTCAACTTCGCTTCCGTTCCTGAATTGGCCGGCCGCAGCGTGACCTCGGCCCGCGTGACGATCAATAACATCCTCCAGACCCGCGCCTACTACAACGATCCCACGGCTTTTTCATTCATCGATAAGAAGTCGCTGATAATCAACGTGGTGCCTGAGCCCGGTTCGATGGCGATTCTCGGCCTTGCGATCAGCGGCATCCTGATCCGACGACGCCGCGATTGAGTTCAGCGTCTTGAGAGCATGCCCGCCGAGTCCATTGCCGAATCGCAGGTGGAACTAGGCGTGCGGAGCAAGCAGCGTCTTCATCTGGCCCGGCTGAAAGCCGATGATGAATTGTCGTTCCTGCGCCGGTTCCTGGTCGGCCTGCTGTCGTCCGATCAAGATGGCTCGATGGATGCCTGGTGGGACCGCGACGAGCTGGTCGTCATCTCACCCACAACTGAGCGCCTGCGCGTCCCGCTAGCCAGCTTGCCGAAGCTGCGCATCGTATCGGCGAAAGATCGAGAGCGGTTCGAGATCAATCCCCATGGCGATTTCATCTACTGGCCAAGCCATGACCTTCATGTGGGCTGGTCGCAGTTCCAGCAGGCCATTGACCCGCGGGCCCGGCTCATGGCGCAGCAGAAACACGAGCAGTTCAACGAGCGCTACGGAAGGGCTATCCGCGCTCTGCGCGAATCCACGTCGCTGAGTCAACGGGCCATCGCCGGCCTGGATGAGCGCACCGTCCGGCGCATCGAGCAGGGCAATACGCGTGCGACGGCCAACGCCATGGGCAAGTTGGGAAAAGCGCATGGCATGACAGTGGCAGACTATATGACCGCCGTGGCAAACCTGTTGGCTGCACCGGGAAAATAGCCACGTCATGTTGGCGGTTTACTCAGGTAAATTAGCTGAATCACCCCCAGCTTTCCGCCACGGTTTCCAATTGAAGAGCCGACGAGGACATCGACGTTGCACAGAACGCTGATGGGTTCGCCGACACGACATTACTGGGAACGCCGACCTCCTCGTCGGCATGATGAAGAACCGCGACAACCGGCCAAACTGGGGATGACTCAGGGCAATTGGCTGCTTGCTCACGCCGATTGATCGGCTATTCTGGACTTTCCGGGGTCGGGAGGGGTTCTTCCGGGACGGATCCGGCCGCGCTTGCGGCGCGGGGGATACGGCCAGCCTCCATGATGATTCGACGAACATTGCTCGGGCTTTTACTGCTGCTTTGCGGTTGCGGCGTGAATCCGCGCACGGAAGTACAGGCCTACCGCAAGTGGGTTGACCTGCCTTCGGGAATCGCCGACGGTCAGACGCTATCGCTGCGACAGGCGATGCTTTTCGCCAACGCCGCCAACGAGCGATTGAGCATCGAGGGGGAAAATTACCTTCAGTCATTGATCGATAAACGGCGGGCGGTGGCGGCGTTCTTGCCCACGGTGGCGCTGCGTCCGGCCTACTCGCGCAGCGACAACTTCTCCTCGTCCAGCGGCGGACGCACCGCCAACGGTACGCTCGACATCCCACTCGCCGGCGATATCAACCTGTTCAACGGCTTAAGCGACCTCGCCGCCACGGCCGCCGCCGACGCGATAATCCGCCAGCGCCGATGGCTGCTGCTGGATGTGCAGCAATCGCTCCTGCTGGACACGGCCCAGGTCTATTACCAAGTCCTGCGCGCGATGCGATCGGTCGAGGTCTTGAGCAATTCGCTGAAGGTGCAGGAACAGCGGGTGGCCGATGCCCAGGCGCGACGCTTGGCCGGGACGGCGCGGCCGCTGGATGTGGCCCAGACCGAGGCGCAGGCGTCGGCGACGCGCGTCAGCCTGATCGCGGCGGAAAACGAAGTGCGCACCGCGCGTTCGATGCTCGCGTTTTTGACCGGCTACCCCGTGGAAAATTGCGAGCTGGTGGATGGCTTCGATCCGCCGCCGGCGACGCCGTCGCTCGATGAATCGTTCGAGATCGCCAGCCGCAAGCGCCAGGATCTTCAGGCCGCGGCCGAAACGGTCGATGCCGCCCGCAAGCGCGTGGATGTGGCGTTCGGGCGGTATTTCCCGTCGGTCTCGCTGAATCTGAACTATTTTCTGCATCGCGATAGCGCGCCGGTGAACGCCGACTGGACGGGGATTCTCCGCGTCAACGTTCCGCTATTTTCCGCCGGGCTGGTCCACGCCGATGTGCGATCGGCCTGGTCGGAGTTCCGCCAGTCGGCGATGGCGCGGGCGTTGCTCGGGCGCAAAATCGACCAGGAAGTCGAAGCATCCTGGGCGAACTTGCGGGCCAGCGGCTGGCGGCTGGAAGAGCTGCATACCCAGTTGGCCGCGGCACGTCAGGCGCTAGACCAGGCCGAGGCATCTTACAAAGTCGGCTTGGCGACCAACCTCGAGCGGGTCACGGCCCAGGACCAACTCCTGACGGCCCAACTTCAACTCACCCGCGAGGGATTCGATCGCAAGGTCTATTTCCTGAATCTCCAGCGAGCCACCGGTTCGCTGCGAACCGAACTCCTGGCGATGCCCGCCACGTTGTCCGCCGCGGCCACCACTGCGGGAATTCAGTGATTCGCGGCCCCCGCCCCCCCGCCGAGGCCGGGACGATTGCCGCATTCGGCATCGCCACCGGACACCCAAGACGGGTGTTCCCCTTGCCCAGAGCGATTGCCGCATTTGGCATCGCCACTGGACACGTAAAACGGTATTCCCCTTGCCCAGAGCGATTGCCGCATTCGGCATCGCCACCGGACACCCAAGATGGTGTTCTCCTTGCCCCGGGGCGATTGCCGCAACGTGCGGGGACGCCCTCGTCAGTTGCCGCGCCCCTTGTCGTTGCCAGGAACTTCGAAGCCGTCACGCGACCTGAACGATTTGCAGAGACTCGATGGTTCGCGGATCGAAGTCGATCCGCTGCTCAAAACGTCCAGCCAGGCCGGCGCGGTCCAGCGCGATGATCCAGCCTTCCTCGATGATCAATTCGTCGATCATCCGCCCGCCGGCAAGCATCGTCCGGCAGACGGCGGTGTATTTGCGCTTCGGCACACCTTGCGACTGAAGCCAAAGCCGCCATTCATCGGGCAGCGGCTTGGCCAGGCGGTTGCGCGGTTGGCCGCGGGATCCCATGGATCACATCTTTCCCAGCAGCTCAGCCACGTAGTCGCGCACTCCGTCGATGCCCCGGCGCAGGGCCGTCGAGCTGCCGTGACGATCGAAGAATGCGATCGCCTTGGCGCAGTCGAACTGGTTTTTCGGACCCGAACCCTTGCGATCCACGATCGTCGCGCTCGATCTGCTGATCTCTCTGGCCAGTGCCGCCACTTCCTGCCAGTAGAGGTAGCGATCCACCAGGTTGAAGAATTCCCCGGCAACCCGGTCATCGCCGACGGCAAAGCTCAAGGCGTCGGCCACATCCTGGACATGGGTGATCTTGCCTCCCTTGTCGGTGTCGATCGTTCCACCAACACGGGCGGTCTTGATCAGCTCAAACCACTGCGAGCGCTCGAGGTTCGGATCGATCCCGTAGATCGCCGCCGGACGCCAGGCGCTGGTGTTCATGCCATAAGTGACGTGATAGGCCTTGAGGTGCGACTCGATCGCCGCCTTGTACGCGCCGTAGACTCCCCCCGGCCAGGTCGGGTGGGTTTCGTCGATGCGGCCGTGGAACGACTCGAGCATCTGGTGATGGACCGCGACCGAGGAGACGAAGATGAACTGCCCGACGCCAGCAGTCCGGGCCGCTTCGAGCAGGCGAAGCGATCCCATGACATTTTTCTCGTAGTGGACGATCGGGCTTTGCCGCAGCACCTCCCAATCGGCGGCGTTATGAATGACCGCATCGGCCCCGGCGACTAATCCGGCCAGCGCCTGCGGATCGGGAATATCCCCCTCGCGCCATTCGGCGACGAACGGCGCAAGGTGATCCCGCCTGCTGCTTCCTCGGACCAGCGCCCGCACCGTGTGCCCCAAGCGATGCAACGACGCCGCCGTTGCCGACCCGACAAACCCGCTGGCCCCGGTGAGTGCGACTAGCATAAGTGCCGAGTCTACTCGGAGGTCACCGACTTGGAAACGGATCAAAGTCGCGTTTCGCCGCGAACATCACCAATTGCTAACCAATTCCACGATTCCGGCGAACGGAATTATCGCCAGCGAGCCAGCGAGCGCACGCCCGCACGCACGCCCGCGAGATCGACAATCGCCGCCCGCTACTGCTCAGCGCCGATAGGCAACCTGGACCGCGGCTTCCATTTTGGCAACTTCTTCGTCACTCAGCATGGCGAAAAACTCGTTTCGCTTTCGCTTGGAAAGCCGGCCGTGATTCTGAAGGCAGCCGCCGATCAATAAGTCGATGAGCCGATCAGGCATATCCATGATTTCGTGGATCGGCCGCTTGGTGTTGTCGTAGTTGACGAGAAATTGCAGCTCCTGGGCCAATTCCACTTCGATCGTCTCGCGGATGAAATCAAACAATGCCTCGGCCTGAGCAGTCATGTCGATGTAGCAATAGAACGGCAGGGTGTCATTATTGACGTTCATCCAGCCTTGCTCGTCCAGCGCGTAGTCGACGAGCGGCATCAAGGCTTTGGAGAAGGCTTCGAGCGATGCGTCGTAAAGGTCCGTCCGCTTGAGCATCGCGGCCGAGACGGGAAACATGATTCCCGCCGGCGTGAAGCCGCGGCTCGATAGGATGTTGTGGATCAGAAAGCGATGGATGCGACCATTGCCGTCCTCGAACGGGTGCATGAACACAAAGCCATAGGCGACAACCGCGGCGTGGATGACGGCATGGACTGCTTGGGCGCCCATCCGGGCATGCGACGAAAACATGCCGTCCATCAGCGAGGCCAGGTCCGTGGGCTTGGGGGAAAAATAGTGTACGCACTCATGTTGCCAAGAGACGCTCTGGCCGACGTAGTTCTGGCTGGCGCGGTAGTCGGAGTCCTTAAACCGTTCGTCGACGATCTGGTTTTGCAGGTCGATGAGCGATTGTTTGTTGAAGAAATCGTCCTTCTCGGCCGTTTGCAGAAGCGCGACGAATCGCTCAGTGCGTGTGGCAGCAGGCTTGATGTGCTCGAGCTCGAATGACGACTTGGACTCCTTCGTGTACAGGTTGCCCAGTGCCCGCCTGAGCAGGTCCAAAGGATAATCCCGCATTATCCGGCGGCAGCGTTCGGCCAGATTGGATTGCTCGAACCGGATGAGCTTGGGCGTTCGGCGAATCGTCGGGCAGAACTTGGAACTGCCGAGCAGGTTGTCGCCGATGCGCTGACGCCGGATCGAGCGACCGGGTGCCGTGTAGTACAGTTTGGCATCGAGAAGGTCGATGTAGTTGCCTTGGTTCAGATCGTCGATCGGCAGACGATTGCCGGTCAGCAACTCGTAGATATAACAGACGCGCCGGGCGTTCTTGCCGGTCGGCTTCGACTGAACGTAAGCGACGATATCCGCTTGTTCGACGATGGCAAACAGCTTAGACAGGATCAGCAAGTTGATGCCGTCGTACTTCAGGGCGAACTCGAGCTGAGCGCCAAGTCGGTCGCCGGGGTCGTAACTGGCACGATAGATATCACGGACGCGACCATCGGAGATCTCGGTTCCAGACACGGTGCCCGGGGCGATGGCGGATTCATGCCAGTTGGCGATGACCGCCAAGTCGTACTGTTGAATGAGCTTGGTGTAGCCGACTCGCTTCAACGGGTTTGTAACCCCGAAAACAATTAGGGGACAGTATTTATCATTATAATTCGACAGAAATAAACCATAATTGTTACAAATCCGGCGTCGGTGTCAAATCCTATTGCGAATGGATCTCGTCAAGGCCGCTGGCAACATCCGATTCTTAGACAGTTAACATCCTGTTCTCCCATATCTTATGGCACAGAACGCGGCGTGCGACTTTGGCCGTGTTCTAACCCTGCTTCCGATGGCAGTTGTGCCAGGAGATTGGCCGCGAGGCCGGGATGCCATTGCCCCGATCGTCGAGCAATGAAAGCGGGACAGGCGAAACGGCCTGTCCCGCGGGAGAAGGATCTTATAAGCTCGCGGCCTTTTAGTGAGACATCCGCAGCGGCTGGGAACCTGCGGGATATCCCGGTTTTCCCCAAGCGGATTGTCTCAATCTGGCCCGCGAGCGGTATAATCTAAGACCCTCAGATGCGGCGGCGGACAGCACCCAAGCCCAGAATGCCCAGCGCGCTCAACCCCGACCAGACGGCCGGCGGGAGCGGGATCGCCGTCGGGGGCGGTGCGACGCCAGCGCGGCCGTATTGCAGGTGATCCACCTCGATGCCGCCGGAGCTGTTGCTGATGAAGATTCTCGAGATGCCGCCGGCATCTTCGACGCCGAAGAAACGGTCTTCAGCGGTCGTTCCGCTGAACGAGCCATCGGGGAACGAAGCATCACTCACCGGGCCGATCGCGGCGATGGGAACATCGCCCGGGCCGAAAGCCTGGAAGCTGACGGTACCGGCACCGTCGGTCCAGACGATCCCGGCATGAGTGGGCAGCGATCCCAGAACGGCGGCGTCGAAGATGAAGTTCACCCCGCTGGACCCGGCAGATGAGAACCAGTCGTCACCGGCCAATCCCGATCCGTCGATGCTCCCATCGTCGGCGTCCACCGAATCATGAATGGACGGGCCGAATACCACGCTGGCCACTCCCCCGGGCTGGCCTGTGACACCCGGCGTATTGAGCAGGTGATCCTCGAAGTCTTCGAGATGGAACCAAGTGAAGCTGAGCGGCTGAAACGGGCTGTCGGCGAAGCTCAGATACTGCGAGGGACCGTAAGTGACGGCTTGGGCTGAAGCGATCGCGGGGAATAAACCCGCCGCACCGGCCACAGCGATCCACGCCCACGAGACATTGAATCGACGCATTGGACTTCACTCCTATTTGTGCCGAGAAAGGGAAATGGGCACTCACCGCGGCACCCCAGCGTGCGCCCGAAACAAGATGCTGCTGATGTGATTATAGCCAATATTTCTTGTCGTCAACGAGCCAGGTAGTCTCAACCCAAACGGTCCCGGAGATTCGATGAATCTCCGGGACCGTGGGGTTTGCAGCGACGAAAGCCGCGCCTGATCAGGCCGCGCCTGATCAAGCCCCGGCCTGAGGTGCCGGTTCGGGGACGGCCGCGGGCTCAGGTTCGGGCTCGCCTGCAAGCTGGCGCATCGGGCGCTCGATGGGGGGCACCGGGGGCGGCTCGGCAAGATGCTTGAGCTTGAGGTTCAGGTGCGGGTTGAACGCCGTGCCGGCCGGAATCAAGTGGCCGAGGATCACGTTCTCCTTCAGACCGACCAGGTTGTCCACCGCGCCGGCCAGGGCCGCTTCGGTCAAGACCTTGGTCGTCTCCTGGAAGCTGGCAGCCGACAGGAACGACTCGGTTTGCAGCGACGCCTTGGTGATGCCCAGCAGCAGCGTCTTGGCGCGGGCCGGACGCGGCTTCTTGGCGGCCTTGGCCGGCTCCTTGCCGGCGGCTTCGGCCTGTTCATTGGCCTGTTTGAACTCCTCCTTGGCGACCACATCATGCTCGAGAAAGCTGGTCCCGCCGGGATCGCTGACCTTCACGCACTGACTCAGTGCCTCGTTGCCCTGGCGGAAGCGGAACTTGTCCACCACCTCGCCGGGCAGGAACTTGGTGTCGCCCGGCTCTTCGACCTTCACCTTGCGAAGCATCTGATTGAGGATCGTCTCGATGTGCTTATCGTTGATCTTCACGCCCTGCGAGCGGTAGACGTTCTGCACCTCGGTCAACAGATACTGATGCAGCGCATCCTCGCCCCTGATGCGAAGCATGTCGTGGGGGATCAGCGGTCCGCGGATCAGCGGATCGCCCGCCTCGACGCTGTCGCCGGCGTGGACGAGCAATTCCTTGTCCTGGGGCACATGGTGTTCGCGCTCCATGCCGGTCTCGTTCTTGACGTTGATGGTCATCTTGCCTTTGCGCTTGTCGCCGCGAAGCTCGATGATTCCGCTGATTTCGGCCAGCACCGAGGGATCCTTGGGCTTGCGAGCCTCAAAAATCTCGGTGACGCGGGGCAGGCCGCCGGTGATGTCCATGGTGCCCGAGGCCTCGCGGGGCTGGCGGGCAAGCATCTGTCCGGCGACCACCTTCTGGCCGTTCTCGACCTCAATTCGCGCCTTGGCGGGCAGGTAGTGGAAGTCGAGGATTTTCTCGTCGGCGCCTTCGATGGTGATGCGGGGATGACGCTCGCCCTTGTGTTCAATGACGACCAGCTTGCCGCCGGCGCCGCGCTTTTCCTCCTCGACCCGCGCGGTTTCGCCTTCCTCGATGTCCTCGTACTTCACCACGCCGCCCTTCTCGGCCAGGATCGGGGTGATGTGCGGATCCCAGAGGACCAGCTGCTGTTTGGCCTTGACCTTCTCGCCATGCTTGGCGGCCAGCGTCGCGCCGTAGGGAACCTTATACTTCTCCAGTTCACGCCCCTTGGCGTCCACGACGGCGACTTCGCCGTTGCGCTTCAAGGCCACCAAACGCTTGACACCCTCTTCATCCGTCACCTCGACGGCGTTGATGTCGCGATGTTCGACGATGCCGCCGGCGACGGTCTTGATGTCGTTTTCGATCAGCGACCCGGTGGCCACACCGCCGGTGTGGAACGTCCGCATGGTCAACTGCGTGCCCGGCTCGCCGATCGACTGGGCGGCGATGATCCCGACGGCCAGACCTTCTTCGACCAGACGGTTGGTGCTCATGTCAATCCCGTAGCAGCGGGCGCAGACCCCGCGCGGGCTTTCGCACGTCAGCGGCGATCGCACGCGGATCGACTCGAGCTTCAGATCCCCGAGCGCCGCGGCGATCTCGATGGTGATCGTCTGGTTCTCGGCGACGATCACCTCGTCGGTGATCGGGTTGCGGATCGTGTCGCGGGCGGTGCGGCCCACGATCATCTCCGACAGCGGCACTTCGACCGTCTCGCCCTTGTAGATCGTCGTCTTGCTCACGCCGTTAAGCGTGGTGCAGTCGATCTCGTTGACGATGACGTTCTGGGCCACATCGGCAAGCTTGCGGGTGAGGTAGCCGGAGTCGGCGGTCTTCAGGGCCGTGTCGGCCAGACCCTTGCGGGCCCCGTGGGTCGAGCTGAAATACTCCAGCACGCTCAGGCCCTCGCGGAAGTTGCTCTTGATGGGCGTTTCGATAATTTCGCCCGAGGGCTTGGCCATCAGCCCGCGCATCCCGCCGAGCTGGCGAATCTGGTCCACGTTGCCGCGGGCGCCCGAGACGGCCATCATGGCGATGGGGTTGAGATAGCGCAGCGTCCCGGCAGTCTTGCTGGCCACGGGTCGCCCGTCGGCGTCGCGATAGTCGTCCTGCAAACCCTTCATCAGATCATCGGTCACCTGCTTGCGGGCGTGGCCCCAGGTATCGATGAGCTGGTTGTAACGCTCCTGGTCGGTGATGGCCCCGATCCGGTAATTCTTCTCGATCCGGTCGGCCTTCTTCTGGCCTTCTTCCAGGATCGAGGCCTTGGTTTCGGGGGAACGGATGTCGGTGATGCCGAACGACATGCCCGCCAGGGTGCTGCGCTTGAATCCCAGCGCCTTCATGTTGTCCAGCAGGTCGATCGTCGCCGGACGTCCCATCGCCGCGTAGGTATCGGCGATCACGCGGGCCGAGCCTTTGCTGGTCAGGGCGTAATTGTAGAACGGCATCCCCTCGGGCAGCACATCGTTGAAGATACAGCGCCCCACCGTGGTGAGGATGACGTTGCTCTGAAAATCCTCGGGTTTGGGCGAGACAACGAAGTCCTTGACGCGCTCCTTGGCAACCTCCTGCGCGCTCTTCCAGGCGATGTCGCTGATCGACACGGGGGCCGACTTTTCATCGGGGACCACCTGCGTGCGGTTGAGGAGCCGCACCAGCACGCGCGAATGCATGGCGATTTTCCCCAGGTCGTAGGCCATCAAGGCCTCGCGCGGGGAGTTGAACTTCATGTACTCGCCCTTGTCTCCTTCGCGCTCGGACGTGATGTAGAACGTGCCCAGCACGATGTCCTGAGACGGGGAGATGATGGGCGAACCGTTGGCCGGGGAAAAGATGTTGTTCGGTGCCAGCATCAGCATGTGCGCCTCGGCCTGGGCCTCAATGCTCAGCGGCAGATGCACGGCCATCTGGTCGCCGTCGAAGTCGGCGTTGAACCCCTTGCAGACCAGCGGGTGAATCTTGATGGCGTTGCCTTCAACCAGGACCGGCTCGAAGGCCTGAATGCCCATTCGGTGAAGCGTCGGGGCACGGTTGAGCATCACCGGGTGCTGGTAGATGCACTCCTCGAGGATGTCCCACACTTCCGGATCGCGCCGTTCGAGCATCTTCTTAGCGCTCTTGATCGTGTCGGCCAGGCCATGTTCCTTAAGTCGGCGGATGATGAACGGCTGGAACAGTTCCAGCGCGATCTTCTTGGGCAGCCCGCACTGATGCAGCTTGAGTTCCGGGCCCACCACGATGACCGACCGGGCCGAGTAGTCCACGCGCTTGCCCAGCAGGTTCTCGCGGAAGCGGCCCTGCTTGCCCTTGATCATGTCGGTCAGGCTCTTGAGCGGTCGGCTGCTCGAGCCCAGCACCGGGCGGCGACAGCGCCCGTTATCAAACAGCGCATCCACCGCCTGCTGGAGCATCCGCTTTTCATTGCGGATGATCACCTCGGGGGCGTTCAGATCAACCAGCTTCTTCAGCCGGTTGTTGCGGTTGATAATGCGGCGATACAGGTCGTTCAGATCACTGGTGGCGAAGTTGCCGCTTTCGAGCAACACCAGGGGGCGAAGGTCCGGCGGGATCACCGGGACCACGTCCATGACCATCCACTCGGCCTTGTTTTCCGAGCCACGCACGGCCTCGATGATCTTCAGCCGCTTGGTCAGGTCCTTGATCTTCTGCTTACTGTTGGTCTTCTCGATGTCAGCGCGGATTTTCGACTGCTCGGCGTGAAGGTCCAGCGCGTTCAGCAGCTTCTTGATCGCCTCGGCGCCCATCTCGGCGATGAAGTCGTCGCCGTATTTCTCATAGGCCGAGCGATATTCGTCCTCGGTGAGTAGTTGCTTGCGCTTCAGCGGGCTTTTGCCGGGATCGGTGACGACATAATCCTGGAAGTAGACGATCTTTTCGATGTCGCTGGTCTTCATGTCCAGCATCGCACCCAGGCGCGACGGCAGGGCCTTGAAAAACCAGATATGCACGATGGGGGCGGCCAGGTTGATGTGGCCCATGCGCTTTCGGCGCACGCGGCTGTGGGTGACCTTGACCCCGCAGCGGTCGCAGATGATCCCCTTGTATTTCGTCCCCTTGTACTTGCCGCAGGAGCATTCCCAGTCTCGCTCCGGGCCGAAGATGCGTTCGCAGAACAGCCCGTCCTTCTCGGCGCGGTAAGTGCGGTAGTTGATCGTCTCGGGCTTTTTCACCTCGCCGAACGACCACGAACGGATATCGTTCGGGCTGGCGAGCTGAATCCGCACCGAGCCGTAATCGTTGATTCGATCGTAGATGGTTTCTGCCATGGTCAATCTTTCTCTCGTAATTGAAACACTCGCACTCAAGCCGCCGCTGAAATCAACAACGCCTTTTTAGCCGTTGCCGGCAATGCGATCGGAACGAACCAGCCCATTGGGTAGTGAGCCACCTCGCCCTTGTCATTGACAATCCGCAAACTCGTCGCTCCGTCGCCCCGCACCGCTTTTGCAACCCGATAGACCTTGCCAACCCGGAGTTTCTTTCCGTGTCCGCCGACGGCAAGACACAGCACGAACTGCGATCGCCGGGTCGCCGCCCTCTGGGCCTCGGTTCTGTGGTACAATTCCGGCGGAAGGCTGCCGTCATAGTCGTCGGCATCAATCGCCATCTCCTCCGCCGAAAACACCACTTCCCGAACCGAGTATCTGCCGGGCGTAACGCTCTTTCTCTTCTCTCGTAGCTCGACGAGCGCTGATAAGACGGATTGACGCTTTTTCGTTTTCATACCGCTCGGTGAAAATCGCCAACAAAAGCCGACCGCGATCAGACAACCCGAGGATTCGATCGCGATCTTCGCTGCCCGAGTGATCCGCATCGTCTTGAACAACCCGATGCTAATCCTCAAAAATAGTCCTGGCCTCCTCAAACGAAACCCGATGATTCCGACGATTGGCGCTCGCCTTTCGCGGATCCCATTCAAACGCCAGTTCCATCACCACCGCTCCGGGTGTACCGCTCGACCCGAAGTCTCAGTCGTTTCGGCCATCGGTATCACGTCAAAACCGCGGCGGGCCTTTTTTCGACGCGAAACCCATAGCACCGACCCGATGATCAATCCCGCCAATCCTGCCAGAACCGCGAGAACGGCAAGTAAGCCCCAGACCATCATTGCTTATCTCCAAGACGCCGCTAACTCTCCTCTTCCACCAATGTGATCTGATTCAACCTCAGGTGGACTGCGCGATCCGTGCGACCGGGGTAATAGTGATGTTGGCTGCCGCCGAACGCCAAACTGTCTCCATTGCCGATTCGGTACTGATCGCCACTTGTCATGACGATCCGGAACGGCGTAAACGGATCCTTGCGCTTAAGGTCAATGATGGTATCGATGGTCGATTCAGTCTCACTCGACATTGCAGCACCTCTTATGCAGTGTCCCGCAACAGTGAACTCCAACAGGCTCGGTGGCCCGTTCCGATGGCACACCCGCCAAAAAAATTGGAAAAAGCCACCGCCACGCTGCGACGCGGACTACATCATGTCCTCGTCCTGTTCGTCCATGGCACCGAGTTTCTTTTCGAGCTGGATGTTCAGGCCCAGCCCGCGGATTTCGTTGCACAGCACGTCGAAGCTCACCGGGGTGCCGGCCTCGAGCGTGTTCACGCCCTTGACCATGCTCTCGTAGATCTTGGTGCGGCCTTCCACATCGTCGCTCTTGACGGTGAGCAGTTCCTGAAGCACATACGAAGCGCCGTACGCCTCCAGACCCCACACTTCCATTTCGCCGAAGCGCTGGCCGCCGGTGCGGGCCTTGCCGCCCAGCGGCTGCTGGGTGATCAGGCTGTAAGGGCCGGTGGCGCGGGCGTGAATCTTGTCGTCCACCAGGTGATGCAGCTTCATCATGTACAAGTAGCCCACCGTGGTGCGCTGCTCGAACTTCTCGCCGGTTCGACCGTCGTAGAGCTGAACCTTTCCGCCGTAAGGCATCACCACGTCCAGTTCGCGGGCACCCAGCGGCGCCTTGCGCTCCTTGCGGCGTTCCTTGATCGCCTTGTTGGCCTCCTCCATGGCCTTGTGGATTTCTTCCTCGGCCGCCCCATCGAACACGGGGGTGACTGCCTGCATCCCCAGGACCTTCATCGCCCAGCCCAGGTGAGTCTCGAGGATCTGCCCGACGTTCATGCGGCTGGGCACGCCCAAGGGGTTAAGCAGGATCTCCAACGGGGTGCCGTCTTCAAGGAACGGCATGTCCTCCTCGGGCACGATGCGGGCGATGACGCCCTTGTTCCCGTGGCGACCGGCCATCTTGTCCCCGACCGACAACTGCCGCTTGGTGGCGACGTATACCTTCACCATTTCCAGCACGCCGGCGGGCAACTCGTCGCCACGCTTCATGTGTTCCATCCGCCGGACTTTTTCCTTCTCGACGGCCTGAACCCGAGGCCAGAAGCGGCTGTAGGTGTTCTCGGCCTGCTCGCGCGCCTCCTTCGAACCCTTGACCCAGTCCAACTCGAAGCCCTCGATCTGTTCGAGAATCACGTCGGGAATCTCGCTCTGCCCGACTTTCTGGCGGGTGCCCGGGTCCACCACCTGCTGACCCGTCACCTCGTTGATCTCGGCCACCATCTGCTTGAAAATCTCGATGGCCTTAAGGTCCATCTCCTTTTCATAGCGCTCGATGTCCTTCTTCAACTGCTTCTTCTGATCGTCGGACATGTGCATCCGGCGGCTGAACCGCTGGGCCGACAGAACCACGCCCTCTTCGCCGGCCGGCATTTCCAGCGAATCGTTTTTCACATCTTCCCCGGCGCGGCCGAAGATCGCGTGCAGCAGTTTTTCTTCGGGAGTCAGCTCGCTCTTGCTCTTGGGCGCGACCTTGCCGACGAGAATTTCGCCCGGCCCCACGCGGGTGCCGATCCGCACGATTCCGCTCTCATCGAGATTGGCCAAGGCCCGCTCGCTGACGTTGGGGATATCGCGGGTGAACTCCTCGCGTCCCAGCTTGGTTTCGCGAATCTCCACGTCGTATTTCTCGATGTGGATCGACGTGAACGTGTCTTCTTTAACCAGCTTCTGGCTGATGACGATCGCGTCCTCGAAGTTGTAGCCGTCGAAGGTGACGAACCCGACCAGAACGTTGCGACCCAGGGCCAGTTCGCCTTGATATACCGCCGGACCATCGGCGATGATCTGAGCCTTCTTCACCCGCTGGCCCTTGCGCACGATGGGCTTCTGGTTCAGGCAGGTCCGCTCATTCAGCCCATGGAACTTGCGAAGGCTATATTCGTCGGCGTTGTCGATGAGGATGCGCATCGAATCGACGTAAGTGACCACGCCACTGCGCTCGGCACGCACGACCATGCCGCTGTTGGCGGCGACTGGCTTTTCCATCCCCGTCGAGACCACCGGTGGATCGGTCCTCAGCAGCGGGACGGCCTGGCGCTGCATGTTCGATCCCATCAACGCGCGGTTGGCATCGTCGTGCTCGAGGAACGGGATCAGCGCCGCCGACACCGAAACCGTCTGCCGCGGACTGATGTCCACATACTGAATCTCCTTGCTCGGCACCGTCGCCAAGTCTCCCTGCACCCGGGCCAGCACCGATCCCTTCTTCAGGTGTCCTTCCTTCTCGACCACGTCCGGCGGTGCCAGCACGCCGGTCATCTCCTCATCGGCCCGTAAATACTTGAAATCGCCGTTGACTTTCCCATCCTGCACGACGCGATACGGGGTGATCAAAAATCCGTAGTCGTCCAGGTCGGCGTAGATCGACAACGACGCGATCAGGCCGATGTTCGTGCCTTCGGGCGTCTCGATCGGGCAGATACGACCGTAGTGCGAGATATGCACGTCACGCACCTCGAACCCGGCCCGCTTGCGGTTCAAGCCCCCGGGACCCAGCGCCGACAACCGGCGTTCGTGGGTCAACTGGCTGAGCGGGTTGGTCTGATCCACCACCTGCGACAGCTCGCCGCGACCGAAGAAAAACTCGATGCTCGAACTGATCGACTTGCTGTTGACCAGCTCGGCGATGCGCCCAATCTCGTTCGGATCTTTCAGGCTCATCCGCTCCTGGACGGTGCGGCGAAGCTTGAGGAACCCCTTGCGAAGCTCATCCGAAGCCAACTCGTCGATCGTGCGCAGCCGCCGATTGCCCAGGTGGTCGATGTCGTCGGTGTACCCTTCGCCGCTGCGAAGCTGGAACATGTACTTCAGCGAGTTGATCATGTCCTCGCTGCGCAACGTCATCTCGTCTTCCGAAACGTTCTGGTTGAACTTGCGGTTGATGCGAAAGCGCCCGACCCGGCCCAGACGATAGCGGTTGTCATCGAAGAATTTTTCCTGGAACAGGGTCTGCGCCTTGTCCAATTGCGGGGGATTCCCCGGACGAAGCCGGGCATAAATCCGCAGCAGCGCATCCTCGTGGCCGGCCGAGTTGTCGTCGGCCAAGGTGTTGAGGATCAGCGGATCGGCGACCTTGGTGACCACCGCCAAGGTCTTCAGTGACGAGGCCTGAATCTTCTCGAGATTGTCTCCGAGCTGTGCCCCGGCCTTGACGATTTCCTCACCGCTCTCGGCGTCGATCACCGGCACCGCGGCGTAATAGCCGGCCTGCAGGTGGGCCAGCTTCACGTTCTCGATGGTGTGGAATTCCTTGATGATCGCTTCGTTCGTGGAATATTTCTTGTCCAGCGCCCTCAGGAACGTAGTGGCGGGCAGCTTGCTCGATTGGTCGATGCGGATCGCCAGCACGTCCTTCTTGGTGACCGAGCATTCGATCCACGAGCCGCGCTCGGGAATCACTCGGAACCCGTGCAGCGGGCGGTCGCCCTCCTTCACTTCGATCAGGAAATCCACGCCCGGCGAGCGGTGCAACTGATTGACGATCACGCGCTCGGCGCCGTTGATGATAAACTCCCCGCCCCCGATCATGATCGGGATCTCCCCGAGGTATATCGAGTCTTCCATCACTTCGTCCTTGTCCTTGCGGACGAAGCGCACCTGGATTCGGAACGGCATCCCGTACGTCAACCGCAGCGCGCGGCATTCATCGGTGGTGTATCTCGCCTCGGTCAGTTCGTAGCTGATGTATTCGAGCTTGAGATTTCCATCGTAGCTTTCGATCGGGAAGACCTCTCGCAGCAAGGCCTCGAGTCCCTCGTTTTTCCGCTTCTCCGGGGCCACGTCCTTCTGAAGAAACCGCGCATAGCTCTGAAGCTGAACCTTGATCAAATTCGGGATCGCCATCGCATCACCGCGTTTGCTAAAGTCACGGACAGTCTGAACTTGCATTGGATTTCCTTGGTTGCCTGATAGACCGGCGGTTCGGTTTCGCCCCTGAAATCTTGACGCTCGACACCGACAAAATCAGCCGCCTCACCCGGAAGAAAAGCGGCCTGTCGTCCGGACGCGAGTCACCCTGGTCTCGCCCGGTAAGATCACATTAACCCAGCATCTAAAACCACTTGCATCTCGCTGCTTCCCCCATCGCCTCGGCGCAAAAACGAAGCCAGAACCACACCCTTCCCATTCTCTGCGGCCGGGTGAAGTTCTAGATCGAGGTTGAGGTTATTTCGTGTGCAATGGTCAATGCTGACGAGAGGACTTTATCCGATCCGCGACAATGAGTCAATGCGCATCGCCCATAAAATTCGGCGTCCCAATTCAGGTGAGCGAGGACGGGCGTCCAGGATGTTTCCCCCGGTTACCATGACAAGCGGTCATGGAGACCTTCACCTAGTAGAAAGGCTGTTGCTCGCGTGGGGGATCTGCCTTTAGGCTACGGATTCCTGAGCAGACCGCGGGCTGGAAGCCTGTATCACAAAATCAGCAGATCGCAGGCTGCACGCCTGCACCACAATCGCAGCGGCGGCGGCGGGAGCGGATGCCTTTTTTGCCTTCGGGCGTCGTCAATCAGCACGTTCCATCGGCGGGCAACTACATACCAGGTTGCGATCTCCATACGGGTTGTCGATCCGGCCCACGAATGGCCAGAACTTGCTTTGACGCACCCACGCCAGCGGGTAGGCCGCCTGCTGACGCGGATAGGGGTGATCCCACGGCTCAGCGCTGACGGCCTCGGCGGTGTGGGGGGCGTTTTTCAGCACGTTGTTCGAGCGATCCGCCTGGCCCGACTCGATGGCGCGGATTTCTTCCCGAATGGCGATCATCGCCTCGCAAAAGCGATCCAACTCGGCCTTGGATTCACTTTCCGTCGGCTCGACCATCAGCGTTCCGGGGACCGGCCAGCTCATGGTCGGGGCATGAAACCCGTAGTCCATCAGACGCTTGGCGATGTCCTCGGCCTTGACCCCCGCCGTCGCGTCGAAGGCACCCACGTCCATGACGAACTCGTGCGCCACCAGACCAGACCGCCCGGTATACGTCACCGGGTAGTGTTCACCCAAGCGACCAGCCATGTAGTTGGCGCTGAGGATCGCCACCTGGCTCGCCCGGCGCAGTCCGGCCGATCCCATCAGGGCGATATACGCCCACGGGATCGGGAGGATCCCCGCCGACCCGTATGGTGCGGCCGAGACCCAGCCGTCCGATTGATCGAGGCGCGTGGGCGGAAGAAATGGCGCCAGATGGCTCTTGGCGGCGATGGGCCCGACGCCCGGCCCCCCGCCGCCGTGGGGAATGCAGAACGTCTTGTGCAGGTTCAGGTGACAGACATCGGCACCATAGTCGCCGGGACGGCACAGTCCCACCTGGGCATTGAGATTGGCGCCGTCGAGGTAAACCTGCCCGCCGTGGCGGTGGATCAACTCGCAAAGCGCCGCGATCCCTTCCTCGAACACCCCTCGCGTGCTGGGGTAGGTGACCATCACGCACGCGAGGTTCGCCGAATGTACCGCGGCTTTGGCCGCCAGATCCTGCATGTCGATTCGCCCCTGCGAATCGACTTTCACCGCCACGACAGTCAGCCCGGCGACCACCGCGCTGGCGGGATTGGTCCCATGGGCGCTTTCAGGGATCAAGCAGATCGTTCGCTGCGCCCGTGCGGTCGCCTCGTGATAGCGTCGAATGGCCAGCAGGCCGGCGTATTCGCCTTGAGAGCCGGCGTTGGGTTGAAGTGAAACCGCATCGAATCCGGTGATCGCCGCCAGCCACGATTCGAGTTGCGCGAACAGCTTGGCGTACCCCTTCCATTGCTCCGGCGGCGACATGGGATGAATACGAGCGAACCCCGGGTTGGTCACCGGGATCATCTCCGTCGTGGCGTTGAGCTTCATCGTACATGACCCCAGCGGAATCATGGACTGCGCCAGCGACAGGTCGCGCGATTCCAGCCGTTTGATGTAGCGCAGCATCTCGGTTTCGCTGTGATAGCTCGAGAAGACCGGATGGGTGAGGAACGCACTCGTGCGGGTTTCGATGGACTTGGCCGGAACGCCGGCGAGTTCATCGACATTCAGCCGGAACGTCGCTCCGCCGGAAAAGCTTTCCAGCACCTGTTCGACATCCCGGACGGTCGTCGCCTCGTCCAGCGAGATGCCCAGCGAGCCATCGTCATAGCGCCGAAGGTTGTATCCGCGGGCCAAGGCATTGGCGACGACGCTGTCCGGGTCGAGACCGTTCAGCCGCACCCGCACCGTGTCGAAGAACGGCTCGGCACCGGCGTCGTGGCCGATCCGGCGCAGCCCCGCCGCCAATGCGACGGTGAGGGCGTGGACGCGCCGGGCGATGCGCCGTAGGCCGTCCGGGCCGTGATAGACTGCGTACATCCCCGCCATGATCGCCAGCAGAACCTGGGCCGTGCAGATGTTGCTGGTGGCCTTTTCGCGGCGGATATGCTGCTCGCGAGTCTGGATGGCCAGCCGGTAGGCCGGATTGCCATGGACATCGCGCGACACCCCCACCAGCCGCCCAGGCATTTTCCGGGCGTACTCGGTGCGGGTACTCATGTAGGCGGCATGGGGACCGCCGAATCCGAACGGCACGCCGAACCGCTGGGCCGAACCGATGGCAATATCGGTGCCGAACTCGCCCGGTGCCTTGAGCAGCGTCAGCGCCAGCAGATCCGCTGCCACCACCAGCAATGCCCCGGACTCATGCACCCGGCGGGAGAAGTCCGTGAAATCGACTATTTTCCCATCCGTCGTGGGATATTGCACCAAGACCCCCATCCAGGTCGGCCCTGACAGATCGGCTGTCGCCACATCCCCCACCACCAGTTCGATGCCCATCCACTTGGCGCGGGTGCGCAACACGGCCAGCGTCTGCGGATGGCAATGATCCGCCGCGAAAAATGCGCCGCGCGGGCGCGGCGAACGCTCCTGGATCGAGCGGCACATGGCCATCGCCTCGGCCGCGGCGGTCGCCTCGTCCAGCAGCGATGCGTTCGCCAGCGGTAAGCCCGTGAGGTCGCTCACCATCGTCTGAAAGTTAAGCAGCGCCTCGAGCCGGCCCTGTGAAATCTCGGCCTGGTACGGGGTGTACTGGGTATACCAGCCGGGATTCTCGAGGATGTTTCGCACGATCACCCCGGGCGTAAGCGTTTCGTAATACCCCTGGCCGATGAACGACCGGACGACAACGTTTTCCTTCGCCAATTCGCCGATTTCCTCGAGCAGCTCCGATTCGCCGCGAGGCGGGGGCAGCCGCATCGCTTCCCGCAGCCGAATCGCCTCGGGGACCGCCGCGTCGCTCAGGGCGTCGAGCGAGTCGTATCCCAGCAGATCAAGCATTTGGCGCTGATCCTGGGGCGTCGGACCAATGTGGCGATGGGGAAATGAATCCGTCGGCGCCAGCGAGATCGCGGGGCGCTCCTGCGGCACCTGCTGGGCGAACATGGCGAGTGCAACCCCGGGGGCCGGCTCAATGCTGTCCATGGATCCCATGGTTGATGATTCGATGGAGAAAAACAAGCCGCCCCGATGCACCCGGGGCGAAAGCGGAAATGGGGGCATCCAGAATACGTCGAGCGATTCTTATTCCCCGCGCGCCGCTATCGGGATATTCTGGATGTCCCCAGCGCGGCGATGTCTCTTTCGGTACGATGTTCCCTGCGCGGCGCAGTCCCCTGCGCGGCGCTCAATGGCCGCTGGATTTGACGTAATCCTCGAGCGACAGCAGTTGATCGAGTTGGGTCGGATCGGACATTTTCACCTTGATCATCCAGCCGGTGATGTACGGGTCGTTGTTGATCAATCCCGGCGCAGAGCGCAACTGCTCGTTGACATCCATGACCGTCCCGCTGACGCCGCTGTACAGGTCGCTGGTCGCTTTGACCGACTCGATCACCCCGAACGGCTTGCCCGCCTCGAGCATTGCGCCGATCGCGGGCAACTCCACGAACGTGATGTCGGTCAGCTCATCGGCCGCCGCCTGGGTGATCCCGATAGTCACACTGTCCCCGTCGCGCTGATGCCACTCGTGCGACTGAAGATACTTTCGATCCGATGGAGGCGATGAAGCCATGGGTTGGTTTCCCAGGAAAATTAAACGCGAAGGCGCAAAGGGGCGAAGAAGACAATTCTCTTTTTAGCCACGTCGTGGTCAAGGGGTCGTTCGGCCATGGGGCAGAGGGTCACGCAGGTTGAGGCGATTGAGAAGAATTTCACCACGAGGGCTCGAAGGACACTATTTTTTTGACTGTGCCATTCCGATCGTGCCGTGCCATTGCTCGTGTGGACGTTAAACCTGAGACGTTCCATTGACGAAAACACATTCAAAAAAAACGGGCCCGACTGATCGTATTCTCCAGCCTCTTGATTGTTCTTCTTCGCGCCTTCGCGCCTTCGCGTTCAATCCCTTCCCCCCGGAGCACGGCGATAAAACGGCAACTTCACCACCCGCGCCGAGGCAAGTGTCCCTTTCAACTCGACCGACAATTCCGCCCCGGCGCTGGCGTTGGCCTGGTCCACGTAGGCCATGGCGATGCTCTTGCCCACCGTCGCACCGAAGGTGCCGCTGGTCACGTCGCCGACCGGCTTGTCCGCGGCCAGCACCGTCGCTCCCTGGCGGGCGATTCGCCGGCCCTGGAGTTCCAAGCCCACCAACCGGCGCGCAGGGCCGCGCGACTTTTCCTCGCGCACCGCCGCAGCGCCGATGAAATCCTTCTCCAGACTGATCCCGAAATCCAGCCCGCTCGAGGCGGCGTTGACCGTTTCGCTCAGCTCATGGCCATACAGCGGCATCCCGGCCTCGAGGCGCAGCGTGTCCCGCGCGCCCAGCCCGGCCGGCTGGATCGTCGCGTGTTCCTTGTTCAAGCTCCCGGCCAGCAGCTTGATCGCCATCGACGCCATCTTCGCCGGCAGGATCAGCTCGATGCCGTCCTCACCGCTGTAGCCGCCGCGGAAAACGGTGAACTTCACCAGCATGACGCTGGCGGTTTCAAAGTGGTATCGCTTGAGATTCTTCAGATCGACCGGCAGGACCGACCCCAGCCGCTCGATCACCTTCGGACCTTGCAGCGCGACCATCGCGGTGCTTTCTGTCTGATCGGCCAGGTCGAAATCCATCCCGCTGGCACGCCGGACCTCGGTGAAGTGATGGACGATTTTCTCGCGGTTCCCGGCGTTGCAGACGACGATCCAGTGCTTAACATCGCGGCTGACGATCACATCGTCGAGTACCCCACCCTGCTCGTTGCAAACCAGGCTGTAGCGGCTCTGGCCGATCGCCTGCCCGCTCACGTCGCGGGTCAGCACGCGGTTAAGGAACGCCGGAACTTCCTTGCCGGTGAGATAGAGCCGGCCCATATGCGAGACATCAAAGATCGACCCGCTGCGCCGGGTCTGCTCGTGTTCCTCAACGATGCCGCGATACAGCAGCGGCATCTCCCAGCCCGCGAAATCGACCATCTTCGCGCCGGCGCTCACGTGAAAGTCATAAAACGGCGTTCGTTTTCCCATGAGCCGACGGAAGGTATCCCTGCGACAAACCCCGGTCAAGCCGACCCGATCCAGCCAACGGCCGTCGATCAAACCGTCCACTGCGTCCGCAATTCAAGAGTTCCCGCCGAGTCGCTGGCGCGGTGGAATTCCATCCGGTAGAGGGTGCGGTCGGTGAAATCGCGCATGAGAATGGACTTGGGGTCCACTTCGATCACCTCGGTTTTTCCGGCACCGCCCAAGACGCTCAGCGTCAGCGGACCGAGCTTCCAGGTGTGATCACCGGCGGGCTGGGGGCGGCACAGCGTCCAGATCACATGGGTGATGGGGACATTGCCGCCGTCGGTGATGAAATGGTCGGTCAGCAGATATCCCTTCCCGTCGTCGGTGCGTTCGAGCCGGCGGCGCCATTGGCTGAGATTGGCCTCGGGGGGATAAGCGGCGGAGAGATCGAGTTCCAGCGCGGGTCGAGCATCGTCGGCGATCCACTGGACGATGTTGCCTCGCGCCTCGGCTCCGACGCGCTGCGCCTGGCCGTTGATGATCGGGCAGTTGTGTCCGCGGCTGGAGGCCACCACATAGGTGTAGCGCTTGGGACCGAAGAAATCGGTCGTATACTTCATGTTGCCCAGTTCGGGAATCACCCATTCCTCATCGCAGGCGACGAGGAAGTGCCCCAGGTCGTTGTGGTTGTGTCGCTCGCCATTATTGCCGCCGGCCAGCGCCGACAGCAGCCGATCGTGCTTGAAAATAGCCACCTGCTGATCCTCGAGATATCGCACGGGCGGGTGCGTCGGATCAGGCACCCCGCCGCCCATCGCCGGGGCGCCCAGAGAACGCAGCGCCAGCGGCACGTTGCGCCAGGAAAACTCGCCGAAATGGGTCGCCCACCAGCGCAGGAAGTCGTTGTCAGCCGCCTCGGCAAGCCAGGGGACCAGGTAAGCCGGCGCCCCGGCGGTAAAGGGGGCGTCATTGCCGCTGTAGAAGGTGCGTCCGAACAGATGGACCCGGCGGGGATAATCGGCGATCTGGCGAAAGCGGTCCATGTCGATCGACTGTTCCAGCTCCGCCCGCGACAGCCGCGCAAGCCCGTGGCAGGCCAACCCCACGCCATAATTCCAATAGCCCATGCCCTCATCGCATTCGCCGGAGGCAGTGAAGCATTGGTCGAAAAACTTGGCAAGGCCGGCGATCGCCCGGGCGCGGGCCTCGGGGCGAGGATGGCCTTGGGCGGCGAGGGAATCACAGGCGGTGAGAATGCTCCCTGCGCACACCCCCAGCCAGTTGTTCAGATACCGGGCCTCGCGGTCGGCCCACCCGATGAAATCGCCGCGCCCGAACGGAGTGAGAACCCGGCGGTCGATCTCCTCGATGATCGAGTCGGCCAGCGTGCCCGACTGCTGATCCATCCACGGCTTGAGCGCCTCGCGGATCTCCGCGAAGTTGCCGGCCATCTCGCAGCTCGCCAGATCGAGCGTCGGCGTGCCGCTGGCGGGCAGATCGTTCTTGGGAAGATGCGCCGAGACGGTCCAGGTCGGGTGGGTCAGGTAGGCCCACAGATAATCGAGCAACCGGTCATCGGGATCGTCGGGATTGATCCCATCCAGGCACCGACGCACGACCAGCGACGCCATCTTACCTCGACCGACTTGCCAGAGCTGATCCGTGCGATTGCGGTCGTTGAAGCGCTTGGCGGCCAGATAGTCACTGGCCTGGGGCATCGCCGGTGCCGCCGGAGCCTCGTCGGCCTGACGGCGAAGCCGCGCGATCGGCTCGGCATTGCCCGGCGCCGCGGCCAGAGCGGTCCAATACTCACGATCCAGAATCGAACGAACCACGAAGGGGGTTAACTGGGTTGGAGGCATCGACGTGATTTTGCTCAACCCGCGCTCGAGATGCAATGTCCTTGTTTTGCATGCAGCCTGCCTACATCCACAAACGCCCCCCTTTTTGGGGGGGCACCTTCCAGCCCGCCTGCACCCGGCAAACAAGATGTCTGCACCACAATAGACCGGGGGCGCACCTTCCAGCCCGCCTGCGCCACAAAGGGATGCCTCAACCCCAGGTGAACTGGGTCGGAACAAGAAAAGGCGCTATCGCTTGCCTTCCATCTGGGCCTTCATAAACCGGCTGATGCCCGGTTTGAAGATCACCTTGCCCTCGACGACCACCAGTTCCTCATCCAGGTAAAGCTGCACGGCCCGGCTGAGAACCTTGCTCTCAAGCTCCAGCCCTTTCTGCTTCACATCATCCACGCTGTCCACCCCGACGTTGATGTGAAAAACGTCCTGGATGATGACCGGGCCTTCGTCGAGTTGCTCGGTGACGAAGTGGGCGGTGCAGCCATGGACACGAACCCCCGATTCATACGCCTGCTTGTACGGCGCAGCGCCGGGGAAGTAAGGAAGCAGCGATGGATGGATGTTGATGATCCGGTGGCGAAACGCCTGGACGATCGGCGGCGGGAGAATCCGCATATAGCGGGCCAGAACCACCAGGTCGGGGTTCGCCCGCTCGAGGGATTTTCCCAGCCAGTCGAAATGCTCTTCGATCTGCTGGCTAGACTTCCAATCGAACGACAGTCCGGCGGACTTGGCCGGTTGCTCGAGGTCGGGATGATTGCCGAACACGCCGACGATCTGTCCGCGCAGCCGCCCGGCGCGGGTGTCGTCTACCAACTGGGTAAGGCAGTGCGATTCCTTCGAGACCAGCACCGCGATGCGCTTTTGCCGGCGTTCGCCGTGCAGATGCACGCGCACCTCCATGTCGATCTTGCGCCCCAGCCCCAATAGGCCGGTGATCAACTCCGACAGATCGCACGTCAGGTCCTTGAGGTCCACCAGCATGTCCATCACGAAAAAGCCGTGAACGACGCGCTGTTCGAGATCCTCGATGTTGACCCCGCGCTCGGACATGTAGGTGGCGAATTGGGCCACCACCCCCTTCTGATCCTTGCCCAGCACCGACACGACGGCCAATACCTGCTGTTGTGCCACGAAAAAACCAACCTTCCTCCGTCAGCGCCGCAGCGCCGCCCGGACCAATGAGTGTACCCACCCCGAGACACTTTCCAAGCATTCGCGCCGGCCGTGACGACGGGGGCGCGGGGGACATCCACTCCCGGACGTTTCACAAGCGACTTGGTGGTGAGGTTCCAAAACTGCCGGCCGTCGCATCCCGTCAGTTGTTCGACTCTTCCGCTGCCGCCGCCGACGGGCCGAGCAGCGCCAAGCGGCGATCGATCGAGGCGCTGTCAGGGAATATTCTCGATGTCCTGCTCTCGGGCGTGGATGTCCCCCTGGCGGCCGCTATAATTGCCGATTCATGCCGCGAAAAGCAGCGTTGGTGTTTATCCGATGGTTCGTATGGCTTGGCCTGATCGCCGCGGTGATCGTCGGCGGGGCGATGCTCTATCTGCGCCTGGCGCGACCGCGTGTCGAGGTGACCGCCCCGGCCCGCGGGCCGGTGGTCGCGGCGTTCTACGCCACGGGGACGCTCTCGCCGGTGCGCGAATATTCCATTCACAGCAACGTCGAGGGAACGCTGGAAAAAGTCTTCGTGGACAAAGGCGATCCGATCGCCCAAGACCAGAAACTGGCGTACATCGCGGTGGATGAGAACGCGTTTCGGCTGCGTCAGGCGATGGCCGAACTCGAGCTGAAAAAGCGCCTGGCCGATCCGGCGAGCAGTCCCCAGTTATTCGAGTTCGACCAGCGTCTGGCGGCGATCCAGCGCCAGTTGGAGATCGCCCGGCGCGAGGAGAAGCGTCTGCGCGATCTGAGCGAATCCGGCTCGGCCAGCGCCGTGGATGTGGATCGGGCCAGTGACCGGGTCCAGGAGATGTGGTCGATCGCCGAGAGCATCAAGGCCAACAAGGCGGTAAAAAACCTTGAGCTGGATAAGGACGTGCAGGTGGCCGAGGCCGCGTTGGACATCGCCCGCTGGAAGGTGGATCAGCAGACGATTCTTTCGCCGGTGAGCGGGGCGGTGCTGGACCGTCCGATTTCCCCGGGGACGCGAGTTCGCGTCAACGATGCGATCATGCGCGTGGCCAACATCGCGCCCGACGACCTGGTGATGCGAGCGCAGGTCGATGAAGAGGATAAGGTCCGCGTGCGCGACGCCCAGACGGTGTTGATGACGCTGTATTCGTTTCCCGGCAAAACGTTCGCCGGCCGGGTCAAGCAGGTCTATCCGCAGGCCGATCCGCAGCGGCGCACGTTCGAGGTCGACGTCGAGGTGCTGGGCGAACTGGTGACGAACGAGGATCCTCCCGCCGCCGCGGCGACGACGACCACAGGCACGACGACGGGCGCGGGTGGGACATCGACCCCCCCACCGGCGGCGGTTCTGATCACGAGCGCGACGGCGGGCACGGGCGCGACAACCGGCACCCCATCCCCGACAGCGCCGCCGACCGGCACGACGGCGGGCATGGTGATCCCGCCGGGCAAGCGGTTGGACCGCTCGAGGATGGGGCTTTTCGCCGCGGGAATGACCGGCGAACTGGCGTTCGTGACCGACGCGGTCAATGATGCGCTGGCGATCCCCAGCCAGGCGGTGCAGAACGGGGTGGTCTATATCGTGCGCGACAATCAGATCGAGCCCGCCGAGGTGCGGCTGGGTCTGCGCAGCGTCGAGTGGACGCAGGTCTTGGGGGGCCTTGACGAAACCGACCGGGTGGTCATCAGCCCGGTGGGAACCCTCCCCTCCGGCAGCCGCGTCCGCCCCGAGTTCATCGCCTCGACCCTGGCGGCGGGCAAGAACAAGCAAAAGGCGGAAAAGGCGTTTAGGAGTTTCAATTAGGCTTAACTGGAAAGGTGGAAAGTGGAAGCTGGAAAGCCTCTCCTTGCTCGGCCGACGTTTTCCCCCTTCCTCCCGTCCGTGAGTTCGTGCCGTGTCTCCCCACCTTCCTGTTCCCGATAAGAATATCCTATTTCGTGGAAAATGATTTTCAAACAGCGGAGTTGATCGGTGCCTTTTTCTTCCTACAATCGCCGGCTCTCAACCTCGACGCCGCAGGGATGGAAGTCGGTCTGGGCGCGGGGTTGAGCATCTCGGGCCTCTCGGAAGCCCGGGAAAAAAACTCGGTTTGCGACGGCTCCGGTCCGACTGAATCGTCGATGAATCGCACCTGCGCGGCTCGTCGGATCGGCGCGGCGGATTTGGACTTCCGAAGTCGCACAGCGGCCGCTAGGCTACGCCTGTCATGCCCCAGCTGTTTCCTCCGGTGACGAATGTCCTTGCCAAGGCAACGATCTTCGGCGCTGCGCTGATCGCGGCGGGATTGCTCTGGCTGATCATGCAAATCTCGGCTTCACCTTACATCACCGAACAGGACGTGGTGCGGGAGCAGCCGGTGCCGTTCAGCCATGAACATCACGTGGCGGGCCTGGGCATCGACTGCCGCTATTGCCACCCGACGGTCGAGGAGTCGCGCTTCGCGGGGATGCCCAGCACCAAGACGTGTATGACCTGCCATTCGCAGATATGGACCAACGCCGAGCTGCTCGCCCCGGTGCGGGAAAGCTGGGCCAACGGCGAGCCGATCCGCTGGAACCGCGTGCATGATCTGCCCGACTTCGCGCAGTTCAACCATGCGATCCATGTGGCCAAGGGCGTCGGCTGCACGACGTGCCACGGACAGATCGATCAGATGCCGCTCACCCGGCAATTTGCGACGTTGCAGATGGGATGGTGCCTGGATTGCCACCGCGCCCCCGAACAGTTCATCCGCCCGCGCGAGCAGGTCTTCAGCGTGCAATGGCGGCCGCCGTCGAACCAATTGGAAGTCGGGAAAAAGCTCAAGGAATTGTACGGGATCAAGACCGAATCGCCGGCAACCCAGGCGGTGGACCCGCACACCGGGGTGGGGGTGCTGCCCACGCCCAACCCGTTGACGAACTGTTCGATATGCCATTACTAGCGCCGCCGGATCAACGCGGCGAAAACGACCTGAACGTCATGGAAAAAGCCTGCCCCCATCACGAGTCTGAGGCGAACGAAGCGCCCGACGCGGCCGCTGCGCCGGAATTCTGGCGCAGTTTCAACGAACTGGCGGACACGGCACCGTTCCGCGAGGCGCTGCATCGGGAGTTTCCGGCGCTGGCGTCGGAATGGCGAGACCCGGTGAGCCGTCGCAACTTCATGAAGGTGATGGGCGCCTCGGTGGCGCTGGCGGGAATGGTCGGCTGCACCAAGCAACCGGAAGAGAAGATCATTCCCTGGGTGCAACCGCCGGACCGCACCGTGGTACCCGGCCGGGCGATGTATTTCGCCACCGCGATGCCGTTCGGCGGCGAGGCGATCGGGCTGCTCGCCGAAAGCCAGATGGGCCGGCCGGTCAAGCTCGAAGGCAACCCGGATCATCCCGCGAGCCTGGGGGCGACCGATATTTTCGCGCAGGCGTCGTTGCTGACGCTCTATGATCCCGACCGGGCGCAGGTGGTGACCAACGCCGGGCGACTGACGACCTGGGACGGGTTCGTCAAGGCGATCGGCGACGAGATGGCCGGGCAGAAGCTCAACGCCGGGATGGGTCTTGCGATTCTCACCGGGGCGATCTGTTCCCCGACGCTCAAGGATCAAATCGCGCAACTGCTCAAGCGATATCCGCAGGCGCGGTGGTATGAATATGAGCCATCGCGCTCGCAGGCGGCCGGCCGCGCCGGCGATCCGGCACGACCGGTCTACCGGCTCGAGAAAGCCCGGCGGATCGTCAGCCTGGACTCGGACTTCCTCGAATCGCGGCCCCAGAACGTGCGGATGATCCGAGATTTCGCGTTCGGACGGAAGATTCGAGCCGGCGATGAAGGCACGGCCGGCGCAACGGCGATGAACCGCCTGTACGCCATCGAATGCACTCCCACGCTTACCGGTGCCATGGCCGATCATCGCCTGGCAGTCAAACCCTCGGTGATCAAGCAACTGGCCAAGGACCTTCTGGCGGCGGTGCAGTCGGGAAAACCGACGCCGGCGCAGACCGGGTCGCCGGACGATGCCGCGGCGCAATTCATCGCGGCGGCGGCGGCGGACCTGCTCGAACATCGCGCAGAGTCGGTGGTGGTGGTCGGCGATCATCAGCCCGCCTCGGTTCACGCCCTGGCGCAGCAGATTAACATGGCGATCGGCGCGGTCGGAACGACGGTGAATTGGGTCGCGCCCGCCAATGACGCGGCGTCGGCGACGGCGGGGACTCTCAGCGACCTGGTGAACGAAATGCGCCAGGGGCGGGTCAATGCCCTGCTTATGATCGAGACCAACCCGGTGCTGACCGCGCCGGTGGACAGCAACTTCGTCGAACTGCTTACCCAGGTGCGCCTGCGCATCGCCCACAGCCTCTATTACGACGAAACCGCCTACTACTGCCACTGGCACCTGCCGGCCAGCCACTACCTGGAAAGCTGGAGCGACGCCCGCGCCGACGATGGGACGGCCACGATCATCCAGCCGTTGATCATGCCCCTGTACCAGACCAGTACCCCGCACGACCTGCTGCTGGCGCTGCTGGGCCAGCGCGACACCACCGCCCGCGACACGGTGCGCGAATACTGGCGCGGCTTGGGCCTGAGCAACGATGTCGATTGGCAGGCGGCGATCGAGAAGGGGATCGTCCCCAACAGCGCCTACCCGAGCGTCAAGCCCCCGACCGCCCGCGCGGATGAATCCAGCCCCGACGGTGACTCACCGGCGTCCGATGGGTTCGAGATTGTCTTCCGGCCCGATCCGAGCATCTGGGATGGGCGTTACGCCAACAACGGCTGGCTGCAGGAGCTTCCCAAGCCGCTGACGAAAATCACCTGGGACAACCCCGCGCTGATCAGCATCGACACGGCGGTTCACAAGCTCAAGCTGGCACCGGCGGACAACCCGTCGAAGGCGAACGGTCGGATGGTGGGGATCAAGTACCGCGGGCGCTCGATTGAGATGCCGGTGGTGGTGGTCCCGGGGCACCCGGATGAGACGATCACGGTTCATTATGGCTACGGGCGCAACCGCGCCGGCCGGGTGGGGACGGGCACGGGGTTCAACGTCTATTCGATCCGCTGTTCCGACGCGATGGGACAAGACGCCGGGGCGCAGATCGAGGTCGGCTCGACGAGCTATCCCCTGGCCTGCACGCAGGAACACCAGATGATGGAGGGGCGCGATATCGTGCGCGTGGTCCCCATCGGGTTGTTCGGCCAGGCGTCGGAACATGCCCCCGAGTCGCCCCAGCAAACTGAACGCGATCTCGAGGGCGTTGACGCAGAATCGGAGCAATTCCGCAAGATCCCCCTGACGCTCTATCCCGAATACGACTACAGCTCCGGGCACAAATGGGGCATGTCGATCGACATGACCTCGTGCGTGGGATGCAACGCCTGCGTGATCGCCTGCCAATCCGAGAACAACATTCCGGTGGTGGGCAAAGCGCAGGTGATGAACGGCCGCGAGATGCAATGGATGCGGATCGACGCCTATTACACCGGCGAGGCGGCCGACCCCCAGGGGCCGTATTTCCAGCCGATGCTCTGCCAGCATTGCGAGAAGGCGCCGTGCGAGCTGGTCTGCCCGGTGGGCGCCACCACGCACAGTTCCGAGGGCCTGAACGAAATGGTCTACAACCGCTGCATCGGCACGCGGTATTGCTCGAACAACTGTCCTTACAAGGTGCGGCGATTCAACTTCCTGCAATATTCCGATGAAACGACCCCGGTGGTGCAACTCGGTCATAATCCCGACGTGACGGTGCGAGACCGAGGGGTGATGGAGAAATGCACCTACTGCGTGCAGCGGCTCAACGAGACGCGCACGGATGTCAAACGCCTGGAAGTGGAATATTCCCTGGCTCGCTCGCCAGAACAGAAGCAGGCGATCCGCGCTGAGATCGACCGCGAGATGTCGCGGCTTCAGACGGCCTGCCAGCAGGTCTGTCCGGCCGAGGCGATCGTCTTCGGGGATCTGAATTACAAAGATCCGGCGGGCCGACCCAGTGACGTGACCCGGATGCACGCCCAGCCGCACAGTTATGGCGTGCTGACCGAGTACAACACCCAGCCGCGAACGATGTACCTGTCGCGGATGAGAAATCCGAACCCGGCGCTGGCACCGGATGTGAAGACCCAGAACGTGGCACCGCACGCTTGACGGCGCGGCGGCAACGAGTGCTTTGACAGGATTCGATGATGGCTTATCGAGAGCCGACCGACAGCTACGAACGCTACATCCCGGCGAAAACGCCGGTAATCGAGCCGGGACACGACTATGAGTCGGTGACCGAGAAGATCAGCGGCCTGGTGTTGACCCAGCACACCGGGCGCTGGTGGATTGTCGGGTTCTTCATCTCGTTCTTGCTGGTCAATGTGCTGTTCATCTCGATCGCCTGGCTGCTGTACAAGGGCGTGGGCGTGTGGGGGATCAACATCCCGGTTGGGTGGGGATTTGCGATCGTCAACTTCGTGTGGTGGATCGGTATCGGCCACGCCGGGACCCTGATCAGCGCGATTTTGCTTCTGCTTAAGCAGGATTGGCGCACGAGCATCAACCGCTTCGCCGAGGCGATGACCCTGTTCGCGGTGGCATCCGCGGGGCTGTTCCCGCTGCTGCATGTGGGCCGGCCTTGGCTGGCGTATTGGTTGTTTCCCTATCCCAACACGATGCTGTTGTGGCCGCAGTTCCGCAGCCCGCTGATGTGGGATGTGTTCGCGGTCAGCACCTATTTCATGATCTCGCTGGTCTTCTGGTATGTGGGTTTGATCCCCGACTTAGCGACCATGCGCGACCGGGCGGTTCTCAAGCCGATCAAGTACATCTACGGCCTGATGGCCTTGGGATGGCGCGGGTCGGCGCGGCACTGGCATCGCTACGAGACCGCCTACGTGCTGCTGGCCGGGCTGGCCACGCCGTTGGTCGTCTCGGTGCATACCGTGGTGTCGCTGGACTTCGCCACCAGCATCATCCCCGGCTGGCACTCGACGATCTTTCCCCCGTACTTCGTCGCCGGGGCGATTTTCTCAGGCTTCGCAATGGTGCTGACCCTCACCATCCCCGTCCGCGCGGTCTACAAGCTGCATGACTTCATCACCCTCCGACACCTCGACAACATGGCCAAGGTCATGCTCGCGACGGGGCTGATCGTCGTCTACGGATACTTCACCGAAGCATTCATCGGATTTTACAGCGGGAATGAATACGAAACCTACATGATCCGCAACCGGATGTTCGGCCCCTACGCCCCGGGCTTCTGGTCACTGATGCTATGCAACGCCGTTGTTCCGCAATTGCTGTGGTTCCGGTCCATCCGCCGAAATGTCCCGCTGCTGTGGGCGATCTCGATCGTGGTGAACATTGGGATGTGGCTGGAGCGATATGTGATCGTGATCACGAGCCTGCACCGTGATGCGCTGCCGTCGTCGTGGGGGATGTACTACCCGACGATCTGGGACTGGGGGGTTTTCGTGGGAACCATCGGGCTGTTCCTGGCCAATCTGTTCCTGTTCATCCGGCTGTTGCCGTTGATTTCGGTCTTCGAGATCCGCGAGTTGGTCAGCCGCCAGCCCGAGGCGGGCAACCTTTCGGAAGATGAAGGGAAAGACAACGCGATGATCCCGGGGATCAAGCCGAATCCGGCGGGAGGCGACGCCTAGATGAGTACCACCCACGAGATTCATCCCGCCGGCGTGTATGGAATGCTGGCCGAGTTCACCGATCCCAAGGACCTGGTCGAGGCGGCTCGTTTGACCCGCCACGAAGGTTTCACCCGGATCGACGCCTATTCCCCGTTCCCCATCCACGGTCTGGCCGACGCCATCGGCTTCCACACAACCAAGCTGCCGTTGATCGTGCTGGCAGGCGGGTTGATCGGCGGGCTGGGCGGGTTTTTCATGCAGTATTACGCCACCACGATCAGCTATCCGCTGAACATCGCGGGCCGGCCTTATAACAGTTGGCCAATGTACATCGTCATCACCTTTGAGATGACGATCCTGTTCGCGGGACTGTCGGCAGTGCTGGGAATGTTGGCCTTGAACGGGCTTCCCCAGCCGCATCACCCGGTATTCAACGCGCCTAACTTCGAGTTGGCTTCGCGGACGCATTTTTTCCTGAGCATCGAGGCCCGCGACGAGCGGTTCGACATGGATCGCACCGCATCATTCCTTGCCGGTCTGCCCAATGTGCGATCGGTGCAGACGGTTCCGATGGGCAATGTCCGCGACGCGATGGAGGCATGAACGTGAGGTCCGCAAGGTTATTCTCCGCCGCCGCCGTCCGCGTTGTCGTGGCCGCCGCCCTGTCGTGGGCAGCCATCGGATGCGAGCGAGACGATATGCGCAACGATTCACGGCTAAAGCCGATGGAACCCAGCCCCGCGTTCGCCGATGGGACCACCGCCCGCCCGATCCCGCCGGGCACCGTCGCCCGCGGCGACCTGCGAGCCGATGCCGGCTATTACACCGGCAAGGTGAACGGCAAGCCGATTGATGCGTTCCCCATGCCGGTCGATCGCCAGGTGCTTGCCCGCGGACAGGAGCGGTTCAACATCTATTGCAGCGTCTGCCACGGCTACACCGGCGACGGACGCGGCATGATCGTGCAACGCGGGTTCGTTCCTCCACCGTCGCTGGTGGATCCGCGGCTGATGCCCGGCGGGAAGGATTCGGCACCGGGACATTTTTATGACGTGATCAGCAACGGCTGGGGCGCGATGTACAGCTATTCCGACCGAGTCGCCCCGGCCGATCGCTGGGCGATCGTCGCGTATGTGCGGGCGCTGCAACTGAGCCAGAACGCCGATCGCGACGCCCTGCCCCGCGCCGACCAGCTCGCCGCCGATCGGGCGGCGGCCTCGACTCAACCGACGACCCAGGCAACCCCGTGAGTTCCATGCAACACGACACGACCGCCACGCATCCGCTGCTCGCCCGCGTCCAGATTCCGGCGCTAATCGTCGGATTGCTCGGCGTGGGCGGCTGCGCCCTGGGGCTGCTGGTCAGCCGCGAGCAATTCTTCCGCGCCTGGCTGATCGGGTTCGTCTTCTGGATCAGCGTGCCCTTGGGATGCTTCGCGTTTCTCATGCTTCAGCACCTCAGCGGCGGGGGCTGGGGGCTGGTGATCCGGCGATTCCTCGAGACCGGCACGCGCACGCTCCCGCTGATGCTGCTTCTGTTCATCCCCCTGCTGTTCGGGCTACCCGACGTGTACGTCTGGGCCCGCCCGGGCTACCACTTCCACGGCACGCAAACCCATTTCAAATCGATCTGGCTCCAGCCGAACTGGTTCATGCTGCGGGCGGGAATCTATTTCGCCATCTGGATTTTCCTGAGCTTTCTGCTCAATCGCTGGTCGCGCCAGCAGGATCGCACGCGCAATCCACGACTGCTCTGGAAGATGCAATTCGTCTCCGGGCCGGGGCTGGTCCTTTACGCGCTCTCGGTCACCTTTGCGTCGGTCGACTGGGTGATGAGCATCGACCCCAACTGGTTTTCCACGATTTTCGGGATGATCTTCATGGTCGGGCAGGGCCTGTTCACCCTGGCCTTCGTCATCATCCTGGCGGCGGTCTATCACGATCGCCCGCCGCTCTCGGGAGTGATCAGCCGCGGTCATTTTCACGATCTGGGCAATCTGTTGATGGCCTTCACTCTCCTCTGGGCGTATGTCGCATTCTCGCAATACCTGATCATCTGGTCGGGAAACACCCAGGAAGAAGTGCCCTACTTCGTCTACCGCACCAAGGTGACGGCTTGGAAGTGGGTGTCGCTGGGGCTGGTGATTTTCCATTTCGCCGTGCCGTTCGCGCTGTTGCTGTGGCGCAGGACCAAGCGCTCGGTGCGAATGCTGGCCGCCGTGGCGGGCCTGCTCATCCTGATGCGGCTGATCGACATATACTGGTTGGTGATCCCCTCCTATGCCCACGCCCGCATCCATGGTTCGACCCTGGGATCACTTCCCTCGGCGTCGCTAAACTGGATGGACCTGCTGGCTCCGGTGGGGATCGGCGGCCTCTTCATCGCCGCGTACATCTGGCAGCTTCAGCGGCTCCCGCTCGTTCCAGTGCATGATCCCAGGCTCGAGGAGGTCGGCCAACATGACTGATCATCCGCAGACAACTCATCCCGGAGAACACCCCGAACGCCATGAGCATTCGGATGCGAAGACCCGCCCGCTGCTGATCGGGCTGCTGTCCCTGCTCGGCGTGGCGATCGTCGTGCATGTGGGTCTTTACTTCTTGTTCGTGGCGTTCGACTCGGCCAACGTGAGCGCCGATGAGTCCTCGCAGGCGAGCTTCGTCAAGGGCGAGCCGCAGCTTCCGCCGCCGGGAGTGCCGCGGCTTCAGGGATCGCCATCGTACAATCCCAACTCCCCGGCGCAGGATATGCGGGAGATGCTCAAGCGGGTGAATCGAGAATTGACCAGCTATGGGGCGACGACTCAGCCCGGGCGGGTACGGATTCCCATCGAAAGGGCCATCGAGCTGTCGCTGGACCGCGCAACTGCTTTGTTCCCAACGTCCACGCCCTCATCGCGCCGGGTCGGCGGCGCAGGAGGAGGAACCGATGCAACCCGCTAATCGCCCAGGGATTTCTCGACCATTTCGGTGTGGCGATGGCGATCGACGCGGCGGTGCGCCTACGGTCAGGGGCTTGATGCTTCAACACGGGAGTTTTATGCGAGTTCTCACCCCGGTGATCTTCGTTCTTTGTCTGGCGGCGGGTATGGCGTCGGCGCAGCCGGCGATGCCGTCGCCGTCGCGGGCGATGGTCCCGCCCAAGAGCTTGACCGACAAGGTCGGCATCGACCAGAACCTCGGCGCCCAGGTGCCGTTGGACCTGAAGTTCCGCGATGAATCGGGCCAGACCGTCGAATTATCGAAGTACATCCACGACAAGCCGGTCATTCTCACGCTGGTCTACTACGGTTGCCCGTCGCTTTGCACCATGACCCTCAACGGCGTGGCCAAGAGCCTCAAGCCGATCAGCTTCGACGTGGGCAAGGAGTTCGAGGTCGTGACGGTGAGTTTCGATCCGAGCGAAAAGCCCGAACTCGCCGCCGAGAAAAAGGCCAGCTACATCAAGCTGTACGGGCGGGAAAACGCCGCCGCCGGCTGGCATTTTCTCACCGGCGATCAACCCAGCATCGACGCGCTGACCAAGGCCGTGGGGTTCCGCTACACGTACGATGAGGCATCACAGCAATTCGCCCATACCACGGCGCTGATCCTTTTGACCCCTGAAGGGAAGATATCCCGTTACTTCTACGGGCTGGAGTATTCCCCGCGCGACATCCGGCTGGGATTGATCGAAGCGGCGGACAACAAGATCGGCACGATCTCGGACGTGGTGCTGTTGATGTGCTACCAGTATGACCCTGCCAAGGGCAAGTACGGCGTGGCGGTGTTCGCGGTGCTGCGCATCATGGCGGTGCTGACCCTGGCGGCGCTGGGGACGTTCATGTTCGTGATGTTCCGGCGCGAACGCCGGATGGCGCCGGCCACCGCCGCCGCGGCGACCAAGCCGCCAAATGAACCGCCGGCGCAAGCGTAGATGGATCCGACGCCCGCGACGGCGGGTTGACCCTCGAACGAACTTATCATGGATCAGCGGTTTCAACTTCTTCCCGATCAGGCCTCGACGTTCGCTCCGCGCGTCGATCTGCTCTATTTATTCCTCTGGTCGGTGACGGCGTTTTTCACCCTCCTGATCTTCCTGCTGATCGTCTACCTGGGCCTGCGCTACCGTCGCCGCAGCGCCACCGAAGTCCCCACGCCCATGCATGGGGGAACCGCGCTGGAAATCGCCTGGACGGTCATCCCCCTGATCATCGTCATGGTGATCTTCTTCTGGGGCGCCAAAATTTACTTCACGTTTTACAGCCCCCCCGCCGACGCCATCGAAATTCACGTGATCGGCAAGCAGTGGATGTGGAAAATCCAGCATCCCGAGGGCCGGCGCGAGATCAACGAACTGCATGTCCCCGTGGGCAAGGCCGTAAAGCTCGTGCTAAGCTCGCAGGACGTGATTCACAGCTTTTACGTCCCGGCGTTCCGGGTGAAACAGGACGCCGTGCCCGGGCGGTATACGGTCATGTGGTTCAAGGCCACCCGGGTCGGTGAATATCACCTGTTCTGCGCTGAATATTGCGGGACCGAACACTCGCGGATGGTCGGCAAAGTGATCGTCATGGAGCCGGATGCTTACCAGGCCTGGCTGGTCGGTTCACCGGCGGATCAATCGCCCGTGGTCGCCGGAGAAAAGCTGTTCAAGACGCTCGGATGCGTGGCGTGCCATGCCGTGCAGGCGCCGACCATGGCCGGGCTGTACATGTCGCAGCAGAAATTCACCGACGGCTCGACCGTCGTCGCCGACGATAACTACCTGCGCGAGTCGATCCTCGATTCGACGGCGAAGATCGTCGAAGGCTACCAGCCTGTGATGCCCAGCTACCGCAACCAGATTTCCGAAGAGCAGGTAATGCAGCTCGTCAGTTACATCAAGAGTTTGAAGAATCCCCCGCGTGAAGGGGGATCAACCCAGTTCCCCGCGGCGCCGGCGCCCAGCCAGCGCTGATTGGCTGCGAAGCGGGGATGGATGAGTGAGAATCGCGTTGTATCTCAAGCGAAGAATGTTATGACGACTGACCCGATACCAGCCCAGCCGATCGACTTCGACCCGGTCGAATCGCCGCGCGACAACTACCTCAACGTCAACTACCGCATCAAGTCGTGGTTGCTGACGGTGGACCACAAACGCATCGCCATCCTCTACCTGCTGGGAATCACGTTCTTTTTCGTCATCGGCGGCATCTTCGCCCTGATGATCCGGCTCGAGCTGCTCACCCCCCGCGGGGACCTGCTCAAAGCCGACACCTACAACAAAATGTTCACCATGCACGGGATTGTCATGGTGTTCTTTTTCCTGATCCCCTCGATCCCCGCGGTGATCGGCAACTTCATCGTCCCGATGATGGTCGGGGCCCGCGACCTGGCATTTCCTCGCCTGAACCTGGCCAGTTGGTACATCTACATTCTCGGCGGCGTGTTTACCATGATCGCCATGGTCTCCGGCGGGGTGGATACCGGCTGGACGTTCTACACCCCTTACTCCAGCGTCTACTCCAACACGCATGTAGCACTGACTGCCATCGGGATTTTTGTCACCGGGTTCAGCTCGATCCTCACCGGGCTGAACTTCATCGTCACCATCCACAAGATGCGGGCCCCCGGGCTGACCTGGTTCCGCATGCCTCTGTTTCTCTGGTCGATTTACGCCACCAGCCTGATCATGGTCCTGGGAACGCCAGTGGTCGCCATTGCCATCGTGCTGGTCGGCCTCGAGCGGCTATTCAACATCGGCGTGTTTAATCCGGCCCTCGGCGGTGATCCGATCCTCTTCCAGCACTTGTTCTGGTTCTATTCCCACCCGGCCGTCTACATCATGGTGCTGCCCTCGATGGGCGTGGTCAGCGAGATCATCGCCACCTTCACCCGTAGACGCATCTTCGGCTACAAGATCGTGGCGCTGTCATCCCTGGCGATCGCGCTGATCGGGTTCTTCGTCTGGGGACATCACATGTTCGTCTCCGGCCAGAGCCTCTACGCCGGCATGATCTTCTCCTTCCTCAGCTTCTTCGTGGCCATCCCCTCGGCGATCAAGGTCTTCAACTGGACGGCCACGCTCTACAAGGGGTCGATCCTGCTGGCCACCCCGATGTATTACGCGATGGGATTCATCGGCCTGTTCACCATGGGCGGACTGACCGGACTCTTCCTGGCGTCGCTGGGGATGGATGTGCATGTCACCGACACCTACTTCATCGTCGCCCACTTCCATTACATCATGGTCGGCGGTGCCATCATGGGATATCTCGGCGGCATCCATTACTGGTGGCCGAAGATCACCGGGCGCATGTACGCCGAGGTCCCGGCCAAGATCGCGGCATTCTTGATTTTCATCGGGTTCAATCTCACGTTCTTCCCGCAGTTCCTGGTCGGATACCTTGGGATGCCGCGGCGGTATCACGAGTATCCGCCGGAATTCCAGGTGTATAACGTGATGAGCACCGCCGGGGCGTCGATCCTGGCCGTAGGATATGTGATCCCGCTGGTTTACCTGCTCTGGTCGTTGAAGTACGGACGGCGGGCGACGGCCAATCCGTGGGGTGCCACCACCCTCGAGTGGCAGACCCCCAGCCCGCCACCGACGGAGAACTTCCTGGAACCCCCGGTGGTAACGCACGAGGCGTACGACTTTAGTGCCCTTTCGCCAGAGGTTCTGGCCGGCCACTTCCCCGGGTCGGCGTCGAAGGCTTGAGAAAAAGCTCAGGAGAGATTTCAGTGCCCGAGATCACCGCAAACACCGCCCTGCCCGGAAGTCCGCCGATCCCTCCCGCGCATGAGCATCCGCGCGGGCTGGCGCATCAGTTCGATGACCTGCGCCAGCAAAAAGAGGCCGCCACACTGGGAATGTGGACGTTTCTGGCCACCGAAGTGATGTTTTTCGGCGGCGTGATGCTGGCGTACGCCGTCTATCGCGGTAAATACGCCGAGGCGTTCGCCATCGGCAGTCGGCTGGAAGTCTGGTGGATCGGATTCATCAATACCGGCGTGCTGCTGTGCAGCAGCTTGACGATGGCGATCGCGGTTTACAACGCCAATCGCGGTCTGGGAAGCAAGACCGCGCGTTATCTGGTAATGACCGTGTTGCTGGGCATCGTCTTTATGGGAATCAAGGGTTACGAATACGCCCACATCTATAACGAGCATCTGCTGCCGGGCAATTCCTTCGATCAGCCTTCGCCCGACGCCACGGCGGGCCAAATCGCCGACTTCGAACACAAATTCCCCGATTCACTTCGCAACGGCGGACGGATTTTCTTCAGCTTCTACTTCATCATGACCGGCATCCACGCCACGCACATGATCGTCGGTATCCCGATCATCCTCTTGATCGCCTGGAAAGCCAAAAAGGGAACGTACACCACGCGCTATTACGATCCGGTGGAGAACATCGGACTGTACTGGCACTTTGTCGATATCGTGTGGATCTTCCTCTATCCGCTGCTTTACCTGATCGACCTGTCCTCCCACACGGGCATGCACTAGACGACCCGGCGATCGACTTCTGAATCAAGGAACGACCCATGACCGTCGCCAGCGAAGTTGAAGAACATCACGTTTCCCTGCGAACCTACCTGATCGTGTTCGCGCTGCTGATCGCGCTGCTGGTGATTACCGTCGCCGCCGCGTTTTTGCCACATTTCGGGTATCTCAACATCGGCATCGCCTTGGCGATCGCCGTGGCCAAGGCGACGCTCGTCGTGTTGTTCTTCATGCACGTGAAATACTCCGGCCGGCTGGTCCACGTCTTCATCATCGCCACGTTTGCCTGGCTGGGAGTGCTCTTCACCCTGACGTTCGCCGATTATCTGAGCCGAAGCTGGCTGCCCTCATCGCGCGGCTGGACCGAAAGCGGCCTGGTCACCCCCGAAGGCAGTTGGAAAAACATCGAAGCCGCCGAACGCGCCGCCCAACACGATCCCCCCACCACCGCCCCTGCCGCCCCCCGCTCGGGCGAATGACCGGAACAGCGGTTTTCTTCACTTGCATACCGGGTAAGATAGCATACCCCGTATGCGTTGACTCTTATCCAGTTGGCCGGGTTTGTAGGCGACTGGAAGCATTACCGGCTGACGGACGATGCTCTACGGGCGATGTAACAGCCCCCTCATTCCTGGTTAGGGTGGTGGGACGGGATCAGCGGGGCAAGCTGCCCGATGAGCGCCGGAATGTGCTCGGTCACGATTCGCCAGACGATGTCGTTGTCCACTTCGTCGTAATCGTGAGCCAGGATATGCCGCGTGGCCATGATGACACGCCAAGGTACATGGGGGTGCTTATCGCGGAACGCCTTCGTCAGCCGGCGAGCAGCCTCACCAATGATCTCCATCTTCCGCTCCACGGCGGCGCGAAGCAGTTCGTCGCGCTCGTAGTCGTCGCGCTCGTAGTCGTCGCGGGATTTTCCCGCTGTGTAACGCAACAAGCCGCCAGCGGCTTGAAGCATGTCGAAGACAGCCGCAGGATCGGAAGGATCACGCGGCATACAACACCCGGCGCGTGGAAAGAATTTGCTCTCGTCGGAAGGGGTTTGTCAGCAGTCGTTTTTGCACGACATTCACTTCTCGACCGCCGAACAACGTTGAGAGTTCGTCGCGCATATCGAGATAGCTTTCGGGCGTCATCGTGCGGCCCGACTCGAGGGTGATCAGCACGTCCACGTCGCTTTCCGGACCGAAATCGTCGCGCAAAATTGATCCGAAGAGCGAGAACTCGACGACGCCGTGTTTTCGACAGAATGCCTCAATCTGATCCAAAGGCAATGGAGGGTTCACGATATGCGTCATTGCGATCTCCTGGGGCCGGATTCTACGTCGCTGCCGAAACCCTGTCGATCGCAGGCCCGTCAAAACGATCGTGCCTTCACGCGGAGTGTTCCTGACGTGCAAGCTGTCTGATTTCGCTTTCCGAATCGATTCCTCCCGCAGCCGCCGCGTCGCGTCCGGGGGAATGAATCAGCGATCATCGGCGCTCGGGTCGTCCCAGGCGCCTTGGCCGATGAGTTTGACGAATCGGCACGGCACCACGTCCCGCGGCTCGAGTTTACGGCCTCGGCGGACGATGCGTAGCAGCATCTGGCCGTCATCCGGCCCCACCGGGACCACCGCCACGCCCCCGTCACGCAACTGGTCCCGCAACAGCTTCTCCGGAACGCGCGGTGCGCCGGCGGTGATGAGGATGCGATCGAAGGGGGCCTGATCCGGCCACCCCAGCATTCCGTCGCCGTGACGAAAATGGACGTTGCGAATCCCCAAGTCCATCAACCTTTCCCAGGCTTCATCCAGCAGAGGCTTGACCCGCTCGACAGTGTAGACTTCTCCCGACAGTCGCGCCAGGATCGCCGTCTGGTAGCCGCTGCCGGTGCCGATCTCCAACACGCGATGGCCGCGCGCCAGATCCAGCCGCTGGGTCATCAGCGCCACCATGTACGGCTGGCTGATCGTCTGGCCGTGGCCGATCGGGCTGGCCTTGTCGGCGAAGGCGCTGTCGCGTTGATCGCCGGAGAAAAACCGTTCGCGCGGGACGCTGCGCATCGCGTCGAGGACCGCCGGATCGGCGATCCCCCGCTCGATCACCTGCTGGCGGATCATCTGCTCGAGTGAATCATGTTCCTTTACTTCATTCATGCCTTTACCATTGTATACCGCTCGCGGGCCATGCTGAGACAATCCGCTTGGAAAAAACCGGGATATCCCGCAGGTTCCGAGCCGTTGCGGATGTCTCACTGAAAGCCGCAAGCGGTACAGTCGCCCAATCCGGTGAGTGATCCTTCAATGCCATCGAATTCACCGATCATTACGTTCACCAGCGACTTCGGGATCGCCGATGCCTATGTCGCGCAGGTGAAAGCGGTGATGTTACGCCGTTGCCCCGGCGCCACCGTAATCGACATCACACACTTGATCGCCGCCCAGGACATCGCCGGCGGGTCGCTCGCGCTGGAGCGGGCCGTCGCATCGTTCGGCGCTGGCACGGTCCATCTCGCCGTCATCGACCCCGGCGTGGGCACGTCCCGCCGCATCCTCGTGACGAACGTGGCCGATCAGTGGATCGTCTGCCCGGACAACGGCCTGATCACCTGGACCTGGCGTCGCCATGGCGGAGGCCGATGTCATGAACTGACCTGGCGGCCGCCGGTCGAACCCAGCGAAGTCTTCCACGCCCGCGACATCATGGGCCCGGTTGTCGGCCTGATCGCCGCCGGGGATCGCGGCGTATTCGATCCTTCGGACATCGAGCCGATCCTGCTCGAGATGCACCTGAGCCAAGACCCCGCCGCCGGGCGGATCATCCACATCGACCACTTCGGAAACGCGACGACGAATATCCCAGGCGAACTCCTCGGCGCCGGCTCGACCGTTTTCTACCGTCGCTGCGCCATCGGGCCGATTCGCTCGACGTATGCCGAAGTTGCCCACGGAGACCGGATAGCTCTAGTCGGCAGTTCCGGCCTGCTTGAAATCGCGGTAAACCGGGGTTCGGCCGCCGTGACGTTGGGTGTTTGCGTCGGCGACCGGGTGGTCGTCAAATAATGTCGGCGAACCAAGAGGATCCCATGGACCGATTTCCCGCGCCGCCGCCTCTGGATTACCAGGCTCCACCTCAAGCCCAAGGGGCTGGATCGTTCGTGACCTTATGGGCGATCCACTGCATTCCCTGGTTCGCGCTGTTCGCGCTGGTGATCGGAATCAGCCTGTTCGTCATTCCGAAATTCGAAGCGATCTTCATGGATTTCAGCACTGAATTGCCCATGCTGACTCGAGTGGAGCTGGGGGTGGCAAGGTGGATTCGCAATGACGGCGGCTGGGCGATGGCGTGGATGGTTCCGGTGGCGATGGGGGCGTTCAGCGCCGCGATCGCCTACCGGCGTGGCCGGCGTCGTGGGTTGGCGGCGTGGCTGCCGTCCTATGGCTTTTACCTGGTGATCCTGGGCATCCTAGCCGTCACGATCATCGGCCTGTTCCTGCCAATGGTGAGCCTCGTCAGCGCTGTTTCAGGACGGGGCAAATGAACGGCTACTCCTCGGAATACTCGACCAACTCGACGATTTCTCCCGCCGAGGCGGTGCCATTCAGAGCGACGCTGGTGCCTTTCGCCGTGACCTTCAGGCGCTGAAGGAAAGCCAGAACGGGTGCTGGGGCATCATCATCTCTCGCCTGGGCGATCGCCTGTCGCACCCCGCCCGCGAACGCGGCGGCGCTGGCCGGGTCATCGAAAATCAGCTCGCCGGACAATGTTCCCACCGTGGTGAAGTCGATCTCGAGCAACATCCGCCGCGGCGGGGCGGCGACGGATAGCTCCTGCATCATCGTCTGGTAGTTCATCCGCTGCGCCGGACTCATTTTCGTCGCGTCCACGCCGATGCGGATCGCCTTGTTCGACGGCGCCAGCCCCTGGCGCACCTGGGGCGAAATACGGGCGAGCTGCTGCGGGGTCATGCCCACCCAAGGCCAACTTGTGACGACCACCACGCCATTTCGCGGCGACCATGTCGCCGATCCGGGCGGCGCCCCGCCCGGGGCCGTCAACGCCTGGATTTCCGCCGGGAGCATCCCGCCCAGCCCCTGGAACTCCATGCCGTATAGACGCGCATCGGAGGGATCTCCGCTGCGAATCGCCACGGCCAGCCGCTCAAGGGTTTCCGGCCCGACCGAAGGGGGGAGATTCAGCGGATCCGCACCGGGCAGCGACCGGCGAACCTGTGCAAAAGCCGGACTGCTGGCTAGTTGCTTGAAGCCGATGGAGATCGTCGCCACGGTGTCTTCAGGGATCGCATCGCCCAGCGACAACTTCATCAACTCGCCGAAAGGACGCAGTCGCTCCCCGTCCGGTTTGAGCGGGTTGGATTTGAGGCTGAGCGACCGATAGATATCCTCGCCTTGCCCGTTGACATCGGCCTCCTGTTTGGCCGAAACGAGCATGGCCGCGGCTTGGTCATAGCTGGCGACGGCGGTCACCGGGCCGCTCGATGGGTCCTCACCGGCACGAACCAGCGACTGGATCATGGGCCAGGTATTGGTGGCGAACCGGGCCAGGTAGGCAAAATCGTACTGGCTCAGCGCCTGTTCATACCGCGATTTCGCCGCCGAGCGGGCAGATGAATCCCCGGGCGCGACCGGGGCCTCCGTGCCGGGATCGTGGTCGGGTCCATCGGCGGCGGCGGCGTGCGATGAGTCATCGCCGGAATATTGATCCGACCCCAGCCACACGATCACCCCCACTCCGGCGGCGACGAAGAGAACCGCCGCGATAGCGACGGCGGCGATGATCCAGGTGGGTTGCCGGGATTTTTTCGATGCAGGCCTGGGCGCATCGGGCGGATTCGTCGGGACAGGATCGGTTCGAGCTTGAAGCGGGCTCTGCGAGGATGACAACGCTGGAGACGAATCGGTGGAGTTCGAGGCCGGCCGAGCCGGCGGCGGGGGTGAGGGGGGCGAGGGGAGCGACCATCCGGAGGTTTGACCCGACGCCGACGATCCGGCAATCGACGGTCCGGGTGCTTGGCCCGACACCGACGATCCGGCGATCGACCATCCGGAAGTTTGACCCGACGCCGACGACGTGGCAATCGACGATCCGGGTGCTTGGCCCGACGCCGACGGCCCGGTCACCGATGGAAAAGTCGGTGGCCTTGAAACCGGTGACGGCATCCCAGGAGGGATCGCCGGCGACCGCGCCGGAAGCGGCGGCGGCGGCTTCATCGGAAAAATCCCACCGGCGGGATGACCTTCCATCGCCGCGACCAGCGCCTCGGCCGTCTGCGGGCGCTGCGCCGGCTTTTTCGCCAGGCCCGCCAACAGCGCCGTGTTCGCCGCCGGTGCCAGCCCGGGGATTTCCGACGGCTCCATGTTCAACAACTGATGGCTCACCGCCCCCTGATGGAACGGCGGGTGTCCGGCCAGACACTCGTAGAAACTCGCCGACAGCGAGTAGATGTCGCTGGCCGGCGATGGCACTTCGCCGGTGAACTGCTCGGGGGACATGTAGAGCAACGTCCCGCTGGTGTCGGCGCCGGTGGTTCGCGTAACCGCGTCTTTCATCTCGCGGGCGATCCCCAGGTCCAGCAGCTTGGCCGTCCCGTCCGGCATCACCATGATGTTGCCGGGCTTGATATCGCGGTGGAGGATCGCGGGCTTTTGCGAATGGACGTACGACAGCGCCGATCCCAGCCGCCGGGCGATCGGCAGCAGGTGATCGAGGCTCATCCGCCGATCTGGCAATTCATCCAGCGTCGCTTCGAGGGTGCGGCCTTCGATGAACTCCATGACCAGAAACTTGGTCTCGCCGTCGCTGTGAAAATTGTAGAGTCGGCAAATTCCCGGATGGGTTAGTCGCAGCGACAACGCCGCTTCGCGGCGAAGGGCCTCGATGCTGCGCGGGTTGCGGGCGAGGATCGGCGGCAGGACCTTCACCGCCACGATCATGTCCAGTTCGCGGTCGCGGGCCTTCCAGACTTCGCCCATTCCCCCGGCACCCAGACGCGACAGCACCTCGTAGCGGTCGGCCAGCACGCGGCCGACCCGCATCGCCTCACCGCCGGCGGTGGCGGCAAGGTCCATGGTGTCCATCACCGAATAGCCGCCGGTTCCCGCCCCGCCGCCGGTTCCCGTGCCGGCACCGGCCAGGGGGACGCCGCGGGTGTCCAGAAGACGCTCGCCGCAATGCTTGCACTTGACGGCCTGGTCCTGGATCTCCTCGGCGCAGAAGGGACACTGCTTCATTGCTTGGTCCCGCACTGCTCACAGAAGACGCTGCCCGGGGCCAGGGCGGCACCGCACTTTTTGCAGGCGTTGGCCGCGCCCGGCGCAGCGCCGGGACCCGCCTGCGGCATCCCACCGCCCTGCTGGCCGGGGCCGGTGATCACCGGACCGCCGCCGTAGTTCATTCCCTGCGTGACGACCGTCTGATGCGGCTCGACGGGTCGGGCCCGCGTGGTGGCCACGCCGCCCATCTGCGTCAAGGCTGTCTGCATCAATCGCTCCATCCGATCGGCGTAACCGGTCGTCAGGTTTCGCTCGTCCTGCAACTGCTGCTTGACCTGATCCAGCACCAATGTCTTGCCGTCGGCCTTGTATTTCTCGGCCAGCGCCGCCGCCGCCGACGGCGAGGCTTCCGAGGCCAGGGCCAGCATCTGCTCGGGGGTCAGATTCTGCTTGCGGCGAAGCTCCTCGAGCTTGGTGATGCGGTCGCCTTGCGGTCCGTCCACGATCGTCAGCAGGGCCTCGACGGTGGCGGTGCTTCGACTCTTGAGCCGGTCGGCCTCGACCTGCTGCTCGGTGCGGATGCGATCTTTGTACAGTTCCTGCTCGCCGCTCTGGCGGCCGATGTCGATCTTGTTCATCCGGTCGAGCCGGTCCATCCCGCGCTCGGCCTCGACGTTGTCGAGATCGATCTTCTGCACCCGAGCCAGCCGCTGGATCTCCAGCATGATCTTCTGGCGCTCGCCCTCGTTGGTCGTGGCATTAAGCCGCCGTTGCAGCTCGCGCATCGTCCGTTCGTCGGCCTGGTTCTCCTGGCTGAGAACCTCTTTGAACTGCTGGCGGCGGCCTTCATCGGCCTTGATGCCGACCAGCTCGATCTCGCGCAGCAAGTTCTCGCGGTTTCGCTCGAAGCCGAACCGATCGCGCAGGCGGGCCATCTCATCGTCGCGGATGACCTGCTTAAGCCCCAGTTCATGTTCGGTCTGGCGGACGAAGTTCTCGAAGTCCTTGGGCGTTCGGAACTCGTCCATCTTGTCCTGGGTCAGGACGTTCCGCAGCTTCATGTTCAGCTTGACGCGATCTTCGGTCAGACCGGCCTGCTGTTCATCAAAGCTGAGCTGGCCCTTTTCGGCCCGCAGTTTTTCATACGCCTCGCCGGCGAAGCTGATGAAGCGCATCTGGACGAGTTGCATTCCCAGCCGTCCCAGCGTCTTGGTCAGATGCTCGCGCAAGGTCGTCTCGATCTGGTTGCGGATCGAAATATTGGCGAACAGTTCCTCGGCGTCGTATTGGGCGCAGATGCCGACCAACAGCATCTGCACTTCCCCGGCGAGTTGACGCTCGAACTCATCGACGCTGATCCGCGTGCGACCTTTGAACAGATTGACGAAAAACTGCTCGGGATTCTCGATCTGGAGAACCAGCCGGCTTTGCGTGCCGACTTTGAATTTCTCGGCGGTGTAGAGGTTGTCGTTCTCGAGATCGATGGTGATGTCGCCGGCATCGACGATGACCACACTGGCGTTCTTGTCGAACCCGAAGTTCGCCAGGCGCTGGATGAATCCATCCATGTCGTAACGGCCGGCGGGCATCTCGCCCTTGAACTCGCCTTGCTGGAAGACCAGCGCGCGGGTGCCATGTTCGATGATCAGCGGCTTGAGCAGCCAGCCCTTGACGTTCTGGTCATCGACTCGGACGGCGAAGTCGCCGTCCGGGCGCGCCCAGCGGTCGTCGAACAAGAACGCCTGGGTGTTCTCAACGAGGTTGGATCCGCACTTGAAGCAGAACTTGCTTCCGGTGGCGACTTCGGTGCCGCATTTGCCGCACTTGGTCAGGCCCAGCGGGGCGTTGGAGCCGCATTTATTGCAGAATTTGCTTCCCTTGCGGACACGGTTGTCGCACTCGGGATTCGCGCATTTATCGGTGAAAAAGCCCATGACTGTCTCCGGTTTGGGGCTTGAGAAAACATCTCGTCCAACCGCGGGAACGCGGAAAAAGCGGCGGAGGACAGGTTCAGGTTCCGCCGCGTTTTCCGCGTTCCCGCGACCCGATTATCCAGGGTCGCGGGAACGGCTTGGTTCAATCCGTGCCATGTCACTCGATCGCCGGGGGCTGAATCTGGGATATCGAATCGCACAGCCTCGGATCCGAAATCCCGGATTTCAGATTTCAGATTTCAAATCCCAGTTTCCAGATTTCAAATCTCAAATCCCAACTCTCGAATCCGCGATTCCATCCGCCCCGGCGGCGGCGACTAGATCGGGCGATAGGCCCGACGCAGCGCCTTGAGCATCAATCCGAACAACATCAGCACGCCGAAGATAATCAAGATCACCACCGGGAACCGCCAGAACTGCGTGAGGGCATCGCTCCAGTGAATATAGGCGTCACCTTCCACCGGTCCGCTGCTCCAGACGATCTGGCCGGTCTCGACGTTGGCCACGTTCAGCGTCAGCTTGGAATGGCCGCGGATCGACCACATGTTCACGCCCTTGTCCCAGACCACGCCGTACATGATCGCGTCCACCCCGGCGATCTTGCCAAACTTCTTGACCTTCTCCGGGTCCATCACGTCCTCTTTACGGACGTTCCATTCGATCTCCTTGACCAGTTCATTGAACTCCGCCTCATCGCGGGCATAGAGCTGGTAAGGGCTTCGCGTGACCGCCTGTTTGACCGCCTGCTCGGCGTAGCGGTCCTCGGTATCGTTGCGAAGCGGGATCACCGCGATCCGCTTGATGTCCAGCTTGGTCTTGCTCAGGTCGACCGCGATTTTGCTCACCGCGTTGTCCATCGCGTTTCGGGTGGTCTGTTCCTGGAAGTTGCTGTCCTCGGCCCGGGCCAGCGCCGGCAGCACGCTCGCCGCCAGGACCGCCAGGCCCCAAACCACTCCCCGGCGTTGCATCGTGTTCGTAATCATGACTTTTTGCTCCTGTGTATTCTTTGTGTCGTTCATCACCGCGTTCAACGTTGTGCGGCTACTTGGTGTTCTTGGCCTTGATCACTTCACCATACTGATCAATGCTCTTAATCTCGACGCCGCTCTTGCGAAGCTCTTCAACGTATCCGGGCAGCTTGTCCTTCACGTCGAAGCGGCACAGCACGTCGTAGGTCGCTTCCTTCTGCTTTTCATTCCAGTTCTCGAACGACACGTAGTAGATTCCCACCCGCTTCTGCATCCCGACGCGGATGTCATCGGCGGAAGCGGCGCTGTTGAGATTGCCGATCATCAGTTTCACCTTCACCAGGCTGGTCGCTTCCCACTTGCGGGCCACCTCATCGGTCAGGTAGGTCACCACATCCTTGGCCGCGGCCTCGAGGGCGCTCTGGGCCGCTTGGCGCTGGCTCAGCTCGCGCTTGCCGCGCTTGCGGACCTCGGTCGAGGAGATCGACTGATGAGTGGTGAGGTTGATCACCTTGCCGTTCAAGTTCGCGTCAAAGCTGAAGAAATTCCCGAGCTTGTCCACCTCCTGGCTCTCCCCGCGAAGCAGGAAGACCAGGTTCACGTTGTTGTTCTTGCGATAGTCGTTCTGCTCGTCCTGGCTGGGGTTGAAATCCATCTTCTCCCCGCCTTCGATCACCGTGAAGCCGATCTCGCTCAGCCGCCGGCTCAGGACGTTCTTGGCCGCTGCGCTCTGTTCATTGCCCGTCGGCAGCACCATGATTTCCTTTGTGTGGATCATCATCCGCTGCAATCCGAGCAACGACCGTTGCAGGACCTCCTGTTTATCCGCGTCGCTGAGCCGCGCTTCGCGCGGAGGACCGACGCCGGTTCCCACATAGTCGCTGGTCTTGCGGGTGTCGGGCGGCGGAGGCGCGATTACATCCACGTGACGATCCGGCTCCTTCTCGGGGGTCACGCCCACGGTCGGCGGATTCACCAGGTCATTGTTCGTCTGCTGGGTCGTCGAGTCGGGCTTGGGCGGCGGAGCTTTGGGCGCGCACGCCGTCGCCAGCAACATCGTTCCCACGCTCACCAGCGCCATCACCAATTTGTATTGCAAGTTCATAGTCGATTCTCCTTGTAAATTGTCGGCCAGGGCGTTCGCGCCACGCACCGACGAATGGAAGTTCTCACGCCGGCGGCTCATCGCTGCCCCGGGGGCGCGTCCAACGGTTCGCTGGGACCCGGTCGCGGATGGCCCTGGCGGGCCGGTTCCCAGTCTTTGCCTTCGGTTCGCTGCTGCTTGCAGCCCATCACGCTCAGGGTGTTGATCAGCAGCAGCCCCAGGGCCGCAATTTTGATCGCCTTGCTCATCGCGCATCTCCTGTAGAGTTGGTGTGTGCCGCAGGATGCGCCTGCCGACTCACCCACAATGAATTGGACGCACCTCGTGATCCGGCGGGCACATTACCCACCGGCGAGGCTCGCCGGATCGGCGATGAGGATGCCGAACATCGGCAATCCCTCCCACCACCCGGCCAATTTCCGCACCTCGTAACTACGCCGCGGCGACCCACTTTCTGCACGCGGCGAAATTCGTCGATCCCTAAGCGCCCTGGCGGTAAATCACCAGGCCACGATCGGGAAATTCCTTCAGTGCATGCTCGGGGTCCGACTTCAGTCGCTCGAACACCAGCCGCGCCCAGGCGGTTCCCACGTTGCAAACCTTCACCGCGTCCTTCAGCGCCAGCGAATGGCGCGACGCAACGGTGTTCTTGACGATCTGGGTGCAGCGCGGCAGCACTTCGGCGGTCCGTTGCGGATCGAGCAGCGGCAGATACGTCGCCAGCCGCTCGTCTTGTTCATCCAACGTCACCCGTCCGCTGTGCAGGTCCAGTAGCGCCGCGACGGCCCGCTTGTCGCTGAAGCCTGATTTTTCGCGAGGATTGACGATCTGTTCGGCCGCGGCGGCCGTCCAGCCAGTCGCCGAGGCCAGCAATGCGACCGTGAACACATCCTGGCTCTTGGCCCGCTGGGCCAATGCGTTCAGCGCCGATGACAATTCCGATTCGCCCAAGGGATCGGCATCGAATCCCGCATCGGTCAAGACCCGGGTTCGGGACACGAAAATGCCTTCGACGTTGACCGCTCCCTTGCCTTTGCCGAACAGACTGGCGCGAATCTCGAAACGGCTGATCCGGTTGCCCGGCAATTCGCTGTTCTTCGCCACCATCGCCGTCAGGTCGATTTCGTGTTTGACCCTCGCCGACCGCAGCTCGATGGCGCGGCCATGCACGGGATCCTGCACTTCCTCGACCTGTTCAAGCCGCTGGGCGAAAGCTCGCAGGAACGAATCCTCGGCCACCTTGCCTTCCTCGCCGACCAAAACCGCCCGACCTTCGCGCCGTACCTGCGCCACCGACTCGGCGATCCGCTCGGAACGCTCCTGCTGGGGGCTCTTGGACGGCTCCGAAGACTGGGCCTTCTGCTCGATCCGACGCGACGACGACGATGCAGTCGGCGCCGACTCGGCAGGCTTGGACATTTCAGCATCGCTGACTTTGCGAACCTTTTTCACCGACCAGCACGCCTGGCAAATCGGGCGCTGAGTCTCGGGGTCCCGCCCGCCGATCGACAACTCGCTGACGATCGGCGCCTCGCAGGCGGCGCATCGCAGCCCCTCGAGGTACGTCAGCCCCGAGCGTTGACCCGGACCGGTGGCGAAACTCTTCTGGCGTTCAAAATAACTGTCCAGGTCTTCTTTGCGGATGCGGTAGATGCGGCCGATCTTGCCGGCCGGCAAGTCCCCCTGGCGCACGAGCCGGTAAATGGTCTTGTACTCCACACCCAATTGTTCCGCTGCTTCTTCGAGCGTCAGATATTCTGGCATAACCTTTGGCCCCGCAAGAATGGTTAACGGATACGATAGATGTTTTAATTCGACGAGTCAATCCACTTCCGCACACTGGACCGCTCTGGCACGAATTAACGTCTCTTGCCACTCATTACGCCGGGCGCGAGTGATTCCTGCGCCGCCCGGGCCGCCTCGGTCTGGCTCGCCAATCGGCGGCATCGATGACGGGCAGCGATGATCGCCAAGCGGCACCGGGAACGGCGCGCAACTCGCGCCGACGTTCATCGGTAAGCGGGTACGGCGGCTAGATATGGATCGCCCGACCATCGGCCACCCCGGCCGCTTCCATGATCGCCTCGCTCATCGTCGGATGCGGATGCATCGCTTCGATGATCTCGGCCTCGGTCGCCTCGAGCTTGCGAGCCAGCACCAGCTCGGCCAGCAACTCGGTGACATTTTCTCCCACCATGTGGACTCCCAGCAACTCGCCGTACTCGGCATCAAACAGCAGTTTGACGAACCCCTCGGTCGCCCCAGCCGCCAAGGCCCGCCCCGAGGCACCGAACGGAAATTTGCCGATGCGGATATTCCGCTTCTGTTCGCGCAGGGTCTTTTCGTTCATCCCCATGCTCGCCACCTGGGGATGGGTGTAGGTGCAACCGGGGATGAACCGGTAGTCGATCCGATGGTCGCCGCCCGCGAACAGGTGCTCGACCACGTTCATCGCCTCGTGATGCGCCACATGCGCCAGGTCGGGATGCCGATACCCCGCCATCGCCTCTTGCTCGGGGAAGTGAATGCTCACGCAATCCCCCACCGCCCAGACATTCTCGAGATTCGTCTTGTATTGCGGATCGACCTTGATCCGGCCGCGCTCGATCGCCAGGCCGCTGTTGGGATCGGCCACGCCCTGGGTGTTGCCCGTGACCCCCACCGCCACCAGCACCACGTCGGCCTCGATCGTCTTGTCGGTCTTGCCCGACAGCGTCAGCTTCACGCCCTGTTGGGACTTCTCGATCTTCTCGGTCTTGGTCCCGATGCAGACGTTGATCCCGCGCTTGGCGAAGGATCGCTCGATCAGAATCGAAACATCCTCATCCTCGTTGGGCAGCAGGTGCGGGAGCATCTCGATAAGAGTCACTTCGGTTCCGATGGCGTTGTAGAAGTCGGCGAACTCGCAGCCGATGGCGCCGGCACCGATGATCGCCATCCGGCGCGGCTGGGTCGGCAGGTTCATCGCCTCGCGCGAGGTGATAATCTGCCTGCCGTCGAACTTGGCGAAGGGCAGCTCGGTCGGTTTGGCGCCGGTGGCGAGGATCACATGGTCGGCCGAGGCCTCGCGCGTCCCCTGTTCGGTGGTGATGCGAACCAGGTGGGGCTTGAGCAACTGCCCCGTGCCGGTGTCGCGCCGGACCTGGTGCTTGCTGAACAAAAACCCGATCCCCTTGGAGAGCTTTTCGGCGATCCCGCGGCTGCGGGCGATGATTTTGGCGAAATCGACCTTCATTTCCTTGATCGTCACGCCGCGATCGGTCGCTTCGGTCCGCAGCTTGCGAACGAATGCCCCGTCCTCGAGCAAGGCCTTGGTGGGGATACATCCCCAGTTCAGGCAGGTGCCCCCGAGATTCTCTTTTTCCACGCACAGAACGCGTTTTTTAAGCTGCCCGGCGCGAATCGCCGCCGCATACCCGGCCGGCCCGCCGCCGATGACGATCAGGTCATAGTCATAGCGCGTCTTGGCGGGTTTAACCAGATCCGCGCCTTTAGCCGCGGACTTAGGCCCCGGTTGCTCTTGCGAATCGGCCTTGCCTGCCGATTTCGGTTTATCCGACAGCGCCGCCGAACCTTCCGAAGATGGGTCTGGCTGATTCGGCTTGGCGGTCGCCTGCTTCGACGGGCCCGATTGCGCGACCTTCGCCGCCGATCCGCCTTTTTTCTCGTAGCGGGACCGAAGCTCGGTCGGATCCTCCCCCGCCTCGGCGATCACGCCGATGATCGTCCCGACGGCCACTTTTTCCCCTTCCGCCACCGCCGTCACCGCCAAGACCCCCGACTCGGCCGCCTCGAACGGCATGGTCGCCTTGTCGGTCTCGATGTCGGCGATCTCGTCGCCCGCCTTGACCTTATCCCCCTGTTTCTTGTTCCACTTCACCAGCGTCCCCTCCGCCATGGTGTCGCTCAACTGCGGCATCGTGATTTCATGTGCCATAGCCTCGATAATAGGAATCCCGCGACGAAATGCGACTGCGGCGATAAGATCGGGCAGGTTCAATCAGGAGATGCGACCATGAGAACGGCAGTGAGTGGTGAGAAGCGGATCAAGATCGCCGATGTCGTGGCTGGGCGGATTTTGCCGGGGATGACGTTCGATCAGCGAGTGTGGGCGATGACAGCGCGGATTCCCCGCGGGATGGTGACAACCTATTCGCAGATCGCCCAAGCGCTCGGCACCCGCGGATGCCGGGCGGTCGGCGGGGCGCTGAACCGCAATCCGCACGCCCCGAAAGTCCCCTGCCACCGGGTGGTCGGTGCCGATGGGGCGCTGCGGGGTTTCGCCGGGGGGATCGACGCCAAGCGAGAACTCCTCGGCGCTGAAGGCGTTCCAATGATCGGTGAAAAAGTGGACTTGTCCGGCTGCTTTTTTCGCTTGGAGCGATCTGAAGGGTAGCCAAGAGCGGTGAGGTTGGCCTATAATAGGAACTAGAGGCACCGATCGGACTGATTTCCTCCGCGCATTTACGCGAACGGTTCGATCGGGCCGCACAGGTGAAAGGAGCTTGAACATGTTCGGCAAGCAAATGTGGGTCGCGGTCGGCGTTATGGCGATGGGTCTGGGCGCGGTCATCGGTTGCGATGACAAGAAAGAAGTGAAAGTCGAGACCCCCTCGGGGACCGGGAAGGTGCAGGTCGAAACCAAGTCCAAGGACATGGATTCGGCGATGAAAGACGTCGGCGACAAGATGGAATCGGGAATGGATAAGACCAAGGACGCGATGAAGGATGCGGGCAACAAGGCCGGCGACGCGATGAAGGATGCGGGCAACAAGTTGAAGGACGCTTCTCACTAAGCCTCCTTCAGTCATCGGAATGAAATGCCTAACCGGATGGCGCTTGCGTCGTCCGGTTTTTCATTGCCCGTCCGCGACTCGGTTGGCCATGCAGCCGACGATACCCGAATCGCGTCGTCCGATACTTCATTGCCCGTCCGCGACTCGGTCGGCCATGCATCCGACAATACCCGAATAGCGCCGTCCGCTTTCCTGTGGCTCGGCTTATTGCTGTCCGATAAGCGGTGCCTCGCGCTGCCGCTCGAGTGGCGCGTTCGTTTGGTCGATGGACCATCACTTGATGTGTTGCAAGGGCGCTGGAGATTCCGCAACTTGCCCAACCGCCCTGTTTCCTGCATTATGACGCCCGCCATCCGACCGGTCCGCACGCAAAGCGGCTCTCGGGAGGTGATCGGTGCAGTGCGCGGCGGGACGAAAACCGCCCGCCCGCCGGATCAGGTTGTCGTCGAAAGGAGTCTCTCTTGCGCTGGGCCGAAATCGCATTCAACGGGTTCAACTGGATTAAATCGCATCGGATCGCGCGGCTGGGTGCCTCGGCGGTCGCTTTCTCGATCGCGTTGGCCGCGCTGACCGGCTGCGAGTCGAAAGGATGGCTCGATCCCACCCAGGTTGGCCGGTGGCGGCAAGAGGCGCTGCTTCTTCCCATCCTTCCGGACTTGATGAATTATTCCGGCGTCGATGAGCCGGAACCGAGTTTCCTCAACGCCACCGATGTCCGCCAGATGGACCTGCAGGTTGAAGGCAGCGACTACCGGATCGGCAAGGGCGACCTGATCAGCGTCTCGATCACCGACTTGGCCGGTCCGGGGATCGAAACCGTCAAGACGGCTCGGGTCAGTGAGACCGGCCAGATCAGCCTCCCGCTGGTCGAAACCGTTCCCGCCGAGGGGCGCACCGAGGCCGAGCTCGAAAAGGCGATCGTCGGGAAATACAAGGACGCGAATATCATTCAAAACGCCCAGGTCTCGGCGACCGTTTCCGAGGCCCGCGCCCGCACGTTCAGCATCATCGGATCGGTCCAGTCGCCGGGGCAGTACGCCATTCTGCAGTCCGACTTCCGGATGCTCGATGCCCTGGTCGTCTCGCGCGATGTCACGGTGCCCAACGTTGAGTGGGTCTACGTGATTCGCCGGCTCGATTCGGAACCGAAGAGCGCCGCGACCGGAGGCAAAACGACCCAGCCCGGTGCCCCCGCCGACGACCTGGCCCCGCGATCCGAGGCCCCCTCGCGCGGGATGCGAGTGGCCCGAACTCCCGGCCGGCTGGTGCTTCTCCAAGCCGGCGGCGACCCGGACGTAGCCCCGGCGTCGGGCAATGGTACGGGTCAGACCCCGCCGACCACGGCCCCGGCCCCCGAAGGCCGCTTTATCACTGTGGAAGGCCAGACGATCGCGGTCGGCGGCGACGAAGCCGCGCCCGACGAGACCGATATGACCGCTGCGGCCGCGACCACCGCTCCCGCCACCCAGGGTTTCGAGTTCAACGAGCCCAAGACCCCCACCGACACCCGCATCATTCGTATTCCCCTCACGGCCCTGAAAAATGGGGATCTGCGATACAATATCGTCGTCCGCCCCAAGGATCTGATTGTCGTGCCTCCCCCGATTATCGGAGAATATTACATGGCCGGAAACGTCGGCTCGCCGGGCGTTTACAGCCTGAGCAATCGACGGATCACGCTGAAACAGGCGATTGTTTCGGCCCGAATGCTCGGCCCCCTGGCCATCCCCCAGCGCACCGAGATCATCCGCCGGATCGGGACTGATAAAGAAGTCTTCGTCCGGGTCGATCTGGAAAAAATCTGGGACGGAAAGCAACCTGATCTGTTCCTCAAACCGGACGATATTGTGAACGTGGGCACCAATATGTTCGCGCCGTTCATCGCGGCGGTGCGGGGTGCCTTCCGGTTCACATACGGATTCGGGTTCCTGTATGACCGCAACTTCGCCTACGACCGCAACGGGAATCTTCTCTAGCGATCGCGCCGGTGAAGCATTAACCGGTGAAAAGGACGCCGGTAGGATCAACTTGCCATGGATCGGCGGGGGGGGGGGTTTGGGAACCCCCCCCAACCCAACGGCACCCGCGGCGGCCCCGCCCCCCCCCGCG
>JBBQNJ010000018.1:0-66520 GCA_038329845.1 Tepidisphaerales bacterium | reverse complement strand
TAAGATACTCTCCGCTACAGTTTCAGAACACACTGGTCACTGGTTTGTATCTGTCCAAGTGGAACAGGAAGTCCCAAACGCACCTAAGAAGGTAGAAGCCATCGTTGGTGTTGATCTTGGGATCAAATCCTTGGCTGTTTGCAGCGACGGTAAGACATTTGAGAACCCAAAAGCCCTCCGAAGCCGTCTCAAACAACTCCGTCGCCTACAGCAGCACGTAAGCCGTAAAGTCAAAGGAAGTCAGAACCGAAAGAAGGCAGCACGAAAAGTCGCTCGCCTTCATTATCGCATCTCCAATATCCGCAAAGACACACTTCATAAGATTACATCGGAATTGACGAAAACCAAGTCAGTCGTGGTGATCGAAGACCTCAACGTGTCTGGGATGTTGAAGAACCATCGCCTCGCTCAAGCCATTCAGGAGATTGGCTTTGGTGAATTTAGAAGGCAACTGGATTACAAGGGAATCTGGAACGGCTGCAAGATTGTGGTCGCAGACAGATATTTCCCTTCATCGAAGCTCTGTTCTAATTGTGGATGCGTCAATGATAAACTGACGCTTGCCGATAGAGAATGGACCTGTCCCGATTGCGGTGTTCACCACGATAGGGACTTAAACGCTTCGACCAATCTCAAGAATTATGGTATAAAAGTCGTGGCGAGTTCCGTCAAGACTATAAACTCACCTACGGAGAAAGAAGCTCTGACGCCAAGCATGTTGTTGGCGTGAAACTTCTTTCTGTGAAGTAGGTATTAAACAGGAAAGTCAAGGGATTTTTGTTGCCTTAGATTTCCGTAGGTTTTAAGGAACGGTTGGTCATGACGGCCGGGCTGCACGCCGCGCCAATCTTCACCGACAACTTCAATGGTGTCGCCGCCGGTAACCCGCCCGACGCCACCAACTGGACCACCACGCTCGGCGGTACCGGTGGGAGCTATGCCAAGCTTGTGGCGGATACGGCCAACAAGTTCGGTGGAGGTTCGTCCAACCAGTATCTGGAACTGGCCCCCCGCGGCGGCGGTGGAACCAATACTGTGACGACCAAAGTTGCCAGCAGTTTCAGCGATGACATCCTCACCATCAGCTTCGACTTTGTCGAACCCAATGATTTGCGCATCAGTCCAATTAACCTGCAAGTGGGAAGAGGCAGTTTCAACAACACCACCAAGTTTCTTCAGTTGAGCTTGAACAACAATACGCTTACCGCAACCAACGGCGGGTCCACCTCGACCGCCGGCTACTCCTATGGACAAAAGGCCCACGTGGACGTGGTCATCAACGCATCGGTGACATCCACCTCATACGGCAGCAACTCGTTGAGCGCCAACGCCTACGATGTGTGGCTCGACGGCAGCCGAGTCATCACCGGCGCCGCGAACTTCGGTTCCGGCACCAGCGGTAATATCAGCTTCGCCCAGTTCAACGGGGCGGGCAACGGCACGCTCCAAGTCGACAACTTTGTGATTGACAGCGCGGCCGTGGTGCCCGAACCGGCGACGACGGTGGGTGTTCTGGGCGGGCTGCTGGGCACGCTGGTTCTGCGCCGGCGGCGGTAGCGACGTGCGGCATGGAGGAGCGAGAGGCTCTACTATCGGAGATAGCTATGCAACGGCATGCCTGGAGTTGGCGATGTTCGCGAATCAACGGTTTTACCTTGGTTGAATTGCTGGTGGTCATTGGAATCATCGCAATTTTGATCAGCCTTCTCCTCCCGGCTTTGAACCGGGCTCGTCGTGCGGCGCTCAGCGCGGTCTGTCTGAGCAACCTGCGCCAGTGTGGGGTGGCGACGCAGATGTACATGAACGCATATGGCGGCTATATCCCGCGCAACACCTCCGAGTCGATGCTGCTGGTGGGCGACCACCGCTCTTACACGCAGCATCTTTACCTGACAAAATTGGTGAGCAAACCGGTGATGCTGTGTCCGGCCGCCACGCCCGACGAGTACAGCGATTTCAGCGGTTGCTATGGCTCGCGGCCTTCGGGCTCAACGGCGACGGACACCAACAAGGGATATGCCAAGATGCGCGGCTTGGGATCCAGTCATCAGGTCGTGTTGCTCCTGGACACCGTCTGGATTACCGCGTCTGAACTGAAGCAAATCTGGACGTGGCAGCAGGCCGACGCATACGCGGAAGCGCGTCACGGGCGCAGGGTCAACGTCGTTTTTGCCGACGGCCATGCCGAGGCGCTGACTCCGAAGGAGTTGACCAACGGGCAACTGACCTGGGCGCCGTCGGCGAGCAAGGTGCGCACGGTAAATTAGGCGGACGTCCGCAGTCAACACGAGCGAGACACACTATGCATGGTTTTCAAGCGGCGGGCCTCGGGCGATATATCTGCATGGCAGTGGCCGGATGTCTGTTGGCACTCTGTCCGGTGCCGCTGGCGGCGGCAGAGACGGGGACGCTGGTTGAAGAAGATTACGCGACCGTCACGAAGACCGCCTGGACTGGCGGACTGGCAGGATTTTCGCCAACCGATGTCGGCCTGCGTGAACTGCCCGATGGCCTGCGGGTGCTTGAATTGCAATTCCACGGCCTGTCGTGGGTCAACTTTCGCCTCCCGCCGTTGCCTGCCGAGACGGTCTTTGGCATCGAGATGGACGCCCGCTGCGTCGGGCAGGTGGAATCCATTGATCTGTTCGTGGGCTCATCGGATGCGCCCGTCCCCATCAGCGATGATTGGCCGGTGGCAAGCGAGTGGACCAACTATCGGACGCAGTTCCGCCTGGCCAAGGCCGCCGGACCGCAGGCGCTCACCCTGCGCATTCGCGGCACCGGGCGCATCCAGGCCAGGCGTTTTCGCGTTACCGCCGCCAACCATTTCGAGCTGCCGGCCGCGCCGCCGACCGATCGCGGCGAAATCATAACCAATTCCAATTTTGCCCTCGGAGACATCGGCTGGTATGTCGGCCATCCCAATGACTACCGCCATCATGCCAATCGCAACGCCATGGGCGCGATCACTTTCGCGGGACCGGGGCAATACGCTCTGACACTGCCCGAAGACAACGCCGCCATCGACAGCCGGTTCATCACTGGCATTGACCTGGTGCGGCTTTACTATGGCAAGACGTACACGTTGCAGGTGCGGGGGACGTCCGGCGCGCGGCGGGTGCGGCTGCAAATGGTCCAGCCCACTCTCGGGCAGCAGCCCGTGGTTTACAAGACGTGGGATGTGAACTTGGGTTCAGGGACTTGGCGGCAGGAGTTTGAGATGCAGCCGCCGGAAACCGGGGTCGTCAGGCGGGGCGATCGTTTCTTTTTCCGCCTGGAAGTGCTGGGCGGCGGGCGAACGCAAATTCGGCAAGTCAGTGTCTTTGAAGGCCCGGCCGGTGATGGTGAACGGGCCGAGACGGGTATTGAACTTGCCTGGCCCGGCGACCCGCTGACGGCGGTGGCCGTGGCGGGAGCGCCGATCAATCTGGTCATCCGCGCTGCGGGGCTGTCCGCCGGTGAGGTGGGGGAACTGGTGGCGGTGGATTACAACGGCCGGGAAAGTCACAATACCAAACTGACTCTCCAGACACTGGAAGATGGTGGCGTTGGCTGTCGTGCCCGACTGACGGATTTGCCGACGGGGTGGTATGAACTGTTCTATCGCGCCGGAGGCGATACCGTGCGGGCGCATGCACGCGAGATTGCGGTCGTGCCGCGCCTGCAGACGCTCGCGGACAGGCGGAGCTTTCTGGGAACTCATTTTCGCGGCTTTTACGAGCGCGCCGAGGTCGCGGGCGCAATGGTTGCGGTTCCCAGTCTCGACGTGCAACGAATAATGGAGTTGCGGCAGTGGGGATTTGTCAATAACCGCCAGTTCTTCGGGTGGGGTGCATTTCAACCTTCACCGGAGACATGGTTTGAGCCGGACCAGGAGTTCGCCAAGCTCGTCAGGGCGGACGTGAATACCTTGCTGACGGTCAATGGCACGCCCAAGTGGGCGCAAAGTGGCAAGGGCGAACTGGAGTTGGGCGCGGATTCTCCGCGTGAACCGGAGCAATGGCAGGAGGCGTTCGAACGCATCGTGCGCCACTATCACGGCGCCGTGCATGAGTTTGAGATTGGCAACGAGCCGGATTTGGGTCGCGGCCTTACACCGCGGGGATATGTGCAAATGGTGAAACTCGCCTATGCGGCCGGCAAGCGCGCCAACCCCGATGCCACATTTGTCGCGGGTGCCACCACCACCTCGGGGCTGAACTACCTCCTGCAGTGCATCGATCTGGGCCTGCTTGACGCCTGCGATGTGATCTCATTTCACGGCTATGTTCGCGAAATGGCCGCTGATGACGGCCCGAAAACCTTTCAGGACTTCGTCGTTCCGCTTGGGCTGGCCATGGCCAAACTGGGGAAGGTCAAGCCGGTCTGGGACACCGAGGCGGGGTTTGCGATACCCGACGGGCGGGAAGGCCTGGCCCTGAGCGAACTGCACCTAAAAGGCATCTTGGTCCGTCGCGCCGCCGGCATCACGCGATTCTACAGCTATATGGCGGCACCGAAAGGCAATCCCGGCGCCGCCCACTACAACATGTATCAGGGCTTTGCGGATCGACCCACTATGGCAGTGCCGATGGTAGCCGCCTACCAGCAATTGGTCGATGGCTTGGATTTCGACTCCAACATCGGTCGCGACCCCGACGGACTGCACGGTTATCTTTTCCGCGGCGACGGCAGCCAACGGGTCATCGCCGCCTGGCGCTCCGCGGGCAGCAACGAGCCGACGCTGCATCAGCAGGCCATCTCTTCAGGGCTGATCTTGGATGAAATGGGCCAGCCCGCGGGTGAATTTGCGGGCGGCGCGCTGCCCCTTACGAACCAGGTGAAATATTACCTGCCCGCCGATAATGCATCGTTAAGCCTGTTTGGCTCGCACCGCTGAATTGCGCGAAGACGCAAGCGGCCGCTCAGGAACGAATGAAAGGGGACATTTCTTGGGACATTTCTCATTTCCATGTCCGTAGTGAATACAATATCCTCCACTCATGTCGCGAACGGCGTGATCGATCGTCGATGGTGGAACCTACCACGTTCTAAACCGCGGCAACGCGCGGGCGGATATTTTTCATAAGGCCGGAGACTTCGAGGCGTTTCTCAAGGTCGTGGGCGAGGCGCTGCAGCGGGTGGCGGTTGACCTGCTGGCGTGGGGTTTGATGATTAATCACGGGCATCTCGTGCCGCGGCCCCAAAAGGCCGTGGCGCTGGCGGAGTTCATGCGGTGGGTGGGTGTCACGCACGTTCGGCGGCATCAGGAACATTATCACCAGCGCGGTTACGGGCATCTTTATTAGGGGCGATTCAAGAGTTTTCTTAATCATTCGCCCAAAGGCTGAGTTCAACCGTCCGCTCACGCGGTCGTCCACGCAAACAGCCGAAATGAGAAATGCCCCCTCTTTCCCGCACTCAGACTGCGGGCCTCCATAGGCAGGCAAGATGCCTGCACCACGAGGGAACCAGGTCAGGAGCCGTTTTACCTCTCCTCACGGTGTCGTCGCCGGGGTCGCCGAAGTCGCCGGGGTCGCCGAAGTCGCCGGGGCCGCCGGGGCCGGGGAGGTCGCTGGAAGAGGCCATGTGGCCGAAGGCATTGCCGGGCGGGTTGCCGGCCGGGTTGCCGCCGGCGGTTCGGCAGGCGCGCTGGTCGAGGAGCGCGTGGAGGGCGGCGTGAGAATCAGCGGCGCCGAACCCTGTCGTTCACCTTGCAAAACCAGCAGCGCCACCATGGTGTTCACCGCCTGCTGAAGTTGGGGATCGATCGGCTGCGATGCCGGTGCCGTCGTCGGCTGGGTGGTGCCGCGGGCGTCGGCCTTGGACATCGGACGCCGATACAACTCCTGCTCATAACGATCCTGCATCAGCCGGCGCTCGGCCTGGGCATCCATCGGCACCACGATCTGCGGCTGCACGCCCCAGTCGGTCGCATCCTTCTTGCGATGCACAAGCCGCCCGCTGGGAAGGTAGTAATATGCGACCGTCAGCTTCAGTTCGCCGTTCTTGCCGTCCAGGGGCATCAACTCCTGCACCGACCCTTTACCGAAGCTGCGCTCCCCGATCACCAGCGCCCGTCGATTGTCCATCAGCGCCCCGGCCACCACTTCCGACGCGCTTGCCGAGTGCTCGTTGACCAGCACGATCATCGGGATACGCGGCAGGGTTCCGTCCTCGTGCGCCTCTTCAACCCGCTCGGGACGATTGCGCCCCCTGGTGCGCACGATCACCCCTTTGTCCTGAAACAGGTCCACAATTTTCACCGCCTGGTCCAGCCGCCCGCCGGGATTGAACCTCAGGTCCAGGATCAGCGCCTGCATCCCCTCGGCCATCAGTCCGCCCATCGGATCGCGCCCGATGCGAAGGTCTTTGTCCCCGACGAGAATTTCCTTGATCCGGTCGAACGTCGCCTCGGTGAACTGGGTGATGCGGATATACGCTACCTTCGGGTCGTCGGTCACGAAATAGTCCCAGGCGTTGTCCGCCTTGCGCTGGTATCCCATCACCGTGGGCAGCGTGACCTCCGCGCGGGTCATGGTCAGATCGACCTCCTCGTTGTTCTCGTGGCGCAGTCGCAGCGTCACTTCCGTCCCGATCGGACCGGTGACCTTCTTGGTGATCTGCGGGAGTTTCAGCCCCTCGATCGATTCGCCGTTGACCTTGAGAATGATGTCCCCGGCCATCACCCCGGCCCGCAGCGCCGGTGATCCTTCGATGGGGGTGACCACTTCCACCAGGCCATCTTCTCGCTGGGTGAGCTGAATTCCCACGCCGCGAAAAGTCCCCTCGAGCATCCGATCAAAATCCTCCTGCCGCGACGGGGGGATGTAGACGCTGTAGGGATCGAGTTGCCCAAGCATTCCCTCGATCGCCGACTCGCGCAGCTTGCCGTCATCCACCGGCTCGACGTAGTTGTCTTGAACCCGCCGATTGATCTCGATCAAGGTCCGCACGAATGCATAATCATCATCGCGCTGGGCAAGGGTCCCGGGAATCTGAAATGCCAGCAGCGCCACGAGAACAACGCTGATCAGCCATGCGGATTTTTCTCGGTTCATGCCTGTTACGTCCCAAAAGAAACCCCACAGCCGCGGCACGGTGCCGCTGCACACACTCCCCATCATCCCCCCGCTGCGCGATCAAGTCCACCGCCCACTTCCAACGAAAAAAAGCGACCCCGCTGGGATCGCCTTGCACTGACTCGATACCCACCCCGTCGGACGAAAAAAACAAAACTCGAAGTAACCAACCCCCAAACAAAGAATGTCTATTCTTCTTGGTGTTCTTCGAGCCTCGCGGTAAAAAGTCCTCCGCTCAACACGTGAACCTTCTCCGTCCGCCCTGAAGAAGAGCGGTTCTCAATCCGTCGCGGCCCGGCTTTCTCTTCGCTTCTTCGCGCCTTCGCGTTTAATCCCGTCCTGCGAGCCTACGTCGCGGCGGGATTCGCCATATGCGGCTTGGCCTGCGCGACAATCGCATCGAATGCCGCCGGATCGCTGATCGCCAGTTCGCTGAGCATCTTGCGGTTCAGTTCGATCCCCGCGGCCAGAAGCGCCGGGATAAACCGGCTGTAGCTCACGCCCCGCTGCTTCAACGCGGCATTCAGGCGGGTGATCCACAAGGCGCGGAAGGTGCGCTTTTTCTGACGACGATGTTCGTAGGCGTAGACATCAGCCTTGTGGGTGAACTCGATGGCCGCCCGGTAAATCGTCCCGGACGAAGCGCGAAAGCCCTTGGCTTTTTTTAGAACTCTTTTTCGTTTGCGGGCCTGATGCGGCCCGCCTTTAACGCGAGGCATGGTGAAATCCTTTCCGGTCGGTGAAAAGCCAGGGGCACAACCGCGACAGAATCGCGGAGGCATAGCTGCGACGAGATCGCTCGTCACTTACGTGGGGCGCCGATGGCTCGACGCCGTTGGTGCCGGCTTGGTTACGCCGGCGCTGATTCGGTCGCGGCCGCGGCGGCTTGGGTCTTCGCCGCCAGCGCCTTTTCGTGTTCGACCTTCTTCGGATGCTTGCCGTGCAGGCCGACCAGTCGGCGCATGTTGCGGGCAAGCCCCTCGGCCAAGATTGCCGGACGGCGCAAGTGACGCCGTTTCTTGCTGGGGCGACCGCTCATCAGATGCGAGGTCTTAGCGTGATGACGCTTGACCTTCCCGGTCTTGGTGAACTTGAACCGTTTGGCAACGGCCTTGTTCGGCTTCATTTTGTAAGCCATTGGACTCCTCGGAAAACTAAACACCCCTCGAAGTGAGGGGCGAGGGAGTGTACCAACAGTTCGGCCCCGAATCCAGAGCGCGCTATCTCGCCCCCGAGACGGCCGCCACGGGGGCAACGGCGACCGTGGGCGCGGGGCGAGCGGGAATGGTGATCCGTTCTCCAGCGCCGGGGGCGCCTGGGGTGCCCGGCGACCCGGGTTTGGCCACCTTATGTTCCGGCTGGAGGACCATCGTCATCCGACGGCCTTCCATTTTCGCGTCGCGCTCGACCTTGCTCACCGGGAGCAATTCCTGCTTGATCTTCACGAACAACGCTCGTCCCAGATCGGTATGGGCCATTTCCCGCCCCTTGAACTGGAGCGTGAACTGCACCTTATTCCCCTCATCGAGAAAATCGCGGGCCCGGTCGATCTTGATCTGCAAATCGTGATCCCCGATCCGCACCGTCTTCATCTTCAGCTCTTTAAGCTGCCCCCCCCGCCCGCTGGCCCGCGAGCGATCTTCCTTTTTCTGTTGTTGATACCGCCACTTGCCGTAATCCATGATCCGGCAAACCGGGGGACGGGCCGTCGGGGCCACCTCGACCAGGTCCATGCTCGCCTCGCGCGCCATGCGCAGCGCCTCGGCGGTCGGGACGATGCCAACTTGTTCTTCCTTATCGTTGATGAGCCGAACCGGAGAAATGCGAATCTGCTCATTGTGGCGGAAATTCGTAGAAATAGTCGTGATCTCCAAAAAGAATGCCCTAGCCCGCCGGAACGAGCGTTCCAGTCACGGGCGGTCGGCCGCGCGCGGCGAGCCGTAACCCATCTTATCGGGCCTTGACCAAATATAGAAGTAAAATTCCCCCCCCGATCCAGAATTTTTTCACCCGGGCATCCTATCGCCCCCCGCGGCCATGCGTTGCCCTCATAAACGGCGTCGGGCGACCGAAAACCCTCAAGTTGCAAAATCGTCACGCCGATGTTCAAATAGATAAGATGGATAAATGAGATAATCTGTTTCGATTCCCCCTTGTCCACCAGTTTTGACGTTTACTGTCTCTCTCGAAACGAGGATACGATGAAAACGGTATTCACCACCGGCGAGGCGGCCGACATCTGCAAGGTCTCCCAGCAGACGATTATCCGCTGCTTTGACAGCGGACGGCTCAAGGGCTTTCGCGTTCCCGGAAGCCGATTTCGACGAATCCCCCGCGATTCGCTGCTCCATTTCATGAAAGACAACGGCATCCCCCCCGATGCCCTGGACTCCGGCAAGCGCAAGGTGCTGGTGGTGGATGATGACCCCGAGATCGTGGAGTTGTTCGTCGATGTCCTGGAGCGCGACGGACGCTTCGAGGTCAAGACCGCCGGAACCGGCTACGAGGCGGGCATCCTCACCCACGAGTTTCATCCCGATCTGGTAATCCTCGACTACATGCTGCCGGACGTGAACGGCAACGTCGTCTGCCAGACGATCCGCGCCAACCCGGCTTTCCAGCACATGAAGATCATCATCGTCTCGGGCGTGGTCAATCAGGAGGAGATCGAAAGCCTTCTCAAGGCCGGCGCCGATGACTTCGTGAAAAAGCCATTCAACATCGAGAAGCTGATCGAACGGGTGGGCGAGCTAATCGCGGCGTAAGCCGCGCTGATGGGTGATCGAGCCATGGCCACTGCCTGCGACAAGCGCACCGAGCTGATCCTTCAGCAGCTTGCCCAACTGCCGACGCTGTCGTCGGTGGCGGTGCGGGTGATGGAAGCGACCGGCGACGACGACGCCTCGGCAGCGGATATCGTGCGCCTGATCGAGTCCGACCCCTCGCTCACCAGCCGCATTCTTCAACTGGTGCATCGCTCCGATGTAGGGGCGCGCGGGGAAGTGACCAGCATCGAGCGGGCCGTCGTCCTGCTGGGATTCGAGGCCGTGCGCAGTGCCGTCCTGGCCGTGACCGTTTTCCAGACCTTCGCCCCGGGGTCCGATCCCACGGAACAGGCGCATTTTTCCCGCGAGGAGTTCTGGAAGCACTGTCTTGCCGTCGCCTGTGCCGCCGAGATGCTGGCGCGGGCGTGCCGGCCGGACCAGAAGATCGATCCCACCGAAGCGTTCGTCTGCGGGCTGCTGCATGATCTGGGCAAAGTGGCCCTGGACGCGATCTTGCCCAAGAGTTTCGACCGCGTGGTCGAAGCGTCGCTGCTGCTACGTGGTAACATCGCCGACATTGAGCGAAACGTCATCGGCCTGGATCATCTGGTCGTCGGCAAGCGCCTCGCCGAGCGATGGCAGCTCCCGCGAAGCATCCGGGATTGCGCCTGGCTGCACGGTTCGCCGCCAGCGACCCTTCCCGCCACGCCCAGCGCCCCGCTGGTGCATCTGGTGAGCCTGGCCGACTTGATCGCCCGCGAACAACACCTCGGCTTCAGCGGCAATTTCCAATTCAATATCTCGGCCGCCGCGCTAATCGAGGCGCTCGAATTGACCGAGGCGAGCGTCGAGCAGGTTCGCAGCAGCCTGGTCGAACAAATCGAGCCGCGGGCCAAGGCTTTGGGCCTGGGCGACGCCGGTGCCGCCGAGTTGTATCAGCAGGCATTGCACCAGGCCAACCAGGACCTCGGTCGCGTCAGCGGTCAGTTGGCGGCGAAGAATCGTCGTCTGGCGATCCGCGCCAAGTTTTTTGACGCTCTGAGCCATTTCCAAGGCGAACTACGTCCCGATGCCGCGCCCCAAGGCGTGCTGAGGGCGATCGGGCAGACCGCCTCGGCGGTGCTGGACGTGGCCTGTGTCGCGGCGTTTTCCATCCTGCCGGGACAGGACTTCGCCGAGGTGCTGCTCTTCGACGATGCCGGGGACGTTTTTCAAACCACCGTCCTCGACTGCCCGCAGCGCCCCCGCGAGCCGGGCGCGGGATTGGGTCCGGTGCTATCGGCGGGAGATGAACTCGAATGGCTGCTGGGCCAGGTCTCTCCCAGGCTCTCGCACGATCAGCGCTACTGGATTTGCCTTCAGTGCGACGGGGTGTGCATCGGCGGGGTGGCGTGGGGGGCGCCGTCGGGAGAATCGCAGCGGCTTAGCCCGCAGGTGCGCGAGATCACCGCCATGGCCGGTGGATGGAGCCTAGCCCTGCGCACGGCACAGATCCGCGAGGAATCGCGGCTGCTTAGCGAACAGCTCGCCGATGCCAACCGGCAATTGCACGGGGCACAGGCGGAGATTCTCAAGAGCCGGACCCTGGTCGCGGTGGGCGAGATGGCCGCCGGCGCCGGGCATGAAATGAACAATCCGCTGGCGGTGATCTCCGGCCGATCGCAGTTGCTCGAATCACAACTGACCGATCCGCGGCTGAAAGCGGCGGCTCACCTGATCCACGAGCAGGCCGATCGGCTCAGCGGGATCATCACGGAGCTGATGCACTTCGCCAAACCAGCCGCGCCAAAGCCGATAGTGGCGGACGTTGCCGACCTGGTGGGCCGGGCGCTACACGACGCTAAGATGCAGCTCGATCCGGCCGATACGAACATCGAGGTGACGATCGAAGACGTTCCCGAGGTCCGCGTGGATGTCGAGCAGGTGTGCGGGGCGCTTCGAGAGGTTTTGAACAACGCGATCCAGGCGGCGACGGAATGCAAGACCGAGCCTCCGCGGGTGGATGTCCACGCCGCCCACGACTCGACGACGCACCGGGTCGCGGTGGTCATCGCCGACAACGGCCCGGGAATGGACGAGCCGACGCTTCGGCGGGCGTTCGATCCGTTCTTCAGCTCGCGCCCGGCCGGCCGCCGGCGCGGAATGGGCCTGGCCAAGGCGATCCGCTGGATCGAAACCAGCGGAGGAACGATCCGGTTGGAAAGCCGGCTGGGCCAGGGATGCCGGGCGCTGGTGTTGCTGCCGGCGGTCAATCCGCCCGACGCGACGCCCCTCGCGGCCGTCGCCAGACCCGAACGAAAAACGGCGCAGTGAGGTGCCGAAGGAACAAGCTCCAAGGATGGCGCGACGGTGAGCAGTGAGTTTTCGGATGTTCCACTGCGAATATCCCTCGAACAAGACCGACGACTTTTCCGGAGTGGAGCCATGCCTTCGGCGACCGCGATCCCCACGACCCTCCCGGCCATGAGCCTGTGCCCGCGCGTGCTGCTGATCGACGATGAGTCGGACCTGCACGAGCTGTTCGCCGACGTTCTCGGCCGAGAGGTCCGCTGCCGACTGCTGCGGGCCACGTCGGTCGCCGAGGCGCGGGCCATTCTCGAATCGCAGCCGGTCGAGCTGGTGGTGATCGACGTGCATCTTCCCGATGGCGATGGCCTGTCGCTCCTGCAAACAATTCGCAAGGCCCAGCCCTTCGCCGGGGCCATCGTCATCACCGGGAAGCCCAGCGTGGACGGCGCCATCAGCGCCCTGCGCTGCGGCGCGACCGACTTTCTGCCCAAGCCCTTTTCCGCCGACCAACTCGTCGAGCGCATCCGACGGGCCTTGAACCGCCAGCAGTTGGAAGCCAAGAACGAGCGCCGACTCGGGCGTCTGAGGATCGCCGTGCGGCGATTGAACGATGCCCGCCGAACCGTGGCCAAGAAGGTGGACCTGCTGTGCAACGACCTGATCGGCGCCTATGGAGAGCTGTCACGCCAGCTCGACGTGGTGCGCACGCAGGAGGGGTTCCGAAAATATCTGCGCGAAGCCAGAGATCTCGAGCAACTGCTCTGCCACACGATGGACTGGATTCTTCGCCAGGCCGGATACTGCAATGTGGCGGTCTGGCTCGCCGGTGACGACCAGGACTACCAGCTCGGGGCGTACATGAAATACACCATCCCCGGCGAATCGGCGCTCACCGACGCGATGAGGGGAGGGATCATTCCCCTCGCCGCCCGCGATGGCTTCGTGCATCTGGGCACCGATGAGGCCGGCGACGTCCTGACGCCGCGCGAACTCGAGCATCTGTCGGGGCAGACGGTCATGGCCGTCAATTGCACCTATCTCGGCGAGTCGCTGGCGACGGTAGTGCTGTTCCGCTCGGGCAAGACCCCGTTCGGCGATGAGGATGCGGCGATGCTCAAGACCATCAGCCCGCTGTTCGCCGTGGCGCTGGCCAGTGTTGTGCGGCGAGAATCCGACGCCGAGATGTCGGAGGATTCACCCACCGACGAGAACGACGGTGATTCGCCGGATCGGTTCGGTGATTCCTTCGATTCATTCGATCAAACCGACGATGTTCCGCCCAGTGAGGGCAGCGGTGGTCGAAAGCGCCGTCGAGACAAGACCTCCGACGCCGACTGGTGGAAACGCGGTGAGTCGCCCCCGTTCTAATCCGTTCCCAGCCTCCCAGGGCAAGCCGCCGCAACGCCGTCAGAAAAAAGAGAAAATTAAACGCGAAGAAGCGAAGGCGCGAAGGAGTCTCCGTCAACGACTCGTCTCCAGCCAATTCTTTGCGGCGAGGGTCGGTATAGAAATCGAAAAGACGAATTCCCTTCGGATCCTTGGCCGCTACATCGTGAAAAAACCCCGATGCCTTCGGTGCGTTTCTCAAGACGATTCACCACGAGGTTCACGGAGAATATGAAGGAGGTTTCCCACGCGGGTCGATCGGATTCATCGCCACCGACGTTGCTGCCCCCATTCTCAATTCGCAATTCTTATACCGCTCGCGGCCTTCGGTGAGACCTCCGCAACGGCTCGGAACCTGCGGGATATCCCGGTTTTCCCGAAGCGGATTGTCTCAATTTGGGTCGCGAGCGCTATGACTCCCAATTATTGCGTCCCTCGCCCTGTCGCACGGTTCCCTTTTCAATTTCCGTGGCTGCGTGGCTCTGCGGCTCTGCGGCTCTGCGGCTCTTGATCCGATCACGATCCCGGACCTTTGCCGTGGAAGACGGGGAGATAGCGGTTGGGCATTTGCAGGACGATCAGCGCGATGCCGGTGGCGTATTCTTCGCTGACTTCGCCGGCCCAGTGGCCGGTGGACTTGTTTTGCTTGGCCAGCAGCTCGGCGCGGATGGCCGGATACCAAGTCGCCCAGAAGTCGCCGCCGGCGAGGAACATCGCCTGCACGCCGTAGTATTGGCCGTAATAGTAGTGTCCGGAGTTTTCCCGCCCGCCCCCGCTGCGCGGGGCGAAGCGGATGAGGTATTCCAAGCCGCGCTTGATGTCATCGCCCTCGAAAATGCCGGCATAGTAGAGCGCCGCCACCCCCGCCGCCGAACGCTCGAACCCCGAGCCGCCGCTGCCCCCCTGGTTGGCGGTGTAGCTAAAACCCCCATCGGGGTTCTGGCAACGGCGCACGTACGCGACGGCTTTGTCGATCGTCTCTTTCTCGACCTTGATCCCCGCATCGCGGGCCGCCCGCAGCGCCATCACCTGGCAGATCGTCACGGAGATGTCGGCGTCGTAGGGGACGGGCATGTAGCGCCAGCCCCCTTCCTTATTCTGGCACTTGGCGATTAACCGGATCGCCTTCTGCAGGCGTTCCTTGACGTTTTCATCACCGGTCATGCCGTAAACTTCTGCCAGAAACAGCGCGGCGAACCCGTGGGAATACATCACGCCGTGCGAATTGTCCGCCGCCAGCAGGCCAGATTCCTGGCTGTTGGCGAGGATGAAATCGACGGCCTTTTGCACCTGTTCGCCATACTTGCCGCGGCCGGGGAGATTTCCCGCCGACATGAAGGCGATGGCGCACAGCGACGTGATGCCGGTATGGGCGCCGTATCCGGAGCCGCTGGCGCCGAAGGCGCCTTCGCGGGTTTGCCGGCCGGCGAGCCATTGCAAGCCGGCCTCGACGGCCGTGCGCACCTCCGGGGTCAGCTCATCGCCGCGCACCTGGTTGGGGACCAGCGCCATTCCAGAATCGGCGGTCTTCTTTCCTCGCTTTTGCGCCAGACCGGGTCCGGCGGCGGCGGCTGGGGGGGCGAGAACCGCCAGCGCCAGCAGGCCGATGAGAATTCGATGCATCATGGTCATTTCTCGCCTCCCATAGCTCAACTTTTAACGGCGCTCGGTCGCCTTAACGGCCAACGAACGATAGTAGTCATCGACAAGGCGGCGGTATTTTTCGACCACGGTTTCGCCGGCACCCTCGATCACCGCTTCGCGCTGGCGCTGGGTAATCCCGCCCCACTCGGCCATCTTTTCGCGGATTTCCTGGGACAGGTCCGCGTTGGTGTTGCCACCGCCGGTCAGCTTCGATTCCTGCGCCGGGTTCTGCGCGGAATTGGGCTGCGATGCGCCTTGGGCATTGGCATCCTGCTGCCCCATCGCCCCGGCACCGGGCTTCGGCGCCTGCCCCTTGGACCCCTGGCCGGAACCCGGCTTGGCTGAGGCGGTCGCCGATTGATTGCGGGCGATCTGGATCAGGTCGTCCAGATCACGCAAGATGCGATCCTGGATCACCTGGGTGATCTTTCCGGGATCGACGTCGCGCCCTAGACGGGTCTTTGATCGGGCCATGCGATCGCCGACGCGGTTCACCTGTTTTTCAATGCGCTCGGCGGTCGGTTCGCCTTGCAGCAGCTCCTGCTCGAGTTCCTGGTTCTCGATGGCTTCTTCCCCGGCCTCTTCCGGCAGCTTTTCCGAGTCCTTCGGCTCGGGGCCTAACCCCTTTCCCTCGGTCGAGGCCTTTTTCAGCAGTTCGTCGAGGATTCCGCGTAGTTCGCCCTGGCGACCGCCCAGCGCAAACAATCGTGGCTTGTCTTTTTGCGGCATGGCATCGAGCGTCTTGGTGGCGGTGTTGACCGCTTGTTGAAGGTCCTTAAGCAATCGCAGTTCGGCCTCGGCCGGCAGCTTGGCCGACTTGCCCCCACCGCCACCGCCACCGCCACCACCACCACCACCGGCGCGATCCTCGAAGTTTTTCTCGGGAGGCTTGATGGCCAGATTGCGGATCATCGCCTCGAGCTGCTCGACGATTCGGGCCTGCTCGGTGCGAGTCGGCTCGCCGGTCGCGGGTCGGGCCAGGTCGGCTTTCACCTCGTTCATGCTGCGAACGATGTCCTTGTTGGCCCAGACGTAGATGATCGATCCGACCGCCGAGAGATCCTCCTCGATCGCCTTGGTGGTGTCGGCCAAGGCGCCTTGGCGACCGGGAAGCTGTCCGAGGCGGATGAGGTCCGGGCGCGGAAGATTGCCGTCGGCGGCACGCGTTCCGTCTATGCGGGAGGTCTCATCGTTCACCTTGCGCTGTTCGTCGAGAATCTTGACATAGCGCTCGCGGATCGCCTCTTTCTTCTTCTGCTCGAGTCTTTCCTGAGCTTTGGCCTGCTGCTCCTCGATGCGCTTTTGCGCATCGAGCAGCGCGGCCAGGGCCTCGACCTGCGGGTCGTAGGCACTGGCGACCTTGTTGTCGCGCAACTGGACGATCGCGCGTTCCATCTTCCCGGCAGCGCGGACCAGATGCGCGCTCGGCTCGGCACCGGCGGGATTGGCCTCGGCCAGATGCGCAATATCGCGAGTGTTGCGCTCGGTCTGCTCCTGCTGCGTCGAAAGCGAAGCCAGCTCGGGCACCGGCGGCAGCTTATCCCGCGATCGGGCCGACTTTTGCAGCAGATCCTCGTAAATCACCGCATCCAGTTGCGCGATCCGCTCGGGGCCTTGGAGACCGAGATTATCGAGATTGTGCCCGGCCTGACGACGAATCAGCCTCGACACCTGGTCGCTTAATTCGGCGAGTTTGCGGCTGAGTTCCTCGAGCTTGCGCCGCTCGGCCTCGCGCAGTTCGTTGAGCATCATCTGCAAGCCGATCTCCGCCTGTTTGGCCGAAGCCTGCGCCTGCGACTGCTGGTTAGCCTGCGCCGCCTTGGCCGCCTGCGACTGATTGCCCGACACGTTCTGACGCTCGCCGGTCTGCGCTGCCTGCTTCATCGCCGCCGACGACGATGGATCGGACTTGGACATCTGCTCGGCGGCTTTGTTCATCTCCGCCAACGCCTTGTCCGTTTTCTCCGCCAGCGATGCCTGTTTTGCCGCGGCGTCCTCCATCGCCTTTCGATCTTGCGGGCTCATCTCCTCGGGCTTTTTGCCCAGGCTGCCTTCCCCGGCCTTGGCGATCTGGCGCCCGGCCTGCTCCTGCTTTTCCAGCAGATCGCGCACCTTGGCGATCATCTGCTGGAGATCGCCGAGATTGCCCAGTCGCTCCAGCGCCTTGCCGAGTTGATCGGCGGCGAGTTGCTGATCGGCCCCGGCCTGCTTGATCGCCTGATCGCGCTGGGGCCGCTGTTCCGCCGACGCATCCCGGGCCGATGAAAGCTCGGATGCGGCCCGCTTCATCGGATTTTCCGCCGCGTCGGTGAGTTGCTGCTTCACGTCGCCGGCGATGTCGCGCAGCTCCTGGTTAAGCGACTTGTTCTCATCCATTCGGCGGCGCATCGCCTCGAGCTTGGAGGCCACCTGCGTCGATTGCGACGCCACAGCGCTCTGCTGGTTCATCAGCCGCTCGGCGGCGGCGCGATCGGCCTTGTCGAATGCCGGCTTGTCGCGCGTATCCCGCTCGAGCGCGGCGGTCTCTTCCTTCAACGTATTCTGGTGATTGCTCATCTCCTGCACCTGATTGGCGACGGCGCGCAGTTCGGTGGCGAGGATCTCGTTGAGTTGATCCTGGCTGATCAAAGTCAGGCGCAGCTTGCCGCTGGGGACCGCCGGGTGGCGCGAGCCGTCGAGCTCGTAATTGTCCTGGACCAGCAGGTGAAACTCGAGAACTTCTCCCGGCTTGAGATTGGCATCGGCCAGACGCGACAGATCCCACGGATAGGACAGAGCGAACCGCCGCCGCTCGCTATTGCCTTCGGCGGGCGTCCAGGCGGCGCCCTCTACGGGTTTGGCATCGCGCAGAAGATCAATCGACCACTGCCCGCCCGGCTCGCCGAGCCGTTGGATCACCAGCTTCACCGAATCGATCCCGAAGTCGTCATCCACCGACGCGAGAAGCGGAATCACCGCCACGACAGTGCGCTCTTCGTTGCGCCGGGGATTTTCAATCTGAACGGTCGGCAACTGATCCGGGCGCACGATGATCTCGTACTCCTCGAGGGCCGAATTGGCGAACCCATCGATATCGACCGCCCGAATCGAGAATCGCGCCGATTCGCCGGCGACGAATGCCCCCGAGAGCATCGCCGAACCGCTACGCGACCAGGCGACTCGCGGCATCGGCGAATCCTTGACCACGGCAAGCAACTCGGCCTCGGGCGAAGCGGCCAGATCCTTGTTGAATTGGACATTCAGCGCGACCTTCGAACCCAGCGTCATCACGCCCGGAGCGCTGCCCAAATCGAGCGCAGCGGGCGAGAGATGGGCGTAGGCCGGGGGCGTGACGACCGCTTCGACGCGGCGAATCTCCAGGCGCTGCACGATCGCGATCGGCGCCAGCCGCACCTCATCGTCGCCGCTGGCGATCCAGATTTTCAAGCTCGCCCCGGCCTTGGACGGATCGAGCCGGGCATCGAGACTGGCGGCGTATTGCCCGTCGGGTCCGCGGGTCATGAACTCCTGCTGGCGCGGACCGTTGTCATACTGGTAATGGATGATCGCCTGGGCCGAATCGCGGTCGCCGCGCAGCAGGCGCATGGCGATCTCGAGGCGTTTGCCGACGGGCAGGCGCTGGGGGATATCGCTCACCAGCGAAATCTCCGTACTCTTGGGATATTCCCAGCGGGCGCTGGTAGGTTGAAGCAGCCGCAGATACCCGACGGGGTTGATTATCCCCACGCCCACCGCCAGCGCGACGGCGACGATGGCGGCGACGGCGGCCCAGGCCAGCGGACGCGGGTCGATCGCCCGCGACAAATCAAGGCTCGACGCCAGTTCACTGGTCTGCGCCACCACCCGGTCCTTCATCATCGCCGAACCGGGGATGTCGCCGTTGATGAAATCCACCGTGCTGCGCAGGCGGTCGTCGAACTGCGGAAACACGTGTTCCAGCCGCCCCGCCACGTCGGAAATGCTCAGCCGCGCCAGAGCCGGGCGCACCACCCATCGCCACAGCGCGTATCCCAGCCCCGCGACGATCCCCAGCCCCACCACCAACCGCGGCGCCGCGGGCAGGCGCAGCAGCCAGTCGATCAGGATCGCCGCCACCAGCATCGAAGCGCCCGCGGCGATCACCACCGAAACGCCGAACGCCAGACCCAGCAACTTAACCCGGCGACGAAGAGATTGAAGCGATTCGAGCAAGGGGGACATGGGCTGTTGTCCAGTCAGTAAAACTTCAACTAAAGCATCCCGTACATTTTCCGCAATATCCATTCGGACACGATCAATGCCATGAAAATCGCCAGCGCCAGCGGCGCGTCCCACAGGGGTTCGGCGGTGATCAGCGGAATCTTGCGCTGGGCGCTCTTGATCATCGCTGGCAATTGATCGGCATCGGCCAACTCCACCACCGCGCCGCCTTCGGACGCCAAGGATGCCAACAGTTCGCGGTTGACCATCGGCTTGGCGAACTCCAGCGGCTCGCTGCGCACTTCGACGGGCAGTTCCATCATGTCAATCCCGCCGGCGAGGGACGACAGCCGGACCACGAACGATCCGATGCGGTCGGCGGTCCATGATCCGCGATACAACGTGTCCTGCCCGTCCTGGCGCAGCAGCGTTTCGGTCCGCGCCACCGCACCGTCGCCATCGAGAACTTGGACGCGAAGCTGATCGGAAAGTTGCCCGGCAATCGCCGGATCAAGCACCCGCACCGTCACCGTCACCTGCTCGCCCAGCTCGTAGCCGGGTTTGAGCGACGTGAACGTCACCCGGCGCTGCCCGAGCTTCTTGCTGCGGGCGAGATATCGAAGCTGCTGCACCCAGTAGGTGTTGAAGATGTTTTCCCCGGTGTAGAAGCGCCAGCGCCACGAGTCGTCGATGGCGCTGAACAGCGTTCGCCCGGCACCAAAACGCCCGAGAACCAGCAGCGGTGCCTTGCGCCCGTCCGGGCCGGTGTCGGTTGGGTGTTGGGCGTACACCTCGCCGATTCCCGGCAGCGCCTGCACGCCGCGGCAGTACCAGAAGATCGGCTGGATTTCGTCGGCGAGGAACTTCTCATTAGCGGCGCGGTCGGGGAAAAATCGAAAAATGCCGCTGGCGGCGCCCTCGCGGGTCAGGACCGGGCGGAACCCCGAGGTAATCGCCGTCGGGCGCGCCTCGCCGCTGTCGACATGCGCGATGCTCACCGGCAGCAGAGGCTCGACCGCGGTGTTGCGATAGGCCTGGGGCGCGAAGCGCGGGCCGGCCACCATGCCGAACCCGCCCCCCTTCTGGCCCACGAAATCGCGGATCAACTGAAGCTGCACATCGGTGAACTGCCGCGGATCGACATCGCCCATCAACACCACGTCGTAGTCCATCAACTGCGACATGCTCTCGGGGAAAAAGCGGATCGGAATATCCCCCTCCTGGGCGAAGCTCGGATCGGCGCTGGTCAGCAGGCAGGAGATGTCCACCGTTTTGTCGCGGATCATCTCATTCTTCAGATAGCGATAATCCCAGCGCGGGTATCCCTCGACGTACAACACCCGAATCTTCGCCTCCAGCACGCTGAGCTGGGCGCTGCGGGTGTTGTCGTCCTCATCGATCTCTCCCGGCTGCTTCTCGGCCTCGACAATCAGGTCCAGCGGCCCGACCTGCTCGGGCCGGAACTGAAGCTCAACCTCGACCGGACCGGCCGGATCCAGATCCACCGTCTTTTCCGCCGCCAGTGAGTCCATTCCCTTGAGCAACTCACCGGTCTTGCGGTTTTTCAGAGAAACGCGCACCGGATGCCCGGCGGGAAATCCGCTGCCGCGAACCATGGCCCGCACATTGACCACGTCCCCTTTGAACGCCGATTCCTCCGGCGGGACGATCTGGACGCTCACATTTTTCGGCGGTCGCTGCGACCCGACCGCCACGGCATAGACCTTGGCCCCGAATTGCTTGACCGTCCGCAGCGCCTCGGCGGCGGAGAGTTCGGGCGAATCGCGCCCATCGGTCAGCATCACCACCCCGGCGAGGCGCTGGCCCTGCAGGTCGTCGAGGATCGTATTGAGTGAGCGAGCGACCTGCGTACTTTGTCCATCGCCCTTGAGTTCGGCCAGCGATCGCTCCAGGTCCGGGTCGATCGCCGTCGCCGCGCCCTCGGCGGGCGATTGCGACATGCTCCCCAGCGGGCGGGCGTCGCGATCGAACGCATACAGTCGAAGCTGATGCTCCCGGGCGAGCGACTTGAGCCACTGTCCGTCGCGCCCGTTCAGCAGATTCACCACCGCGCGCCGGCGGGAGATCGGCTGGGTGGCCGGCGCTTCATCCGGCGTGTCGGTCACATCCGGCACGCGCATGCTCAGCGATTCGTCCAGTGCGATTGCCAGCACCGACGGTTCGATGCGGCTTTGTCCCAGGGTCAATACCGGCCGGTTCAGCAGGGCGATGAGAAACGCCAGTAGCAACCCGCGCAGGGCCCCCAGCAGGATGCGGGCGCTGCGCGATCGCCCATCTCGCCGATAGACGTAGATCACCAGCCCCAGCGCCAGCGCCCCGAGGATCACGTTCCACGTCGCGGCCCCGACGAAACCTTGCCCCGGCCACTGCGGATTGAAACGCACGGCGAAGCTGCCGTCTTCGCTTAGGAAGCCGTTTTTGAGCCCCAGGAGAATTTCGATCAGTCGGCGCATGGGCGTTGGCATCAACCTTTCGCTCCGCGGGCGTGGATCACACGGTGGTGTCCGAACCGCATCGCCAGCAGACATTCCAGCGCCGCGGCGCACAGGACAATCGCCATCAGGGACCACCCGAAGTCATTGCCCGACTGGCGGGCGAGAATTTCCGGTGGAATCTGATCGGCCTCGAGTTCGACCTCGACGCCGCCCATCGCTTTTTTGATCCCCGCATCGTCGAGAACTCGCACGTCCGCCTCATCGGAAGGCGGATTGACCACGATGGGCAGCGATTCGGCCCCGGTCACGAGCGTGTAAACTCCCGGCCGCGTCAGCGGCCCGGACCGATGCGAGACCTGCCCGGCTTCATCGGTCGTCTGGATCAACGGATATTCCCGGCGCTGAGTATCCAGCAGCATGGGTGCCGAAAGCAGCTTGAGCGACGCGGGCGTTTGCAGCGCCTGCCCGACCGTGAGATTCATCCAGCCATCGCCGGATGATACGCTGCCGGCCAGCAGCTCGTGCATCAGCGTGACGTAGGCGGGCTTGGCGGGCAGACTGGTCCACTCGGCATTGGCCGTGGTGGAAAACCAGACCACTCGCCCATCGCCTAGCGAATGGGCGGTGATCGCCGGATCGTTCGCGGTGCCCTTGGCCGAAGGGTCGCCGCCGGTGAGATAGTCCAGAACGCGTTCGACTTTCGACTGCGCAGGGATCTCGATCTGGAGATAGGTGAAGATGCGGGCGGTATCCAGGCCGCTGCGCTGCTCGCCGCGAAAAATCCCCAGCAGCGGATGCAGGCTCCCCGACGGGCGGAAATCGAACTGGAACCCCTTGTCGTCGCCCGCGGCGCTCATCCGGCGGGTCAGCGGTCCGGGCAACAATCCGCGCGGCAGCAACACGTCGTTGTAATTGCGTGAATTGATCTGCTCGCCCATGAACCACAACAACGCCCCGCCCCGCCGTACGAACGTGCCCAGACGATCGGCCTCGGCGGGGCTGATCTGCCCGACGTTGCAAATCACGACGGCGCGATAATCGCCCAGGACCTTATTGGCCAGTTCTAGATCGCTGACGATCTCGGGGGCGACATAACTGTCGGTTCCGGCGACGCCCTGGCCCGGATCGTTCGCCGGTGCCAGCGCGATACCCAGGAACGCGGCACTGCCGGCCATCAGGCCCAGGCCCTTGTCCCCTTCCACAATCAAGACCCTGAGCCGGCCGACGGCATCTACCACCCGGCGGCGAACATCATCCACGGGAAGTCGATCCGCCGAACCCAGCGCCACCGACACCACGTGCGGGCCGGCGGTCTTCATCGCCACCTGCGACTGGGTCTGCCGGGGAGTGTCCGGTTCCAACTGGATTTCTCCCGAACCGCCGAGAAGCGATGAATCATCCACCTTCCATCGCAACGCCGCCGCCGGTCCGGGACCGTATCCCTTCACGTCGGCGTGGAATGGGCTGTTGAAGTTGAGTTTGGTGGTAACCAGGGGCGTCTCGGGCCGAACATCCAATACGGCGTGATTCCACTGCCCCGGTTTCCCGAGATTGAAATGCGTGATCCGGTAGACCTTCCCCAGCTCAGCCGAGGCCTGTTCGATCCCCGCGGCAGCGGTGCCGGTCCAGGCGCTTCGGGTTCCGTCGGTGAAAAGATAGAGCCGCCGGCGAGCCGACGAAGTGTCGTCGCGGGCGATCTGAAGCGCCAGGTTCATCGCCCCGGGCAGATCGGTCGAAGCGGCGGACTGTTCGATCCGCCCGATCGCCGCCTTGGCCGCGTCCAGGTCGTATGTTCCCCTGGCGATCACGGCCGTCGCCGGTGCCGCGGCGGAGATGATCGCCACCGATTCACCGCCTCGCACCAGCCGGTCGATCAGCGTTCGCGATAAGTTGCGGGCATGATCCAGATGCGTTCTGGCGCCCGGACGATCGGCTTGGTAGGCCATGGAATAGCTGTTGTCGATCAGGAACACATGCACCCCGGTGCGCTGCCCCGCCAGTGATGCCAAGGTGCTGTCGGCGCATCCCATCGGGCGGGCCAACGCCAATCCCAGTAGCCCCAGGACGGCGCATCGCATCGCCAGCAGCAGCCACTGCTCGAATTTCAACCGGCGACGGTTCTTCCGCATCGCCTGGAGCAGGTACTCCATCGCCGCCCAGCGGACGACCTTAAACCGCCGGCGGTTGAGAATGTGGATGAGGATGGGGATCGCCAGCAACGCGACCCCGGCCCAGGCGAAGCCGGGGTTGACGAAAGCCGCGAGAGGATTCAGCGTTGCGTAGTTCATACATCGGTGCCGGGTGGCGCGGGAAAGTTCACTTGATCGTCGCGGCACGGGTCGCCAGAAAGCCGCTGAGACTCACGTCCAGTGGATCGGCGCTGTTCATGCGCTCAAAGTCGATCCGCATTCCGCGGCACATTCGCTTCATCTGATCGGTGAACAGCCGCAATTGCTCTTGATATCCCTCGCGCAAAGATCGCGGTTCGGTGAGCAATTCGCCCATCTCCTCCAGGCCCTTGAACAGCGTGACATCCTCGAATGGAAACTCGATCTCCATCGGGTCCAGGACTTGGAACACCATCAATTCATGCTTCTTATAACGCAGATGACGCATCCCCTTCTTGATCGAATCGAGATCGTCGAAAAAGTCGGACAAGACGACGATCAGGCTGCGATGCGTCAGTTTTTCGGCCAGTTGATCGAGGATTTTCCCGGTGTTGGTCTTTTTCAGACGCGGTTCGAGCGTCAATTCCCGGGTGATCAGCTTCCACTGCGCCGGAGAATTGCTGGGCTTGTGGTAACGCTTCAAATCCTGATCGAACACCGCCAGCCCCACCGAATCCTGCTGCTGGATCGCCATGTACGACAACGACGCGGCGATCGCGGTGGCGTGATCGAACTTCGTCCACGCGGCCCCAGCCCCGTCGCTCACCGACCCGTACGCCATCGACTCGCTGGCATCGACCAGGCAGATCAAGTGAAGATTGGTCTCCTCCTGGTACTGCTTGAGATAGATGCGGTCGGTCTTGGCCAGCACCTTCCAGTCCACATGGCGAATGTCGTCCCCGGCGGTGTACGGGCGATGCTGGGCGAACTCGACGCTGATCCCCTGGTACGGCGAGCGATGCATCCCCGTCATCAACCCCTCGACGATCAGCCGGGCGCGCAAATCCAGCGACGCGATCCGCGCAAGGACTTTCGGATCGAGGTATTTGCGATAATCGGTGGCGGTTTCGGCCATCAGCCTTGCTCCACGCGTCTGGGAATGAACAGTCGCCCGCACCCCCGGAGATCATCCAATTCCAATAGCGCGCCGATCATTTCCTCGGCAACCCATCGCGCGTACGCTCCATCTCGCAGAATGCGGTCGGGGTCGGCGAGGGTGAACACCGGCAGGCTCGTCGGCGTGCCTTGACGGCGAATGGTCTCCTCGAGCGAAGTCGCGTCATTTCTGTTGCGGTTGGCCGTCACCAGCACAAATTGGCTCTTCTGGCAAAACTCCCAGAGTTCATTGTCCGGCGTCTCCTGATCGAGCCCCAATTGCCGGAAGAGCGACACCCTTATCTCCAACGCCGACCAAATATCGCGCCATGCGGATCCGGTGCAAAGGACGAGCAGCACCTCGAGTTGGCCCTCGATGTTCACGTCAGGGAGAAGCACGATCAATGTCACCTCCTTTTGCCGCCGCGCGAATCGCGGCGATCCGTGTCCGCGCACGCCGATGCGCCGCCTCCAATTTCGCTTCGATCTCAGGAGGATTGCCGCGCGCGCACCGATCCAGTATCTCCCGGTAATCGGCCATCACCTCGTCTTTGTGCTCCTCGATGTACCGGATGGCCACCTCCACTTCCGCCGACCCCAGGCGAAGGATCGACGCGATGTGATCGCGGTGGTGGCCCTGCTTGTAATAATCCATCACGTCGTACACGGTGATCCGCGTGCCCTTGATCTCGGGTCCGCGGCCACGGTCGATAATCTCAGGTTGAGGCAGCATGGTCGTCCCTTTCATCATACAGTCAGCCACCGGCGCCGAACCGATCGCCGCTCCACCCGCTTCCAGTCCCATATCACTGACTCAGTTCAGCGCTACCCAACCTCCGCCAGTTCGTCGGGGGCGTAGGCCAGGATGAGCGACACGTCTAGGGCCGCTTCCCGCGGGAGACACTCATCCACGACGGGCCAGATCGCGTCCTGTCGCTGCGACGATGTCATATGCTGGAATTGGGCCGATATTACGGCCAAGCGATAGCGCCCCCTTGTCGTTCACCCTTTCACTCTCGACCCGGGCCCCGAACCGGCCTTCCAAGGCCCGCGTGAGCGATTCCAGTTGTCGTGACGTCATTTCAACAGCTCCTTGAGCGTGCGAATGCGATTGAGCATATCGAGGGCTTCGCTCATCATCATCGTATGCGGCGAGTAGCGAGCTTGGATCGTCCAAGTCGAACACACCCTCTTGAATTCAGCCACATGATCCTGACCATCGCGCTCGCCGCGCGCCTTCAGGGCCGCCTCGAAATCGGGCATCCGATCCAGCATTCCGCCCAAATCGTGCTGGCTCCATATCAACCTCCCAATGTCGCGTTCCGACTCGTCCAAGTCCTGGGGGCGCTTGCGTGCAATGGCCGCGAACTTGCGCACCAAACGAGCCTTGAGCAAAATTTCGATGACGAAACCGACGAGATACGCCGCGCCGTTGGCGCGGGCGTTCTCGCCGGTCCGGCATAATAGTTGGGCGTCTTCGAACCGGCGCTCGACAACGGCCGCCATCGCAGAAGCCTTCAGCTCACCCGGTCGGTCAAAAATAGATGCGGCCACATCCCCCCCTTCACGCCGCCGGGGCGTCTTTCAACATTCTCGCCGAGGTCTTGTCCAGGTCTTCGTATTGCTGCCGCGGGATGAAGTCGATCAATTTCTGGACGATCGTGTCGCTTTTGATCCCCTCAGCCTCGGCGTTGAAGTTCGTCACGATGCGATGCCGCAGCACCGGCAGCGCCACCTGACGCAGGTCGTCGGTGCTCACGTGGTATCGCCCCTTGAGTAGCGCCCTGGCCTTGCCGGCGAGGATCAGGTATTGGCTGGCCCGCGGACCGGCGCCCCAACTGACGAAATCATTGATGAAATCCGGACATCCCCCCTCTCCACGGCGGGTCAGGCGGCTGAGTTTCAAGGCGTAGCGGATCACGTGGTCGGCCACGGGCACCTTGCGGACGATCTCCTGAAGCGCGATCACTTCCTCGCCGCTCAGGACATGCTGAAGGTCGATTTTCCGGCTTATGGTCGTCAGCCGAACGATCTGGAACTCCTCATCCTCGCTCGGATACCCGACGTTGATATTGAACATGAACCGATCGAGCTGCGCCTCGGGAAGCGGGTAGGTTCCTTCCTGCTCGATCGGATTCTGCGTCGCCAGCACAAAAAACGGCTGCGGCAGCCGATGCAACTGCCCACCGGCGGTCACCTGGTGTTCCTGCATCGCCTCGAGCAGCGCCGCCTGGGTTTTCGGCGGGGTGCGGTTGATCTCATCGGCGAGAATCACGTTGGCGAAGACCGGCCCGCGCACGAACCGCAGGCTGCGCCCGCCGGTACTCTTATCCTCTTCGATCACCTCGGTGCCGGTGATATCCGAGGGCATCAGATCGGGCGTGAACTGGATGCGGTTGAAGCTCAAGCCCAGCGTACGGCTGAGCGTTGAGATCAACAGCGTCTTGGCCAGCCCCGGCACGCCGACCAGCAGCGCGTGGCCGCGACAGAACAACGCGATCAGCAGCTCCTCGATCACCGCGTCCTGGCCGACGATCACCTTCGCCAGCTCGGACTTCATGTTCTGATACCCCTTTTGCAGCTTTTCCACCGCTGCCAGTTCTTCACTCGCCAGATCTACACCCTGGGGTTGAACCACGCCCGCCTGCGACATTCGTGACCTGCCTCTCGAAGTTAGCTTTTGAACCCTCGCCTAGCGCTCGGCCCGACCCCGGGTCGGGACGATCCACACCTTGCTTACCTATACTACGCGACTGCGCCCCGGAGTGTTAAACGTCACGGCCACAAGAAAGTTTCCAGCGCCCCATCCGATGCCCGAACTGCCGGAAGTCCAAACCGTCGTCAATACCCTGCAATCTCGCCTGGTTAAAAGGCGCCTGCGCGACGTGCGTCTCGTGCGCGGCGACATTCTCACGCCCCAGGGATTCCCGCTCGCCGAAGCACTGGCAGGCCGAACCGTGATGCAGATCACTCGCCGGGGCAAGCGGATCGTCTTCCAACTGGACCGCGGCGAACGCTTCTACATCCACCTGGGAATGACCGGGCGGTTGACAATCGAGCCGGCCGATACGCCGATCGTGATCCACACCCACTTCATCGCACGACTCGACTCCGCTCAGGCCAATGGCCTTCGCCCCGAGGAATTACGATTCCGCGACCCCCGCCGTTTCGGGGGAATCTGGTGGCTGGGCGACCGCGGCGATCCAGCCGAGGGAATGGGTCCCGAGCCGCTGGAACTACGCCCCGCGCGGCTGGTTCGGCTGCTCCGACCCGCCCATCGTCCGATCAAGGCGGCGTTGCTCGATCAGACCCTGATCGCCGGAATCGGCAATATTTACGCCGATGAAGCGTTGTTTGCGGCGGGAATCCACCCACTGCGACTTTGCGATTCGCTCAGCGACGAAGAGGTCTACCGGCTCAACCGCGGCATCAAGCGGGTGCTTCGCCGCGCCATTCATCATCGCGGCAGCACCCTGCGCGACTACGTGGACGCCGACGGGACCCCCGGGATGGCGCAGCATGTCCACCGCATCTATGATCGAGCTGGCGACCCATGCCTCGGGTGCGGCCGAGAGATCGTCCGCATCATCGTGGGCGGACGATCCACGCACTTTTGCCCGGCGTGCCAACCGCCCAGACCCCGAAGGAATGCACCATGACCTCGGCAAAGCAATCTTGGATCGCCGCTTTTCCCCTGGCGCTGGCGGCGATGCTGATGGTCTCGTCCGCCCACGCTCAGGATGGGTTTACCCTCGAACCTCGAATCGAACCGGATCCCCAATCCACCCCCGCCGTCGCCACCGCGCCGACGACACAATCCCGGTCGAGCGGCGATCGGCTGGCGGAATTGCAGGCGATGGCCGGCGAATTGGAGCGCGCCATGCCCGACGCCGCCCTGCTGTACGACCCGGCGACCCGCAAAGAGCTGGCACCGCGAATCGGACCGATTCTGCATCGACTTCTCGAACTGCTGGATGAGATTGAGCGCGACAATCTCGAAGGCCGTCAACAAACACGAAGCGTCCGGGGCCAGCTCGAGCTAATGCTGGCGGCGATCGACGATCCTCAAACGGTCGCGGCGCTGGCGAAGGACAATTCGGTCAGCGGGCAAGTCAAGCGAATGATGGCCGCATGGATTCGCGCGGGGCGCGATCCGCAAGCCCAGAAACTCGTCATCGACGTCGCTGCGGAGTTGGCCGGGAAAAACCAGCAAGACGACGACGTGGCCGCGGCGCTGGCGACGATGCTCCGCCAAGCCACCGCGCCGCGGTTGATCGAGCGAATCAAAGAAATCATCGACTCGCTGACCGGCCCCGCCGCCCGGCGGTTACAAAAAAATCTGAGCGAAGCCCCCAAACTCAGGTCGCTGGAACCGGCGAGTGAACCATCGCCGCACCCCTAATCGTCCACGGCAGCCTGTATTGCTCATGGGGTTGACGACGATGCCAGCCTGTTCATTCAACTGCCTCGGCGTTGACACCCGCGTGATCGGTGGGGACAATGCAAAAAGCGGGATCGGGCGTTGTCTTCTGCGCATGCCACTCACCCCCCGCGCCCAGCGCCCGACGGCGCGGGCGAAATGTCCGCGCCGCCCTGTGTTGTTCCGCTCATCGCGACTTTCAGGAGTATCTCATGGCCGTTCGACGCACCCGTAAATCCAAAGCCCCTGTCACCCCGCGTTTCAGTCTGGAAGCGCTTGAGACCCGCGTGATGCTCACGACGCTCTATGGCGGCGGAACACTGCCGGCCAATCCGTTCGATCCGAACTCGGCGCTGATCCCCGTCCTCGGCGACTCGTTCGAGTTCCGCCAGGTGGACGGCGATCGCGTGCGCATCAACGTCAGCGGGAACATCACCATCCAGCTCGTCGGCGCGATCACCGACGATACCAACTCCGGTCTGCTGACCAACCTTCCCGGCGAATACGAAAGCGGCGCCTACGTCCCGGCGGGCACCGAGGTGCTGGGCGGCGTCGATGCCCTCGACGGCTCGGACCTGCTAGGGCCGACCCCGATCTTTGACTCGATCAACGGTGGCGGGACGACCTATCCCGGCACCCCCTCGCCCGACATCACACTCCAGGCCCTGGCATCGGATGACTTGGGCAACACCTTTGCATTCAACGTCGTTGAAACCGAGTTCATTAAGGGGGTCAAGCAGCAGGTCGTCCAGCTCGTTCAGCTCGACACCTCGACCGGGTTCGGCACGGTGGTGGCGACGCTCCAGGACTTCCTGGCGACTGACCCGAATACCCCCGATCCGGGCGATCCGACCACCAATCCCCCGCGCCCACCCAAGCCATTGCTCTCGACCGTGCTGGAAGTCACCGGCGCCGACTTCTCGCCCATCGACGGACGGCTCTATTTCGTCGCCGTGGACAAGACCCCCACCAAGGACGCCCAGCCCAAGCCAGGCCCCATCACCCCGCGATTGTACTCGTTGAATACCCGCGCCGGCTCCCCCGGTGCCATCGCCGCCAGCGTCATCCAGTATCCCGGCACCTTCGGCGCCACCGACAAGCGCGTCGTCACCGTCAGCTCGATCGCGTTCAACTCCACCGGCACGCTTTACGCCTCGGTGGTCCAGCCCGGCACCGGAAAGAACGCCGGTGCCCAAGGCCAGATCGTACTGGTCTTCCCGGGATCGTCGAACATCGGCCAAGGCGTGCCGATCACGCTCGAGAACGTCAACATCAAGACCGTCACCGGGATCGAATTCCTTCCAAACAATCCCTGCATCCCGGAATCCGATTTCCTCGTCGGGATCAATAATGTCGGCGAGAAATCGCAGCTCCTGCGCATTCGCCTGTCCAGCGGCGGCGCCGTGGCCCTGGGTGGAACCATCGACAAACAGGACCCCAACTACAACGCCATAGGCAATAATAAGAAAGCCGTCCGGGGCGAAGACCTCGAAGGGCTGACCTGGAACCCCGGCATCGTCAATCCCTACACTGGCGACCTTGGCACATTGTTGGCCACCGATGTCAGCACCGATGAGCTGGTCTACCTCGATTTCCGCGTTCGCCCGCCGGAAGCCAATATCTTCACCGTCAAGATCCTCTCCACCGATGACACCGGCTCGATCGCCATCGGCGCAGTGGATGATCCCGATCCCAAAAATCCCAAGCCGCGTCCGATGAAGCCGATCACCGGCGACGCCGGGCAGATCCGGGTCACCAACCGCATCACGGGCAAGGATTTCGACCTGAACATCCCGGCCAACAGCGGTGCCGTCTTCATCGGTGCCCGCACCCGTGATATCGCCGCCACCCCGGGCATCGAAGGCCCCTACACCATTCTCAGCAGCGATCTCGCCGGCTCCTGCGGATTGCAAACGGTCGGCATGGGAAGCGTGGTTCCCGGGCTCGACTTGAACTGGCGGTTGTGGACCTATGCCACCGAAGCGCCGAAAGATTCTCTGATCGGCTCGGGATTCCGCTCCGTCGATGGTCTGGCGTTCCGCAATGACGGCCGCGCCGTCGTGGTGGACACCAGCGGGACCGTCGATCACATCGGGATCCTCGGCTCCCCCGCCATCACCCTGGTGAATGAAATCCGCTATGGATCGGTCAACGGACCGGAGTTGCGCGACGTGCAGGCGATCCAGTACGGCGATCCGGAAATCGACGGCTCCGAAGCGCTCTACGCGATCTACAACGTCGGCGGAACCCTGCGCCTCGGGACGATCGACGAAACTTCCGGCGTTTTCACCGATCTGGCTCAGGTCGGACGCGGTGAAATCCTCCAGTCCACCGCCATGGCCATCTCGCCCGATGGTCGGCTGTTCGTCGTCGGCGACAACGCCGCAAATCCGATCGGCGGGATGCGCACGCTGTACGAACTGAATGTCACCGACGGTTCGGTGATCCAGACGATCGGAACCACCACCGACGCCAACTCCGGGCAACCGGTGCTCATCGGGTCGATGGACTTCGACTTGTTCGGGAACCTGCTGGCTCACGATCTGACCAATTCACGGCTCGTGAATGTGTCGATCACCACCGCGGCCGTCGGCGACTTAGTCAACAGCGGCGCGGGAACCCTGCCCAATGCCATTAGCGTCGTGGCCTACAACCCCGCCGCCGATCGCTGGTACGGGGTCGAGACCACCAGCGCCGAGAAAAACAGCATCGACCCCTCGCAAAGCGCCTCGCTGGTGATCCTCTTCGGTGCCACCTCGACCTCGGCCCGCCCGCAGAACGTGGGCAAGATTCTCATCGGTGGCACCGTCACCGGCGCGGTGAACATCAGTGGATCGGCCGATGTGTTCTACGCTGGCTGGATCGCCACCGGCAATTCCCACGGGCAGTTCGTTTCCGATCCCGATATCCCGATGAACTTCGCCGTTGGCGGAGATCTGCACAACCTGGTGACTGTCGCATCGCTGGGCACCGAAGCGACCTCGGTCACGAACGAACCGCAATACCTCAGCGGTTTTGAACTGTACGTCGGTGGCCGGATGGGCGAGGTCCGCACCGCCGCCTCCGTCGCCGGAGGCATCCATGTGGTCCATGGCGAAGGTGCCGAGGCGCTGACCACTCCGCAGGGAGAACTTGAACACAAGACCAGTCTCTCCTTTTTCGCCGAATTCGACGACTTCGAGCTGAACAACATGCCCAGCGTCGTCAATGATTCGTTTGACACGGCGCAGTACCTGGGTTCGTTCGACAATGAAGGGTTCGGCCAGAAAAATGCCGCCATTGTCGAGGGGTTGATCGACAACACCCCGCTACTTGGCGGTCTCGTTGGCGACACGCTGGATTACTACGCCCTGTCGATGATGAGCGGGCAGACCATCACGGTGCAGCTATACAACCCCAACATGCTCCCCATCTTCGTCGGGGTCTACGATCCGGATGGGCGGATCATCGCCTCGGATTACAACCACCACATCCCCGGTGCCACGCTGGGCCAGCCGTTCCAATTCACCGCCGATCGCCCCGGTGCCTATCGCTTCGCGGTGGCGTTCAGTGATGATCTGAGCTTCTCGGGGGCGACACTTTATCCGTTGGGCGGATATTACTACCTAAGCCTTACCGGCGGCGTCGGCAACTTCGGCCTCGGGGCCATCGTCGCCAACACCAACGTCTTTGACGCCCGGGCTCAGCTCTTCCCGCCGTTCATCGCCAACCCCAATGACCCTGACACCTTCCCCGATAATGCCCCATTCATCGTCGAGAACGGTGAATTCGGTGCCTTCGATGTCGGCGGCGATCTGCTCCACGCCGCCGGACCGATCCTCAACGGATACAACTCGACCAAGGATCTGATCCCCGTCAAGGGCGCCTCGATCCGCGTGGATCGCGGCAACCTGCGGGCGATCACCGCCGCCAACATCGGCATGGAAGTCAACGGCCTGCTCGGCCTGGGAACCACCCTTTCGGTTCCCCGCGGCAGCGTCGGACTCGTCCGCTCGGCCGGACTTGGGATTCTCAACACCAGTTGGGTCATGGCCACCGGCTATGTAATCGATCCGGCCACCGGTCTGCTGGACGATGAAATCTATGTCCCCAAGGCCTCGGCGGTCGGCGGGAACTACGAATTGGTCGACATCGGCTCGACCTTCTACGGCGGGATCATCGCCAACGGCGGGCTGGGCACCATGCGGGCCGGCGACCTGGCGACCCTCGCGCCCAGCGCCTTCTGGGTCAACCGCGACGGAATCGGCGCCGACGGGATCATCGACCTCGTCGATGTCGCCGGCGACTTCGGAACTCTGCTAAGCGGCGGCCCCGCCATCCGCACCGGACCCGGCGGCAACGTGCGCTACCTCAACATCGAAGGCCTGCTCTACCGAGACGTCTTCTTCGGCGGCGGATTGCCCGAAGATACCGTCCACGACGTGGCCGAAAGCATCTACCTCACCGATGATTCGGGCGCCAAGTTCGTCCTCAAGCCCGATCCGGTCATCATCAACCCCGCTTGGAATCCCGCCATCCCCGGCAGCGAACAATACCTCGTCGCCGCGGCGCTCAACGTCCTGACCTACGGCGTGCGCGATAAGGGCGGCTCGATCGTCGTCAGCGTCACCAGCACCCAAGGTCTGGTAGTGGACGATGATGGACGATCTCCCGGGCAGACCGTCGAATTGACCAAAGTCACCACTGGCGGCGGCGGGATCGCCCCGCTCTCCACGGCCGATATTGATGGAAATATCACCTTAACCAGGCCCCCGGCCTTCACCGTCAACCGGGCCGATCGCCTGGACGTGGTCATGCAAGGTCCGGGAACCGTCGACGTGATGAGCATCGAAGGCGGCGGCAACTACACCTCGATCGTCAACCGCACCCCCGAAGGCGAAATCGTTCGCGTCGTCGGGGCCGGATCGATCTGGGATCTCGCCGCCACCAACCTCGGCGTCGGCAAGACCCACAACCAGTCGGCGATCCTGCCCACCCAGATCCTCGCCGACACCTTCCCCTACAGCCAGCAACGCACCGGCATCGTCGCCACCGATATCGTGTCGGCCACGAGCTCCAAGAGCCTGGGCAACTTCCTGCTCAGCGGGCGTCTGCAAACGCTCGAACCCAACGCCGATCACGCCCGCACCGCCGGGGTCTTCGAAGGCATCGTCGGAAACATCCAGGCCGGCACCATTGGGACCGTGCGCCTCGGCGAGGGACTGATGCCTTCGGGCACGGGAAACTTCGCCCACGCCGGCATCTACGCTTCCGGCCAGATCGACCAAGTGCTCGGCGAGGAACTCGGCGCCGATGTCCGCGGCGACATCGTCTCGAACACCAAGATCGTCTCGGTGGAACTCAACGGCGGGGCGATCATCAACAGTGACATCTTCGTCACCGCGACCTTCGACCAAAGCTCGGAGCTGAACCTCACCGGCTTCGGTGCCATGGAGGATCCCGACACGCTGAGCAACCCTCTTTATGAAATTGAGAGCATCAAGACGCGCGGCATCGGGGGAATCCTCGGATCGCTGATCGTCGCGGTGGACATCAACGACGTCCATGTCGAAGGCGGCTTCGGCATCCTCGACACCAGCATCATTCCGCTGGGCGGAGTCAGCACGGTCCGATCGGTTCGGGCCGACGGATACGGCATCCGCGGCGGGTCGATCATCGGCGGCGCTATCGTCGGAGAAATCATCGCTACCGGCGACGGCCGACAGCTCTCCAGCCGACTCTGGAGCCCTTCGGTGCGATTCAGCGAGAAGTACCTCTTTGACCCGTTCTTCCAGACGGTGCCCAACGTCCTGACCGATGTAAATCGCGCCCTGCGCAAGCGGGCCGCCGACCGCATTGTCCCCGGCAAGACCAATGCCGGAATCATCGACGGGTTCATTGCCAACGGCTCGCGCGATCTGGGCAACGTCGTGGCCTACAAGTTCCGCAACGTCCAGCTCGAGTTCGCCAACTCCACCGGCAGCATCTCGGTCACTGATTTCGTCGATCGCACGCGGGTCGTCACCGGTCGCGTCGGGGTGTTCAGCACCGGCAAGAGCCTCTACAACTCCAAGATCGATGTGGCTGGCCCGATCACCGATGTCTACGTCGGCGGGAACGTCGAAAGTTCGGCCCAGATCAACGCCACCGGCCCGGCCGGGTCGATCGGCACGGTCACCGTCGCCGGCGACTTTAACGGTTCGCTGCGCAGCTCGACCAACGCCGCGAAAATCCGCATCGCCGGCAATCTCTCGGCCCCGGGGCCGTTTAACGACGCCGGGCAGATCGTTCCCCCGGGAATCAACGTCGCGGGAATCACCAACGAGTTCTTCGTCGGCGGATCGATCCTCACCGGCACGTCGATGCGGTTCGGGCGGCTAAGCAACCTGTTCGTCGGCGGCAACACCGAGGCCGGTGCCTTGATCCAGGCCCAGTTCCTCGGTGCCAAGTCCGTCGCCGGTCAGGACGACGCGATCTACCGGATCGGATAATCGGCGGGCTCGTCTCTCGACGTCCGATCGAATTGCAAGAACACCCCCGTTGCACGCAACGGGGGTGTTCTTTTCAGATCGTCAACCGGGACTCAATCCGGGATTTGATCGCGTAATTTCTCGCGGAGTTCGTCCAGCGACGAGACGCCCGCCGGGAGCGTCGCTTCTTCCATCAACATCACGGGAATGCCGTCCCTCACCGGATAGCGCAGGCCACCCACTTCAGCCACCAGAAACCCGCCTTCGAGGCGAAGACGGCTGCGCGTCAATGGGCAGCGCAAAATACCGAGCAGCTCCGGGTCCAGTGCGTTAGATGATTCGGCAACATCGGCCATAAGGTTGATCCTTAATTTCTCTCGGAATACTCGACCGATTTCGTCCCAGTCACGCGACGAAGTATATTCGCACGATTCAAGCCTGAACAGGCGCGGGCACCATCTGACAGGCGGGGGGCCGGGGGGCGTGCCCACGGATTTTTGCACGGGTTCAGGAAAGCAGCCATCATGGCCATTCGGAAATGGCGTTTTCGCTCAGAAAACCGGGAAGTGCAAAAAAATATCGGCACACCCCAGCCGGGGGGCGCCACGAATGCTGTTAACCAGATTCACCTTCAACTTCGACCGCTCCAGCGGCAACTTTGCCCGCCCGGGTTCCCGTCACGTCGTTCCAGGTTCATCGGGCCATTCCCCAGCGCAACACAAAAGCGGCGAGACGATCGCTCGTCTCGCCGCGGAGTTTTTCACGCCGGTATCGACCGACTATTGCATGGCCGCGTAGGTGAACTTCGCCCCCGCGACGGACAACGAGGCCATTAAGCCGCCCTGCTTGTGCTGGAAGACCGCCACGCCCTTGTTGTAGTCGCTGGTCGCGGCCACGCCCGCCTTGGCGGCCACCGCCGACGCCTGGGCGCTCATCTCGAAGTTACCCCGCTTGAAAGACTCCAGCGCGGCCTTGTCCTTGAAGAAGATAATCTCCGAGAACGCTTCGCCGCCGATCTGCAGCCCGATTGAAGCCTGGGTCATCGTCGTGGTCCCGATGGCCTTGCCGCCGGCGTAAACCACGCCTTCGCCATACGACCCGCCGATTCCGACGGCACCCTTGCCGATATCGGGCAAGACCGCATAACCGGCGGCGTTCTCGAAGAACTTGCTCAAGCCGGGATCGGTCCGCTTGAACTCGGCGATCGCCCCGTCGGACTTCTGCTGAAGCGACTGCTCTTTGGACTCGGACATTTCATGGCTCGAGCGCTTCGGCTCGGTGCTCATGTTTTCCGACTTGCAGCCCATCGGGGCCAAGACAAAGGCGGCGGACAATACGAACGAACCAAACAGTTTGACAGTGAACATAAGTTGTTCCTTTCTTCCGCCAGTCATAGCCCCGCCCGATTCGATTCGTCAACGGGGAAAAATCCTCGATCCAGAATTTTTTTACGCATGAGTGCCATTCCCCCAAGACTCTCTTGCATTGAGGGCCACCTGGGGTGCAGGCATCTCACCTGCTTGGGATGCTCACTCACAGGCTGGAAGCCTCTGCCACAAGGGAAGCTAGCTCAATTGGGGTGCAGGAATCTCACCTGCATGGGATGCTCACTCACAGGCTGGAAGCCTGTGCCACAAGGGAAGCCAGCGCAATTGGGGTGCAGGCGTTTCACCTGATCGGATGTTCACAGGCTGGAAGCCTGTGCCACAAGGTGCCTTCTTCTCCCCGATCAAGTTGTCCTGACCGGATTCCGATACATCGGAAGGAGGATTCCTCATCCATGATGATTGCCGCAATCGACGATAAAACGACCGGGCCGCTGAGCGAGAGTTCGCCGGAGCAGGCGGCGGCGGCGCGCGTTCAGCAGGCGGTGGGCGCGGTGGCGACGCTGGGGACGTTGCCGGAGATCACGTCCCGCATCGTGGAAACCATCGAGAACCGCAACTCCAGCGCCGCCCAACTGCACAAGATCGTCTGCCATGATCCGGCCCTGGTCACGCGGATCCTCAAGGTCGTCAACAGCGCGTTCTACGGCCTGCCCGGACAGATCGGCTCGATTGACCGGGCGATCGTGCTGCTGGGGCTGAATGCCGTGAAGAACCTCGCGGTCGCCGCCAGCCTTGGGCAGATGTTCCGCAACGCTCGGCTTTGCCATGGATACACGGCCAGGGATCTCTGGAAGCATTGCATCGCGGTGGCCGTCGGTGCCCGCGACATGGCCCGTCAGATGCGCCTGCCGATCGCCGAGGAAGCGTTTCTCGGCGGGATGATCCACGATGTCGGGCTGCTGGTGTCGCTGCAAGTCATGCCGGAAAAATTACAACAGGTTTGCAATCACGCCTGGCAGTTGCGACAGGTCTCCCAGCCGTACGATTTCTGTCTTCTCGAGCGGCAAACGCTGGGGATGGACCATCAGCAACTGGGGATGGCGTTATCGGCCCAGTGGAAATTCCCGCGCAGTTGCCAATGGGTCGCGGGGTATCACCATCGTCCCGGCGATCTGTCGGAGGATGGCCGGATGTTGGTGACGCTGGTCCAGGTAGCCGATGGACTGGCGTGTGAGGCCGAGGAAGGATTCCCGCTGACGGTCGGGAGCCGAACCGAGGATGGCGGCGTCGAGCGGCTTGGGATCGAGCCGTCGGTCATCCAGACGACGCGCGGACGGTTAAGTGAGCTGATCAGCGCTACCGGGAGTTTACTTGATTAGCCGACGAAGCCATTAACGCACGGGCGGCGTGCGATTCGGAAAAAATCCCGCGATAAGGGGGTCGAACGATTCAGCGCTCTGGCTCGAACGGAGTATAATCTACCGAGGCATCTCCTAAACCGTGTCCGGGGGGACACACAACGCAGGCGAGGTACAGCACATGCTGGAAACACGGCCGAGTCAACATCCGGGTTCTCCTTCTTCGGGATCGCATCCCTTCGCGGCACAGCACGCGCAGCAGCCGCATCTGCATCCGCAGACGCCCACATTGCGACCGGCGGCCGCGCCGGCGCATGGGCCTGATCATCCATCGGGCGGCGCCAAGATCACCGCCCCGCCGAACCTGGGCGCGGATGATGCGGACCTGTCCCCGTTGACTTTGGTGGAAGACGAAGCCGATGCCGCGGCACCGAAAAAGATTCGCGCTATGGGCGTGGCCGAGGTGCTGGGAGACCGCGGCAACTGGAAACGCACCCCCCACGCGCCCGGGACCGGTGCCTGCCGGGTCAAGAGCTTCCATGGCCGGCTCAGCGACCAGGGCATGGGGTACATGGACGACGCGATCAATGAATGGCTGGACAAGCATCCGGGGGCGGAAGTGAAGTTCGTCACCAGCAACGTCGGCGTGTTTGAGGGCAAGATGCGAGAACCGGCACTGATCGTGAACCTTTGGTTCTAGATTCCGCCCGGTTTGGCTGGGGCGATGAAGGTCGCTTCATCGCCGCTTTGCCGTAGCGCGCGTCGGCCTGGCCGAGGCGAGAGGGTGAACCACGCGCCGATCCAAATCAGCAGCCCGATCCCCGAAACGATCATCCCGACGCGATACCCCGTGGGAGAATACTCGAGCCGAATCCGATGATGCCCGGCGTTCAGCGGAATGCCGATCAGGGCGTGGTCGGCGGGAATGACCGGGTGCTGAATCGCCGAATCCATCCGATCGAACGCCCGCCACGCCGGACTGTAGCTGTCGGTGATCAGAAGGATCGACGGCTTCTCGACGATCGCGTCGATCTCCATCGTATCGGTATCGATATCCCTCAGCGCGACGGATTGCCCCGCGCGAGCGATTGATGCTGCGGCAAGGACCGGCTCTTCATCCAGCAGAACCTCGGCCGCCGGATCGAAGCCGGGGCTTGACAGCATCGCAAGCCGCTGAGCGGGATCGGGGATCGTTCGCCACGGCAGCAGCATCGCGCGCCCCAGCGGGCGGTCGATGCGCATGAACCGGGCGCGCGGATCGGGCGGGAACACCACCGCGCAGCGCAGCATCCGCAGCACCCCCACCGACACCCGATCAAACGGCATGTGCTGAGTCGCGGCACCCGGTTCGATTCCCTGCCCCGCGGCGATCAGCTCGAGATATCGTCGCGGGATCGCCGGATCGAATCCCCATATCTGCTGGACATCGCGACACATCAGCGCGCCGCCGAGCATCGGAATCAACGGCAGGACCCTCTGGTTGTCGGCGATCGACCGGATGCCGTCGCGCCAGGTTTCGGGGATCGCCTGCTCGACCGGGGCGCTGATCCGCGTGTACTTATTTGGCAAACCTGCCGATCCCTCATCCCGTTCGGAATGTCCGCGTAGATCGTCCCGGGCAAACCAGACCGACTGGATCAGCGCCAGGACGAGCAGCCCATTGAGCGCCGCCGGCCAGCGCCGCGCCACCACCAGCAGGGCGCCGGCAGCGCCGAGAAATCCTCCCGCGATGGCGATCTGCCTGGCGGTGAACGCCGCCCGCTGATCAAGCAGGCTGGGCGTCAAACGTTCGGCGGGCAGCTTCATGGACTGGATTGCCGCGGCGATGCGCGCCATGGTCACGGGCAGGGCATCGGGGAATGCTCGAACCAGGACCCCAGCGATCAAAAGCGCAGCAGCGAGGGCCAGCGCTATCCACGCGGCCCGTCGCACGGCGGCGGCGCGCAGGCGGTCGAATCCATCACCGGCAAGCATCGCGAGGAACAACGCCGCCAGATACACGAATTTCCCCGGTGCGCGGAAGTTGTTGTAGCCCGGCAGCAGGTCATACAGCAGTCGATGAACCGGCGTGGCATCGCCCATCGCGGCCACGAGCATCATCAGCATGACGATCACCGCGATCCGATTGCGTCGGACGAGCGCGCCCGCGCCGGCCAGTAGCATCACCACCGCGCCCATTGCCGCCGAGGCTTCCCATGGCAGCGATCGACCGAAGTAGTCGAGGGTGGTGATATCGCCGAACACATTCGGGATGACCAGCGTGATCAGATTCTCAATCGGCAAGGAAAATGCCGTAGAGAAGTCGTAGGGCACGCCGCCGTGTCGCCAGCCCTCCCCCGCTGCCGACAGCCCAGCGCCGATCTGCACGGCAGCGATCGAAGCACCAAGGACGTACATAAGGCCAATCGCCGCCAGGGGCCGCAACGATCGCCGCTGGATCGAGTGCAGCATGACATAGAGGCCCATCGCCATCGCCGTGAAGTAGACGTATTGCGGGTGTCCGGCCAAACACTGCATCGCCACGGCACCGGCACCGATCAAGAGGGGGTGCCATGGCCGCGGACGAAAGATCCATCGATCCAGCGCCCACAGCAGCAACGGCGTCCAGGCCATCACATATAAATGCGGCAGATGTCCGGGGAAGATTCGCAGAAAGACCGGGCCAGAGAGAATGAACACCGCGCCGGCGAGCGTGGCGCCGCGCCGGGAGGTGCCCCGCCCCGCGGCCCAGAGCGAAGTGAACCATCCCGCCAGCCACAGATGCAATGCGATGCTCCAGTTGATGGCGATCCCGACCGGAAGCAGCAGGTGAATCCAGTTCGGCGGATAGAGCAGCCCCGCCTGCCAGCCGCCGAAAAACGGATGGCCGGCGTACGTGTACGGATTTCGCAGCGCCACGTTCCCCTTGGCCAGTTCGGAAAATCCGAAGCGATACCAGGGAAGGAACTGCATGGTGATGTCGGTTCCCTCAGCACCGAGCACGCGCTCGCCGCCCCAGAACAGGGCATCGCCGATCACGAGCATGACCAGCAGCGCCAGCAGAACCGCCGGCACCCCGCGCCAGCGGCGGGCGATCGTCGGTAAGCTCGCCATCCCTGCGTCCATCGACGTATTTCAGACCCGAACCGCCGCGAGGGCAAGAGGACATTCGTAATGTTCCCCCCGTTGCCGCTGCGTAAAACGGTGCCGCGCTTCTTTTCCGGATATCCAAGCCTATCGATGCAAATTAAGGCCATATTTCGCATTTTTATATGTGCGTATCTATCACTTTTCGAAGAAAAAACCGCATCCCCTTCTTGCCGACGGCGGGTGCCAAGGGCCACGATCAATGCGTCCCTCCGTAAAAAGGGGACGCGCTTCTTTTTCGGATACCCAGGACAATTTACGAACTTCTATTAGATATTTGGCATTTTTATATGTGCGTTTCTACTACCGTGTGAACAAAGAAGCGCGTCCCCTTTTTTTCGCGATGGGGAATATTCGGGATGTCGCCGTTCGGCGCTTGACGCGCGCGGGGAGAGCGAATACATGCGCTGGCATGGCATCCTCCTCACCGACCGCTTCTGAACGGCGCCCCAATGTCATCTGGGTTTTCGGCGACCAGCACCGCGCCCAGGCACTGTCGCATCGCGGCGATCCCAATCTCGCCACGCCCAACGTCGATCGGCTCGCGGTCGAGGGGGCTAATTTCACCGCCGCCGTGGCCGGGTGTCCGCTGTGCTGTCCGTTTCGCGGGTCGATGCTGACCGGTGTTTATCCGCATCGCTGCGTGCCCGGGCATGAAATGCCGCTGCCGCAGGGGCAGAAGACTCTGGCGCATGCCTTCAACGACGCGGGATACCAGACCGCCTATTTCGGCAAGTGGCACGTGGATGGCTTTCATGAAGGCGCCGGCCGAGCGGGGCTGCATGTGATCCCGCGCCCGCGTCGCGGCGGCTTCGACACTTGGATCGGGTACGAAAACAACAATAGCCAGTGGGATTGCTGGACCCATGGCCATCGCGGCGAAGTCGAGCAGCCCCTGCAACGCCTGCCCGGTTTCGAGACCGATGCTCTGACCGACCTGTTCCTCGGTTATCTGCGCGAACAAGCCCGCGACGAGAACCGCAAGCCGTTCTTCGCGGCGCTAAGCGTCCAGCCGCCGCACAATCCGTATGTCGCGCCCGAACAATGGATGGCGAAGCACACTCCGGCAACGATCGAGATGCGGCCCAACGTGCCGCGAATCGCCCGCATCGAGGAGCGCGCCCGCCGCGATCTGGCGGGCTACTACGCGATGATCGAGAACCTCGATTGGAATCTCGGACGGGTGCGCTCGGCCCTGGTCGAACTGGGTCTCGATGATGACACCCACGTAATCTTTTTCTCCGATCACGGCGACATGCATGGCTCGCATGGACAATTTCTCAAGACCTCTGCCTGGGAAGAGGCCTCGCGCGTGCCGTTCATTATCGGCGGGCGGCGCTCGTTCTATGTCCAGAAGACCGGTCGGAACAACGCACCGATCAACCATGTGGACATCGCCCCGACAACGCTGGGGCTATGCGGGATCGATACGCCGTCGTGGATGCAGGGGACGGACTATTCCGGCTACCGCGTTCGCGGGCGAGAGGTGAAAAACGAGCCGGATTCGGCGTTTATGCAGTTGGTGATCCCCACCGGCCACGGCGACAGCATCGACCGACCCTGGCGCGGGGTGGTGAGCCGAGACGGGTGGAAGTATGTCTGTCTCGAACACCAGCCATGGCTGTTGTTCAACCTGAACGAGGATCCATTCGAGCAGGCGAACCTCGCCCACAACACCAACTACCGCGTCGAGCGAAAGAAGCTTCACGATCGCCTGGCCGCGTGGATTCACGACACCGGCGACTCGTTCCCGCTGCCGGCGCTGTAACCCCGATCAGCTTCCAGCCGCCAGATCGTCATCCAGCATCGCCAGATCGGCCGATGGGGCGGGGGCGAAGAAGACGCTAGATCGCGGGTTGAGATATTCCGTCAGTTCATCGCCGTCAAGCCGGCGCTTGGCCACCGCGGTCCAATCGATGCCCGCGGCCTCGGGCGCTGTTTGGTCATCGATCGGCCGAGGCGAACGGAACACCCAGGCGCGATCCACATCGGCGCCGGCCAACAATGAAGCGGTGAGCGTCGGACCCGGCTCGATGAGTACGTGCGTTGCGCCCCTGCGGAACAGATCCGCCGACACCGCATCGAAGCTCACACGGCCGTCTTTCGTTTCGACGCCGATCACCGCGGCACCTTGTGATTCCAATTCGCGAGCCGCCGACGAATGGGCGACTTCATCGGCGCAATAGATGCACGTGGGAAACTGTCGTGCCGTGCGAATCAGCCGCGAGGCTGGAGGGATGCGCAGCCGGGTGTCCAGCACGGCGCGGCACAGTGGCCGCGGATTGGCCACATCCCTGACCGTGAGCATCGGATCATCATGCAGAACCGTCGAGATTCCCACCGCGATCGCATCGCAGCGCGAACGCAACCGGTGGACCTGGCGAGAGGACACGAGATTTGAAATTCGCGCCGGTCGCCCGCCCGGCCCGGCTACTTTGCCATCGGCGCTCTGGGCCCACTTGAGGGTGACGTACGGGCGGCGATGAACCACGCCCTTGTAAAACGGCGCGATCAACTGGCGGCACTCATCGCCCAGTGCCGATGAATCAACCGCGATTCCCGCGCGTCTCAGCATCGCCACTCCGCCGCCCGCGACCGCCGGATTGGGGTCCACGCATCCGATCACAACCTGCGCCAGGCCCGCTTCGATCAGCCGCGGCGCGCACGGCGGCGTCTTCTTGCCGTGATGGCAGCATGGCTCGAGCGTCACGTACGCCGTCGCGCCGCGGGGATCGAACCGGCACGATGCCAAGGCGGCCGCCTCGGCGTGCGCCTGGCCGAATCGCTGGTGGAATCCTTCACCGATCACCGCGCCGTCGGGCGCGACGATGACGCATCCGACCATGGGATTCGGTTCCACGCCGCCGCGCCCGCGCTGGGCCAGGTCGATCGCCCGGCGAATGAATCGCTCATCATCCACGCGGCTCATGGTCGGCTCGCCGTCACTTCCCCGCCCCTTGGCTGATGCGATCCCCCGCCCGCCGCGTTTGCCGCGATTGCGCGAACGAGACCACCACGCCGTGAATAAGCATCAGGCCCACCCCCACGCACAGCAGGCTGTCGGCGACGTTGAAAATCCACGGAAACATCTCGCGCTGCGGCAGCGACGCCGAAAAATCCGACCACAGCAGCCCGGGTAGCGCATACAGCATGTCCCGCACGTAGCCGTATTGAATGCGGTCATACATGTTGCCCAGCACGCCCGCCAGCAGCAGCCCGAGGATCACCTGGTAGAACCGCTGCGCCCCCGACGTGATGAACAGGTAACTGAGAAACACGATCGCCGCGACGGAGACCAGGATGAACAAACCCGTCTGCCCCTGGCCGATGCCGAACACGGCACCGTAGTTGACCGTGTACTTGAAATGCAGCAGCCCGGGGATCGCGACGATCTCGCGCCCGCTGTCGCGCAGGTGGGCGACCGCCGCCGATTTGCTCCACAGATCCAGCCCCAGCCCCGCGATCATGGTCACGATGAATCGCGCCACGGCCAGGGGATCGCGAACATTCTCCAACGGCAGTCGCTTCATGGTCCGCGAATCCTATGCGATCGGCCCGTGCGGTGAAAAACAGTCGTGCGGCTATCACGCCACGGCGCTCGAAGAATCAGCCGCCCGCGGGGAGGTCCTCTGTGGGCACGGGCTGGTCGCCGAGGGGCAACCCATCCCCGGCGCCGCGCTCGGCGACGGAAGTGGTGATGGAACTGACGATGCGAAACAGATCGGGCCGGCGGTCCAGCCTGGGGGTGACCGATCCGGCGGTGCGGGCTTCGTGCAAGTCGTCGAGATCAAGGTCGCAGACGAGAATGGTTTCCTCATTGGCGTCTGCCTCGGCGGCGATGCCATCGCGGGCGAAGGCGAAATCGCATGGCGTGAAAACCGCGCTCTGAGCGTAGTTGATGTCCATGTTTTCCACATCGGGCAGGTTGCCAACATTGCCGGCAATGGCGACGTAAACCTGATTCTCAATCGCCCGGGCCTGGGCGCAATACCGCACGCGCAGATACGCCTGGCGGCTGTCGGTGCAGAACGGGACGAACAGCAGCTCCATCCCCTCGTCGGCCAGGAACCGAGCGGCCTCGGGGAACTCGCAGTCATAGCAGACCAACACCCCGATCGTCGCCTTGGGCGTGACGATCGGCTTAAGCCCGCGACCGCCGCTGATCCCCCACCAGCGCTTTTCGTTGGGAGTGATATGCACCTTGGGCTGTTCGACGCAGCGGCCATCGGGCAGGAAAACCATCGCCACGTTCTCGATGCGCTTCTGCTTCATCACCGGGTGGCTGCCGGCGATGATCGTCAGGCCATATCGGCGGGCCAGCGACTGCATATGGGCGCGAAATTTGGCGGTGTATTTCGTGAGCTGGCGGATGCCCTCCTGCGGGGTCTTAAGGTCCATCGCCGACAACAGCGGCACCGTGAAAAACTCGGGGAACAGGACAAAATCGCTGCGATAGTCGGCGGCGATGTCGGTGAAGTAGGTGACCTGCCGGGCGAAATCCGCGAAGTCCGCGACCTTGCGCATCTGCTTCTGCACGCACGCGACACGCACCTTTCGCGGCCCCTTCACGGCCGCGGTGTAGTCGGGGTTCAGCCACTCGATCAGGCTGGCGTAATTCAGGCTGTGCGGGTCGTTCAAATAATTGGGGATGACCCCGCGAAGCACGAATCCTTCGCGGATCTGAAAACTCAGCGTCAAGTCGCGCAGTTCCCCCGCCGCCACCCGATGGGCATATTCCTCGGCCCCGAACTTCTCGGCGTGTTCCCGGTAGTTCCAAAGCCGCCCGCCCGAGAGAATGCGGCGAAGGTTCAGCTTCCTGCAAAGCTGGCGACGCGCTTCGTAAAGCGCCGCCCCCACGCCCAGCCCGCGGGCGTCGGGGTGGACATAGACATCGGCACCGTACAACGTGTCGCCGTGAGGATCGTGATTGGTGAAATAACCGCTGTCGGTGATCCCCGCCCAAGTATGCAGGCGCAGCGGGTTAGCGCCCATGTCCACGATCAGACTGGCGCACGCCCCGACGATCTTGCCGCCCACCACGGCGACGATCTGACCCTCGGGGAACATCCGTTGATGGCTGCGCAGATGTGCCCCGCGCCAAACCACGTTGTCCTCAGCCAGGGTCGGGTACGAGACGCGATTAAGTTCGACCAGCGCGGGGATATCCGCCTCGGTCGCCTTTCGGGTGATCACGTGCGATTTGCGACTGGAATTGCCGTTCTTTTCCGCCATGACGGCAGTCTAGCCCATCAGCCGAGATTCTGTCGAACTTGGCACGCCGGGCGTGGAAGGACTCATGGCGGCTTGCCCACTGTCGCCGATCCACTCCGCGGGCGAAACATCGAAACAACAAGAAACGCCACACTGCCTTTCGGGACACCGACGGCACTTGCGTACTCAGCTTGGCTGGGCAATGGCGCTCTCACGTGGCGGCTTGGTGGCTGTTGACAATGTGATTGGCAGTTGTCAAGTCGCGGGAAGAACCGCCATAATTGCGGTCTATGGCAGTTCCCGATGGTCAAACCAGCGCAGCGCCGACGTTGCTGGTATGCGATGACTCGCAGCTTCAGCGCTCGGCGCTGGCCCAGTTCCTGCGCGAGGCGGGGTATTGCGTCGAGGAGGCCGCCGATGGGCAGGCGGCGATCACGCATCTGAAGCATCGCTCGGTGGACCTGCTGCTGCTGGATCTGAACATGCCCACCCTCAGCGGATTCGATGTGATCGAGTACCTGCGCGAACATCGCCCATCGCTGCGCATCGTGTTGCTCAGCGGCATGGCCCCCGAGCGCATCCAGGATGGAATGGGCGCGATGCGTCAGATGGAACTACCGCCGCTGCTGATCAAACCGGTCGATCCGGAACAGTTGCTGCAGGTGGTGGAATTACAATTGAGCGGAGAATTGCCGTCCCCCGGCACCGCCCCCGCCTCGACCTGACCTTACCCCTCCAACAGCACCGGCTCAGCGGCCTGAACCCGCCGACTCGACGGCCTGGCGAATCGCGTCGGGAACCTGTTCGATGTCACTCGGCAAAGTCGCGGTGCCGGGCAACGACCTCAATTCCAGCGTCTCGTCCATCCGTGTCGTGGCGCCCGCCGCAAGGGCTGTCTCAGCGGCAACCTGCTCGAACGAAGGCGGGTTGGACCGCGTGGCTCGGCGTCCCGACCGCGAGTGATCGGTCAACCAAAGCCCGCCGAGAGTGTCGTGGACCCGGCCGTGAGGGGGGGCACGAGACGGATGGCAAGGCGAAAGGCCGACACGGCGAGGATAGAGACTCGACGGGGTGAGGGGGCCGAATGTTCAGTAATTCGCGCGCAGTCGCCTCGTTCTCTCGCTTGCGCTTCGGACTAACTCGGTGCATTCAAACGCCTCATCACCCCTTCACCCTTTCATCATCCATTCCCTCCGCGCAGTTCTCCCGCTCCCCCGGCGTACTGATTTCCGAGAGTGAGAGTTTCTATGCGAAACGCCGATCGAAGTCTGTGGCTGCTGGGATTGCTGTTTCTGCTGGCGGCGCTGGTGATTGTCGCCTCCCGCGCCCACGGTGCCCGGGGCCCGGCCGCCGCCTCCATCGTCCGGCTCGACGCCGGGTGGGTCTTGCAGCCGGCCGCCATCGAGCAACAGTAGGAATCTCGGTCGCGCCATCAATCCGACGACGCCGGCCAGTCAATCCCGCGCTACGTCTCAGAAACAACGATCCAAGACCCACGAAAAAAATCATCGAGCCGCCACTGCGGAATTTGGGTTGCCTGGTCCTCCAGCCGTGAGCCACACCCAGCAACCTCCAATCGATTTGAGCCAGTCGTCGGGCCAAGCGGGCGTTACTCGCCGTTCTGACGTCTCGTACCTGCCGCCGCAGCGCGTCGAACCCCAGAAGCCCTCCCGCCACGTTCGCATCGCCCATCGGGTCAAGACGCCGCTCACATTGCTGGCGACCTCGGCGACTCTGCCGGGGCGATGGAGTTCCGCCGGTCGATTTGGCCGGCGTTCGCCCCGGCGATGCGGCCCCAGGGCGTATCTGCGGCTGCAAAAGAAAGTACCGAGCCAGGGATTGCCGGCCACGGGCCTCGCTCTCGCCGCGCGCCGTTTGTCGGGGGTGAAACGGGGGGATATACTTTCATGACTGGGGGGGATTTGTGTCGGCCCAATCGCTGAAGGAATCGAATGCCCGCGTCCCATGCGTCTGATCCGGCGGTGCGAGCGCGGATCCAGGAGATGATCAACCTGATCCGCCCGGCGGTACAGGCGGATGGGGGGGACATCGAACTGGTCGATGTGACGCCGCAGGGGGTGGTGCAAATCCGCTTTCACGGCGCCTGTCATGGATGCCCTTCCAGTACGATGACGCTGCAAATGGGGATCGAACGAAATCTACGGGAGAAAATCCCCGAGGTCACCGCGGTAATTCCGGTGGCCTGAGGCGATCACCATCCCCACTTGCTCTTTGCGATCCATGGCTTGCCAACCGCCGTCCGATGATCGCGCCGAAGCCTGGATGCGCCTGGCGATCGAGCAGGCCCGGCTCGCCGAAGCGCTGGGAGAGATCCCCATCGGCTGCGTGATCATCCATCAACCCACCGATCGCGTCATCGCCGCGGGCCACAATCGTCGAATCGTCGATAGCGATCCGACGGCGCACGCCGAGATCGTCGCACTGCGTGCGGCCGGGCGGGCGATGGGCGACTGGCGGCTTGCGGACTGCGCCCTGGTCGTCACGCTCGAGCCGTGCCCGATGTGCGCCGGGGCGATCGTCAACGCGCGGATCCCGCTGCTCATTTACGGCTGCGCCGACCCGAAGGCTGGGGCGGTGCGGACGCTGTATCAACTGTGCGACGATCCGCGGTTGAATCACCGTGTGCGGGTCATGGCCCCGGTGCTAGGTGAGGCTTGCGCCCAGTTGCTCGTTGATTTTTTCCGGCAACAGCGGGCCCTAGGGAAAAAATGAATTGGCGGCGAGCGCGCGATCAACGAATCATAATTCCTGCTATAATATTCAGTTGATGGGCGGACGGCGGGACGATCGCCCGTGGCGGTGCGGAGGGGGTGGGTGGAAAAGCGGTCAGGAGCTAGTCGATGCTGGTGCTGTCGAGAACGCAGAATCAGACCGTGATGATCGGCGACGACGTCGAGGTCACCGTCGTGGATGTTCGCGGGGACCGGGTTCGCTTGGGAATCGCAGCGCCGCGTACAGTCTCGGTGCATCGCAAGGAAGTGTACGAATCGATCCAGCGGGAAAACCGGGCTGCGGCGCAGCTTCAGCCCGAGGATCTGGCCTCCGGCGCAGCGGCGCGGCCGGTGCGGACGATCTCTCCGCGAATCACGCCGCCGTCGCCCGTGGCGAAAATTCATCGCGACGATCAGCGCGACGCCTTTCTCAATGCCGCGATCGAGCAGGCGAAAGCGGGCGAGGCCGAAGGGGGCATCCCGATCGGAGCGGTGCTGGTTCGCAACGGGCTGATCGTGGCTCGCGGGCGCAATCAGCGGGTGCAGCGCGGCGATCCGATGGCCCATGCCGAAATCGACTGCCTGAAAAACGCCGGGCGGCAAAAAACCTGGCGGGACACGGTCTTGTATTCCACGCTGATGCCCTGCCACCTGTGCGCCGGTGCGATCCTGCAATTCGGGATCCCCAAGGTCGTGGTGGGAGAGAGCGTCAATTTCCCCGGCGCTGCGGACCTGCTTCGACAACAAGGCGTCGAGGTGGTTGACCTGCATGACGCGACATGCATCGACCTGCTGGGCCGATTCATCGAGGCGCAGCCGGCGCTGTGGAACGAGGACATCGGGAAATGACCCGATGGAGCATGGGGCGGTTGCTCGGTTCGATCGCACTGGGCGCGGCGTTGTGGGCCGCGATCGCCGCGGCGTGCCTGTGCGTGGGGTCCACGGGCATTCGTTGGCCACGCGGGTTGGACCTGCTCGATCGGCTGGATCGGGTGCTGCTGGCGTCGCTGGTCGGCGCCGCGTTGGCCGCCGCCGGGGTGGTATATCAGGCGATTCTGCGCAATCCTTTGGCCGATCCCTACCTGCTGGGGGTCAGCACCGGGGCGTCGCTGGCGGCGTTTGTCTGGCGGATTCCCGGCTCGGTCGCGGTGCTGGGCGCAGCGGCCATGGCGATGAGCCAGCAATCGTCGGCGTTCATCGGAGCGCTAATCAGCGTGAGCATCGTTCTGGCACTGGCGAGCCGTCGCGGGCGGCTGGACCCGATCGCCATGCTGCTGGTCGGGGTGATTGTCAATGCCGTCAACGCATCGGTTTTTCTACTGCTGAACGAGATGATGCGCGACCTGACGTCGGCGACGGGGGGGAACCTGGTCTTTCTCATCGGGGGAATCCAGACCAACCTGACTGGCCAGCAGGTGCAAGCCGCCGCGGCGGCGATCGCCGTGGGGTGGGCCGTGCTGCTGTATCTCAGCGGGTCGCTGACGATCGCGGGGCTGGGCCAGGCCGAGGCCGAATCGCTGGGGCTGCGGATTCATCGGCTGCGGTGGGTGGCGATGATCGTGGCATCGCTGGTGACCGCCGCCGCCGTCGCGGTCTCCGGGCCTATCGGGTTCGTCGGGCTGATCTGTCCTCACATCGCCCGGCGGATGGTCGGCGCCGACACTCGCCGGGTGCTGCCGCTGGCCACGGCACTGGGCGCGGCGCTTCTGGCCGCGGCCGATTCGCTCTCCAGGCTGCTGTCGGCCCAGTCGCTCACCGGAACGGTGTTGCCGGTGGGCGTGCTGACCGGGCTGCTCGGCGGACCGTTCTTCCTCATGCTGCTGCTGCAAAGCCGCCGCAGCGCCGGCGCGCCGGGCGCCGGCGCCGAGACGATCAGTTCGCCTCGCGCAGTTTGAAACTGATCGTCTCGGGGGTGATGCTGTGCGCCTCGAGGGCGAACGGAAGCTCATCGGCGCGGATCTTGGTGATCGCGTCCACCAGCTCATTGCTGGGCGACATGTACTGGCAGGTAAACACGCCCAGCCCGCCTTCCTTGCCCGATTCGTGGCTCTTGAACGCCAGGTTGCGAACGCCCAACTTGTCCTGGAAGAAGTTCATGATCGCCGCTACCTCGCGGGCCGTGCGCACGTTGCTGACCGTGACCGTGAGATTGGTCGGCGGGGTCCACTGCTCGAGCATCTGCACGGCCAGGTTCCCCGCGATGTAATCGGCGGCGGCCTCGAGGCCGGCGTCATCCAGCCGGTGATCCTCGAGGGGAATGCTCACCCCGTCCGCCGCGATCACCGCGCCCGTGCCGGGGTTGACCGCGCGGAACGTGTACACGATCTCGTCCTGAACCTTCGGCTCGGCGACACCGGGCGCCGCAGTGCGCATACGTCCCACGCCGTGGATCACCACCTCGGCGTCGGCGGCACGCGAGAGCAGGAAAACCAGCTCGTTTTCCTCGAAAACGGCGGTTTCTTTCTTGATTTCGTCGGCGAGCTTGGCCCGCGCGGCGTTGGGGTCGATCGCCGTAATGCGTAGCGGCTTGATCATCCGCTTGAACAGGTAATCCTCCATGCGCCGGCTATCCAGCGGATCGGCATCCCAGCGCCGGGCCGGGCGATCCGACGTGCGGACCCCCGCGCCATCGCCGCCGGGAGTTCCCCCGGTGTTCGCGGCGATCCCGTTGGGCGCGAAGTTGATCGTCACCATCGCCCCGGCGCTGCTGGCAGCGCCGCCGGCCCCCGCGACCGTCCCAGCGCCGCTCGATTGCGTCGTCGGATTCGCCGCACTCACCGCGTCTCGCTCGCGCCGATCGCGGTCGTGATATTCCCGGTTCACCATTACCGCAACCCGTGGCGATCCGCGTCGAACATACGCTTCCTGGAATTTTTTCAGCAGTTCGCTGTCGGCCTTGATCATCTCGCGCCACGGCCCCGGGGGCTGACCGGCCCGCGCGATCAGCGTCAGCGATCCCTGCACGGCGTTGCCGGTGTCCACCACCATCCCCAGTTCCTTCGACGCGAACTCCTGAAGGTCGGCGGCCAGCGACAGCAGCGAACCCTGGTAACGAAGATCAAACTCGGCGACGGCGTCCTTGCTTCCCGTGGCGGTCTGGCGGGCGATCACCTTCTTGACTCCCGGCATCTTGCCCATCGCCTGCTCGGCATGTCGCAGCGCCGCCACGTCGCGCACCCCGATCAGACGCACCGCGTAGCGCATCGCATCCCCGCCGGGCCGAAGGTACTGCTCGCCAAGCTGATTGAACCACTTGGTCGTGATCTCGTTGGCATAAGCCTTGATCCATTCGGCGGTGGTGCCTTCGCGCCAATCGAAGGCGTAGCCGGTGATCTTCGATCCACTGGCGACCTTCAGCGTCTCGAACGTCACGCGGTAGCGCGCCCCCTGTCGATTGACCGCATCCGATGCCAGCATTCGCACGTTCAGCACCAGGTCGGCGTTGACCTTGGTCGCCAGGAGCCTGGCGGCTTCCTCGAGGTTGCGCGCCTTGAGCAGCGCGAACTCGCGGCGATCGCGCTCGGCCATGGCGTCGAGGCTGACCACCTGGGCATCGGCCGCCAGCAGCGTCTCTTCGATTCGCTGCTTGAGCATTTCGGCCACGCCGGTGGTGTCCAGCACCGCCGTCTCGACGCCCGCCGGGACATTTCGACCGACGTTGCCGACGATGTCGGCCGAGGCACCCGGGGCCTGGCCGATCCCCCCGCCGCGCTGGAAGTTGGCGGCGATGGGATTGACCAGAACAAGGATCCGCGGTTCGCCGGCGGCCTGGTAGATCGCGTCGAAAGCCTTAAGGTCCGGTCCGCGCGGCGCGTCGTTGGCCAACGGCGTCGGGGCCGATTTTTGGCCCAGCGACATCGACGCAAGCCCGAGAAACGCGACCATCGTTGTGAGTATCGTGCGCATAAGGTGTCTCCCAATTCAGTACGCGGCGCCGATCGCGCTGCTGCGCCGATCCCCGCGCGGGCGAACCGCCGCCCGCCAAGGCACCGCTGCGCGAACTGACCACGCGATCGGACGAGGCTGCCGGCACGCGACCACGTCGCCTAATCTGCAAGGGCACCGCCGCGCGTCTGGCTGCGCTATCCGCCGAAGCTGCCGGAGCGGGGCCACGTCGCGTGATCCGCAAGGGCCACTCCGCGCGGGCGAACAACGTCACCCGCCAAGGCCCCGGCGCGCGGCCACGCCGCTTGATCCGGAGCGCCGGTTACTCGGCCGACTTGATGTTCAGTCGCCAATCGACGGCGGCCGGGTCCAGCGCCGTGCCGTTCATGCGGGTATCGGTGCGCGGGGGCAGCGTAACGAAGTGCCAGCCGCTCTCGCCGAGTTTACGCCCCGAGGCGTCAAAGAACTCGAACTGGTACTGCACATGGATATTCTTCACGGCCTTGGAGCGGACCGGGTATTCCACCTGCATCATCGAGCGCTCGGTCCCCGGGGTGACGATCGGCGAGGAAATAAACAGCCAGCTGTCCAGGCGCTCACCCGGCCACATGTTCTGCGGCCCGATCACCTGCACCTTGGGATAACCGCTGGACGACAGCGGATCGCCGGCGGGCGTCCGCGGCGCTTTGGACGAATCGCACCCGATAAGCATTCCGCTCAACAATACAAAACCCGACAACGACACGATCGAAAACAAGCTGGGACGCATAAGAAAATCTCCTTCATAAGGTCATGTCACGATCCCGCGCCGGCTCAACGTCCGGCGCTGACGACACCGCCCGCCGGCGCCGATTGATGCTGGCGAATTTCCGCAGCGCAGCGCCGTGCCAGTTCCTGCACGCGCGGGGATTTGGCAGCGTAAGGCCCATGTCGCTGACCGAACAGCCGCGCAAATCCGGTCGTTCCCGGCAAAGGACACAGCAGGCTCGTCCCGCCCTCCAGCACGTGCAGTTTGGGCGAACCTTTTTCATCCTGGATCGTCCAGGTGATCTTCTCATCGCGGTAGAGCGATTCGAGTTCACCCAGCGTCATCCCCGAGAGAAACCCGGCCTGCTGATACCGGCTGAGCGCTTCGGCACTGGGCGGGCAGACGCACTCCCCGCCCAGGATGTACGGAAGCATTACATTGCACGCCAGCGGCGCGTAATCATTGCAGTAGAGGATTTTTCCGCTGACGGCCCACGCCGGGGGCGGGGCGAACAGCCGCACATTGCGGACCTGCGCGCCTTGATCCTCATCCGGCGGCGCCAGCCCCGCCAGCACCATCCTGGCGTTGCCCACCGTCAGGCTCACCGTGGTGTTCTGCTCTTCGATTTGCAGCGGGATCACGTATGTTCGCTGCGGAACCACCTCGGCGTAATCCACCGCCGCGTGTGCGTTGGCCTTGGCGAGCAACCCGATCAGCGCCAACCCCGCCCCAGCCATCGCCATCTCGCTGCTCTGGTTCTGCGCCATCATCGCCGTCCCCGCCACGGTCATCCCGGTGCCCACCACGCTCTTGACCAGCCGCACATCCTCAAGATTCTTCCATTTGTGGTCCATCGCCATCTTGTTCACGTCACAGGCCACGGGGAATGCCACCGCGGCCGAGCCGTTAATCTGCACTTGCGCCTCACGACTGTCCGATTGCGTTCGCGGACGAAAATCGGCGATCGCATTGTCCGGACCCCGTCCGTACTTTTCAGGTCCCAGCCCGAAATCGACGATGAGGATCGTGTTGTACTCCCCGCCGCGAAGCTGCTCGACCACCGGCTTGATCGACGGATCGACCTTCACCGCCCCGGCGTAGTAATCCATCGCCTCATCCAGACGCGATGAATCGCCGCTGCCGCGGGCGAGTTGCTGATTGGCAATCCCCGTCAGCAGATACCCCAGCACGAAATCGGTCTCGGCGACCTTGTACCCGGACTTCAGATTCTTTTCCTCATCGGTCTTGGCCTGGTTGGCCTTGGCCGCGAGCTGCTCGGGAGACAGATTTTCTCCCGGCTTGCTGGCGAAGCTCTTCAGCGGAAACAGTGAACTCATCGCCGCAGCGCGGACGTTGCCCCAGTCGCCCAGCACCGCGAAATGCTCGGCGATGTACGCCAGCGTCAACGCCTGCTCGAACGGCTCGCCCTTCCAGATCGTCACCCCGTCATTCAAAAATACGGCATTGACAGTCTTGTCCTTATTCAAGCCTTGGGTGCGAAGAATCTCGAAGATGCTCACCACCCGCGGGTCTTCGGAATAGGCATATCCATCGGCGAGCGTCAGAATCCCGATACGAACCTTCTGCAGAAGATAGTTGCGATCCTCCTTTTTAGGCTCCCCGCCGGCCTCGACTGCGAGCCGGGCCCTGCCGAGTTCTCCGGCCTGTAGACTCGTCATCATGTCGGTCCGCTTGGCGTCCTGGCACCCGGTGACTAACGCCAGCCCCGTCGCCAGGGCAATCAGCACGATCAGCGTCGATCGTTTCATCACGGCTCCCTTTCGTTGAAATGCGTTCGCACCGTCCGCGAGAACCGTTCGCGCGGACGAACTTTTTCACTTTGGGCCTCGGCCGCGCCCGGCGATCCTCGCCGCACGCGGATTATTCAGTCGATCAAATTCCCTTTCGCCGCCCGCTTGAATTCGACCGTCGAACTCCAGACCAGCTCCCCGCCCGGCAGCGCGGTGATGCGGTAATCCAACTGGTATTGCTCGGTGCGATCCTCGGCGAAACCGCTGGCACCCTTGGCCGAGCGCGTGCCCGAACGGAACGTGGCACCCATGATGTACGTCGGCGTCATCGCCGAGCTTCCCGCCGACGGGAACTTCTTGCGGATTCTCGCCAGCTGCTCGGGCGGAACCTGGAACACGAAGTTCTTCATCTGCGATAGCTTGCTCATCGCCGGAGCGTTTCGCACGTTGATCAGAAACATCCACTGCTCGGCCTCGGGGATCAGATCGGTCGTCAGGTTTTCGACCTTGGTGATGTTGATCACCGCCCGGGGAGAATCCGGGCCGCGCTGCTTAAGAAAATCGCTGTCCTGCAACTTCGCGGCAGTCTCGGAGACGACATAGACGTAATCATCGGCCGTCAGCCGCGTCGATTTCTCCGGCGCATACGTCGCCTGGGCGCAGCCGATCAACCCGATCATCAATCCGCACGCGATGCACGCAATCCGCATGGCCAGCTCCTTTCGGGGTAGTTCGCTTACTTGCGTATCTGAGCCAGGTCCATGTCCTTGGTCATGGCGATCTCGCCGGTCCCCAGGTGCATGATCTGGAACGACAGCAGATACTGGCTCTTGCCAGTGCGCGTCGCTTCGTAGAACTCCCCGTTCAACACGTACATCTTCGCCGGATCATATCGCGCCGCCGAGGCGCCGCGGGCGCCGGCGTCGTCCTGGATCAAGCTCCCCTTAGGCGCGCCCTGGAACTTGTTCAGCAACGACTGCACCCGCCCGGGATCGGCGATCACGATGAAGTGTTCGCGCATCCGCTTGGAGTTGATCAATCCGTTGCGAACCCGGACCTGGAACATTTCGAAGTCGGTCGTCGGCGTGCCCGTCTTGTTCATCAGGTCCCCGACGGCGAAGACCCACTTCTGCGTTTCCGTCGGCGCCGAGGCCGGAAGATCATAAACGCTCTGGACGATCGCCGTCACCGCTTCGTCGGACAACTGCGTCAGCGAAGCCAGGTTCGCCCGCCCGTCCTGGCGCTCGGCCGACGTGGTGTCATAAACGCTGGCCCGCCCGCCGGTGTCTCCCTCGGGAGCGCTGCACCCGGTCGGCGCGCCGATCAGCAGCCCCGCCGCCAGCGCCGCCGTCGCCAAGGGTCCATTCCGCCAATTCTTCGATCCGAGCATGATGTCCTTCCTTCGTGGATGATGATGGGTCGTTTCCGAGCGGCGACTTCGCCGGCGGAACCCCAAACTATAGCCTGATTTATTTCCCTGGTCGCGGAGCATATTCGTAAAGCGTCAATGACTCGGGATTGACCAGCGACCGCATGCACAATTCCGTCACCCGCGCCTTGATCGAGTCGGCTCCCGGGCGGGTGTAGCTGATCTGCAACTTCCAATGCCCGGCCCGCAAAAATGGCTTGACATCAGCATCCGTCAGCCCGGCGGCGATCAGCGTGCCGCGAACCTCGCGGGCCACCGCCTGCGGATCCGGGCGAACATCGAAATCGACCCCCGACGCGATCGCGCCGAGCCGGTCTTGCAGCTCACGCAGTTCCTCGTTGTCCATCAGCGCCCCGCTGATCCGCGCCCGCCTGCCCAATTGCGGCGGCTCGATCACCAGCGACGCCGGGACGTGCTTCTTCAGCGCCGGCATCACGTCGGCGACGACGACCGGCGCCGGCTCGCGCGCCGCCACATCGATCAGCGCCGGATCGCTTACGTAACGTTGGGCGAGGGCGAAAATCTGTGCCGTCGAGACCCGCGGACCCGCATCGAACGCCACGCGAAGCTTCTGCGCCTGCGGGGCGTCAACCGCCCCGGTCACCCCCAGCGAACGCAGCTCGGAATAGACCTTCTGCACCACCTGTTCAGGCGCAACGATCACTTCGGAAAAATCCATCCGGCCCCGCACCGGCTGATAGACGGTCTTCAACGCCCGCAGTTCGGCCTCATTCAGCACCGGCCCGGCGAGCTTGACCGGCTCGCCCACGCCGCCCACCGTCAACGATCGCAACGGCAGGCGATCGGCAATGTATTGGCGCAGCTTCTCGACGCTCATCGCCGCCAGCGGATCGACCGGCGCCGCCGGCTTCTCTTGCGGCGACACCACCGGCGTCGCGTTGATGTTCCCCACATTGACGATCTGCGTCACGGCCGGCTTTTCCCCCGACAGTTTCAACACCACCGCCGCCACGCCGATCAGCAGAAAGATCACCAAAACGACGCCGATCCACAATCGTCCCTTGGCGGCGGGCACCGCCGTCAGAGCAACCGGCGCCACGACGCGAGGGGCGAGCGGGGGCGCTGCGATTCGCGGCGCCGGGGCCGGGATCGGGGTCGGGGTCGGTGCCGGGGTCGGCACCGCCGGCGGCGCGACCGCCGGCTTCACGCTGAACGACCGTTCCAGGTCCGCCAGGAACACCTTAGCGCCCGCATAACGCTCGGATGGATCATGGCGCAGACACTTGCCCACCATCGCATCCCAGGCCGCGGGCAAACCCTTCACCACTTCGCTGGGCTTCTCGAGCCCGCTCGGTCGCCGCCCGGTGAGCATCCGATACAACACCACCCCGAACGCATAGAGGTCCGTCCGCTGATCCACTTCGCCCCCCTCACGTTGCTCGGGCGACATGTAATCCAACGTCCCCACCGGCGAAACCGAGCCGCCCGATCCCCCAGCCCCCCCCCGCGCACTCGATCCCCCCGATCCGCCCGCCCTTGGACCGGCCATCGTCGCCATGCCGGTAAGGCTCACATTGGGATCGATCCCCCCAGAATAATCACCCCGGCCGGTGCCCACCCCCGCAAGCGAATGATGCATTTGCCGGCTCAGTGCCTCGGCACCGATCGCCTTGGCCAGCCCAAAGTCGGTCAGCCGCAGCGTGTTATCGGCATCCACGAGGATGTTGTCCGGCTTGAGATCGCGATGGATCACCCCGCGACCATGCGCATAGGCCAAGGCCCGGGCGATCTGCCCGGCCCATTCCCGCGCGATCGGCTCGGGAACCCGCGAATCCGGACTCGTGCGCAGGTACTTCTCCAGGCTCAGCGGTTCGCCCCCCGGACCGGAGATCAGGTCCATCACCAGGAAATATTCGATCCCCTGCTGGCCCATGTAATGCACGCCGACAATATTCGGATGGCGCAGCTCGGCCATCACCCGGGCTTCATCATGGAATCTCTGAATAAATCCCTCATCGCCCGACAAATCCGGCGACAATACCTTCAGGGCGTAGGTCTTCTTAAGATGGATATGCTCGGCCTGAAAGACCCTGCCCATCCCCCCCGCTCCGAGGGGCCCGAGGATGCGATAATCCCCGTATTGCTGATGGATTGGCTCCATGACATGCTCGCCAAAGCCGGTCGTACTCAAACTTTCTCACAACCCCCCGATGCCCGATAATACGCATCACAATCCCCGATCCTGCGCGCCCTGTCAAGTATAATCAACCCTCCATGCCCGACTCGCTCGTCGCAGGAAGCGCCTGCCATGGGGAAATCCCGGATATGCACCAGACGATCCCCCAAACCGCGGCAGGGGACATTCAGAATACTCCCCGGGCGATCCCCTACAGCTCAGCCACGCCGTCGGAATATTCTGCAATGTCCCCCATGTCCCGTTCGTTCCGCGTATCCGGCGGCTTGACCGCTCGGGGGGGCGGGCACTACCTTACCGCGGGAGGTCAGCCAAATGCCCGAAGAGGAGCCAGCCAATTGGGGACGATTCCTCGGATTGGGCATCGAGATGGCCGCCGGGGTCGGCGTTGGGCTGGCCGTCGGGTATTGGCTGGATGGCCGCTACGGCTGGGATCCCTACGGGAAAATCGTCGGGGCCGCCGTCGGTCTGGCCGCGGGAATGTATCTGTTGATCAAGGACGCGATCAAGCTCAATCGATAACGGGATGAATCGCTCGGCCGTCAAGTTTCTTCTGTCTGTCCCGCTGGTCACGCTGCTGATCATCGCGGCGGGGTATGCGACGGCCAGAATTCTCGGCTGGAACCCCCACTTGATCGAGTCGGTCGTCGCCGGCGCGGTCTGTGCCGTGGCCGTGACACTGGCATTGCTGCCGGCGCTGCTGACTCGCCGACAGTCGCAGGCGGCCGTCGCTCAGGCCGCGTTGATCGGCACGGTGGTTCACATGTTCCTGTCGCTGGTGCTGGCGACGATCGTTTTCGTCGGCTCGCTGCCGCCGGATCGACGGGTGTTTCTCTTCTGGATGCTCGCGTATTACTGGATTTCCCTGATCACACTGGTGGCGTTGCTCGCCCGGCTGATCAACGCCGCCCCGCGGGCGCCCGCCGCCGTGGCGACGGCCCTTCCCTCGAACCAACCGGCAAACCCCTGATTTTCCGCGGAACCCACCATGCTCCCTCTACTCGCCGCCGATGATCCCGTCAGCCATGTCCTGCCGCACGACCTGCATTTCCGGGTCCTCGGCCTCGAGGTCAACAACCACATGCTCATGGCACTGGTGGCGGCGGTCCTCATGCTGTTGATTTTTCCGGTCCTGTTTCATAAGCCGCGTACCGAGGCCCCTTCCGGCGCCCGCAACTTTTTCGAGGCGATTCTCGAATTCCTGCGCGTCGAGGTCTTTCGCCCGGCCCTGAAAGAACACACCGACCGGTTCCTCCCGTTTCTGTGGACCCTTTTTTTCTTCATCCTCTTCTGCAACCTGCTGGGATCGATCCCCATCGCCGATTTCGTCAGCATTTTCACGGGCAAACCCTCGCATATCGGCGGATCGGCCACGGGCAACATCAATACGACCGCCACCCTGGCGATCTGCGCCTTCTTGTTCATCCACCTCAGCGGCATCTGGCAAGTCGCCCGCTCGCTGATCCGCGGTGAATACGGCCATCACGGCCGCCACGAAGAACACAGTTCCAACGGCGCGCCCAGCCACGAGGCGGCCCATGATCTGCAACATCATCGCGGCGACGCCCTGGCCGCCGACGCCCCGGCCGATTTTCGCGCGATGGGCGATCCCACCCGTCATTATCATGACGATGAGCATCGTTCCCATCACCACCCCGAGGCCGACGAGGGGCAATTGCATGGGCAGATTCCTCACCATAGCAAGGGCACCAACCCGCTGGCGGCGATTCTTGTCGCCCCGCTGCTCTACTTGTGGAATTTCGCGCCGCATCCGTTCAAGCCCGGACCCGGCGAACCGGCGACGCAATGGCTTCTCGATTTGCCGCTGTGGGGGCTGCTGCTGGTGTTGGAATTGGTCGGGGCGTTGATCAAGCCGATCTCTTTAAGCATCCGGCTGTTCGCCAACATGATCGCCGGGCATATTGTGCTGGCCGTTCTGGTCAGCCTGATCGTCGCCGTCGGCGGTGCCGCCCAGATCGGCGTGGGATTGCCCCTGGCGGCGCTGAGCCTGCTGATTCGGCTGCTCGAACTGTTCGTCGCGTTCCTGCAAGCGTATATCTTCGTATTCCTCACGACCCTGTTCATCGCCAGCGCGGTAGCGCCGGAACATTGACCGCGTATTCGATTCGATCCCCCGGTCGGAAAACGGGATGTACCGCCGGTTTTCCCGATGGATCGACCTTAATCCAACGCTTGGGCCGCCGACGCCTGGGCAATTTTTTTAAGTTCGGCGACAACATCATCCGCGCGGGCCGAGGGAATTACTTATCCCCCCCGACCAGCGCACAACATGGTTCGCCACGGCGAACCAAGGAGTCTGTTATGCTACCGTTTCTCGCGGAGACCGCCGCTCTGATCGGCGACAAGGGCCTGGGCATCGCCGGGCTGGCCATCGGAACCGGCTTGGTTGTCATCGGTGCTGGCAAAGGCATCGGCAACATCGGCGGCAGCGCCATGGAAGGAATCGCCCGTCAGCCCGAAGCGGGCGGACGAATCGGAACCAACATGATCATTTCCGCGGCGCTGATCGAAGGGTTCACCTTCTTCGCGCTGGTGATCTGCATCCTGCTGGCCGGAAAATTCACCGTCTAATTCCGCCCCCCGCGGACCGATGGTTTTTTTTCAGCGGCGTCGATCGGGTCAACAGCCCGATCGACGCCTTGATCGCGGATCGCACACGAGGTTGATCATCATGCCCAATCGACTCTGGCTCTTGACCTTGAATCTGCTCTGGACCCCTACCCTCGCCTTCGCCGCGGCGCCGCACGGCGTCGAAGAGACCGGCGAAGGACCCGCCCTGCTCTCTCCGCAACTGAATACCTCGATCTGGGTGCTGGTCATCTTCGTCATCCTGCTGATCATTCTGTATCCCACCGCCTGGAAGAATGTATTGGCCGGCCTCAAGGCCCGCGAACAGCGAATTCGCTCGGATATCACCCAAGCCGAAGCCGCCCGCGCCCGTGCCGAAGCCACGCTCAAGGAATACAATGACCAGCTCGCCACCGCCCATCAACAGGTGCGCGACCTGATCGCCAAGGCCCAGGCCGACGCCGAAAAGATCGCCACCAACGTGCGGATGCATGCCCAGCAGGAATCCGAAGAGATCAAGGAACGCGCCCAGCGCGACATCGACGCAGCCAAGAACCAGGCCCTGGGCCAGATTTATGAACAAACCGCCGACTTGGCGACCCGCGTCGCCGAAAAAATCCTTCGCCGGAACCTGAATGCCGAAGATCAACAACAACTGGTGGATCAAAGCCTTGAACAACTGGAAACCCTGAAGCCGGCGTGAACGCGGCCGGCGGCGTCGCACCCACCGAGAAATTGGACTAACGGTCTTTCCATGCCCCAGTCGAACTCCAAAACCGCTCCGCTGGCCGATGCCTATGCCCAGTCCCTGCTCGAACTCGCCCGCGAGCGGCAAGTCGCCGAGCCGGTCGGGCAGGAACTCGACAAGCTCCGCCAGATCATCGAATCCGACCCCGCCTTCCAACTTTATCTCGAAGATCCCACTATCGGCAGCGAAGATCGGCGTGCGGTGCTCGACAAGGCGCTGTCGGGCGAGGTCTCCACGCTCGTGTTGAACTTTCTGCATGTCGCCAACGAACACGGCCGCTTGGGCCTGCTCACCCAGATCGCCGGTGGCTACGACGTCCTGCTGGATGAATGGCTCGGTAAGATCGAAGTCGATGTCACCGTCGCCCAGCGCCTCGATGCCGAAAAGCTCGAGACGGTGCGTCAGAGAATCAGCAAGGCCCTGGGCAAAGATGCCGTCGTCCACCAATATGTCGATCCCGACATCATCGGCGGGCTGGTCCTGCGCGTGCAGGACCGGGTGATCGACGCCAGCGTCAAGCACCAACTCGCCGAGATCCAGCGCCGCCTGCTCGCGGCGAGACCTTCGGCGACGCCGTCGGGAGAACCGAAGCAAAATACCGAACGAAACGATTAAGCAACCCCATCCGGAGAACCCTGAACATGGCCATCAATGTCGCGGAAATCACCAGTGTCCTCAAGCGAGAAATCGCCGACTTCGAACAGCGTATCAAGGTCAGCGAAGTCGGCTCCGTCATCGAAATCGGCGACGGGATCGCCCGCATCTACGGCTTGCGAAACGCCATGGCGGGCGAGCTGCTCGAGTTCCAGAACGGCTCGATGGGCCAGGTCTTCAACCTCGAGGAAGATTCGATCGGCGCTGTCATTTTCGACGACGCGACGGAAATCAAGGAAGGCGACAGCGTCAAGAGCACCGGCCGGCTGCTCGAGGTTCCCGTCGGCGATGCCGTCATCGGCCGCGTACTCAATCCGCTGGGCCAGCCCATCGACGGCGGACCGCCGGTTGTTTCGACCCAAACCCGCAAAATGGACATCGTCGCCCCCGGCATCGCCGAGCGCCAGCCGGTCAAAGAGCCGCTTCAGACCGGACTCAAAGCCGTCGACTCGATGATCCCCATCGGTCGCGGCCAGCGCGAACTGATCATCGGCGACCGCAAGACGGGCAAGACCGCCATCGCCATCGACACCATCCTCAACCAGAAGGGCAAGGGGGTGAAGTGCTTCTATGTCGCCATCGGGCAGAAGGAATCGACCGTCGCCGGTATCGTCGAGGTCCTGCGCCGCAACGGGGCCATGGAATACACCACCGTCATTGTCACCTCCGCGGCCGACCCAGCGCCCCTGCAATATATCGCGCCCTATGCCGGCTGCGCCATGGCCGAGTATTTCATGTGGAAAGGCGAGGCGACGTTATGCGTCTATGACGACCTGACCAAGCAGGCCGCGGCCTATCGCCAGTTGTCGCTGCTGCTGCGCCGCCCGCCGGGCCGCGAAGCTTATCCCGGCGACGTGTTCTACCTCCACAGCCGCCTGCTCGAACGCGCCGTGAAGCTCTCCGACGAACAAGGCGGCGGATCCCTCACCGCCCTGCCGATCATCGAAACCCAGGAAGGCGAAGTCTCGGCCTACATCCCCACCAACGTCATCAGCATCACCGACGGCCAGATCTACCTCGAACCGGACCTGTTCTTCGCCGGCGTCCGCCCGGCGGTCAACGTCGGCATCAGCGTCAGCCGCGTCGGCGGCAACGCCCAGACCAGGATGATGAAGAAGATCGCCGGCTCCCTGCGACTGGACTTGGCCGCCTACCGCGAACTCGAGGCCTTCGCCCAGCTCGGCACCGAACTGGACAAAGCGACCCAGCGCCAGCTCGATCGCGGCGCCCGCCTGGTCGAGCTGCTCAAGCAGCCGCAATATTCGCCCATGCCCGTCGAGCAGCAGGTCATCGTGATCTACGCCGGCACCAAGGGCTACATGGACGATGTCCCGGTCCACCGCGTGCTGGAGTTCCAGAACGCCCTGCTCGCCTATATCGCCTCCAACGCCCCCGAGCTGGCCAAGTCGATGAAGGATTCCGGCGATCTGAGCTCCGCGATCGAGGATCAGCTCAAGGCGACCCTCGACTCGTTCAAGAAGACCGGCTGGAGCAATTGACCTTCGCCCGCCGGATCACCCGGGGCGCGCCGGCCTCGCCGCCAAGCGGCGCTCCCTTGACGCAATTGACCTTCAACCGCCGGCTTATCGAATTGATCGGCCGCGATGAGGCTGACGAATGCATTGGATCTATTACCTTCTGCTCCTCGTCATTCTCATCGCCGGCTTGGCGCTGAACATCCTGAGCCTGCCCGGGCTGTGGGTGATGCTCGCGGGGGTGTTTGTCTACGCCTGGATCACCGGCTGGGCGTATGTCGGGGTCTGGACGCTGCTGACCCTGCTCATCCTCGCGCTGCTTGCCGAGCTGTTCGAATTTCTCGCCGGCAGCGCCGGCGCTAAGCAGGCGGGCGGCAGCAAGCGGGCGATGGTCGGCGCCATCGTCGGCGGCCTGGCCGGCGCCGTGTTTCTCTCGATCCCCCTGCCGATCATCGGCACGATTATCGGCGTGTGTCTGGGGAGTTTCATCGGCGCCGCCATCGTCGAGCTGGCCGTGAAGCGCGATCCGGTTCATTCCCTGTTCGTCGGCCTCGGCGCCGCCAAGGGACGATTTCAAGGCATCCTCATCAAACTCGGCTTCGGCGTGGCCATGCTCGTTGTATCGCTCTGGATGGCCCTGCCCCTGCCCCTGCCCCTGCCCCTGCCCCTGCCCCTGTCCCGCCGCCCCGCTTCGCCGCCCCCCGCCGTTGACCCACTCCCCCCGGCCACCACACCCGCGACAACTTCCGCGGTCCAACTCCCACCGATGGAACAATGATGGGGTGACGGAGCGTGTTCACCCGAAGCGCCGGCGAGGCATTTACCCCGAAGCGCCGGCGAGGCCGTTCACCCGTCCAATCTGACACATTTGCCACAATCGTGCGTTACACCCGTTGCGGCCAACACTCGACTGGACGCTAGCGTTTTGCTACCGTGGAGGGAAATCTGGGAAGGCTGGTGCGCGATGTCTGACATTCTGATCCATCGCGTCGATACCCGAGCCCTCCAGCGGCCGAAGGTGCGCGCCAAACGCAACGGCCGCTCGCTCCAGGGCGAAGCCAAGCTGATCCTTGAAATGCCGCCGGCCACTCGCTGCCCGATGCGCGAGTTCTATCTCCCGAGGCGCGAGTTCTATCTCCCGATGCGCGAGTTCTATCTCCGGATGCGCGAGTCTAAACTCCCGATGCGCGAGTTCTATCTCCGGAGGCGCGAGTTCTATCTCCCGAGGCGCGAGTCTAAACTCCGGAGGCGCGAGTTCTATCTCCGGATGCGCGAGTTCTATCTCCCGATGCGCGAGAAATATTTCCGGATGCGCGAGTCTAATCTCCGGATGCGCGAGATAAATATCCGGAGGCGCGAGTCAAATATGCGGATGCGGGGGTTATTTTTGCGGGTGGGGGAGGGGTGTGGGCGGGTGGG
>JBBQNJ010000017.1:0-68577 GCA_038329845.1 Tepidisphaerales bacterium | reverse complement strand
ACCCATTCCCTCGCTTCGCCCGCTTTTCACTTTCCCGTTGATCGGGGTAATCTTCGCACTCGACGCTATGAGGCATCGACTCAAATGGATCAACAGCGCGATCCGCTCGCCCGGGCTGCTCGAACCGCGGCGCGCCTGGGTGCCTTATCTGGTCTTGGTCGTCGGCTTGGTCGCCACCGTGGGGGTGGCTTCATTTGTCGCCATGACGGCCCGCGATAAGGACTGGTTGCAGTTTCGCGAGGAGGCCGAGCAGACTCGCCAGGCGCTCCAGAGCCGGCTCGATCATTATGGCGCCATGCTGCGCGGCGGCGTGGGCCTTTTCGCCGCGTCCTCGGGTGAGGTGACGCGGCGGCAGTTCAGAGCCTATGTCGATCAGTTGAATTTGCCGGTGCGCTATCCGGGAATCCGCGGTGTCGGCTATTCCCAGCGGATGGCGTCCTCCGAGATTCCCGCCGTCGAGGCGTCGATGCGCACACAGGGGATCGGCGACTTCCATGTCTGGCCGATCAATCCGGCGCGGCTGGAATACCACTCGATCCTCTATCTCGAACCGACCGACGCCCGCAATCGGGCCGCGATCGGGTACGACATGTTTTCCGAGCCGATCCGCGCCGCGGCGATGGCCGCAGCGCGCGATACCGGTCGCTCGGCGGTCACGGATAAGGTCACTCTCGTACAGGAGATCGACCGTGACGTGCAGGCCGGTTTTCTGATTTACGTCGCGGTTTACGCCCCGGGGGCGCCCTTGGATACGGTCGAGCAACGCCGTGCCGCGCTGGCAGGATTCATCTACAGCCCGTTCCGCGCCGGGGATCTATTCGGCGGACCTTTCGTCCCCGGCGGGCGGGCGCCGTTGGGTATGGCGGTGTACAACTCACCGGACATGAGCGATGCCCACTTGATGTATCGATCGATCAGCCTGGGATCGCGGCAGGTCCAGCGCCCGCTTGGCGTGGTCAACGAGACCTGGACGGTGGTGTTTTCCGATTCCAGCGATCATTCCACCGCGATCGAATGGCAACTGGTCCCCAGCATCATGATCACCGGCGTGCTACTGAGCCTGGCGCTGTATTACCTCACCCATTTTCAGGCCGTCGCCAGAACGCAGGCGGAACATGCCGTCGCGGATCTGCGAAGAAGCGAGCAGTCGCTGCGTCAACGCGAGCAGGAACTTCGGCTGATCACCGATTCACTGCCGGCATTGATTTCTTACGTGGATCGGACGGGCCATTATCGGTTCGTGAACGAGCGATACGCCGAATGGCAGCACTTGCCCGCCGATCGCATCTGCGGACGACATCTGCGCGAGGTTCTTGAGGCGGACATCTTGGGTCAGATCATTCCGCGGGCCCAGGCCGCCTGGGACGGGCAGATGCAGGTTTTTGAAGCGACAATGCGCTGCGGGGGTGAAGTGCGAGTCCTGCGAATGAGCTATGTGCCGGATCGGTCGGAAACCGGGGAGGTGGCCGGATTCGTGATGTTGGGCGAGGACATCACCGAGCCGAAGCGTGATGAGCAGGTCAAGCAGTTGCTGGTCGAGGCGACCGAAGCGATGGCCAGTTCGCTGGATTATCAGCAGACGCTTGGCGAAGTGGCCCGCCGGGTGGTGGGACGGCTGGGGGATTTGTGCGCGGTTCACATCGCGCGTGAGGACGGAACGGTCGTCGCACTGGCCATGGCGCATGCGGAGGCCGCCAAACAGGGTCAGACCCTCACGAACGCGGCCATTCTTCCGGTGCGGCTGGACGATGCCCATGGCGTGGGACAAGTGCTGCGAACGGGCTTGCCGATGCTTCGTTCGCATGCCGACGACTCCGGGGCCGATGCGTCGATTGCGGGGGCGGCGAATTACGACCTGGTGCTGGGCTCTGAACTTCGCTCGATCATGATCGTTCCGCTGATGGCGCGCGGGAGAACTCTTGGCGCGATCAGTATGGTCTGGGCGCAAAGCGATCGGCGCCATGACGCCGGCGACTTGATCGTGGCGATGGAGCTGGCCCGCCGGGCCGCGATCGCGGTCGATAACGCCATGTTGTTTCAAGAGGCCCAGCGTGCCAACCGTATGAAGGACGAGTTTCTGGCGACGGTTTCCCATGAGCTGCGCACCCCGCTTAACGCCGTGCTGGGCTGGGCCCAGCTCATGCGCATGGGCGGGCTGGATGCCCAGACGATCCATGAGGCGGTCGAAGCCATCGAGCGTAACGCCCGCACCCAAGCCCAGCTCATCGAGGATCTTCTAGATCTGTCGCGGATCATCCGGGGGACTTTGCGGATGCGCACCGAGCGGGTCCGGCTGGGCCAGGTGGTGGAAGACGCCGTCGCCGCAGTTCATCCGGCGGCCTTGGCCCGAACTATCCGCCTCACCGTCGAGACCGACGCGGTCGAGGTGCCGGGAGACCCAACTCGATTGCAGCAGGTGATCTGGAATTTGCTCAGCAACGCCGTGAAGTTCACCCCCGAGGGCGGGACGATCACGGTCAAGGCGCTGCGTGAGGGGGACAAGGCCGTTCTGCGCGTGATCGATAACGGGCAGGGGATCGCGCCGGAGTTTTTGCCGCACGTGTTCGACCGGTTCAGCCAGGCCGACGGCAGCAGCACGCGGCGGCAAGGAGGACTCGGGCTTGGGCTGGCAATCGTGCGGCACCTCGTCGAACTGCACGGCGGGACGGTGCAAGCTCGGAGCGAGGGACTCGGGCACGGGACGGAGTTCATCGTCACCTTGCCGACGGCGCGTCCCGTCGATGAATCACCGCCGCTCGCCGGCGTCCCTGCGCTCGCCGCATCACCGGCTGCCGCGGCCGCTGCGGCGCCGTTGCCCCTGGCCGGAACCCACATTCTGGTGGTGGATGATGAAGCCGATGCTCGGCGGCTGCTCGCCACCGTACTCGTCCGCGCCGGTGCCGAAGTCTCGGCGGCCGATTCGGCGCAAGGGGCGCTGGATGCGATTGCCGCGCGATGCCCGGACCTGCTGGTGAGCGATATCGGAATGCCAGGAGAGGACGGCTATTCGTTGATCCGCCGTATCCGTGCGCTGCCGCCGGAGCGCGGCGGGGTGGTGGCGGCGATCGCGCTGACGGCGTTCGCTCGTTCGGAGGATCGTTGCGCAGCGCTGGAAGCGGGTTTCCAAGTCTACCTCGCCAAGCCGGTCCCCCCAGCCGAACTGATCGCCGCGCTCGTCCGGCTCGAGGCGCAGCGTTAAGCAAGATTTTTTCGGAAGCGGTGATCAGAAGTCGAAAATGCTCTTGACGTTCTTCACGACCGTCGGCGCCGATGCGGGCGTCGGAACCAGCTCGCTCGGCACCGGTGCGGTGGCCGGTTCTCGCTGCATCGCTTCGACCAGTTGCGCCTCGATGCTTTGCGGGCTGGATGGGTCAACCACATGACGAAGCACATCCGCCTTGCCGGTCTGAATCAGGCGCGCCACGACGGCTTTGTGGGTCATCACGTCGTCGATCGTCCAGGGGCGCACATCCACGTACGTCTGCGAGAGAATGTGTTGCAACGACACGCGATTCTTGGGAATCAGCACGAACGACCGGTCGCCGGTGCGGACCAGGAAGATTGCCGAAGCCGCCAGCGTCCAGCCGGCGAGAAGGAGCAGAACAACGATCAGCTTAAAAATGGCCTTCATCATCGCCTCCCGCGTTGAAAAGCGGTTGCTTAAGGAATCGTCCACCGTCGCCGCGATCTTCATCGCTAACTACGCGATCGAACGGCTTTTCATGCTTTCACCGGCCCGCACGGGCTTCCGCATCGTCATAACCGTCACAACCGTCATCTTATCACCTCAGCGGGCCGATTCATTATAAGACCGACACCCCCGCGGCGGCACAATCGTTTCGCCGAGGGTCGCCATCCGATCGTCGTTATGGCGAACCCGCAGTGCCGTTTGCGGCAAACACCACTCGGCGCTGACTCAACCCCTGTTCTTGAAGATGCGTCATCAACATGGCGATGTAGCTGCTCTTGACCACGGCGGTTTCGGCCAGGCCCAGCATCACCAGAACCCGGCTGACATGCGAATCATCCGGGCCTTCCACCTCGACGTAGCAGCCCAGGTGGGGTAGTTCATCCAGCTCGACCTTGCAATCGTCCAGTGCCCAGCTCTGGCGGCGCTTTTCGAAGCTCAGGACGGTGGAGTATCCCAATTTTTCCAGTATCGCCGCGGCGCTGTCCACATCGGCCACCTGCGCCTCCGTCTCCTCGCGGCTCTTGAAAGGCCCATGCATTCTCGGGCCTTTGTGAGTGATGATGATCCGCTCGCAATGATCGGTGAGGTTTTGATCGCGCCGGATGCGAAGCCCCCGATCGCCGGCCAGCAGAGCGCGATCCTCGGTGTCGAAGAAGATGTTCGTCTCGAGATGATCGGCCACGTGTCGAGCCGACCGCTCGGCGAGCCGGGCGCGGATGGTGTCGAGGTTCTCGACCTTGATCTTGGCTTCAATCTCGAGCGGCATAGGAGGTTCTCGGCAAAACAAAGCCCCGCACCGGATCGGGCGCGGGGCGTGCGTGCATCAGACAATACGGCGGATAGATCGCGCGATCACCGATAGAATTCGATGATCAGGTTCATGTTGACCTCGAACGGCACATCCTCGGGGTTGGGCAACTGCGCGACCTTGGCCGTGAGCTGAGCGGGATTGAAATCGACCCAGTTGGGCACCTGGTGGCCGGCGTTGATCTCCATGTTCTCCCGCAGCAGCTTGCCGATCCCTTCCTTGAACGTGATCGTCTGCCCCGGCTCGAGCAGGTAGCTGGCGATATCGGTCTTGCGGCCATCGACCAGCACATGCCCGTGGGCGACGATCTGGCGGGCCGCCCAGATGGTGCGGGCCACGCCCATTCGCCGAAGCACGTTGTCCAGCCGGCGCTCCAGCAGTTGCATCAGACTGCTGGCGGTATTGCCCTTGGACTTCTTGGCCATGTCCAGGAACTTGCGAAATTGCTTTTCAAGCATTCCGTAGTGGTAGCGCAGCTTCTGTTTTTCCGTCAGGCGCACGCCGTATTCGGTGTGACGCCGCCCGCGATACCCGTGCATGCCGGGCAGGGTGAGCTCTTTGGCGGTGTGTTTGGGGATGTCGGCGATGGGGGCACCGACCCGGCGAGACAAACGAACCTTCGGACCGAGGTAACGGCCCATGGGAAACACGCTTTCTACGGGCCTTTGCCTTCAAACAGAACAGCGGCCCGCTCAAAACAGGCGCCGCGGACGCGCTGATGGCCCGACCATTCGACCGGTCTGCGTCCGACTGATGCGCGGGATTCGCCGACATGGTTCTGAGGCATGTCCAGCGACCCCGCAGCGTCGGTGGACCGACAATGGCCAGCACTCGTCCGCCGCAGGGAGCAGGGATTATAGCGAGCGACGACGAGCCTACAAGTCCCTGCGTGCGCCAATCCGCGCTGCCCAGTGCGTCCGATTGACGTGGCGACTCCCGTCAGAACCCAGAGATATTCGGTTTTTGAGCCGGGGTTGAGTGAAATGAACGGGCTGAAGCCAATTTTACTGGGATTGTCGGCGGCTTGGGCACGCCTCTTGCTCAACCGAATCTCAGTGCGACGAGGCACATGTCTCGTCGATGTCCTCCCGAACCGCTATGTCGGGCATTCGGGAGCAGTGACCCTACAAACGAGCGCCTGGCCGGGGGGCGGGATGTCCCGAGCAAACGCGGATTCGCCCGTCCGTCAATAACAGTAAGCCGCATGGACCGATCGCGCCGACTGCGGCGATTGCCGATGCACTCGCCAAATGTGGGGCGTCGGTCGTGCGGAATGAGAGTGTTTTTATTGTCCCATGCCGGCTTCACGGAAGTTTTTTGCGAGTTTTTCGCAGCTTCCGGCCGGCGAATCGAAAGGAGCTACTCATGCAACGCAAGTTTACCCTGTTTGTCGCCGCCGCCATGGCGAGCGGAATCGCCGGTTGGTCCTATGCCGAGGACGCCGTCACGCCGGATCGCAACATGGACCACATGAAGATGAAGGCGATGGATAAAGTGCCGAGTCTTCCGGCGGGGTTTGTTCAGAAGAATCTGAATGAAGAAAAGGACATCCGCAGCGAGCTTGGCACCTTGGCCGAAGACGCCATGACCAAGAGCGACCTCGACGGAGTGCTGAACAACCTGGTCGATCAGGATCGAGACCGAACCAAGAAGCGAGACGACAAGGACACTACCAAACTCGACGGTCGCATTGCCCAACTCCAGAAAGCCTGGAAGGACAAATACGGCGCTGAGTTCGATATCGACGCCGAAAAGGCCTACACCGGGATGTTTGCACAGATTATCCAAGGCGAGGTAAGTGATCCGGCGGTCGCGGTGAAGAACTGGCCGTTGGCCGCGTGCGATATGAAGGGAATGAATCCCAAGATGATGCAGCGGGACACCGACGGCGAGACCAAGAAGGAAGAAGCCAAGGAAATGTTCGGCGGGGACGTGAACCTGGACAAGGGCCGCAATGTGGCCTTGGTTCATGTCGCGGCCAGTCACGGGCTTCCGGCCCTGACCGTCTCGATGATTCACGAACTGCCCGACCAGTGGCGCATCGATGTGCCCAACGACCGCACCGGTGAGAAGATCTACCAGGATCTGCTCACCCACTTGACTTACCTTGGGGAAAACCCCGACAAGTGGCCTGCGGACGTGCAGGATGGGTATCGCGCTGTCACCCATCACGTGTTGATGGCCCTGTATGGAGTGCCCGTGGACGCGGCGGACATGATGAACAAGGCCGCGGGCAAGATGATGAACCGCGGTAAATAAGCTCGATCGTGTCACTATGAAAGCCCCCGGGGCGTCGGTACAGGCGTCCCGGGGGATTTTCCGCGGGTTCGGTTCGGCCTTGCTTCAGACGCGGAACAATCGGTTCCAGAGCCCTTGAGCTTCCCGGGGAAACAGGGATAAACTCAGAACTTGAAGAGAGTTGCATCTCTTTTTTTGCGGAATTGAGTGGTTTGAAAAATAACCATTGCCAAGGAACGCCTCAGGCCCTATAATTCGAGTCTGAAGTTTGGGTGGTTTCGGTCGCCTATTGTGAGTTGGCCGTGTATCTAGTCTTTAACGTTGTGAGATATCGCAAATCCCGTTCTGGCGTCGCGTGGGTGGACTGGGCGACAGAAAGGAGAAGAGGCAGACGCAACACGAAAGAGCTTTGTCTCGGGTCGAACTTTATCGGACTGATTTCATGGCCCGCTTAGGGTTCCGAGTCGTTCCGCAATGAGTTCTCGTCCCTGCCAGTGCGTTTAGAAGACGCCGGGGAGGCGGATTCGTGAAGTTTCACCCTGTTTTGATTTTGTAATTGTCCTCGTGATTCGGCCACCGTGTGGTGCCCGTTCGCCGAGGTGTGTGTTAAGGAGGTTAGTTGCTATGAAGAAATCCCTACTCGCTGCGTTGGCCCTGGCGGCCAGCGCGACCCTCGCTAATGCGGGTTCGATCGATCTGATCGACCCGGCGACCAATATCGACTCGGGCTGGACGGCCCAATGGGCGACGGTGTATGACTCGATCGTGTCGATCAACGTGGACTCGGTGAAGGCCAATGCGGTCTTTATCGAAAAGCAGATCGACTTCGTGTACCCGGTGAACAACAACGGGTTCTACGATCCGGTTCAGATCACTTTCACCCAGCGGAACGCCAATGCCACCCCGTACGTGGCCCTGGCTGATGAGATCCTCATCAACGACACCGGCGCCCCCTGGGGCGGGTTCGTGATGACGGTCCTGGCCGGCAACAACGCCGCGTTTGATCCGGCGCAGTCGGCTGCGTTCAGCGTCAATCCGTTCGCCACCGCCTCGTTCAACGCCAGTAACACCGTGCTGACGCTGACCGATGGCATGATCGGAACGGCGATCGGCTCGAATCTCTTCCGTCCGGGTGTGATCACCGGAGAGCTGTGGATCAGCGCCGCCGGGCCGTTCACCCTCAAGGAACAGCCCCTGCCCATCCCGCTGCCCCTGGCCGCGTGGACCGGTCTGAGCGGCCTGCTCGGAATGGGCCTGTTCGGTGCCGCCAAGAGCCTGCGTAAGGCCTGATCGGCGCAGTTGACGGTTTGCGAAAACACCGCGAGGGTTGGCTTGATGCCAACCCTCGCTTTCTTTTGCGCTGTGGATGAAAGGTCGAGCTACGAACGATCCTGGTATACCTGAGGGGGATGCTGCTCGGACAGCGGCGGGGGCGTTTCCATGCCGGGATGCGCCTGCTCGTCGGTCAATCCCTCAACGCCGATCGGAGCTACGAACGATCCTGGTGGTATACCTGCGGGGGACGCTGCTCGGACAGAGGCGGGGGCGTCTCCATGCCGGGCTGCGCCTGCTCGTCGGTCAATCCCTCGGCGCCGATGGGACGCAATGCTTCGGCATCCCCGATTGTCGAGGAGGTTTCGGTCGCCTGCTCGATCGATGGCATCGGCGGCACCGGCGAACCGCGACGTTGACGCCGACCGGAGCCGCGCTTGCCGCCAAGCCGTCCGATCGCGGCCATGTGTTCGCGGTTCAACGACACGTTCACCCCGCCTTTCTTTCCGGCGGCACGGGCCTCATCCGACGTGAACTCATGGGCAGTGCCCTTCTTGTGCGCCGCCTTTCCACCTTTACGTGCGATCTCCCGCTGCTGGTGCGGATCCATGCGCGCGAATCCGCGGCTGGATGTTTTTGATTGATTCATACGGAGATCCTTTCCACAGTAAGACTCCGCAGGCGGTTCGGAAAGCTCGTTTGCCGGCCGGTGAGCCGCCTGGAGAATGATCCTAGTGCTTCGATCCAACACCGGACGGCAATGCCGCCGGACGGAATCACATCTATGCAATGGGGATACCACGACGATCAAAGTGGCGGGCCAAACGCGCTGCGGCGGGTCAAATCGGCATTCTCATCAAGAAAACGGCCTCAATTCTGTCGCTTGTCGCCGCGCCAACGGGTCGAACTGTCACGGCGACGAAGCCGAAGCTCCCCACAAATGTAAGATAAATCACTCCACACGCAGAGGTCCTTCGGCAATGGCATTCAGCTCAAAAACCGCCACCGTCACATTAGAGCCGAATCACTCCGCCCGCAGGCCGATGGCGCTGGCGGTGGCGTGGGTAGCGATGTGGCTGATGGACACGTGCCAGCGCGAGATGCCGAGTTCGCCGGCGATGCGCAGGCATTCGCCGCTCAAGGCCACTTTCGGTTGTCCGGACGGCTCACGCAGCACTTCGATATCGGTCCAGGCGATTCCGCCGCGCCAGCCGGTCCCCAGGACCTTCAGCACCGCTTCCTTGGCCGCGAATCGTCCGGCCATGGTCTCATAGTACCGCTTGGGGTTCTCATCACAGTACCGCTGCTCGCGGGGGGTGAACACCCGGTCGAGGAAATGCCGTCCGTGGTGTTCGACCATCCGGCGAATCCGGTCCGTTTCGACGATATCAATCCCGTGTCCGAGGATCGGCATGGAATCGACCATAGGATCGGGCTTCCCCGCCCGCAACTCCGCGACCCGCTGAAAAGGGACCCTGGGACACACGGCATGGGGACATCCAAGCAGGCAAGATGCCTGCACCCCAAACACGGCGGCATGGGGGACATCCAGGCAGGCAGGATGTCTGCACCCCAAGGGAACTGTGAAAAAAAAGGGTTTCGTCGGGGGGATCGTTACTTGCGTGACGGGCATTCTGAAGGTCCCCGTCTTCAGCGCGGATGCAGGTCCGGGCGGTTGTGTTTGATCATTCGCACGCGCCGTCCTTTGCGATCCCAGGAGACCTTGTCCATGTAGGCCTCCATCAGCAGGATTCCCCGCCCGCTGCACTTTTCGATGTTCTCTTCGAGAGTGGGATCGGGAACGGCGTGGCGTTTGAATCCCGAGCCCTCGTCCTCAATGGTGATCGTGGCCGAATCGGGCGTGATTTTCGCCTCGATCCGCACCTTCTTTGTCGCGTCCAGCTTGTTCCCGTGCTTGATCGCGTTGATCATCGCCTCTTCCATCGCGAGCTTGACGCCGAAACAGGCCTGCTCGCCGAACCCCACGGCGGCGATCTTATCGAGGATCAGCTTCTGGGCTTTTCTGGCGGAAACGAAGTCTGAAGCGAGGGTCAACGACAGTGCCGCCTCGGCGGATTTGGGCGCCGATCGGGCGGCGTGAGGTTTCGGCCGGGACGCGCCCATCCGCCATCCGATCGTTTGTGCGGTTCAGGTGAAACTGCCCTCGGCCTCGGCCCGGTTGGCCGAGATCTTGAACAGCTTGTTTAATTTGGTGATGACGAAAACTTCGTAAATTTGCGGCTTGATGTTCGCCAGACGCAACTGCCCGTTTCGCTGCTTGATCTTCTGGTTGAGGTTGATCAGCATCCCCAGCGCGGCGCTGGACAGGTGATCGACATTGGCGAAATCCAGCAGCAGCTTGGGATATTCGGTCTCGTCGAGGATGGACTGCAGGGTTTGTCCGATCTCGGCGATGTTCGCCTCGTCGAGAATCTTGTTATGCGTGAACTCGACGATTCGCACGTCTTTCTGCTGCGTGACCGACAAAGGGGGGTAGGCTTCGGACATGCCGACTTTCGGGCTAATGCACCAGCTCCATCAAGCCCCGCCGACTCCGCGCCGGCGAGGCATCAACCCTGACACTACGCGCCGATGAAAAATGTGTCAACAGCGTACGGCTTTGTTCCGGCCCATGTTCGTAGAGCAACCCGAGTCAGGCTCCCACTGCCGGCCGTGTCTTCACCGGCGATAAATCGTCGTCTCGGCGGGCGGGCGAACCCGCCGGTGGGTGGCTCATCGCGGGAAAACGGTCTCGAACGCGCGTCCGTCGGCGTTTTTGGGTGAAACAATCAACGTGATCGTCTCGCCGGCCGACGCTTTGACCGCCGGATCGGTTTGCCTGGGCGCGCCGGCGGGTAAGGCGATCTTCACCTCGATGGCGCCGGTGTTTTTCTGCGTGGGGTCGCTTACCGCGACGCGGATTTCCCTGGGCGTTTGCCAGACGATCACGCAGGCCGGGGCATTGCACGAAATGATCCCCGCCGAGGCGGGTTTGTTTTCCCAGAAAACCGCGGCGGTGACGCCGAGGGCGCCGTCGCGGGCCGCCGAGACGCCGGGCGAGCAGGCGATCACCTCGGTCGAGGGTTTGGCTGCGTACGCCTTTACCTGCTCGGCGGTCGTTCCCGGCAGCAGAACGTACTGGTAATCGCCGCCGGTGGGATTGACGCCGTGATCGAACCACAGGGCGGCGTAGTTGCGGGTGTATTTGGCCGGATCGTTTTTGCTTTCCGGGCCGATGTCGGTCCAGGCGCCGCTGCGGGCTTCGCGTCGGGCGAGAAGCGGAGCCGGACGGGGGAAGTAGTACCCGACTCCCGAGTCGGGTGTGTTGCCCGCCAGATGGGCCCATCGCGGCGATGCCAAAGTCTCGGTCCAACCCAGATCGGCCGGCATCGCCTTGCCGTCCACGAACAGTGGATTGTCCCCTTTTTCGTTGAGCTTCATTTGCTCGACGGTGCTGTGAATCGCCCGTCCGTCTGAGGCGGTGATCCCCGATCCCAGGCAAACGATCTGGTCATCGAAGAAAAACCAGGCCTTGCGCGCCTTGAGGCTCGATCCGGCGGCTTGCAGTTCCATGCCGGCGACGGCAAAGCGATCGGCGACCGCCGCCCCGCCGGCAAAGTCGCTCGCCGAGGGCTTGCCGATGTCGGCGGCGCCGGCGCCGAAGTCGTCGCGCTGGCGCGTATCGACCGTCGTGCCGGGCAGGTGATACGGATCGTGGGTCGGCCAGTAATTGTCGAGATACAGGCGGTAATCCAGCGTATGCAGGCGCAGCATCCCGTCGCCGAGGTACCAGCCTTTTTTGTTGTTGCCGTAAAACGATTCGTGGGTAGCAATGCGGGTCGAGGACATCGACAGTTCCCCGGCCCAGGTCGGGCGCTGGTACGCGGCCATGTCCATGTTGGGGAAAATCCGCGCTCCGACGAACCAGTCGGCGGGCTTGATCGACCGATCCGACGTCGCCTCGACGGCAATTTGCTTTCGCACAAAGTCGATGGCCGGGAGCTTGGTCCCGAATTGTCGGCGAAGACGGGCCTGGGCCTCCTGTTCATAGGCGACCGCCGGGGGATACTCGAGCATCGCCTTGAGGACCGACATGAAATATCCGCGGTCGGCCTTGGGCGCTATCGACGAGATGGCTTCGAGGTTGCTCTCGATGGTGGGGCGTTCGTCCTTGTACGATGAGACCGCCCGCCCGGTCACGCGGCGAAACCACTGCCCGCGGAACGACAACGGAATCACCCCGTTCTTCTCGTATTGAACAAGATTCGCCTTCTTCTTAGCGGGGATTTCCCACGGCGAGCCCTCGAACAGCGAGATCGTCTCGGCGAGCTGCTTGACCATGCCGGTGCCGTATCCGTGGTTGTAGGGCTGGACGCGGTGCTGGATGAACGACCCGTCGGCATACATCCCGTCCACGCCGCTGTGATCTCGAGGGTTGGCGGCGCTGCGCACGGTGAATTGCAGCGGATCGTTCATCCCATCGCGGGCGAGTTGCAGCCGCTGGGCATCCTTGGCAAGCACCCCCATCGCGGCGTGGGCGGTGACCCAGAACAGCCGATTGGCCCCGGTATGCTTCAACGGCGTAGGACTCAGGCGCAACGCCGTGGCCATGAATTGCTCGCGCAGTTCGGCCGATGGATCGCCCAACGCCAGCAGGCACTCAGCGCCATATCGCGGGATAAATGCCCCGGTCACCAGCCAGCCGCGGGCCGCTTCCTTGGACTGCTCGTTCCACGCGGTTTGCAGCATGAAATCAAACCCGGCGAGGATGTCACGTTTCAGGTCGGGATTGCCGCGCATCTTGGCACCGTAGCCGAACTGGGGCGCGGCCCCGGCGTACGCCAGCGCCAGTCGGCGCAACCGATCAAAGCAGATGTTGGCCTCCTGGCCTCCGGCGCTGTAGTCGTTCTTCGGCGCGTTCATGTCCGGCCATAGGCGTCCCTTTTCCGGCGGGCGGTTCATGCTCGACCAGAAGGTCATCGCCAGGTGATCGCTGTCGAGAAACATCTCTCGGACTTCGCGGTCGGTTTCGTCCAGTGACGGCGGGCCGGTGAGGATGTCCAGCCAGCGGTCGCGCATCCGGTCAAAGTCGTCGTTGGCGGCCGGCAGGGGACGGGGCCCGCGCTGTTGAGGCGGCGCGTCCGTGGGGATGAACTTCACTGCCTCGATGTCCGCCGTCGAGATGACCCCTTCATTGCTGATGCGAACGCTGCCCGCCTGCGGCGTGAACTTCCAGACGCCGAAGAAATACCAGTTTCCTCCCAGTCGCGGCTGAGCGGGCATAACCTCGGTTCCCCCGGCATGGGTGATCTCGACGCCCATCCCCTTGGCTGTGGCCGGCCAATAGGAGTTGGGAAGCTGGATCCAAACTTCGCACCAGCCGTCGATCTTCGGGGAAAACTCGACCGCCCGCGGCGGACCGTCCATCTCGTCGCGGTTGTTCAGTCGCACGGCGCCCTTGACCACCTGCCTGGCGTCAATCCCGGTGAGCTTCACCCCCGGTCCGCCGGTGGCTTTCATCGCAATCGCGCCCCTGGACTCGGAAGGCTGAGTCGAAGACGCCGCCATCGAGGTGCTGGTGCAGAACAGAAGAAGGGCGAGAAGGCCGTAGGAATAACAAGGAGAAATCATAAACTGGTTCCGGATTAAAAGGGCCGATCGATGGATCTGAAATCTCAGATTTCAGATCCAGGTCATCGGGCCGACGACGCCATCGGGCCGACGACGCCATCGGGCCGACGAGGCGATTGGGATGTCGAGAGGGCGAGACCCCCGGGACACCGCTCGATAAAGGCACGCGAGGAAATCCGCTATTCCGTCAGATTATCCAGCGAATTATTGAACAATACCCAGTTTCGCTTCGAGAAATTCGGATCGGTGAGATTGGTCCAGACCCGCTTGTCGCTGACGAACCGGGCGCTGCCATCGGCGAAGGCCACCGACCAGCCGTCGGGATTGTGATGAGCGGTGAGGGACTGGCTGTTCAGAACCTCGACCAGCAGCACCTTATCGTTCTTCATCTGGCTGAGCCTTGTGTAGACGCGCGGTTGCGGCACACTGTTGGTGCGCTTGCCCGAGCGGTCGGTGGTGTGGGGATTGAAATAGTATCCCACGCGAACGACCGCGCCCTGCGATGGATGCGGCTGGGGTGTGAGCCACGGCTCATACGCGTCGAGGGTCAGATTCGTGCTGAGCTGCACGGGACAATAAAACAGCCGTCCATCGCGGAGGATGCCGGTCTTATACAGATGGCCGAGGCCGGCGATGCCGCCGTCGGGCCCGAGCAGCGCCTGATCTCCCTGCGTGCCGAAATCGAAGTAGTAGAACTGGTGGGTATCCCAGTATTCGTTCCACCTGGCGTTCTGTTGCTTGGTGGGCATGAGCCAGCCGCGGTACTCCTGGGCGTACATGTGCGTGCCCACGGCCAACTGGCGAATATTGCTCAGGCACGCCGTGCGATTGGCCGCGGCGCGGGCTTTGTTCAGCGCCGGCAGCAAGATCGAGATAAGCAGGGCGATAATCCCGATGACGACGAGCAATTCCACCAGGGTAAACCCCGTCCCGCGCGACGTCCGTCGAGCGGGGGCGGGAGAATCATGAATAAACCGTGCCATATCGCACTGTCCTTTCGTCAAGGAGCTTTTCAACGATGCTCGTTTCAGCGCTGCTCGCCGCGCGACGTCCTGCGTCGCGGCAGCAGGCACATCGCACCGGCCGACAGCGCCATGAGCCCGGTCGGTTCGGGGATCACCTGGGTGACCTGCTGGAATCCATTCGCATCGTTGCTGATGCGGATGGCGTCGAATCGAGCCGGAGCGTTAGTCGTGCTTGTGCTCGTACCCGTCAGGTTAATTCTTGTCAGCCCGATACCTAATTGGTCCACCGTTCTCGCCACCACCGCGGACGCGTCCGAAGGCGCAGTTCCGTTGGTGTTAAGGGTCGGATCGATCCACCAGTGCACCGTCTCATTGCCGGTTGCATTGAATACGATTCGCCCAAGAAGCAGATGCGTTCCTGACTCACTCAGCGTGCTGCCTATCGCGTAGTTGGTAATAGTGCCTGACGGCTGGCGCCATCGAAGTTGAGCGGCTTCCGCTCGAAGCCAGGTATTGTTGGCACCGGAAGAGCTGAATCCGACAGTTGCACTCGATTTGAGGCCGGATACCAACATGCTCAACCACACGGTGCCATCCATTGACGACACCTGTCGGCTCGCGAAACTGACGTCCGAGGCGCCGCCCTTGATGGCACCGTCGTTGCTCCCGCTCTCATTGTCGCTGGCGCTGTAGCCGGTGGCAGTGTAAGTTAGCTGCGTCCCCGGTTCGTAGATCGGAGCCGATGTGTTGCCTGCCCACGCAGTGCTCCAGCCACTGCCGCCATTCAGTGCCGCAGAGGTCATGTCGGTGGGGGCAGTCGTGCCATAGTTATTGAAGTACTCGGTCACCAGTGCCGCGTTCGCGACCGTGGTCGCCATTGCCATGCCCGCGACCGCCGCGAGCCACAAACAAACACGATTGGGCTTGGACATGAGAAACCTCCGTCTAAAAAAGGTGGCCCGGCATAGCGCCGGTTGAATCACGAATTACGAGTTCACATCGAAATCGCGCGGTCTCTACGGGCCGCTCAGGGTGTTCGAGCATGGAATAAACCATCTCGGCCGCGGCAACGCTGATCGACCCCAGGAGCGACTGGTCTTCCCTGGAGCGGACGTGCATCATGAAAGTGAGGTCGCCGGCATCCCGAAGGGTCGTTCCCATCGCCACGGCACGCTGGGCGAAGACGCTCTTGCTCAGCGTGGGGAAGATGACTCCGATGGACATGCTGCCTCCGCCGGTGAGCGTGCGTCCGATGAAGCTGGGCTGATAGCCCACTTCTCCGGCCACATCCAGCACCCGCATGCGGGTCTGACTCCGAAAGCCGGGCTTTTCCCGCAGGATATCCGACGTTCGTCGAGCGGGGGCGGGGGCATCATGAATGAACCGTGCCATGTCGCACTGTCCTTTCATCAAGGGAGTTTCTCCACGAGGCTCGTTTCATCGCTGCTCGCCGCGCGACGTCCTGCGTCGCGGCAGCAGGCACATCGCACCGGCCGACAGCGCCATGAGCCCGGTCGGTTCGGGGATCACCTGGGTGACCTGCTGAAATCCATTCGCATCGTTGCTGATGCGGATGGCGTCCCACTTCACGCCGTTCCCCTGCGCCGACAGGCCGATGCCGGTCACGCCGGCGCCGAGGTCCGTCGAAACGCTCACGACGGGGCTGCCCAGGCTGCTCAAGTTCGGATCGACCCACCATTCGACGGTGTCCGTCGCGCTGGCGTTGATCGTTACGCGGCCTAGGAGCAGATGCGTGTTGGAGTTAATCGTTGTCGAAACATCCGTTACGATGCCAGCATCATTGTACCACCGCAAGGCGGTGCCCATAATTCGCAGTGAGTTGCGATCCGAGCTGCTCGACACCGCCGAGCGAAGCTGGAACGTCGGGTTATTGTTGCTACCGCCGGAGATGCCGGCGGCGAGGAAGCTGACCCAGATCGTGCCATTCAGACTGGAGAAATTCCGCGCGGCAAAGACATTGCGCCCGCCGCTGCCGTCGATCACGCCGCCGTCGTTGGTGTCGGTTTCATTGCCGGTGTTGCTGTAGCCGCTTCCCGAATAACTCAGGTTGGCCGACGGCGTGTAGTACGGACTTGACGTCGGCGTCGTCCCCGTGGAACCGCTCCAGGCGGCACTCCACCCGCTTCCGCCGGCGAGCGGATTGATGGCCGTGTCGGCCGTGCCATAGTTATTGAAGTACTCGGTCACCAGCGCCGCATTCGCGGTGGCCGAGGCCATCGAGGTACCCGCAACCGCTGCAAGCAAGAAACGAACATGAATTTTCCTGGACATGAGAAAACCTCCGTCTAAAAAGTGCCATCCGGCAAAGCGCCGGTCGATTCACGAATCACCAGTTCACATCGAAATCGCGCGGTCTCTACGGGCCGCTCAGGGTGTTCGAGCATGGAATAAACCATCTCGGCCGCGGCGAGTCCCACTTCGTTAGCCGGTTGGCGGATGGTGGTCAATCTCGGGCGGGTGAGCGTGGCCAGGGAAGAGTCGTTGAAGCCGATGACGCTCATCCGTCCCGGCACATCGGCACCGAGGTCGCGGAAAACGCCCACCAGGCCGACCGCCGTCTCATCGTTGTTTCCCAGCACCGCGGTGATCGCGGAGCGATGATCGAGCAGGCGTTTGGCGATGGGTTCGAGTTCGGCCGGCTCGACGCCGCTCCATTTGAACTCCGGGCCGTAAATCAGTTCGACACCGCGGCGGGCGAGTGCCTGGCGGTACGGCTCGATCTTGCGATACGGCCGCTGAAGATCCCAGTCGATGCCCACGAACGCGACGCGGCGATGGCCCAGATCGGCCAGGTGATCGGCGGCCTGGATCATCCCGTGATGGCGATCGATCAGGACCGACCGATGCTCGCCCTCGGGCGCGCTCTCCAGATACACCACTGGGATCGACAGGTTGCTCAATGCCTCGAAGACCTCGGGCGACGGCCGCAGTTCGCGGTACAACACCAGGGCATCGATTCGCCGTTGCAAAAGCTGTTCGATCGACGCCAGCAGGGTTTGGTCTTGGCCCGAGCGGACGTGCATCATGAAGGTGAGATAGCCGACGTCTCGGAGGGTCGTTTCAAGCACCTCGGCCCGCCTGGCGAACAAGGCCTTGGTGACGGTGGGGAAAATGACCCCGACGGACATGCTGCGCCCGCCCTTGAGGGTGCGCCCGATAAGATTGGGTAGATAGCCGACTTCGCGGGCCACGCCCAGCACGCGAATCCGAGTCTCGTCGCGATAGCCCGGCTTTTTACGCAGGATATCCGCGACGGTGGTGACACCGAGTCCGGTGCGGCGGGAAATATCTCGTAAAGTGGCGGCCAAGATGACTCCGTATCGTTGCGAACCAGATTCGTATCGTTACGATAATAGCACAGTCGGATTCGGGATGCAAGCGAAAAATCGGCGTTGGGGAAAAATTACTGGCAACGCGGAATGGGGGCAGGTTCCAAGCGTCGTCGGGCTGTTGGGTGGATGGCGAGGGTTTGACATTGGACGCGACGACGGGCAGAATCGCTGACAGGCTTTTGCGGCGACGCGGGGGGAGCGACGCCGCGGGTTTGGACGCGCCTGCTTTCGCCGGGCAGGTGGCATCGCCAGCGACGAGCAATAACCTCATGCCTTGGCCGGATATCTTTGATCAGGAGTCTTTCATGCACAACGCCACGATCGGCGCGTCGATTCGACGCGCGCTCACCTGCGCCGCTTTGGCCGCTTTGCCCGTGATGGGCATCGCCTGCGAGAGGTTGGAGAGCGATTCGGCCCAGGCGGATCGTCGGGCATCGACGGCGGTGCGCGAGGCGGCGATGAAGGGCCCGCCGGCCGGGTCGATCGAGGCGCAGATTCAGAGCTTGAACAAGGCCGTGGGAGAAGCAGCCGCCTCATCGGCGACCAAGGCGCAGACCCGCGCTGCCCTGGCCCAGGTCGAGGTCAACGCCGCCAATCACCTTTTGGCCCAGGCCGACGCGCTGGACTTGAACGTGGCCCGCGGGGTGTGGGAGATGGACCGGCTGGGGGCGCAGATCGACTGGGGCAACAAACTCGTCGCCGGGTATCGCAAGTTCGACCCCAAGCCGGGGATGGACGCGGTGACGGCGAAGAAGTCCGAAGCGCAGGGGTCTGCCGAAGCGCAAGCGTGGTTCAGCCACGGCTCAGCGACGATCCCGACGCTGGCGGCGGCCAAGGCCGAGGCGGATCGGCTCAATGGGGAGATCGCCCAGCGCGAGAAGAAACTGGCGGACCTCGAGGCTCAGCGCCGAGCCGCCCTGGACGAGGCGGAAAAAGCCGCCCGCGCCGCCGATGCATCGGATGGGAAAAAGTGGGTCGATGAATACAACCGGGCCACCGATCTTCGCAAGCAGGCTGCGGACCTGCTGCGGGATATGGACGTGGTCAAGGCCGAGTTGCTGCCGCTGATGAAGAACCTGGCGATCGCCGAGGGCCAGATGAAGGTTCTCGGCGATGCGATAAAGCTGTACGACGAGCAGGGGGCGCAGCTCCAGAGCAACTGGAAGGCGATCCAGGCGCAGATCGATGCCCAGCATCAGTTGGCGAAAAAGCAGGTAGAAGGCGATGGCAAGCCGTTGGCGGCGGCCTCGGAAGATGGGCAATCGTCGGGGCTGATGCGGGCCGATTCGATCGCGGGCAAGGCGGCGATCGTCACAGCGCTTTCGACGCAGGCGCGCACGCTGCGGGATCAGGCCGCAGCGCGGTTGGATAACGCGGCCAAGCTGTACAACGATGCGTATCAGGCCGCTACGTCGCTGGACCAGGAGCTTCGTAAGCTCAGCAGCGGCGATCCCGGCACGAGCGATAAAACCGCTTGGGGTGCCGTCAGTGCCGCGTTCAATCCCGACGGATTTAAGATGCAGCGGGCGCTGGTCGAGCATCGCTCGGCATCGCTGTATGCATCGCGAGTACATAACCTTTGGATGAGGCTTCAGATCGCCGAAAAACTCGAGCCGATTTTGCGCTCCGCGGGGCTGTCGCTGCCGAGCGATGCCCAGCCCGGCGACATGAGCCAGCGGCTGGAAGCGGCCCGAAATCAAGCGCAGGCGAGCTTCAACGCGGCCAACGAGACGCTGCTGGAAATCCAGGACGGCACCCTGGCACCGGAGGCGGTGAAGACATCGGCGAAAACCCGGCGAATGCTGGTCTTGAGCGACTGGGGCGTGTTCGATCAGTCGGTGGGCAAGGCCCAGGAGGCGGCGAATCACTTTGAAGCGGCGTTAGATCTTCGCAAGGTCCTGACGGCCGAGGGAGCGACGTTGCCGGTCCCGCTTCCTGAAGGCCTGGGCGAAAAGCGCACCCCCAGCGCCGCGCCAAGCCCCGGACCGGCGTCCGCCCCCCCGGCCCTCCCGGCCCCCGCCACATCGCCGGAAAATCCCGTAGCGCCGGACGGCGGCACCGCCCCGGGCACCACCGACACCCCCGCAGCGCCCGCCCCCGAGGCTCCGGCCCCGGAGGCTCCGGCCCCGGAGACACCGGCCGCGCCCTGACCGCCGCCCCTCCAGCCCCTTGGCATTGATTTCGATGGTGAGCTTTGGGCGCCGGCCGAACCGACCGCGCCCTGACCGTCGCCGTGCCGGGTTACGGCAGGGCGGTGTGAACCACGTCGCCGGCGGTGTTCTTCCACCAACTGATCCCCGGCTTCTTGCCGGCACCGTCGCTGTAGTTGTAGTTGCTGGTCCGCAGCAGTCGCCCGGCATCGCAGGATTCGGCGTGGCCATCGGCGAACAGCCCGTTGGCCCGGTCCTTCGGATGGGCCATCCAGATGCCCGACTTGCCGCCGAACCAACGATCGGTCCACCAGCCGATCGCGCCGATGTCGTAGTCGTAGCCCGCGCCGGAGGAGGTATCGAAAACCAACGCGTAATCCGAAGGCCATCGGATCACCGATAGCCGCAGCGCCAGCCCGGCCAGCCGAATGGGGTCGTACGCCTGCGGATGCAGAATCCCGTAATGCCCCGGATACTCAACCTTCATCTTCGGGCAGTGATAGACGTCCTTGTCGGCGAGGTAGATCTTCCCCTCGGTGCCATCGAGAAACTCGTACCAGTGAACGCCCTTGGTCGGGCTTTCGTAGAGGGTATCGGATGGAATGACGTTGCGATGATTCAGCGCGTACATCTGCAACCCCAGCCCGACCTGCCGCAGATTGCTCAGACACTGCACCGACAGCGCCTGCTCCCGCACCTTCCGCAGCGCCGGCAATAGCATTGCTATTAGCAGCGCTATAATAGCGATTACCACAAGGAGTTCGACCAAGGTAAAGGCTTTCCGAAACGGGTGATTTTTCATGGCGTCAGCTCCGGTTGCGGGAACGTGCCTCTGCGGATCTCAATGGCGGCGTCGCCGCGCAGCTCCAAACCACAGCATCCCCAACACCGCGATCGTCGCCGAAGCCGGCTCGGGGACCACCTCCACTCCGGCGTTGAGAGTCACGTTGTCGAACGACCATCGGCTTCCGGAAGAGCCTCCGAGGTCGGAGTACAGGTACATCCTGAATTCCGTAGGGGCAGCGAGATTCTGAAACGCCGGGGCGGACAGATCAAAGTTGATGTCGCCGCTTGTACTGCGCGCAACCACCGGGGCCTCGACCGGGTTGTTAAATCCTCCGATGTTGGTCGCCAGGTAATAGCTGATCGGCCTGCTGGAGTTGGCGATTCCCAAGCGGAACGTCAGGCTTTGCAGATCGAGTTCATAGCCTGCGTTGGGCGAGACCGAAAATGACCAGTAGGCATCAGTCGAATAAGCCACCGCCTGAGTCTTGGCGATCGGCTTTTGCGCGAACGACGGCGCGGGCGATCCATTCGCGGTGTCGATGCCGTTGGTGGTGCTGTTCCAGTTGCCCGTACTGCCCAATCCGGACGCCGGGGCGAACGCGACGGCCGTCGAGTTAGCATCGGTGTCGGCCGAAGCATAGGTGGGTGTGGCAACAGTTCCGAAATCATACAAGGCAATGACGGCAGCGCTGGCGGGCGCCGCGGCGATTCCCAAGCCCAAAGCGGCGGCGGTGCCGAGGGCAAAACGCTGCATGCGGGGCGAAAAAGATACGCGTTGGTAGGTGGACATCTTCATTGCGGCTCCTTTGCAAAGAGGTTGATCACTTCATCCCCTCCGTCTTGGCGGTGCGGTGATGGGTGAAAGGGGGTTTGGCCGAATCACGCGATTCGGCCGCGTAGCGTTCTCTGGCGGGGGGCTGTTTCTGGTCGATGTCCGGGACGGTGGACTGGCGAATGGCCAGGCCGACGTTTTCCGGCTGAACCATCAGCGGCCCGCGCCATTGACGGGACATGCCTTCGAGCATCCACTCGAGACAGACCGCCACATAAGGCTGGGGGTCGAGCGACTCCAGGCTGGTCAGGGATGGAATGCTGTACTCGGCCCGGCCGGCGCTGTCGAAGGTGCAGACGGCCACGTCATGGCCGGGGCGCAGGCCGTGGTCGGCCATGGCCCGCATGGTGCCGGCGGCGACGCGTTCGGTGGTGCAGAGCATGGCCGTGGTATCGAAGCGCCCGGCGCGGATACGGCGGTCGATCGCTTGATACGCGGCCGAAATCGTCTCGGTGAATGCCGGCACGGGTTCGTCGATCAGTTCTCCGCCGATTCGGCGGGACGCCCGCCAGATATTCCACTGCGCCAGTCGGGCGGCGAGGATCGGATCGTTGGGCTGAACGTTGAAATAGTCGATGCGGGAATGTCCCAGCGATGTCAGATGGTCCAGTAGCTTCTGAACCAGTACCGGAGCGTACAGGCGCATCGAGGGGATGCCGTGTTCGGTCCAATCAGCGCCGAGGACGACCACCGGGCGTTTGATTTCCAGCAGGTCGGACAGAAAGTGGTCGGGCATGGCCTGGGGGACGGGCATGAAAAACGCCCCGTCGAACCGCTCGAGCGACGACAGCAAAAGCGGGTCGTCCCAGTGGGCATAACGCACCGTGCGGACCGAACATTGCATCCTGACGGCCAATTTCGTCAGCGCCAGTTGCCAGGTGTTGACTTCGCTCGATTCCCAGGCCGGGGCGAGCAGACAAAACTGGGGATTGACCCTGCGATCCTCCGAATCCGTGCGTCGCACGGCAAGCCGGCCGTTCTCCATCCGGCAGAGCAGCCCTTCATTGAGCAGCCGCTGCACGGCCTTGCGGGCCGTGGCATGAGAAACGCCCACCTCGACGGCAATATCTCGCTCGGCCGGGAGCGGCTGAAGGTGATAATCCCCCGCGCGGATTCGGCGCGAGAGCCGTTCAGCGACCGAGATGAACTTACCGTGTCGGATAGCAGATCTCCTTCAGACATATATTAGAACATTTTGTGCTAATGTCAAGAAAAATATAAAGAATGATAGCGGAGGCGAAGGGTGTCGTCATGCCGCGTCATATTGCACCTGGGCTTCGGTGAGAATTTGGGCGCGGAAGTCATCGCTGAGGAATCCGGGGGTATTCAGATCGACACGGCGTCCGAGAATCTCGGTTAATTCGATTTCTAATGCGGCCAAACGAAGCGAGCCCGCGCGTGGCGATGGCTCGAACTCAATCAAGACATCGACATCGCTGTGCGGACCAAAGTCCTCGCGCAGCACCGAACCGAAAAACGCAAGTCGTCGAATTTGATTTCGCCGGCAAAAGTCTGCGACTCGCCCGGAGGGAATGTTGAGATTGGCCTGGTTCATCGCGTGTCCTTGCTCGTATTCTATCTCGGTGCCGCTCCCAGGCTACCAGGGTTGGTCTTCGCGCGGTCCGCGAGGTTGTCCATCCTGTTCACCCTCGTTCTTTTGCCCCGGTCCCATTCGGTCCCCGTGGATTCACAAGGGATGTCGCCGCGAGAGTCGTCTTGGCCGCCTTGCTGAGGTTTGGCGTCAGGCGGAGCCGGAGGGGGGGCGGAGGTCTTGGGCGCTGGGGGGGATTTTCTGGGGCAGGACGATCCAGAAGGTCGAGCCTTGGCCGGGGGTGGAGCGCAGGCCGATGGAGCCGCCAAGCAGCAGGGTCAGCTCGCGGGCGATGCTCAGGCCCAGGCCGGTGCCGCTGTGTTCGCGGGTGACGCCGGCGTCGAGCTGGCGGAACTTCTCGAAAATCAGTTGCTGCTTGGACGGCTCGATCCCCGGGCCCCGGTCGGTGATGCTGATGCGGATGTTCGTTTCGCCTTCGCGGATCGCGCCCAGGTCGATAGTCCCGCGCTCGGGGCTGAACTTGATGGCGTTGCTCAGGAGGTTGTAGAGAATCTGCTGGAGCTTGGCCGGATCGGTCTGGACGATCGGCACATCGCCGGCGACCGAGAGGTTCAGCGACAGTTCGCGGGCTTCGGTGAGCGGCTTGAGGATGCTGCTAAGTCCCTCGAACAGATCGCCCAGCGAAAGCGGCTCGCTGCGGACCTCCATTCTCCCGGCCTCGATCTTGGCCAAGTCAAGCAGATCGTTGATCAATTCGAGCAACATCCGCCCGCTGAATAGGATGTTCTGGATGTAGCGGGTGCCGCGCGGGTCGGCGACGACCGCCGGGGAGTCTTTCAGCAGGTCGGCGAAGCCGAGGATCGAGTTGAGCGGGGTGCGCAACTCGTGGCTGACGTTGGCGAGGAACTCATTCTTCAGCCGGTTCGATTCGTATAGGGCCACGTTGCTCTCGGCCATCTGCCCGAGCTTGAGGTCCAGGCTCGTGTTGATGGCGCGAAGCTGATCTTCGCCTGCCTTGAGATTGGCGAGCATCACGTTGAACGTCTCGGACAGTTGCTGGAATTCATCGCCGGTGTTGATGTCGGAGCGGATGTTCAGATCCCCCTCGGCGACCTTTTCGGCGGTTTCTTGAAGCACCCGGACCGGTTGGAGGACCAGGCGCGAGGTGATCAGGTAGAAGACCGCGATGGCCAGGGTCCCGGCGAGCAGTCCGGCCGCGAGGATGAACGTGCGGTTGAGCAGCAGTTGGCGGGATTCGATTTGCGAGGGCAGATCGACGTAGGCGATGCCGAGCAATCCGCCGGGCTGGGTGGTTGGCGCGGCGGCGAGCCGCCGGGTTGCTGGCGATGACGCCGGTGAGGTGGCCGAAATGGGCGCGGCATGGCAATCGGCGCATTCGCCCCGTGCATGAAGGGGCATGGCGAAGCGATATCGCCAGCTTCCATCGTCGGCTTCGTAATCCCGTTCGAAGAACTCCTCATGGGATCGGGCGGCGAACCGGGTGAGCGCCTGGCGCTCAAATTTCGAGAGGCGTTCGGGAAATGCCAGGGCCGCGATCGACACGAGCCGGGGCGGAAGGTGCGGCCGCGCCGGGGCGACCCGCGGCGAGGCCGGCGATGTTGCAGCGGGACGCGACACCGCGCTGGTGCCGGCGGGGCGCGGCGCGGCACCGGCAATGTCGGGCCGGAACGCGGTGCTGTCGCCGGCGGGTTGGGAAGCAGGGTGAGTGGAACCAGACGCGCCACCGGCGGGTTGGGAAGCAGGGTCAGTAGAACCAGACGCGGCGCCGGTGGGTTGGGAAGCGGCACCGGCATCGACGGAACGGGATGCGAGGCCGGAGGTTCTTGGAACTTCGACCCGACCCGCTTCGGCCGCGGCGACATGGCGGCTGACAGCGTCGATTGCCAGCGCCGCGGCGGTGCGCTGGTTGAGCTGTTCGGTGAGCTGCTCCATCCGCTGCCACGGCACGGCCAGGGCGGCGGCGATGATCAACGCCAACGCCGCACCGAACAGGAGCTGGAACTTGGCCCCCAGGGAAATGTGCAGTTGGCGAATCCGCTTGAACATCGATTGGACGGAGATTGTACCGGATTCATCGGCCCGGTTCGCGGGGGCGGGCGGGTTGTCCCATAATGCTCAAGTTTCAAGCGGTGAACCGTCGATGACATCGGAACAGGGCCTGCTCATGGCCGGCGGCGTTCGTCGCCCGGCGAGCGGGTGCGAATCGGCGACCGAAGGAACGGTCGTTTGCAAGCCAAGGAAGGTCGAATCATGCGCACGATTGCGATCATCAATCAGAAGGGTGGCTGCGGGAAGACCACCACGAGCATCAATCTCGCCGCCTGCCTGGCCCGGCTGGGCCACAAGACGCTGCTGGCCGACATGGACCCTCAGGGCCATTGCGGGGTCGGCCTGGCCGTGCCCGAAGAGCAGATCGAGCGGACGATCTACGACACGTTGATCGAGCCGCGCGACGGGAAAGTGGCGAAGGTGGCCGAGATCGTCTGGCAGATCGCCTCGGACTTCGACCTGGCACCGTCGAACATCAAGTTGGCGGCGTTCGAGCAGGTCTTCGCCGGGCGTCCCGGGCGGGAAGACCGGTTGCTCGAATCGCTGGCGACGGCGAAAGACGCCTACGAGTGGTGCATCATCGACTGCCCGCCGAGCGTGGGGTTGCTCACGTTCAATGCGTTGCGGGCGTGCGACGAGGTGATCGTCCCGGTCGAGACGGGGTACTTCAGCCTGCACGGTCTGGCGCGGATGATGGAGACGCTCGAAGTGCTGCGCGAGCGCTGCGGCAAGGAGATTCTTATCCGCGTGCTGCCGACGCTCTATGACACGCGCACCAAGCTGGCGCGGGAAGTCCTCAACGAGTTGCGGGCAAAATTCCGCGACTATCTCATGGTCAGCACGGTGAACTTTAACACCAAGTTGAAGGAGGCCGCCAGCTTCGGCCAGCCGATCACCGAATACGATCCGGGAAGTCGCGGATACAAGGATTTTGTCAATCTCGCCCGGGAATTGATGGGCCATCGTCCGGTCGATATCGAGGCGTCGGCGAACGAGCCATTGTCGCGTCCGGCGGAGTTGGTCAAGCGGGCTAAACAACTGGCGCAACTGGCCAATTACCAGTTCGGTCGAAACGGTGCCAATGCCATGGGGACGGCGGTGGCGGCGATCGAATCGCCCGCGACCGTATCTCTCGCGACCGAACCTGGCATCGTGACTGCTGAAGAGCAGTTCGGTCCGCGAATCGCCGCCCGATTGAACGAATCGGTGCCGGTGGATCATCCGGCCGAAGCCGTCGTGGCGTCGCCGACCAAGACCACCGAACAGAAGATCGAGGAGTTCTACGGGGCCCGCCAAGTTGGCGACGAGGTGATTTTCGCGGCGAGATTCGACGAGGCGCAGAAGGTGCTGGTCGCCGGGGATTTCAACAACTGGTCGGCGGTCTCGACGCCGTTGGCATCGAGCCGCACCGGGGAATGGCGGACGGCACTGCCGCTTCGTCCGGGGCGTTATCGCTACCGGTTTGTGGTCGATGGGCGTTGGTTGACCGATCCGAACAACCAGTACGTGGAGACGAATCAGTTCGGGGAGCTGAACAACGTCGTCGAGGTGGACTGAATCGCCTCAATCGCGTGATGGATTGCCCGTGGGTTCGACTTTTAGGAAACGACATCCGCCATGTCCGACGACGAGCGTCCAAAGCGGTCCTTGAGCGAGATCAGCCATCTTTTCCTTTCGAGCGTGCGCGATCGGCAGACGGGCGGGGCGGCGCGCCCCCGGCGCCGTCCGCCGGCCCCGGGCGAATCAGCGCGTCCGCAGACCAGCATCGACCTGACCCCTGAGGAGTTCGCGCAGGTGTTCGGCGAAGCGGAACCCGCCGCCCGCGACGGGGCCGAAGTGATGGCGATTCTGGGCGCGCATCTGAACGGCCACCAGCTCGATCGGGTGCGTGAATACGCCCGGCATCTCGCGGCCGCGGGCGAGCGCGTCGGGGTGATCCAGGTGGATCCGGCCGATTTCCGCGTCACCTGCTTCGATCCGCCGGGGCGAATCGCCGTGGGACACACCGCTCCGGCGGCCGAGACGATCGAATCGTTCGATCCCCGGCGCATGAGCCAGATGCTCGAGGAACTGAACTTCGACGTGGACCGGTGGTTGATCGTTCTGCCGGCGATTCGCGCTCCCGAAGCGCGGGGGGTGCTGCGCCAGATCGATCATTGGGTGCTGCTTAGCACCTGCGACCATGATGGGATCGTCTCGTGCTATCGCACGCTTAAGGGGCTGTGCGACCTGCATCATCCCAAGCTGTCGCTGGCGTTGCTCGATGTCCAGGACGAGCCGCAGGCGACAAGGGTGTTCCGCAAGCTCGAGAGCGTCTGCTGCCAGTTTCTTCATTGGACGCTGCATTCGGAGCCTTCGATCCGCAAGACCGCGGCGGCGGGGATCGGCGAGCAGGTGGTGATGAGCTGTCGCCCCATGCACGATAAGTCGCAACTGGCGGCGGGGGTGCAATGGCAGGTGTTGTCGGGATTCCTGTCGGTGCATCGAGACCGGGCCGATTCGCCGCGTCCGGGGTGTGCGGCAACGGCGGCCGCACCGACCATTTCGGCAATGTCGGCGATGCCGGTGCCGTCCGCGGGTCTGATCGCCGAGGGAGAGACCGTGAATGAGCCGTCGTTCGACGCAACGCCCAGCGAAATCCCAGTGGCCGATTTCGTAATCCCGATGCCTGTTCCCGCGCCTTCCCCTTCGCCTTCTCCCTCGCCGGCAATCCAGTCCAGTGCATCGGTGCCTGCGGGCCAAACCGGGGCATCGGCACCGGCAACCCAGTCCGGCGCATCAGCACCGGCAATCTCGATCGGGGCATCGGCACCGGCAACCCAATCCGGCGGATCAGCCCCCCCGCCTCAGCAGGTCGCGCCAACGAACCTCGCAGCCGAACGTGTCGCGCCCCCCACGGTTGGCGCCGCGGCGTCGATCCCTACGCTTCAGCTAGCGCAGGCTTCCGAGCATGAGAGCGACGTGATCGAGCTGTCCGGCAACGAGGACGACGCCGAGGCGATTCTTGATGCCGTGATGCAGAACTCGAGTTCGAATGAAGGGCTAATCGCCTGCCCGGTCCGCCCCCCGGGCGATCCGGCGGCGCGGCTGGCGGTCAACCGCGAGCGCCGGCTGGTGCTTGTCGCCGCCGCCCGAAAGGGTCTGGGCGATCTGCGCGCCATAGCTCAAGGGTATCGCTGGTTGATCGAGAACCGCCCGCTGCTGGGCATGGCGATGCCGCAATTCGCCATCGACACCCACCAGTTCCCGGCGCTTCGGTTGCTGGTGGATCAGGCAGACTTGACCGCCGAACTGCTGGGGCCGCTGCTGGAAAGCGGCAATGTTTCGGTCCGCGCGTATCGACGACTTCGTTGGGCCGGCCGTCGGGCATTACTGCTGGAAGCGGCCTGATGAATGGGCCGTTCTCCAATCGCCGAAGCATGACTCGCGCCGGACCAAGGATCAAGAACCAGGATGCACAGGATTGAGGCGCGCCGCAGACCGGCTCGAGCTCCATATCCTGTAAATACAGTTTATCCCGTGAATCCCGATCGAACTTAATCCCTCGAACCTACGGCGCCGAGCAGAAACGAAGCGCAGAGATACGACCTGTAGCATCGGCGCGCTGAATTCTAACCGACACGCTCTCGGCATCGGCGTTTTTCTGCGTTCATCGGCGGTTGATAATTTGAGACCGCGCCCAATCAGGCGCGAACCCGCCAAGGATCCGGAAGTAGAAACCGCCGATACACGCTGGTGAACGCCGATCAAGGCCGCAGGGGTTGCGGTGCGGGAGTGCGATTGCCGTCGCGACGGCGATGAGCGGACCCGACCGGCGCAGGTTTCCTGGCTTAACGAAGAACCCGACTTCGATGACCAGACCTATGGCTCCCTGGTGGGCGTCGGAAACTGTCATTCGCCCCAAAAGGCAAACCGCTGGATGGGGCGATTTACAACGTCCGTCGATTGCGGGACAATCGCCGGAATGGACTTTTTCCGCTATCGCGACGGTGAGCTGTATTGCGAAGATGTTCCGGTAAGCCGGATTGCCGAGGAATTCGGAACCCCGGCGTACGTCTACTCATCGCAAACGCTGTTACATCATTATCGCCAGCTCGCCGAGGCGTTCAGGCCCGTCAACGCCACGCTCTGCTATTCGATCAAGAGCTGCGGCAATCTCCACATCTGCAAACTGCTCGCCGCCCAAGGATGCGGGTTCGACGTGACCAGCGGCGGGGAACTGTATCGGGCGATGCAGGCGGGGGCCGATCCGGGCAAGATTATTTACGCCGGCGTGGGCAAGACCGACCGCGAGATTGTCGATGCGATCCATGCGGGGATCGCGGCGTTTAACATCGAGTCGGAGGCCGAGATCGAGAACATCGATCGGATCGCGGGGGAGCTGGGTAAGTCGGCGGTGGGGGCGATCCGGGTGAACCCGGATGTCGATCCGCACACCCATGTGAAAACGACGACGGGCAAGAAGGAAACGAAGTTCGGGGTGGACATCGAGCGCTGCGAGCGTGTGTTCGAGCAGTACCGCGATCTCAAGCACCTTCGCATCGCCGGGATTCACATCCACATCGGCTCACCGGTGTACGAGATCCAGCCCTATGTCGAAGCGGTGAAGAAAGTCACGGACTTGATTGATCGGCTGACGGCGCGGGGACACAAGATCGAGTGGCTGGACCTTGGCGGCGGGTTCGGGGTGAATTACGAGCGTCCGGACCAGGCCCTGCCCGTGACCGAACATGCCCGGGCGCTGATGCCGTTGTTGGCGAACAAGCCCTACCGCATCGCGTTGGAACCGGGGCGATACATCGTCGGCAACGCGGGGATCCTGCTCACCCGGGTGCTGTACCGCAAGCTGGGGGGAACGCGCAAGTTCGTCATCGTGGATGCGGCGATGAACGACCTGATCCGCCCGACGTTGTATGAGTCGTATCACTTCATCTGGCCGACGAATCCCGATGCGCAGAACATTCCGCACCATCGCGGCAAGGACGTGGCGCCCAAGCCGGCCGAGATCGTCGATGTGGTCGGCCCGATCTGTGAAAGCGGCGACTACCTCGCGGTTAATCGCCCGCTGCCGCCGACGAAGCGCGGCGATCTGCTGGCGGTGTTTACCGCCGGCGCGTACGGATTTTCGATGAGCAGTAATTACAACAACCGCCCGAGGGCGCCGGAAATTCTGGTCGAAGGCTCGTCGCATCGGCTGATCCGTCGGCGCGAAACCTATGAGGACCTGGTCGCGGCCGAGCGGATATAGGCGCGGCCGAGCGGATATAGGCGATCGCCGCGCGGCGCGGGATAGAGACTGGCCACGGTATTTCGCGCCACGTCCAAAGGGCGGGGTCAATTGTCCGGGACAAGAGGAACCCATCAATGCGATCGGCCCGGGCGAATTGCCCCGGGCCGGATCGCGTGGGTCCAGTTGAACAAGAGAATCAATGCGTTCGCCGGCGGCGTCCCAGCAGGACCATGGGAAGGGCCAGCAGCACCAGACCGGCAGGTTCGGGGATGAGCGTTCCGCCGCCGAAGCTGCTGTTTTCGACCAGGAGCGTCAATCCGTGGGTCGGACCGGCGGAAGAATCGACCAGGTACCAGAACAGACCGTTGCCCAGGTTGGGCATCTGATAGTTGGCGAAGCTGCCGTTGATGGTGTCGGCCGAGAGGAACTGGAACGCATCGCCGCGGGCGGCGGTATATCCGATCTGGCCTGCGGAAGTCGTGTCGATGACGACCTTGAGGATTCCGTCGAGGCTGGCGCTGCCGTTGATGTCGAGCAGATCGCTGATCAAGCCGGAATTGGTGCGTCCCAGCTCTATTTCGAGCGTCCCGCCGGTTTCCTGGGTGTAATCTCCGACAAGCTCGAGCGTTCCCGGAGAAGCGCCCGGGGCGACGGTGCCGGCGTTGCTGATCGAGCCTTCGACGCGCCCTCGGCCAAGCAGTCTCCCGCCGGCCTTGACCTCGACTGCGGACTCGAGGATGCCGCCGAGATTCACATTCACCACGCCGCCGCCGCCGATGCCAAAACTCGGGACGCGGAAGCGGGTTCCCGGTCCGATAGCCGTCGGTCCGCTGACATCCGGAACAGTGCCCCAAACGTTAAACGTTCCCGAACCGCTGGTGGAATACGACGTTCCAACCAATTGCCACGTGCCGAACGATCCACCGTCGCTGACGGCGATGTTGGAACCCACCGAGATGGTGGTTGTTCCGCCGACATACACGGTACCACGTTTGGCGACAGTGAGTTGCCCGGCGCCCGGGGTGGTGCCGTCGCCGATGGTGAGGTTGTCCAGGTCCAGGGATTGGTTCCAAGTGGTGACTGTGACGGCCGCATCGCCGATGGTGACGTTGGCGCCCAGCAACCCGCCGCTGCCGATGTACAGCGAGTTCAATTCGAGAGTGCCGCCGGTGTAGTTCAATGTTCCGGTGGGCGCCACCGCAAGATTCGCGGCGCTGAGAGTTCCCCCGTTATTGAGATTCAGAGTATGCCCCGCGCCGACGGTAAGAGTAACAGGGGCTGAGTGCGACCCAAGGGTATCTCCCGCATCCAGGTCGGTCGTTGTCGTGGCGGTTGCGATGGAGCCGGCAGCGCCCAGGGTGCTGTCCGAGCGGACGGTCAGACGTCCGCCATCGTAACGAAGGGTTCCGCCGTTGATCGAGTTGATGCCGCCGACGGACAGCACACCGCCATCGGCGACGGTGAGCGTGTGCGCATCCATTGTGGCGGTGCCGCTGATGTACGCGTTCTGGTTGGCACCGATTGTCAGGTTGGGGACCTTGGCGTCGCCGGAGATGGAGATTTTCCCCTTGATCAACTCCAGGGTTCCGCCGGTAAGGTCGGCGTGGCCGTTCACACGGACATCGCCCTGGTCGATCCGCAGCGTTGCGCCGGAGGCGATGGCCAGGTCATTGCCGGTATTGGTCGGAGAATAGCCATCACCCACATCGAGTGTTGAGTAGGCTCCCACCGTCACGGTGGGGACGGCGGCATCGCCGACGATGTCTCCGCCGATAATGCCTGGCGAATTGATGTCGAGCCAGCCGCCGCTGAATTGAACTTGACTTCCCGCGGCAATTCCAGCGATGTAGCATTGTCCACCGGTGACGCGGAAGGCGGCGTTGGTTCCCACTTTGACCGTGGTCTCGTCCGCCAAGAGCGCGCCTCCAGAGTAAGTGGGACTGCTGACGGTGAACGTCGTTCCATCGGCGATCCGCAGGTTGGTCGGCGTGGCCATGTCTTTGGAGATCGACAACTGCTGAACGTCGAATTCGACGTTCGTAGCGATTCCGCTCCCGTCCAGAATTCCCTCAGCGCCGCCAATGACGGCATCGCCGTTGACCAGAACGTTCCCAGACGCGAACTTCACTTTGCCGGTAGCGCCAAGATCAAACGCGATGTTCGTGGCGCGAAGATCAGGCTGCCAGGTTCGGTACGGGGCGCTGATGGTCAGGTCTCGATCGCCGATGCGGATTTCACCGGCGGTGGTGATCCGGTTGTCGCCGCCAATGGTGGTGTTCGTGCGGATCAAACCCGCCGAATCGAACGTGAGAGAACTGGCGGCGCTGGTCAGCTCGAGAACCCCGCCAGTATAGTTGAACTGCCCGGTCCCGGTCTGGGCGATGGAGGCGGCCGAGAGATTGCCACCGGTTGCGAGATTGACGCTGGCACCGTTGCCGATCGTCAGCGCGCCGGTGACGTAGAGGTGCCGGTCGGCGTTGAGGTTGATCGCCGCGGGCAGAGGCGAGCTGGCGGAAAGGGCCAGGTCGTCGGTGTCTTCGATCGCCCCGCGATTCCAGATAAACGAGCCGGCACCGGAGATGTCCGAAACGCGAAGCAGCGGCGAGCTGGTCGAGTCCACGCCCAGCCGGAATGTGGAACCGGCCTCGAGATTCAGGGTGGTGGTGTGCAGGCGTCCTCGTAGCTCGACTTCGGCGTCCGACTTGAGAACCAAGCCACCGTTCGCTTCGCTGTGATTCGAAATGTGGAGCGGATGTTCCCAATACCCGCTGGTCAGCGTCAGCTTGGTGGACCCCGCGGTGCCGATTCCATCGCCAAGAGTGGTCGCTGAGCCACGAGTAATTGTTCCACTGGTCCACTGCCCGTCAGTGAAGGTGAACCCGCCGCCCACTGTGGCGTGGTACGTCTGAACCGTCCCGCCGGTGATATTGACGGTGCTTTGAGCGCCTAACGAAAGGAACGAGGCTACCAATGATCCACCATTGACGTTCAATTGACCCGTCCCGCCTCCGGAGTCTAGATGGCCGGCGTTGATCGACGATCCGGCATCTTTCAAGGTTAATGAAGCCGTGCTGCCGGCGGTGCGGCCCAAGTTAATGATTAGGCTGTAAGCCGACCCCGTCAGCGTCCCGCCGTTTTCAACCGTCATCTCGCCATGGCCCTCGGCGCCGATGTCCAGTCTGCGGGCGTTGAACTTTGATCCCGCGCCCTTGATCAGCATCGAGCCGTTGACCCCCGCCTGCGAGCCGATCTCGAAAACCGAGTAGCTGGTGGCGGTGAGCTTTGCCCCGTCGTGGATTTCCAGCGCGCCGTCGCCGCTGCCGCCGATCAATCCGGCATTGACGTTCCATGTTCCGCGGTTAATGGCCGTGGCGGTCCGGGTGGTGACGTTGTTGGCATCGACGTAGCCGATCACGAGGTTCGAGCTGGTGGCGGCGACGTTGGCGCCGAGATTGAACGTGCTGCCCGGACCGATGTCGAACTGGTTGCCGGTGTTGAACTGCGAACCGGCGATTCCCGTGACGGAGAGGCTGGGAACGATCGGCGAGGCATTGGCGGTGTAATATTCGTCGATCGCCAGGCCCTCGCCGGTCGCGGTCGAGGCGCTGAACTGCTTGTCCGCGAGGTTGAAATTGATCGCCCCGCTGGAGATGACTAGCGTCTTGATCGCGTGATTGGCCGACAGGCTCAGCGACAAGGTGCCGCCATCGAGATACGCCGTGTCGGTGGACAAGGGCACAACGCCGCTGGTCTGCGGATCGGCGGTGGTGTCGGTCCACTTGGTGGCGGTGGCGAAATCGCCTCCGGTGGGACTGTTCCACAGATAATCGTCGGCGTACGTCGTTGCCGGGGCTACGATCGCCGCGGCACAAGCGCCAGCGATGCAGAGGCCAACCGACCGACGGTGATTGAGGATCGAACCACGCGAAACCGCGTTTTACAGAGACTTTGACTTGGACATTTCCCGCACCCTTCGCATATTTGGAGGCCGCCATCACGGCGTGCCACAACCCACTCCCCCAGCCCGGTCCGCCTCGACATCGAGACGATCCACCCGCTGAGTGAGCGAAAGCCTAACAACCTAATCGCACCAAATCAATCCCCTATTTAGGGGGGGGGTGAGGAGATTGCAGTCCGGCGGGGGGAAGGACCGATAACTCCTGACAGGAGGTCCAGCGCCGTGAGCAGTCCCCGTGTGGTGGCGATCGTGCCGATGCGGCATGAGTCCAAGCGCGTGCCGGGCAAGAACTACCGGCCTTTCGCGGGCGAGCCGCTGTATCGGCATATCGTGCGGACGCTCCTGCGCTGCGGCCGCATCGCCCAGATCGTGATCGACACCGACAGCGACACGATTCTCACCGATGCCCGCCTGCATTTTCCGCAGGTCGCGCTGGTACGCCGTCCCGAGCATCTGCGGGCCGATACGATCCCGATGAATGATGTGTTGCTGAACACGGTCCGCCGGTTTGATGCGGATTTTTATCTTCAGACGCACAGCACCAATCCGTTGCTCGAGGCCGACACGATCGCCGTCGGCCTGGCCCGGCTGCTGGATCAATTTCCCTGTTACGACAGCCTGTTTTCCGTCACGCGGATGCAGTCGCGGTTGTGGGATCAACTCACCCGTCCGATCAACCACAACCCGGCGATTCTGCTGCGGACTCAGGATTTGCCGCCGATCTATGAAGAGAATTCCTGCCTGTACGTGTTTCGGCGACAGGAGCTGGAGTCGCGTCACAACCGGATCGGGCAGCGTCCCTTGATGTTCGAGATCGAGAGGCTCCAGGCATGCGACATCGACGAGGAAGCGGATTTCCAATTGGCCGAGCAACTGTTTCTGCGGCGGCATCGCAGCGCCCAGGCGGCCTGATCGACGACCTCTCGCCGCTGGCGGCGGTGTGGAAGGTGCTGGTCTCAGCGCCCTATATGCAGCCGGTGTTGGAGCGGTTCGTCCCGATGCTGCGGGCCGAGGGGATTCTGGCGATCGTGCCCCGCGTCGATGAACGCTTGAGCGAAGAGCAACTGCTGTCGTTGGTGGGAGATATCGACGGGGCGATCTGCGGCGATGATCGCTTCACCCGCCGGGTACTGGAATCGGCGCTGCGCCTGAAGGTGATCAGCAAATGGGGGACGGGGATCGACTCGATCGACCGGGCGGCGTGCGCGCAGCTCGGCATCCGCGTATGCAACACGCCGGGGGCGTTTACCCAGCCGGTGGCCGACAGTGTGATGGCCTATGTCCTGAGCTTCGCACGACGCACGCCGTGGATGGATCGGCGGATGAAATCCGGCGACTGGCACAAGGATCCGGGAGTGAGCCTGGGTGAATGCACGCTGGGGATCATCGGGCTGGGGAACATCGGACAGGCGGTGGCCCGCCGGGCGGCGGCGTTTAACATGCGAATCCTGGGTTTCGACGTGCGCGTCCCGCCGGCGGAGGTACTCGAGCGCGATTCGATCCAGCTTGTGGATTTGCCGACATTGCTGGCCGAATCGGATTTTGTGAGCCTCAATTGCGATCTGAACCCGACGAGCTTTCACCTGATCAATGAACCCGCGCTGTCGCGGATGAAGCCGACGGCGGTGTTGATCAACACCGCCCGCGGACCGATCGTGGATGAGCCGGCGCTGGTGGCGGCGCTTGGGGATCGGCGGATCGCCGGAGCGGCGCTGGATGTGTTCGAGGTCGAACCCTTGCCGCTGGACAGTCCGCTGCGGGCAATGGATCAGGTGCTGCTGGCGGGGCACAACTCGAACTCAAGCCCGACGGCGTGGGAGCGGGTGCATCTGAAGACGATCCGCAATCTGCTGGCGGGCTTGAAGGAAGTGACGCGATGAGCGACCCGAGGCGCGTGGTGCTGATTACCGGTGTGGCGGGGGGGATCGGGCGGGCCACCGCCGAGGTGTTCACCGCGGATGGATGGCGGGTGGTCGGCGTCGATCGGCGTCGGGCCGATGATCTGCCGCCTCTTGATGAGTTCATCCAGGCCGACATCGCCGAGCCGGATACGCCGAAGCAAATGATCGAGCGGGTGATGTCGCGCCAGGGGCGGCTGGATGCGCTGGTGAACAACGCAGCGCTGCAAATCTGCAAGCCGATCGTCGAGACCACGCCGGAGGACTGGGACGCGGTGATGGCGTCGAACGTGCGGGGCGTTTTTCTGAGCGTGCGCCAGGCGTTTCCGATGCTCAAGGCGAGCGGCGGGGCGATCGTCAACGTCAGCTCGGTTCATGCCGTGGCGACGAGCTGCGGGATCGCCGCCTATGCCGCCAGCAAGGGGGCGCTGCTGGCCTTGACCCGGGCGATGGCGCTGGAGTTTGGACCGGACAACGTGCGCGCCAACGCGGTGCTGCCCGGCGCGGTGGACACCCCGATGCTCCACGCCGGACTGAATCGCGGCAACGTCAACGGCAACGGGACCAAGGCCCTGGTGCGCGGACTGGGCAAAAAGCATGTCATGGGGCGCGTCGGGCAGCCGGCGGAAATCGGCCAGACCATTTTGTTTCTCGCCGACGCCAGGCGATCCAGCTTCATGACCGGCCAGGCCCTGATCGTGGACGGCGGCGCTACCGCGCGGCTCAGCACCGAATGACTCTAAAACCACGCCTGCTTGCGGATAATGTACTTTCGATGAAAATTGGCCTCGGTCTGGCTGAGGTAAATCACGCCTTCGATCAGTCCGATCAGGGCCATCACCGGAGAAAGCCAAAAGCAGCTTAAGAGGGTGATCAGCAGCATGGTGAGCCCGGCGCCGGTCATGCCCAGGGCGAACTTGTGGACGCCGAAATAGCCGAGAAAGATCGCCAGCAGTCCGGCGGAGAGCCGCAGCGATGTGCAGGAGGGGACCGCGGCGGCATGGATCGCCATCCGCGGCATCTGCGGGGGCGCCGAGGGGCGCGGGCGGGTGAGTTTGCCGCAGCGCCCGCACCACTCCATGGATTGTTGCAGCGTCTGGCCGCATCGCGTGCAAAACATGATTCATCTCCCGAGTGCGATTGTCTGCGCCCTTGGGACGCCACGCAAACTCTGGTAGGCTTGAGCGCGTGTCATGCGCGAGTTTGGTGTTCGTAAAGGTGAGGATGATCGCTTATGTGGGGTAATTCGCTGGGTTGGGGAATCTCGGCGTTCATCGTGCTGCTTGCGGTGGCGCTGGTGGGATTCGTCGAGTACGTCGCGCGCTCGGTCACGCCGCCCACGCCGATGGGACTGGACGCGGCGAACTTCGTGCGGGTGGAATTGCCGATCAAGCCCGAATCGCTGCTCGACGGTGGCGACAGCCGCGATGCCGGGGGGGATTATCGCAAGGCGATCGACCTGGTGCGCGCCAACTCGCGCGTGTGGAATCGCCTGGCGCAGCAGGGCCAGCGCAAGGCCGAGGATTTGACGACGCTCAAGCCGGCGATCGAGCTGGTGGTCGCCGCCGGCGGCGCGGGTCGGGCCGAGATTTTCGCGGCGGATCCGGGAGAGATCGTCAACTACAAGAGTCCGAAAGAGCCGCTGGAAATCCTTCGCCAGCTTGGGGAACTGGCGCTGGAGCAGGGGTTGCGAATCAAGGCGGGCAAGAAACTGGACGAGGCCCGGAAGTATTACCGATCGGTGTTTTCGCTCGGTGAGAAGCTGTACAAAGAGCGGCTGGTGCTGCGAGAAATGGAGATCGGCCTGGGTCTGATGGGCGGGGGGGCCAACGCGATGATGTCGCTGGAGAAGCAGGCGGGCCGTGACGATGAGGCCGAGCGCTGGGAGAGTTTTTACAAGCAATATCGCGAGCATTACGACACGCGGATCAAGCCGATGATCCGCGTGATCACGAGCATCGACGACAAGGTGGTGGGCAAGCATCCCGGGGATTTGTTCAAGTTTGCCGGCGACACCATGACCGAGCGGATGTGGCGGGTCGAGGCGGTGCTGGCGCTGGGAAGGCTGCGTTACAACGCCGGGGAGCCGGGCCGGTCCGGCGATCAGCGGGCGGCGATGCGAAAGCTGCGCTACCTGGCCGATAACGAACCCGATCCAGTCGTCAAGCTGGCGGTGGAAAAGGCTAGGGACTTGACCATCGCCGACTACCGAATGATGGGACGCTAGCGGTCGCACCCCTATTGCATATGGCTAGCACCGTCGAATCAACCGCGGCCGTGGCCGACCCCGACCGCGGCGGCGGGCGGGTGCTGGTGTTCATCGTCGCCTATCGGGCCGAAAAGCATCTTCAGCGGGTCTTCGAGCAGGTTCCCGCCGAGTTGTTCAGTAGCCGTCGAGTGCATTTTCTGGTGATCGACGACGCCTCGGACGACGCCGGTGCCTCCGTCGCCACCGAGTGGCTGCATCAGCGCGGCATCGGCAACGTCACGGTGTTGCGAAACCCGGTGAATCAAGGTTACGGCGGAAATCAGAAGCTGGGATACCGCATCGCCATCGACGGCGGGTTCGATTTCGTGATCCTGCTTCATGGCGACGGCCAATACGACCCGGCGATGCTCTCGACGTTCATCCAGACGTGGGACCGCACCGGCGCTGATGTGATTCTCGGATCGCGCATGACCGATCTGCGATCGGCGCGGCGCGGCGGGATGCCGTGGTATAAGCTGATCGGCAACCGCATCCTCACGGGGTATCAGAACCGGCTGACGGGGCGGAAAATTTCCGAATATCACACCGGATATCGCGGGTATTCCACGGCGATGCTTCGGAAAGTGCCGTTCGAGATCGACACCAATGATTTTCACTTCGACACCGAGATTCTGCTCCAGGCGATGCACGTGGGGGCGCGGTTCGAGGAGTTCGCCATCCCCACGCGCTACGGCGACGAGGTGTGCAACGTTAACGGGATGAAATACGCCCGCGACGTGTTCTTCTCGACGCTCGTGTACAAGCTGCATCAGCACGGGATGCTGTGCGATCTGAAGTATCGCGACATCTCCCCGGCACCGCCACCGTCACCGGCACGGCCGATCTACACCGCGCAGGCGCTGGCCCTCGAGGCGATCGAGCGGCATCGCCCGCGCACGGTGCTGGACATCGGCGCCGCCGGGGGCGTGGCGAGGCGCTGCGGCGAACTGGGCATCGGCATCACCGGCATCGATTCTCGCCGGCGCGGCGATGAGCCGTTCGACGCGTTCCATGAGTGCGAGATCGATCGCGGCGAGTTGAGCGTGGACCCGTTCGCCTACGACCTGGTGCTGCTGATCGATCAACTCGAACACCTGTTCGAGCCGGAGCAATTCCTGGTGCGGATGCGCAACCGGACCCGGGCGCTGGGCGAGGGCCGATCGCCGCCGCTGGTGGTGATCGCATCGCCCAACGTGGGATTCATCACGGTGCGGCTGAACTTGCTGCTGGGGCGTTTTCCCTACTCCGAGCGCGGCATTCTCAACATCCGCCACAGGCGGCTGTTCACCCGCTCGTCGCTGCTGCGGATGCTGCGCGACTGCGGCTACCGGGTCGAGCGGGTGCGCGCTGCGGGAGCGCCGTTCGAGGCCGTCCTCGGCGGCAAAACCGGGCGACTGCTGGGATGGATCTCGCGCCAACTGGCCCGCGCCTACCCGCGGCTGTTCGCGTTTCAGTTCGTGGTTCATTGCCGCCCTAAGCCCGGCGTTCCCCAGTTGATCGCGCAGAGCCAGCAGTTCCTGGTCGAAGACGATGTATTGGCCCAAGCCCTTTTCTCGCCTCAGCGAACCGTTTCGTCGGCCGAGGTCTGAGTGGCGGGGGGGCGGAAGCGCCAGCCCTCGAAACGCTGTGAAATGGTGGATTCGTATCGCACGGCCGCAACTTCGGGGACATAGACGCTGACATGGGCCGCGCGGCTGTAGAGGTAGCCGCCCAGATGCATTGCCCAGATGGATTCGTAGGGACTTTGCAACCACCCCGTGTCAGGCAGGGGTGCCGCGGGCAGATTTGGAGCAACGCCCGGCACATCAGGCAGGTATCCCGCGGTCCATACGCACCCGCCGCCGCGAAGCGTGCGGTCAATCGCCTGGCGGGTTTGCACAAACGGATCCGGATGGCTCAACCAGGGCTTCACCAGGGGATATTTGTGCCAGAGGTGAAAGTCGATCATCGGAACGGTGTAGACGGGCGCATGACCGTGATAGTAGCGGGACATCGTCACGGCGTAGATCCAGGGATTCACCAGGACAATGTCCGATGCCCGGGCGTTGCGATTGAGATAGTCGCAAATCAGGTCGAGGTTCGTCTGGCGTTGAGAAACCGAGCCGAAGGCACCTGGCAGGGCGTAAACCGCAAGACAGATCGAGGCGATCGCCAGCATCCTCGGGCGCAGGCGTGTGAAGCCGGCACCGACGCACTGGGCGCAGAACGCGGCCAGCGCGATGTAATACCACGGCTCGGTGGGGTAGCTGAGAAACCAGAGAAACGCCAGGCAAGAGGGAATGGCCAAGCCGATTGCCACCAGGCAGAACAGCTCCAAATCCGCGCTCTGTGCAGCGCTGTTCCCGGCGTCATCGCGCCGACGAAATGACATCGACGCGCTCCAGATCATCGCCAATCCGATTGCCGCCAACCATACCCAGAGCAGGCCCGGGGTACTCGAAGCCAACGCCTCACCCAGTTTGAACCAGAGCCAGCCAGGCGTGAGATGCACCATCACCAGCCCGTTCCACTCGGCAACGCGGTGGAAGAGCTCGAGATAGGGGACTAACGAGACGGCCGCTGGGATCCCGGCGGCCATGAACGCTGCGGCACCGCGCCAGTTGCGTCGGCGGGCCTGCACGCATGCGGCCGCCGCGGCGGCGGCGAAAAGCAGCATCGCGTTGTAATAAAGGGTCTGCACCGCTAGCAGCCCGATCAGGCTCGCCGCAACCACTCTCGGTAACGACCGGCGTCGGGTCGCCGACCAGAATTGGCCGACCAACAGGATTGCAAACACCACGCCCAACCCATAGGCGCGCATCGAATCTCCCCAGCGAATGAACTCCGGCGCCAGACCGTACAGTGCCAGCGGCAGCAGCGGTACTTTGCCGCCCATCCGCCGCGAGGTGATCCAGATCGTCGCCACGGTTCCCAGTCCCACGAGAAAGCCGAGCAACCGGTAGGCCTGATCGGTTCCCCCCGCGATGGCGCGCCAGGCGCGCAGCACGAGGAACCAAAGCATCGGAAACGAGTCGAACTCGGCGTTGTCCCAAATCTGGGCGACGCAGGGCAGCGATGAAAGATTCACCGTATTCACCTCGTCCCGCCAAAGCGGTCCGGCCGAACGCATCAGTTGCCAATGCAGCGCAATCACCACCCCCGTCAAGACCGAGGCCGTCACCCAAGCCAACATGCCAGGCTGGCATTGGCGGGAATTCGGACACAAGATGATTTTTTTCAGATTCATGGGTACAGTCCTGATCAGCCGGGAACGTTGGGGTAAGCCTATGTTCAATCGTATCGATCGGTGTCGAATCTGCCAGAATCCGCGCCTCGAAATGTTGCTCGACCTGGGCGAGCAGCACCTGACGGGCGTATTTCCTCGCGATAGCGCGTTGTCGCCTACCTGCGGCCCGCTGCAACTGGTTAAGTGCCACGGCACGAGCGACGACAACCATTGCGGGCTTGTACAACTTCGCCATTCTTACAACTCGTCGGAGATGTATGGCCTGAATTACGGGTATCGCTCCGCATTGAACCGGTCGATGGTCGAACACCTGGCCGGCACCGTCCATGAATTGCGACAGCGCGTGTCCCTGGCACCCGATGACCTGGTGATCGACATCGGCAGCAACGACGGGACGACGCTGGCGCAATATCCTCAAGGCAGCGCCGTGCTGCTGGGCATCGACCCGACGGCGCGCAAGTTTCGCCGCTATTATCGCCCGGACATTCACGTGGTGGAGGATTTTTTCTCGGCCGAACGGGTGCGCGGCGCAGTGCCAGCTCGCAAGGCCAGGATCATCACTTCGATCGCGATGTTCTATGATCTGGAGCGACCGATCGATTTCGTGGCCGAAGTCGCCCAGATCCTGGCACCCAATGGGGTGTGGCTGCTGGAGCAGAGTTACCTTCCATCCATGCTCGAGGCCAATGCCTATGACACGATTTGTCACGAGCATATCGAGTATTACGCATTGCGACAGATCAAGTGGCTGACCGACCGCTGCGGTTTGCGGATCATCGACGTCCGGACCAACCCCGTGAACGGGGGAAGCTTCGCCGTGACTGTAGCTCATGCGGATTCGACCTTTGTTCCGAACGCACGGGTGGATCGGTTGCTGGAGCGAGAAAATGACGACGGGCTGGAGAACTTGTCGCGATTCGAGCGTTTCCGTGACGCGGTGATGCGCCACCGCGAGGAGCTGCCGCGGACTCTTCGGGAGTTGCGCCAGGCCGGAGCGCGGGTGATCGGATACGGGGCTTCCACCAAGGGCAACGTGATCCTTCAGTTCTGCCGGATCGGCCCGGAAGAACTCCCGTTCATCGCTGATGTCAACCCCGACAAGGACGGGTGCGTCACCCCCGGGACGGGCATCCCCATTATCACCGAGGCCCTCGCCCGGGAACTTGCGCCGGACCATTACCTGGTGTTTCCCTGGCATTTCCGCGAGAACCTGATTCTTCGTGAAGCGGCGTTCCTCGACGCCGGCGGCAAGATGATCTTCCCGTTGCCTCAAATCGAGATCTTCGGACGATGATTCACTCCTCCCCCGATTTCGGGCGCTCGATCCTGATCTTTGTCCCCACGTTCAACGAGCGGGAGAACGCGGCGCGGATGTTCGAGGAACTCGGCGCCCTGCCGATCAAGGCGGACCTGCTGTTTCTCGATGACAACTCTCCTGACGGCACGGGAGAGATTCTCGACGAACTGGCCCGGGAGAATCCCCGGCTTACGGTGATTCATCGCGGCGGAAAGCTCGGGATCGGCAGCGCCCACCAGCAGGGAATCGCCGCGGCCTACGAGCGCGGATACGACACACTGATCACCCTCGATTGCGACTTCACGCACAGTCCGGCCGACGTGCTGCGGCTTCTGCAACACTCCGCCGGCGCCGCGGTGACGCTCGGCTCGCGGTACGCCCATCCCCGGGGATTGGCGGGATGGAATCCCCTGCGCAAGCTGCTGACTCGATTCGGGCACTTTCTCACGCGCCGGCTGCTGGGAATGCGATTCGACGCCACCGGCGCATTGCGGGTGTATGACCTGCGCCGAATTCCGCGCTCTTTGTTCGAATTGACCACCGCTTCCGGTTATGCGTTCTTCTTCGAGAGCCTGTTCATTCTCACGTTCAACGGGATGAGCGTGACGGAACTGCCCATCGTGTTGCCCCCGCGAACCTACGGGCACTCGAAGATGTCGTTTCGTGAAGCCATGCGCAGCGGCATCCAGGTCTTTACGCTGTTCATGGCCAGGATTTCCGCTCCGGCTCGATTCCGCGTCGGCCGGCAACCGGATCGCATCGACCCCGGCCTTGTCGATCCCCAGGGATGGGATGCCTACTGGCTGAAAAAGCAGCGTGCCAGCCATGTGATCTATGAGCTGATCGCCGCGATCTACCGTCAAAAAGTCCTCAAGCCGCGGTTGACGGGCTTCATTCGCAAGCATTTCAAGCGCGGCGATCGCCTGCTCCACGCCGGCTGCGGCAGCGGACAAGTCGATATGGACTTTTCCTCGACGATGCGGCTGACGGCGCTGGATATATCGATCCCGGCGTTGAACCTCTACGCGAGGAATAACCCGGCCGCGGAGAAAATAATCCATGGGAGCATTCTGGCTCTTCCCTTCGGGCCGGGGTCGTTCGACGGGATTTATAACCTCGGGGTGTTGGAGCATTTCCTTCTTCCGGAGCTGCGCGCCATTTTCGCCGAGTTTCACCGGGTTCTGCGCCCGGGAGGCAAGCTGCTAGTCTTCTGGCCGCACCAACACGCCTCCAGCGTCTATGTGCTGTCCGCGGCGCACTGGGTGTTGAACTCGCTGCTCGGGCGTCAAGTGCAATTGCATCCTCCGGAGGTCTCCCTGCTGCGATCCCGCTCGTGGGTCGATCGGATGCTCTCGTCGTCCGGGTTCAAGATGATCGACTTTTACTTCGGCTCGCGCGACGGTTTTATTCAGGCCGTGGTGGTTTGTCGGCGAGAAAGCCACGTCGAGTCATGATTCGGGGACTGAACAGCCAGGCCTTTGCCGGCCGCCGAGAGCCTGGCCGGATGGTCCGAAGGTGATGCCATGGCCCAAGCCAGCCTGAATCGCGCATCGCGACATCCGTTCACGGCGGCGCTGTCGGTGCCTTGGGTTAGCGTGATCGCGTTGGCGGGGTACGCGGCGGTGGTGGCGCTGGTCGTCGTTCATCATGAGCCGTGGCGCGACGAGGCTGACCCCTGGCTGATGGCCCGCGATGCCTCGCTGAAGGAGATCTGGCATTATGCCGGATATCTCGGCACGCCGGTGCTCTGGCAAATGCTGCTGGTTCCGCTGGCCAAGAGCGGCTTGCCGTACGCTTCAATGCACGCTCTGCACGCGGCGATGGCGATCGCCGCCGCCGCGCTGCTGCTGTTTCGCAGCCCGTTTCGTCCCCTGACGCGGGTGTTGATCGTTTTCAGCTATTACCTGCTCTACGAATATGCCGCCATTGCCCGAAATTATGCACCTGGCGTGTTGCTGCTATGGATCGTGGCCACGTTCTATCCCAACCGCCGAGCGCGGCCATTAACCTATGGGCTGGTCGTTGCCCTTCTGGCGAACACGAGTGTCCATAGCCTCGTGTTCGCGGCCGCTATTGGCGCTTGTTTTCTCTGGGACCAGTTCGTCGCACCCCGAGGTGACATCGGGCAACCGCCCGCGGCGACGGCGAAGCGACGATGGGTCGGTGTGGCGATCATGCTTTTTGGAGGTGTCCTGGCGGTGGTGCAATTGCTTCCGCCGGTCGGCGGGCAGTTTCCCGGGCTGTGGACGGTCCGATGTCCCGGGGCGCCCTTGCATGTCGTCGAGCAGGCGATGGTCCCGTCTTTCTGGCTTCCGTCGCTGCGACCGGTGGCGGCCATCGTGACCGTATTCCTGCTGGCGTTGATGGTCGTGGAACTGTGTTTTCGCCCGCGATCGCTGTTCATCTTCCTCGTCGGCCTGGCCGGACTGGCGTACATTTTCATTTACAAGTGGATCGATCTGGTGGCCCTGCGTCATCCGGGGCTGGTGTTCATCCTCGTGCTGTTCGTCCGCTGGATCAGCCGATATGAAGATCGGCCGGAGGCCGCAGCCGCCAGCAGCCGGCGGCGACTCTGCTCGCTCCCGCAGCGAATCGCCGCGATGCTGGCCTCGATCTTGTTCATCGGTGCCCTTGTGGCGTCCGACGTGGCGGGCGTGCGGGCGGTTTCCTGGGAAATGACCGGCGTTTTTTCCCATGCCAGGGAAGTGGCCCAGTTCATTCGAGCCGGACGCTACCAAGACCACATCATTGCCGCCGACTACCAGTTCAGCGCTGTGCTGCCGTACCTGGTCCGCCGACAGTTCTGGTACGCCGATCAGCAGCGATGGGGCTCGTTCAACTCATGGGATGCGGCTTACGCCTCCAACGAGGGATTGCCCTCGGAGCGGTTTGCCGAGCGGGTCGTCCGCCAATTCGCCCCAGATGTGAAGGTTCTGGCGGTGTTCCGGCGGCCGTTACGTGATCCGCGGACGTATGGGTTTCGCCTCGTGCGCGCCTTCGACGCCCCGGTGGGCAGCTCGTTGGAGTGGTTCTGGGTGTACGAGCGGGCGCTGCCGAACGGGATCGGGCGCTAACGCCCGACGGCGACCTGTCAACTTCGGATCCCGTTCCCCCCGTGCATCAGCGAGAGGATTTCGGCGCGGCTGGCCGGGTCTTGTTTGAACGTGCCGCGAAGGGCGCTGGTCACCATGACGCTGCCCGTCTTTTTCGCGCCGCGGATGGTCATGCAGGTGTGGGTGGCTTCGATCACGCAGGCAGCGCCCAGTGGGCTGAGCTCCTCCATCAGCGCATCGGCGATCTGCGTCGTCAGCCGCTCTTGCACCTGCGGCCGACGGGCGTAGCCTTCGACCAGCCGCGCTAGTTTGCTCAGACCCACCACTTTTCCGTCCGGCAGATACGCCACATGCGCCCGGCCCGTAAACGGTAGCAGGTGGTGCTCGCAAAGGCTGTGAAACTGAATATCGCGCAGCAATACCACCTCGTCATATCGCTCGTGAAAAACAGTCTTCAGGTGGCCGCGGGGATTCTCGCGCAGTCCGGCCATCAGCTCGCCATAGGCGCGGGCAACGCGGTTGGGCGTCTTGAGCAGCCCTTCGCGGTCGGGATCTTCTCCCACCGCGATCAGAATCTCGCGCACCGCCCGCTCGATCCGCGCGATGTCCACCGGAGCATCCGGCAGATGCAGCGGACGTGGATCGCTGGCATCTGTATCGTCCGCAGTCGATTCGCGCCTTGATTTGTTAGCGTCGCCGCCCGCTTTTCTCATATTTATGCCTTTGTCGCTTGTGCGAAGAATTATAGCCGAACGAACCCGAGAGAGGAGAGCCGCGACGTGCGGGGTGCATTTCGGGTATATTCAGGGGCATGAGATCGATTCAGGACCAGCTTGTTCGTCCGCGGCGGCTTCGGGGCGATCGGCGCCTTCGCGGGATGTTGCAACGCGTCGAGCTTCGTCGCGAGCAGATGATCGTTCCGGTCTTCGTGGTCGAGGGATCGGGCGTTCGCCGCGAAATCGGCTCGATGCCGGGCGTTTTTCAGATGTCCGTGGATGTGGCGCTGGAATGGCTGGGGGCTCGCGCCGGCGAGGGGTTCGCCGCCTATCTTATTTTCGGGGTCGTCGATCGCACGAAAAAGGACGCCATGGGCTCGGCCGCGCTGGATGAGAACAACATCGTCTGCCGGCTGTTACAACAGGCGCAGCGGGCGAAGCTGGATATGGTGGGGATCACCGATTTGTGTTTTTGCGAGTACACCAGCCATGGGCACTGCGGGCCATTGAGCGACGATGGGACGACGGTCAACAACGACGCGACGGTCGAGCGGCTGGTCGCCCAGGCGATCAACCACGCCCGCGCCGGGGCCGCGGTGATCGCGCCCAGCGGAATGATGGATGGAACGGTAGGGGCGCTGCGCCGCGGGCTGGACGCCCAGGGGTTCAGCGATGTCTCGATCCTGAGCTACTCGGTGAAATACGCCAGCGCCTTCTACGGACCGTTCCGCGATGCCGCCGATTCGGCACCGGAGTTCGGGGATCGGCGCGGCTATCAGATGGACCCGGCCCGCGGCCTCGACGAGGCGCTGCTCGAAGCCCGGCTCGATGTCGAGCAGGGCGCTGACATGCTCATGGTGAAGCCCGCCGGGGCGTACCTGGATGTGATCGCCGCCGTACGGCGCCGGTTTGAGTTGCCGCTGGTCGCCTACCAGGTCAGTGGAGAATACTCGATGCTCGAGGCGGCGGCACGGAATGGCTCACTCGACCGCGAACGCGCGGTCCTCGAGAGTCTGCTGGCCATCAAGCGCGCCGGGGCCGACCTGATCATCACCTATTACGGCGAGCTGCTGGGCAAGCTGCTCGAGCGATGACCGCCCCGTCCCGTCCCGCCCCGTCCCGCGCCCGGCGGTGCCGCCGGCCTGAATCAGATTCCCTCGACCGGGTAATTTGATGCACCCATGTCGCTCACTTCCCGCTGGGTATTGCCGGAAGGGGTCGCCGTGGGGATCGGCAAGGCGTGTTCGCTGATCGACTGAACGTGGCGGTGCGTGGGCATCAGCTCGTGCTGCTTGAGCCAGGCCAGGATTACGCCGGTGAGCGCCTCGTCGAGCGCGGCCTCCTGATGCTCGCTGACCCGGCGCAGCCATGTCGATCCCGTCTCGCCCTGAGCGTCGCGTCCGCGTTCATGCATCGCATGGATCACCGCCTGGGCGTGGCCTTCCGCCTGCGGATCGGCCGGCACCATTCGTGCTACGAAGACCGATTGCGGCGGCTCGAGCGCCGCATGAGCGCGGGCGATCGCCCGCGCCAGCGCCGCTTCTCGCGTGTCGAATTCCCCTTGATACTTTTCCCCATCCAGTGAATAAGCGTACTTGATGCTCATAAGGGTCTCCGCGCTATGATTGTCCGCCGGCTCACAGACTTTTGACGCGGGTTCCGTCGCGCCATCTGCCGGAAGTATCGACCGCCCGAAGGGCTGGAAAAGAGCAAGGCCACCCCGAGCAAAGATCAAGTATAATAACAATATGACAGTGGAACAACTCAAGAACGTTCACGGCGCGGCTCCATTCCGCCCGTTTACCATCCACATGGGCGATGGCCGATCCTTCAGGGTGGATCATCCTGAGTTTCTCTCCCGATCGCCTTCGGGGCGAACGATTGTCGTTCATCAACCGGATGAGAGTTTCAGCGTTCTGGACCTGCGGCTCGTGACCGAATTGGAGGTGCATCCGCGGCAATCCTCGCGGGATGCGGCTTGACCGATTATTGCCGTGCAGCGGTTGATTTTGGCGATTTGGGAAGCCGAAGTCGCTCGTCGCCCGCCGGCCTACCCGGGCCGGCGAACGAGCGATGCCGGTACGATCAGTGAACACCACGAATGCGATCGACGTTGCCGCCGCCCGAGTCCGCATCGCGGGCATCGCCTGCGCCGCCGTGGCGCTGGCTCAATTGGGATTGGGCGTGCCGCGATGGTTGGGCGTTGAAGTTTCACTCATCGGGCTGATCGCGGCGGTGTTTTTCGTCGATGGGATTCCGGCGCTGGTCTATTTCGCGCTGGCCGCGGAGATCCGCGATCGACGGCCATTCTCGGCCTCGGCGGCGATCGCGATGGCCACGATTCATGTTCTGCTCCTGCTTGCGATGATCATCGCACTTGGCGCAGCAGGCTCGTGGATCGAACTGGCGATCTACGCCGCATTGATCTTGTCGCTGATTTACGCCGGATTCGGCAGCGCTGCGGCCATCGCGCCGCTGCACCGGCTTGAGCCGAGGGCGGGGCGTGGCTTCGAGCCGGTTTTCACGCGCTCGCCGACCGAAGCACCCGACCCTTCAGATCAGCGGTCGCACGCGGGCGCGACGATCGAGGGTGGGAGTCAATCCAGCGCCGATCAGCAGACCTAGATAAGCGCCATACGACGCCGACACATACAGTTGTCCAGCGGCGGCCAGAACGCCCACCACAGCGCCGTAGACCCAGCGGGCGCGTCGTCCCATGGGGCGCACGGCACTTCCGGTGGCGAGAAAAAACGCCGTGAACAACAGCGGTCCGGCCATGAGTTCGTAGTCGGCGAACGTGATCGCCGTCGGCCATCCCACTTGGGCCCCGCGCAGCCCCGCCATCCATCGCCACTGGATTGCGCTTTCGGTCACCACCACCGGGACCGGCGCGATGATAAACGTGGCGAATGCCATGAGGACAATCGCCAGCGGAATCCGCGAATCGATCAAGCCGCGGTAGAGCAGGAGCAGGCCGCCCACAATCACCGCGATGGCGCTGCCCAGGCCCAGAGGCGCGGGCGATCCGCCGATGATCAGGTCTTCGAGAGGGGGCATTCGATCTCGCAGCAGCGATTCGAGCGAGACCCATCCATGCTCGCTGGAAGGTCGGGCGGCGGTGAACCGGGTGAGTTCTTCACTCGCCGGCTCGCCCCTCGTCGCGTCGAAGTCGCGCACTGGCGGGCGTCGGCTCCATGGGATGGTGGAGTTCGCCTGCGCTGTGGAGCGCTCGGCGCCGACGGCCGGCGTCGGCGCTTGCAGCAGGTCTCCGCGAAGCAATCGAGATCGCTGCAATACGTAATGCGGCACCAATTCGCCGCCGAACAGGACGATCAGCAGCAACAGGGTGGCGACCACCGGATGCACCCGCCCGGACCCGGCACCGCCCAGCAACCAGAGCATGATCACCAATAACAGCCCCGCGCCGGGAATCACGGGCCAGAGAATCGCACCGATTCCAGCCGGCGGCGTCGATCCGCCGCCAGCCAGGTGCCCCGGCAGCGCCAACGCCGTCAGCAACCCCAGCCACAGCGCGTGCGAGTATCGCAACTGCCGGCCCCGCGTTCCCACCCGCCGCCATAGACCCACCCCCAAGGCCACGCTCGCCAGGACTCCGAAAATGACGAGGATTGCCCGCCACCCGTACAGCAACACGCCCGCCGTCAGCGGAAAGACCGCGCCCTGGACATGAAGGCCGTAATATCGCCCAAGACTCATCCCGCTGTGCAGCGCCGACGGCGATGGTTCGCCGGCCGCCGGCGGCGAGGCACCGCGGTTCACCGCGGGCGGAGGCGGATCATCGGGGATGGCGATGTCTTGGTCCTGGCGCATTTGGTCTTGGCGCATGAAGAGCGATCTTGGTAAGCGATCCGCCGCGCGATCCATTCGTCACAGTCGCCTAATCGGCGGGACGCATGCCGCCCTCATCGACAGCGAATCAGTTCCGCGTCGCCGATTCCCAGCTCCCGGCGTTTGGCGTCGATATCCCGCAAGAAACGCGACCCATCATTGTAATACCCCGCGGTCGGGTCTACCCGCGGCAGATGCAGTCTCCAAAACGCATTGAATCGGCGCATCAATGCCTCGCGCAGGTATTTGCAGAGCATCGAGGCCAATGCAACGGCCATGCAGTCGGTCTCGGCCTTCTCGGTGAAGAGAATCCTCACGTCGTGCCCGTTTTGCCGAAGCCGGTATTCGCTGCGTGCCTCGGACTCCATCGTCACTTCCAGCGACCATTGATCAAACATCATTCGCAGCAGTGATCCATAGTGGGACCGGCCACCCTGGCGGTCGCAGACGATCGTCAGCCCGCGCGTGCCGTAGTTGCGCAGCAGATGGTCGAGGTGGATCGCCACGGTGGAGAACAGGGTATTGCTCTTGTTGCGGGTCTGATCGAGCATGCGGTTGAGTTGTCCTTCCAGCACGACCCGCGCCCCGAGGTGGATCAGTTGGGCTCCGCCGCGGTGCATTTCATCCTTGACCGCGTTGGTGAACACGCCGATCGCCGCGGGGTCCTGCTCGATGGGGAAGCGCTCATCGATCGCCGGCTGATACCAGCGGTAGCCGGGGAGATCGTCCAGGACATGAGGCGCTGCCCGGGCCAGCAGGTCGTTCAAGTCCGCGCAACTCCCGGCGACGGCGCTGCTCATCACCAGCACCGACCGTTCGAGTTCCTTGAGGCCGGCGGCGGGAGAGTAAACGAGCTTGGAATCATTGACGTGCAGCTTGCGCCCACTGCGCGATCGGTTCTTGCTGATGATTCGCCGCAAGCGCTTCCAGAGGCAGGGCAGTTCTTCGCCGTCGCATTCGCCAATGTCAAACGCCGAGCATCCCACCACCAGCGGCCCCAACAGAGGCCCGTAACCCGCTTCGTCAATGCCGGCGAGAATCATACGCGGCAATATACGACATCGACGCCGTAAAGGCATCGTCCAGCGCCCGCCGGGCGAGGACACCCCGAAGAAAGGGGACGCGCTTCTTTTTTCACAGCGTAATAGATGTACAATATTATGAATTGTTCTTAATTGAGACTTTCATCGAAATAGCTTACAAATTCCGAAAAAGAAGCGCGTCCCCTTTTTCTATTCGCTATGATTTTGGACGATTCGCCAAATGTGGGTTCACCCTCGGGGAAAGGGCGGTATCGCGGATTTTCGCCGCCGCTAAGATTGGGGTAAGCTCGAGCAACGATCGGAAATCGCATGAACCAACCTACCGTACTTGTCACCGGCGCTGCCGGGTTTATTGGATCGAACACCGCCGAGGCGCTGCTGGCGCGCGGAATGCGGGTTATCGGGGTCGATAATTTCGCCGACTTCTATCCCCGTGCCTGGAAGGAGGCCAACATCCGGTCGCTGGATGGGCGATCGTTCGATCTGGAGGAACTCGACATCACCGACGGCGCGGCGATCGCCGCGCTGGTCGCGCGGGTCAAGCCGGCGGCGATCATTCACTTAGCGGCGATGGCCGGCGTGCGCCCCAGCATCGAGCGCCCGGCCCTCTACGCCCGCGTAAACGTCGAAGGCACGACGAATCTGTTGCAGGCGGCGGCGGATCAGAAGGTGTCGAAATTTTTGTTCGCATCGAGTTCCAGCGTCTACGGTAATCTGGCGAAGGTCCCGTTCTCCGAGGAGGACCCCGTCGCCGAGCCGGTCAGTCCCTACGCCGCGACGAAGCGGGCCGGGGAACTGCTCTGTTACACGCACTGGCATCTGTATCGGATGCCCATTTTTTGTCTGCGATTTTTTACGGTGTTCGGCCCGCGCCAGCGCCCGGACCTGGCGATTCACAAGTTCACTCGACTGCTGCTGCGGGGCAAATCGATCCCGGTGTTCGGCGATGGATCGACCAGCCGCGACTACACGTTCGTGCAAGATACCGTCGCCGGCATTCTCGCGGCTCTGGACCGCTGCGATCGATATCGCATCTACAACCTGGGCGGATCGAATCCGATAACGTTGACCGAGCTGATCGCGCAAATCGAGCGGGCGACGGGAACGAAGGCGATCATCGATCGGAAACCCGCGCAGCCGGGGGATGTCGAACGAACCTATGCCGATCTGACTCGATCGAGCGCTGAACTGGGTTACGCCCCGGCGACGCCGCTGGCGTCGGGGCTTGAGAAGTTCGTCGAATGGTTCAAAACCGAAGGGCATCTCTACCCGCTGCCGGGTGAGTCGCCCATCAAGTGATGCCGCGTCCGCCATCGAGCGGGATGATCTGTCCGGTGATGTACGAAGCGCCGCTGACCAGAAACGCGACCAGTTCGGCCACGTCTCGAGGTCTCCCGGCGCGTCCCAATGGCACCCGTTGAAGATATCGCGCCCTGGCTTCCTCCGGAAAATCACTCGGCCATTCGACCACGCCGGGCGCGATAGCGTTGACCGTCACCTCCGGCGCCAGGGCCTTGGCCAAGCCGCGAGTCAGCGCCGACAACGCCGCCTTGCTGGCGCTGTACGCCAGATATTCCGGCCAGGGGCGCTCGGCGAGAAGATCGCTGAGATTCACCACGTGCCCGCGGGCTTGGCGCAGCGCCGGCTCGAACGCCCGGCACAGCAGCAGGGGGGCATCATGGTGGATGGCGAACAGCCGCCGGACCGTGGGTTCGTCCACTTCAGCCATTGATGATGGCACGTAGAGCGACGCGTTATTCACTAGCACGTCCAATCGCCCCAAGTCGCGCAGGATCGCTTCAGCCAGCGGCGGGACCGTCTCCCACGGGCGGGCCAGATCCGCGCCGATCCGGGTGGCGCTACCTCCGTTATCGCGGATTTCCCGGCACAGTTCGTCGGATTCGGCTTCGCTGTGGTGATAATGAACGCAGACGTGGAACCCCTGCCGAGTGAGGCGCAGAGAAATCTCGCGTCCAACCCGGCGAGCGCCGCCAGTCACCAACGCCACGGGTCGATCGATCGCCATCCCTACAGTCTACCGCCTGACGGGAACCGATGCCCATCGAGGCGCATGGGCTTGCCCGGGTCGCACCAGCCAGGACGACGGCTGCCGGAGCATGGAGTCCGAAGCGGCCACAAGCACTGGGGCGGCATTCGGTCGGTCTGCAATCTCTCGGTGATGAAGTTGGGACTGAACATGTAGCCAACCGCCGGCCGTCTACGCTCGGCCAGCAGCGTCGTCGCGGAGTCTATTCTTGATTTTCCTGGAATATCTCCTGTCGGGCCGCGTCGCGAATAGCGATCACGGCGGAGTGCTTGGGGTGTTCCTCGGCGGAGATGGCGTAGAACCGCTCCTTGACCTCGTCGGTCCTGCCGACCCGTCGTACGCCGGCCACGCGATGGACATGGCTTTCGATCACCGACGGCGCGGGGAAAATTCCCTCCCCTCCCTGGCCGAAGGAGAACATCAGGGCGCTGTCGTCGAAGTCGCCGACGAGAATGGGGTGGATGCGTTGGGAGTCGAACCAGAGATCGAGCGAGCGGCGAACGGCGGTGTGGCCTGTGGGTAGAAGCATCGGCGCGCCGTCCAGCGACTTGGGGAATCCCTTTGTGTACTTGGCGGCGAGCTTGGGGGCGGCGAAGAAACAGACGCCGCACTCGCCCAGGAGATAGTTGAAGCCCTGGAATCCCATCACGGCGCCGATGGGGCTGTCGCTGAGGACCATGTCCAGGCGGCGGGCCGCCAGGTCGGCGAGGAGACGGTCGGCCTTGTCCTCGCGGCAGGTTAGCCGCACTTTCTGAGGCAGGCGCATCGCCGGCTCGAGCAGGCGACGGGCGACGGGCTTGGGGATCACATCCACGATCCCCACCGCCAGCCGCAGCGGGCGGACTCGCGGCTGATGCTCCAGGGCGTTGACCAGCTCCTGGCCCAATGAAAACATTTCATTGGCATAGTTGAAGGCGATCCGTCCCGCGTCGGTCAATGCCAGGCCGCGCCCGACCCGATCGAACAGCCGCTGGCCCAGGGCCTTTTCCAAATCCTTGAGCTGGGCGCTGATCGTGGGCTGCGAGACCATCAGCTCCTCGCTGGCGCGGACCATGCTTCCCTCGCGAGCGACCATCCAGAAGTAGTGCAGGTGGTTGTAGTTCAGCCATTTCATGGCCGGATTCTACTATAGGTTAAACCAATAGTAAAGGTAGAAACTTCGTATTTGCCGAACTCATTGGCACAGGCTATGATACGTCGAGAAAGGAGCCACCATGCGGATCAGGATTCAGGGTTTGAGTTTCGAGTTGACCGACGCGATTGTGCGACATATCGAAGGCCGGATCAAGCTTTCGCTTGGGACGGCCTCCGACCAGATCGCCGCGGTGTCCGTTCGCTTGAAGGACATCAACGGCCCGCGCGGCGGCGCGGACAAGCGCTGCCGGATCGTGGTCCGGCTGCGTCCCTTGCGCAGCATCATCGTCGAGGCCGTCGGCCGCGACCTGTACGCGACCGTCGATGAAGCGGCGGCACGGGCCAAGGAGGCCGTCTGGCGTCGGCTCAAGCGACGGCGGACGCTTCGACGCGAATACGCCAACCGCGGCTTGCACCGATTGACGGCCTGAAGCGCGACGTTCTCTTTACCAATCAGAAGTTGTGGCACTCGCGCCGTTTCGCATGGGAAATGCGAGATGGCGCGGGTTTCCGTCGCGCCGCCGAGTCGCGACGGAGAAAATTACTCGGCAGATGGGATGCGACAATGCGCGAGAACATTGGGTTGATGGAAGTGGACGAACTCATTTTAACGGATGTGGATCAATTGCGCCTGCGAGAGTTGCTGAATCACTTTTCGCCATGCGATGGCGTGGCCAGAGAGTACGTCGAATTGCTCTCGGAGTGGGTTAAGCAGGCACGAGTTGTGGACCAGCGCAACGTGCCTCGAGATGTCGTCACGATGAACTCGCTGATCGGCATGCGTGATCTGGACATCAATGAGAAATGGAGTTGCACGCTGGCTCTTCCGCAGGATGCCGATCTCGTCGCCCGCAAGGTTTCGGTGGTGGCACCGCTGGGCGCGACGATCCGGGACCGGCGGGTCGGCGACACGGTGCAATGCCCCGTGGGGTCGGGGATGCGGCACCTGTGCATCGAGCGTGTGTATTACCAGCCGGAAGCGGCGGGCGACTACCACCTTTAACGGCCACAGCGAAAGGAGACATCATGCATCGCGGAGCCTTCATTACAGATGCCGATACGCGGCGATTGCGCGGCGTGACGCGGCGGCTCAAAGTGTCCGGGCGGGGCCGGGCCGATCATATTGCCGCGCTGAAGACCCGCATCATCACGGCGCGGATCGTCAGCCCCAGAGACGTGCCCCGCAACGTGGTGACGATGGACTCGCGGGTTCGCCTGCGCGACATGGACACCGGCAAGCGAACGATTTTGACGCTGGCGGATCCGTTCGACACCAGCATGTTCGGCGACCGGCTTTCGGTCGCCGGGCCGTGCGGAGCGGCGATCCTGGGCAAACGAGTGGGTGCGATCGTCCATTGGACGCTTGGCGCGAAGGTGCGCCGACTGCGGATTGAACAAGTGATTTACCAGCCCGAAGCGGCTGGAGAATACCCCTGGTAAAGATCAAAAGGAGCATTGCCATGAATGGAAAGAGTGTTGTCATCACTGAAGCCGACTTCGACCGCCTGAGCGGACTGGTTCAGTCTCCGCGGAGCCGCATCAGTTCGGGGCCTCTAGGCTCGGAGCTGGGCCGGGAACTCAGTCGCGGCGAGGTCGTCGCTTCCACCCGTGTGCCGAAGAAAGTCGTCACGATGAACTCGAAGGTGTGCGTCCGTGATCTGCGCAGCGACGAGCGTGACACTTACACGCTGGTCTATCCGGAGCATTCCGACATCGATGACGGCCGGCTCTCAATCCTGGCCCCGCTGGGAACGGCCCTGCTGGGCGCCAAGGTCGGCGATATCGTCGAGGTCAATGCCCCCGCCGGAGTCCGCAAGATCAAGATCGAGCGGATCCTCTACCAGCCAGAGGCGGCCGGAGACCTGCACCTGTGAGCGAACGTTGCCAACTCGTATTGCCGCGACGATCGTCGCCCACCACCCATCCCGCCTGGCCCGACGGTCAGGCCATGATGGACCCCGGTGGTCGGCGCTAGTCCCGGCATCGAAAGGAGATTCCCATGTTTTCCGGAAAACTCGTGATCAACAAGAACGACCGCAAGAGGCTTCAGCAGGTCGTCGATTCGGCCCGGCGCTCGTGGAGCACCTACGGCCCGTATCTGGACTGGCTCAACGAGCAACTGGAGCAGGCCCACGCCTGCGAATCGTCCGAAGTTCCCGGCGATCTGGTCACGATGAACTCGCAGGTCGAACTGAAGGACCTGCGAAGCGGAACGACGCGGACGGCGACGCTGGTATACCCCGGCGCTGACGATTGCGGCGACGGCGATTCGGTCAGCGTGTTCGAGCCGACCGGATTGGCGCTGCTCGGCAGCCGCGTGGGCGACGTGTTGGGATGGAGCGATCCGGATCGTTCGCACACCGCGCACGTGGCCAAATTGCGCTATCAGCCGGAGGCCGCCGGTGACCTGGACCTCTAGCCGGAGTAGCGCTCATCGCCGCGGGCGCGGGCGATCGGGTTTTCCACGGACTGAAACAGGAGAATCTCGCAGCGGCCGCGCGATCAGCCCGGGAGCCAAGTCGATCTTTCCTCGCGCCGTCGTCTCGTCTTGGAACATCCGTCTGAATCGTCGAACAACGAGTCTTCGAGAAAGGAGTCCCCCCATGCGCATCGACATTCACCCCATCAATCTGACCTTGGCGAAGGAACTGACCCAATATGCCGAAACCCGAATGTGGCAGGCGACGCGGCGGGCGTCGCGGCGAGTCACATGGATCGGCGTGTGGCTGACGAACGATCCCGGCGACGATGGCGAGGCGCGGTTCTCGTGCCGTCTGGATGCCTGGGTTCGGGGCGTCGGCATAATCACGATTCGACATTTCGATTCCAATGCCGGCGGTGCCATCGACATCGCGGCCGGACGGCTGGAACAGGCGATCGCCGGCAAAGTAAGGCGGCTGGCTCAGCGCCCGCTGCGCCCCATCGAGGCAAACGCGCGGCGGCATGGTTTCTTCGAGCATCAAATCGCCAAAGCCATCGTTCTGGCGCTGTTCGTGCCCCTGATCATCAGTAGCGGCGGCAACGCGGGCTCGCAGGCCGCCACGCTTGTCATCCGTTCATTGGCATTGGGTGAACTGCGACTCACTGACTGGCTGCGCGTATTGGGAAGGGAGTTGCAATCCGGCCTGGCTCTGGGTTTCTGACTGGGCGGCATAGGCTTTTTTCGCATTGTCCTCTGGCAACACTTCGGATGGGTCAATTACGGCGAACACTCGTTTCGACTTGGCGCCACTGTCTGGCTCAGTCTCGTCGGCGTCGTTCTATTCGGCACGATCACCGGTGCGATGCTGCCGTTGCTAATCCGCCGCTTGGGGTTTGACCCGGCGACGAGTTCCACGCCGTTTGTCGCCACGCTGGTGGATGTAACTGGACTGGTCATTTACTGCACCATCGCCGGGCTGCTCCTGAGCAGCGTGATGTCGTGACCTTACCCTCGCGATTCAACGCCGATGCCTCCTCGATCTGTATCCAAAAAACAACGCAGTCGCACCGATCCGCTGCCGTCCGACGGCCCGGCCGTTCCTGATTTTCTTGTCTGCCGCTTGCGGGTATCGTGCGATGCGATGGATATCTGCGTGTTTGGACTGTGGCACCTGGGAAGCGTGACGGCGGCGTGCGCCGCATCGGCGGCGTCGAACCGTGTGGTCGGATTGGACTTCGACGCCGCGGTCGTCGAAGGACTGCAAAACGGCAAGGCGCCTCTGGCCGAGCCGGGTCTGGATGCGCGAATCCGACAATGCCTCGACGCCGGATCGCTGCGGTTCACTGCCGATCCGGCCGAGGCGATGCGGGATGCCGAAGTGCTGTGGGTGACGTTCGACACGCCCGTCGATGAACGCGACGTGGCCGATGTGGCGTACGTGCGCCGCCAACTGGACCGGATCGCCGATCAGCTTCGCCCGGGCACGCTGGTGCTGATCTCGTCCCAGGTGCCCGTGGGGTTCACCGCGTCCCTGGCCCGGGATTGGGCGCAGCGCGACCTTCGTTATGCCTGCTCGCCGGAAAATCTTCGCCTCGGCAAGGCGATCGAGGTTTTCGAGCATCCCGAGCGCGTCATTGTCGGGACCGACGATGAGGCCGATCGGCCGCAGCTCACCAAGCTGTTTTCGCCATGGTGCGATCGGATCGAGTTCATGACGGTCGCGTCGGCGGAAATGACCAAGCATGCGCTGAACGCTTTTCTCGCCACCAGTGTCGTTTTCGCCAATGAAATGGCGCGGCTGTGCGAAGTGGTGGGCGCCGATGCCAAACAGGTCGAGCGCGGCCTGAAGACCGAGGGGCGCATCGGCCCCAAGGCGTACCTGTCGCCCGGGGCGGCGTTCGCGGGCGGCACCCTGGCCCGCGATGTCCGGTTTCTCGTGGGATTCGGCGATTCGTTCGGCGTCGGCACGCCGCTGTTCGACGGTGTTATTGCCAGCAACGACACACACAAGGGATGGCTTCGAGACAAGGTGCAAGCGGCCATGCGATCGGGCACCGGCGTGGCGGCGGTGCTGGGGTTGACCTATAAACCCGCAACCGACACCCTTCGCCGATCGGCTTCGATCGAGCTGTGCCGCTGGCTGGCGTCACGGGGCGCATCGGTGCGGGCCCACGATCCGGCGATCAAGCAATTGCCGCCGGACTTGAGCGGGGTTCTGACTCTCTGTTCGAGCGCCCAGGATGCGTTGCGCGGCGCTGACGTGGCGGTGGTGGCGACCGAATGGCCCGACTATCGACAGCTCGTCGCCGACGACTTCGTCGCCGCGATGGCCGTGCCGACGGTGATCGACCAGAACTGGTTTCTCGCCGGCGTGCTGTCGGCGGATCCGCGAATCACGTACATCGCGCCAGGCCGCGCGGGCCAGGCGCTGCGCCCCGCGAAGTGAATCAACAGGCGCTGGCTTATCGCGGCCCAGAGGGGTCAACAATTATGGATCTGAACGGTCGAAACTTCATCATCACCGGCGCTAACCAGGGACTCGGCCGCGTCATCGCCGAACAATTCGTGGGCGATGGCGCTTCGGTTTTCCTCACCGCCCGAGGTGAAGAGAAACTCCGGCTCGCCTGCGATGAGCTTCGTCAAATGGCCGCCGGCGGGCATCAGCGCATCGAGATACTCCAGGCCGACATCGGCAACGATCTGGATTGCGCCTTGACGATCCGCGAGGCGCTGAACTGTTTCGACGGCAAGATCACCGGCTTGATTAACAACGCCGGCGTCTACGGACCGATGGGACCGATCGAAGAGGTCGACTGGACCGAGTGGCTCGACGCGATCCGCATCAACCTGCTGGGGACGGTGATGATGTGCCGGCAGATCATCCCCCATCTGCGTAAGGCCGGCTACGGCAAGATCATTAACCTGTCCGGCGGGGGGGCGACGGCACCGCTGCCGCGGATCAGCGCGTACGCCGCCTCCAAGGCCGCGATCGTGCGCTTGACCGAGACGTTCGCCCAGGAATTGCTGGATGCCCATGTCGATGTGAATGCGATCGCGCCGGGCGCGTTGAATACGCGACTGCTCGACGAGGTGCTCACCGCCGGTCCGGAGAAGGTGGGATCCTCGTTCTACGAGAAGTCGCTCAAGCAGCGCGACCAGGGCGGCGCTCCGCTGGAGCGCGGGGCGGCGCTGGCGTCATTTTTGGCCTCGGCCGCCAGCGACGGCATCACCGGTCGCCTGCTCAGCGCCGTCTGGGACGATTGGGAGAACCTTCCCGCACGGCGGGAAAAACTTTCCCAGAGCGATGTCTTCACCCTTCGCCGAATCGTTCCCGAGGATCGGGCCGGCTGGTGAGCAGTACGCGTTCGCATCACGAACATTCCCGTATTTTCTGAGCTTTTCGCATGAGAATCGCAATCATCGGCGCGGGATTGATCGGGGCCAAGCGGGCCAGGGCTTTGGCAAGCAACGATGTCCTTCTCGCCGTCGCCGATCGGGACTTGTCGCGGGCGACGGCACTCGCCCAGGTGTACAGTGCCGATGCCTGCGCCGACTGGCACCAAGTGGTCAATCGCGCGGACATCGACGCGGTGGTCGTGGCCACGACGAATGATGCGCTGGCGCCGATCACGCTCGCCGCCGTGCGGGCCGCCAAGCATGTTTTGGTCGAAAAGCCCGCGGCCCGCAACGCCGATGAATTGGCCCCGGTGGCCGAGGCGGTGAGGCATTCCGGCATGACCGTCAAGGTGGGATTCAACCACCGCTTCCATCCGGCATTGCTCAAGGCCCGCGAGATTTTCGATTCGCCGGATTCCGGTGCGCTGATGTATATCCGCGCCCGCTATGGGCACGGCGGGCGCATCGGCTACGACAAGGAATGGCGTGCCGACCCGGCCATCGCCGGCGGGGGGGAAATGCTCGATCAGGGGGTCCATTTGATCGACCTGGCCCGCTGGTTCGCCGGTGATTTCCCCCATGTTGCCGGCCATGTCGGAACGTTCTTCTGGAAGATGCCGGTCGAAGACAACGGTTTTGCCATTCTCCGCACCGCCACCGGACAGGTCGCTCACCTCCACGCAAGTTGCACCGAGTGGAAGAACCTGTTCAGCTTCGAGATTTTCTGTCGCCATGCGAAGCTGCAGATCGACGGCCTCGGCGGCAGTTACGGCATCGAGCGCCTGACCCATTATCAGATGCTCCCGCAAATGGGCCCGCCGGCGACGACGAGCTGGGAATGGCCCTTCGAGGATCGTAGTTGGCACGCCGAGTGGAGCGACTTCAAGAACGCCATCGCCGCCAAGCGCCCGCCGTGCGGCACCATCGACGACGCCTTGGCCGCGCTGCGGATTATTGACCGGCTGTATCGGTCGGCCTGACAATTTCCCGCCTGTCCAAAGCAACGATGGCTCGATAGTCTGTCGCTCAGGAGCGATCGCATGGCCTCATATCGCATGATCGAAAAGCAGGTGATCTACGATGGGCTGAAGCTGCGCCTGGAGGTCCATCATTTGGATGATGAGGACACCGGCAAGCGCGTCCACCGCGAGGTCGTGGTTCATCAGGGCGCGGTCGTCGTGCTGGCGTTTGTTGATCCGGCGACCATCCTGCTGATCCGCAACCGCCGGTATGCGCTGAACACCTACCTCACCGAGCTTCCCGCCGGCACGCTCGAGCGCGGCGAGGATCCGATGAACTGCGCCGGACGGGAACTGCTCGAGGAAACCGGCTATCTCGCCGGTCGGATCAAGCCGATTGGATCGTTCTACTCTTCGCCGGGGATCTCGACCGAGAAGATGTACGCGTTCGCCGCCTATGATCTGGAAAAGCAGTCACCGGCGCTCGAGGAAGGCGAGGAAATCGAGCTGGAGCCGACCGCACTGGTTCGGGCCATCGAGATGATCGGCGACGGGCGGATTCAGGACGCCAAGACCATTGCCGCGCTGTTGATGCACGAGAGATTCCAACGGGCCTGATTGCCGGTTGCGAGGATTGCCCCGATGGGTTGGGAAGACCGATCTTATTATCGCGAAGGACCGCCGCCGCGAATGCGCATTTCCATGCCCATGCCGGCGCCGATGACCATGGCCGTCATGGGCGCCTGTCTGGCGATTTTCCTGATCCAGTCGTTCGGCATCCCGGAGATCCCAGATTACGCAAAGCTCTATCTCGCCGACTATGCCGCCCTGCGACAGCCGTGGCGCTGGATCACTTACCAATACGTCCACGCCAACGGCGGACATATCTTCTGGAACCTGCTGGGCCTCTACTTTTTCCTTTCCCCCATCGAAAAAGTCTGGGGCTGGCGCAGGGCGCTGGCGTTCTACACCGTCGGCGGAATCGTCGCCGGGCTGACCTACGCCCTGATGTGCGCGTTTCTCCCCGATCTCTTCGCCTCCGGCGGACTCGTCGGCGCCAGCGGCAGCATCCTCGCCTGCCTGGGCGCTTGCGCCTATCTCTTCCCCGAGATGGTCTTACTGATCATCCCCATCCGCGTCGCCGCGGCGCTCTACGCGGTTCTCTATCTGCTCCAGATCGCCGGCGACAAAAATCTCGCCGACGCCGCCCATCTCGGCGGGCTGGCCTTCGGATTTTTCGCCCCGTATTACGGCGGCCGCGCCTGGCATCGCCTCCAGCGCGGCTATGCGCACCATCGCACGGTCCGCGGCCTGCGCCAGGAGCAGGACGATGAGTCGGCGGTCGATCGCATCCTCCAGAAAGTCCACGACCACGGCATGCACGGCCTGAGCCGTTCCGACCGCCGCACCCTCGAGCGCGCCACGGCCCGCATCAAACAAGCCGCATCCTCCCGCTCCCCCCGTTCCCGACGCTGAAGCCCGCTCCGCACGATCCTTCGCCCAAGCCGCGCCGCCGCGTCGAAGCTGATCTCTCGACACCGTAGCCCGCACCACTTCGCATGCTGCCCCGCGCCCTCTCCGAAAAGCGCCGGGCGGGGTACTCGTTGCGAGAAGTTCCGCCGCGAGTGATTCAACTCCTACGCGAATCCATCACGCCGGTCGCCTCTTGCCGTCCGGCAATGCCAGTGTCAGGTCCGACTGCTTTGAAAATAGCCTCCTGCAACTTCGGAAGACTTACGGGCTTGACCAAATGGACCGCGAAACCGGCCTCCCGGCTCTGTTGCATATCCCGCGGCTGTCCATAGCCGCTAAGGGCGACGCCCGCCAGCTTCAGGCCCTTGGCCCGGATCGCCCGCATCAGGTCCAACCCACTGCCATCCGGCAGGCCCAGATCGCTGAGCAGCAAATCAAACGGCTGCGCCATTGCAAAGTTCAAGGCCGTGGCGATGTCGGCGGCGATCTGGACCTCGTGGCCTTCGGCCGAAAGCAACCTATGCATGATCCTGGCCGTATCCCCGTGGTCTTCCACGAGCAGGATGCGCAGGGGCCGGGTCGGACCGGATTCGAGCGTCCGCGGGATCGCAGGCACGGGCAAACCCGCGGCTTGAGCCGCCAGGACCGGCAGCCGGACGGTAAATGTCGCTCCTTTCCCCTGCCCCGTGCTGCAGCCATGGATCGTGCCGCCATGCATCTCGACGATGCCTTTGCTGATCACCAGCCCCAGGCCCAGCCCGCCGAACTGCCGCGTCGTTTCGCTGCCGCCTTGCTCGAAAGCCTGAAAGAGGGTCCCGATCACCTCCGGCTTGATCCCCGCACCGCTGTCGTTGATCTCGACGATGACGAAATCCTCTCCATCGCGCCGGCACCGGATGCCGACGCGGCCGCCGACGGGGGTGAACTTGATCGAGTTCTTCAGCAGGTTCCAGAAGACTTGCTGCAAGCGCGTTGCGTCGGCGTCAACGACATACGGGCCGCCGAGGCTGTCCACGGCGAACTCCAACTCCCGCGTGGCGATGTCGGGCCGGCAGACCTCGACGGCTCGTCGGATCACCTCGGACAGATCCACGGGTCGCCTGTCCAGCTCCACCTTGCCCCGCGCGATGCGCGTCACATCCAGCAGGTCGTCGATCAGACGCGCTTCCATCTCGGCGTTGCGATGAATCACTGCGAGTTGCTCATGCGTGTCCGCGTCGAATCGCCCATCCCTCAGGAGCATCGCCGCCGTCGCCAGCACGGGTGTCAAAGGCGTCCGTAGTTCGTGGCTAAGCACCGCCAGAAACTGATCCTTGGACCTGCCGGCCTGCGCCAACTGCTCCTTGGTGCGCTTGTCGGCGTCGATGTCGCGCAGCACCAGGACGACCCCGTCGATCCGATTGTCGGCCGTCCGATAGGGATGCATCACCACCAGATACCAGCGCCCGGTGCGGTCCTGGAGTTCATGTTCCCGGGCCGCCACCGTGGCGATCACGTCCAGCAGCATCTCCGAGAGGTTGGGCAGATCGAAGATGGGCTTGATGTCGGCGAAGGCGCGGCCCAGATCGTTGGGGATCAGATTCATGAGCGTGCCGGCGGCGTTCGTGAAGCGGCGAATGCGCAGGTCCGGACCCAGCATCACGATGGGCGACTTGATGCTGCTGAGCGTGTTGGTGAAGTCGTCGTTGATCCGGCCGACCTCCTGGTTGCGGGCTTGAAGCTCATCATTGACCGTCCGCAGTTCCTCGTTGGCGCTTTGCAGTTCCTCCTTGGCCGTCTGCATCTCCTCGTTGGTGCTTTGCAGTTCCTCGTTGGCCGAGCGGATTTCCTCATTGGCCGATTGCAGCTCCTCGTTGGCCGCGTTCTGCTGCTCGATGATGGCCTGCAGGTATTCCTTCACCGAGGCCAGTTCCTGCTTCAACTCCGCGTTCTCGCGCACCTCAGCCGGCGCGGTCGCGGCGCTGGGTGTGGCAGCGGCCTCGCCGGCGGTCGTCGCGGCGGCGGGGGCCTGCGCTTCCATGAACAGAACCAGGAAACAGCGCTGGGCAACCTCGTGGAGTCGCAAGGGCGTGGCTTCCAGGTTGATCAGTCGCACGCGGTGCTCGTCCTGCACCCGCACGTTCTCCCGTCGTGCCGCGGCGTTGTGTTGTTTGGCTTCGTCGATGACGTTGCGCAGTTCCATGAACAGGCTCTCGCGGGCCATCTTCAGGATGTTGTGGGTGGGCGGACCGGTTGGGGGTTGGAGATAAGGCGCCGTCTGTCCCCGGAACTGGAGGATCTCCAGGTTCTCGTCGATCAGGACCGCCGCGGGCGCGAATCGGCCCAGGATGACCCGGTCGGCCTCTTTGCGCATGTCCACCAGCGCGGGGACGCGCTCGGCCAGGATGGCGCCGTGGGCGGGCGGCGTCGGCACAAAGTTTCCGTCGGCAAACGGGTACGGGCGCGCGAGGGTGGCGGTCCGGGAGTAAATGTTGTGCGGCCGGTCCACCTGCTGGAACAGGTCTGAGAACTTGCCCACCGTCTCAGATGGCCCCAGGAGCAGGAAGCCGTCGGGATTCAGTGCATAATGGAAGGTGGGGATGATCCGCTGCTGGAGGGAGACAGACAGGTAGATCAGCAGATTGCGGCAACTGATCAGGTCAAGTCGGGAGAACGGCGGGTCGGTGGTCACGTCCTGCCGGGCAAAGACGCACAGGTCGCGGATGGACTGGCCGATCCGGTAGCCACCGTCCACCTTGGTGAAGAACCGCCGCAGGCGTTCCGGGGAGATTTCCGCCTCGATGCCGGGAGGATAGATGCCAGGCCGGGCCTTCTCGATGGCGGCCACATCATTGATGTCGGTGCCGAAGATCTGCAGGGCCGGTGGCGAGGCCTTCTGATCCAGGAACTCCAGCATCGCCATGGCCAGCGAGTAGGCTTCCTGGCCGCTGGAGCAGCCGGGCACCCAGATGCGGATCGAATTCTGGGCCGACTTGCCCTTGATGAGTTGCGGAAAGACGGTCGTCCGCAGTGCCTCGAAGACTTGCGGGTCGCGGAAGAAACTGGTGACGTTGATCAGCATGTCGCGGTAGAGCGCCTCGACCTCCGCGGGATTGGCCGCCAAAAAACGCACGTAGCTGGGCATGGACTCGTGTTGATGCAGCGCCATTCGGCGTGCGATCCGACGTTTGATTGTCGTCTGGCGGTACTCGCTGAAATCGACTCCCGTGGCCGAGCGCAGTCGGCTGAGGATTCTCTTGAACTCACTCTGCGTCTCGGTCTCCTTGGCGCTTGGCGTTGGCCGGAGGTAGGGGTGCTGGCCGATCCTCGCCAGTTCCCCGGCGATCTGGTCCGGCGGCAGAACAAAATCGACGCAGCCGGCGGCGATGGCGCTCCGCGGCATGGCGGGGTATTCGGCCGAGTTCCCGTCCTGCGCGAAGGTGATGCCGCCGGCCGCCTTGATCTCCGCCAAACCCAGCGAGCCATCGGAGCCGGTGCCCGAGAGAACCACCCCGATGGCGCGGCTCCGCCGCGCCTCGGCCAGCGAGCGGAAGAAGAAATCCACCGACAAGTGCAGGCCCTGCCCCAAACCACGCGGGGACAAGCGCAAGATGCTCTTCACGATCGCGATGTTGACGTTGGGCGGGATGATGTAGACATGGTCGGCACTCGCCGCCATGCCGTCCGTCGCCTCCATGACCGGCAGGGTGGTGGCCTTGGACAGCAGATCGGCCAGTTGGCTTTCGTGCGCGGGATCCAAGTGCTGAATCAGCACGAATGCCAGGCCGGTTCGTTCCGGCAGATGCGACAACAACTGTCGAAAGGCTTCCAATCCTCCCGCCGAGGCACCAATGCCCACGACAGGGCAGAGGCCGACGTCCGGCGACTCATCCACCGTTGCCTGCGCCGTGGCCATGCCAGAACTGGACTCGCGATGATCCACGTCTTCTGGACTCATGGCATTGCTCCGCTTGACAGGCGCTGTCGAAACATCGGGGATCGTACCATGGTCCTGTCGCGGGCGAAACGGCGGCGTCGGGGCGTGCCCGATTTTCGGGAGATGCGTTAACCGCGATGAAAAATGCTCCAGCCCAATGCCGGTCCCACAGCCCCGTGCCTTGGCACGACGCCTCTAACGCCATCATCGCTTCGGCGTTATCCAAGTCCCAGCGCCGCCCAGGCCCCGTGGCTTGGCTTCGCCCTGTTCCAACACCCCCGGACTCAACCCGCGCCAGACCCGCGCCCGCGGCACCAGGTTCGCCGGCAGCGCGTTGCGCTGCCTTCGAGAGCTCCCAAGGAACAACAGTGAAGACTCCCGACCCCTTCGAGAGCTTCGCGCCCGCGACACCAGATTCGCCGGCAGCGCGTTGCGCTGCCTTCGAGAGCTTCGAAGGAACAACAGTGAAGACTCCCGACCCCTTCGAGAGCTTCGGCAGCGCGTTGCGCTGCCTTCGAGAGCTCCGAAGGAACAACAGTGAAGACTCCCGACCCCTTCGAGAGCTGCGCACCAAGGGATCGGTCCGCACGAAGGGGTTACTCCCGACCCCTTCGAGAGCTCGCCCGATCGCAGGCCGCAACCCGCGGGTCGCCGACCCAAAACAGACCGGACAAGATTCGCCCACCAGACCGACTGACCGACCGGCCAATCAACAAGCCTTCGGGGCTTGTCAAATTCATCGACCTGCCCGGGCGGTGAGTTAATCACCGACTCAAAAAAATAGCGCCCGCCGAAACTTTCCCCGCCCCGCCAACGTCCGACCCGTGTTATTCGCCAATAAACCCGGATTTCCATCTCGCGCATCCGGAAATTTATCTCGCGCATCCGGAGATATGACTCGCGCATCCGGAGATATGACTCGCGCATCCGGAAATTTATCTCGCGCATCCGGAGATATGACTCGCGCATCCGGAAATTTATCTCGCGCATCCGGGAATTTATCCCGCGCATCCGGAGATATGTCTCGCGCATCCGGAAATATATCTCGCGCATCCGGAAATTTAACTCGCGCATCCGGAGATAGAACTCGCGCATCCGGAGATATGACTCGCGCATCCGGAGATAGAACTCGCGCATCGGGAGATAGAACTCGCGCATCCGGAGATATGACTCGCGCATCCGGAAATATATCCCGCGCATCTGGAAATATAACTCGCGCATCCGGAGATATGACTCGCGCATCCGGAGATAGAACTCGCGCATCGGGAGATAGAACTCGCGCCTCGGGATGGGAGATCGCCGGCACGGCGTGTAGGGGCGGCAGAGCCGCCGTCTTCTCACGCGCTGCGCCAAAAAGACGGTGG
>JBBQNJ010000016.1:0-68790 GCA_038329845.1 Tepidisphaerales bacterium | reverse complement strand
CCTGACCTTCCTCATCGCAAACCCGCCGCACGGTATCGTTGCTGATCGAGAAATGGCTCAGCTCCAGCAACAGCTTCGCCGCCTCGTCGAACGAGCAACTGCTCCCGGCGAGAACGATCATCCGCCGGACATAGGGGCTGACCAGCACCGCCGACTCCGCCGCCAGCAGTTCCTCGGCAGACAACTTGGAAAAGTCCAGACTCATGGAAACCTCCGTGTTTGAGTTCTCGCCATTATGACACGTTCGCCACAATCGTGCGCTACACCCCTGGAAGCTCGCACCATAAAGGAGACTGGAAGCGGGCGGGGTTTTCGGTTGGAATGGCCGATGAACGATGGAGCCGAGAGAAGTTCAATCTCCCGATCGCGGCGCCGGTCGCGCTGAACCGTTGGTTCAGCTTCGCGAGCTGTCCGTGGCGTTCGACACCGAACAGGGTCCGATTGTGCCGGTGGGCCAGGTGTCGCTTACGGTTTTTCCGGGTCAGACGGTTGCGCTAGTGGGAGAATCCGGCTGCGGCAAGAGCGTTACGGCACTGTCGATTCTGGGGCTGATACCCCAGCCGCCGGGAAGGGTGACGCACGGGGAAATTCTGCTTCAGGGGCGCGGCGATCTGTTGAAGCTGCGCGAATCGCAGATGCGCTCGGTCCGAGGCAAGGAGATCGCCATGATCTTCCAGGAGCCAATGACCTCGCTGAACCCGGTTTACACGATCGGCAATCAGATCGTCGAGGCGATCCGGCTGCACCAGGGGTTGTCAAAGCGCCAGGCGTACGAGGTGGCCGAGCAGAGCCTGGCGGCCGTGGGAATCGCCGATCCATCGCGGCGGATTCACGAGTATCCGCACAGGATGTCCGGGGGGATGCGTCAGCGGGTGATGATCGCCATGGCCCTGTCGTGCAAGCCGCGATTGCTGATCGCCGACGAGCCGACGACGGCGTTGGACGTGACGATCCAGGCGCAGATTCTGGCGCTGCTGCGGAAATTGCAGCATGATGCGGGGATGGCGATCCTGCTGATCACGCACGACCTGGGAGTGGTAGCCGAAAATGCTGACGTGGTGGCGGTGATGTACGCCAGCCGGATCGTCGAGACGACGACGGTCGAGCAGTTGTTCGATCGCCCGCGACATCCGTATACGCAGGGCCTGTTCCGATCCGTGCCGCAGTTGGGGGCCGATGTCGAGCGGCTGGCGACGATTCCCGGCGCGGTGCCCAATCCGGCGCGGTTTCCCTCGGGATGCAAGTTCCATCCGCGCTGCCCGCTGTCGCGGGAACTGGCGGCGACGGTGCCGGCGGAGAAGACCGCGACGATCGACGCATCGGGCGAGCGGGCCACGATGATGCTGCGATGCGTTAAGGATGAGCCGGCGCTGCGCGAAGTGAGCGGCGCACACTGGGCATCGTGCCATTTCGCCGAAGGCTATGACGAAGCGCCGATGACGATCCCGCAACTGAATCACCGGCGCGAGGTGGTGGCCCAGACGATTGGGTAAGCCGGGTGGCGACCCATCGAGAGTTCCAGGAGCGATCGAGTGACCGCATTGACCGACAATCTCCAGGCCGCCGAAGCCGATCGACGCCCGGCGGCGCCGGATGAGCGGCCGCTACTGGAAGTCCGCGACCTCAAGACGCATTTCCCGATCCGCCGCGGAGTCTTTTCACGCATCGTCGGTCAGGTCAAGGCGGTCGATGGGGTGAGCTTCGACGTCTATCCCCGGCGGACGCTGGGGTTGGTGGGGGAAAGCGGGTGCGGTAAGACGACGGTAGGCCGCACAATCCTTCGGTTGATCCCCGCCACATCCGGGACGGTCCGATACGATGGGTCGGACTTCTTCGCCCATCGCGGCGAGGCGCTTCGCAAACTTCGCCGGCGAATGCAGATCATTTTCCAGGACCCGGTAAGCAGCCTGAATCCGCGAATGACGGTGGGGAACATCGTCGGCGAGCCGCTGGAAGTCCATGGGATTGCCCGGGGCCGGGAAAAGCGCGCCCGGGTCGCGGAACTGCTGCAACGCGTGGGGTTGGACCCGTCGTACGCCTCGCGCTATCCGCACGAGTTTTCCGGCGGACAGCGCCAGCGGGTGGGGATCGCACGGGCGCTGGGGCTTAGCCCGGACTTCATCGTCTGCGATGAGCCGGTCAGCGCCTTGGATGTGTCGATCCAGTCGCAAATCCTCAATCTTCTGGATGATCTTCAGCGCGAACGCGGGATCGCGTACCTGTTCATCGCCCACAATCTGGCCGTCGTCGAGCATTTTTCCGATGACGTGGCGGTGATGTATCTTGGGCGGATCGTCGAGACCGCCTCGTCGAGCGACTTGTACGCCAACCCTAAGCATCCCTACACCGTGGCGCTGCTGTCGGCGGTGCCGGAGCCGGACCCTCGCCCTACCCGCAAGCGGATCGTATTGGGCGGAGAAGTGCCCAGCCCCTCGAACCCCCCGAGCGGATGTCCGTTTCATCCGCGCTGTCCGCTGGCGCGTCGATTGGCGGCCGAGTCGGGCGCGGCCGAGAGCATCGAGGTCGAGTCGGGCGGCGAGACCTTCCGCGTGATGCGCCGTTGCGCGGAAGAAGAACAATCGTTGATGCCCAAGCAGGGGCAAGCCGGGCACACCGCGGCCTGCTGGGCCGTCAGTTAGGCGGTCGGTCAGCTTCGTCCGATAACCCCTTGAGCGGGGCGGTGGGCCGTCTGCATCAAGCCCGGCGCAAGGGCGGGTCGATATTCCCTTTACAGTGACTGAACCCACCCAACCCGCCGTCTCGCTGGGCGACGGCCTGGTCGAGCAACTCGAACAGGCCTCGCAGCAACTGGAGATGCTTAAGCAGCAGCTCACCGAGAGCCAGCGACTGGCGACCATCGGAACTATTGCCGCGGTCATCGCCCACGAGTTCAACAATCTGCTCACCCCGATCGTCAGCTATTCGCAGTTCGCGCTGCAAAGCGCCCAGAGCGAATCTCCGGATATGGAGCTGATCAAGAAGTCGCTGTCGAAGGCGTTTCAGAGTTCGAGCAAGGCGGGGCGAATCTGCCAGTCGATGCTGGGCCTTGCCCGAGGTCACAGCGCCTGCGAGCAGGTGAGCGTGCAGCGGCTGGTGGATGAGGTGCTAATGGTGATGGCGCGGGACCCGAAGAAAGACGGGATCGCGCTGCGGGTGCAGATCAGCCCGAACCTGATGGTCAGCGGCGACCCGGTGCAGCTCGAGCAGGTGCTGCTGAATCTGTTGATCAACGCCCGCCAGGCGATGCTGGGCAAGGGCGGTGCCCTGACGATCAAAGCCGGGGCCGACGAGGCCAGCGGCGAAGTGAGAATCCAGGTGATCGACACGGGCGCGGGGATCCCCGAAAAACTGATCGGCAAGATCTTCAACCCGTTCTTCACGACCAAGGGCACCAGCCGCACCGGCGAGGCCCGCGGCACGGGCCTGGGGTTGTCGATCTGCAAGCAAATCATCGAACATCACAAAGGCCGCATCGAAGTGCAAAGCGAACTCGGACGCGGCACCACGTTCACCCTCTTCCTGCCGACGGCGCTGAAGTAACGCCAAGCCGCCGCGCAAGGCGGGCGGCGCAAATCGGCTATTACGAAGGCGGGATGCACCAGGTCGCCGGTTATCCGCCGGTGTTGTCTGACAATGGTCTCTGAGCGTCGGCGAGATCGCGGGCGCGGCCCAGGTATTCCAATCGGCGGGCACCGGAATGATAGCGATAGAAGGCGCGATCCGGAGATCGCTGGGCGTAGTAGGCGAATAGCTCGCGGTTTCGCGGGCCGAGATCATGGGCGCGGATGAGGGTCGCATCGTCCGGCGAGGCCGACTCCACGTTGTAGACCGGCTCCTCGTCCGGTATGCGGGCCGAGTCCCAGGGAAATAGAACGACGCTGGGCCGATCGCCAAGAATGGACAGGTCCTGGTTGGTCCGCCCCAGGTCGGCGGCCTCAGCCCAGTCCAGGCCCAGGCGATTCGGGCTCGGCTGCGAGGTAACGAGCAGACCGACCATTGCCAGGGACAAGAAGGTCCGCAGCGCGGTCCGGCGAGCCGGCCAGGAGCTCGCGACGACATCAACGGCGGCCACAACGATCACCGCGACGGCGGGAACGATCACCGCGAGGTAGTGCCGCATGAAAAGCAGGTAGAGTCCGTAGAAGATCACAAAAAGTGCCAGCGAAGCCGCGATTACCCAGCGCCGGCGGGAGAAAGCGCCGAGTAATCCCACGGGCAGCAGGATGATCAACAGTGGATGGACCAGGGTGGCCCGCAGCAGGAGCGGCAGCCGGATATCTCGCCAGTTCCGCAACAGGTTCCCGGGCTGGTGATCCTGGATGGCCGGGACCATCATCTGGTCATACATCGCCTGCTTTTGCGGCAGCGGGGAGGCCGGTCGGAGGGTCGGGTCGAAGCGATGGAATCCAAGAGCAGTTTGCGGATTGTCGCGGCTGGCGTAGAGCGTCCAGGGGAGGGTGGACCAATGCCCGGTGATGCCGATGTTGACGATCAGTTGCAACGCAAGGAACGGCGACATCCCGCCCGCCATGAGCACGATCGAGCGGGCCGCCGCCTTCCACCGCAACGGACGCAGATCGAGCGCGATGGCTGTGACCAGCGGCACCAGCAGGCACACGGCATCCACCTGCCGGGTAATGGCGGCCCAGCCGGCGAATAGACCGATCGAAATCGCCTGCCATGCTTGGTGCCGGCGCCTCCAGCCCAGCCACGCCCACACCGCGAGCAATGAAAGCAGGAGGACCGGCGTCTGGGCCAGGAGCATGTTTGAAACCAGGCGAAACGCCCCCGACGAGCAGACCAGCAGCGCCGCCAGCCAGCCCGCCAAGCCGTCCAACAGTTCCGTCACAATCCGGTACGTCAGGCCCACTACCGCCGCCGATGCCAGCAGCGGGATCAACCACAGAGGTGCCCCCAGCCACAGCGCCGGTACAAAGAGCATCGCAGTGCCCGGCGAATACTGGGAGGCGTACACCGGGCGGAAAATCATGTAAAAAGTGTCAAAAAAGTCCGCCAGCGGATGCGCAGGCATCCATAGACGCCCGCTAGCGAGCATGCGCATCTGGAGCAGGTAGCTGAACTCGTCCGGCCAGCGCAGCTCGAACGGGCGGCCCTGATATCGCGCGGCGACATACAGATAGGCGGCGGCACCCACGAAGATCGCGGCCATGGTCACTCGGCGCGATGCGGCAGTCGGGTTCCGCAGCCGCTGGAGAAACCCGTCGAGACGATCCCGCGTCGGCGGCAGCAAGGCGATGAGGGCGGCACATCCCAGGGCGTATAGATTCGCAGGCCGTCCCCAGATGCCATCGCCGACTACCAGCCAGCTCTGCACACCCAAAATGAGCAGCAAACCGACGATAACGGGACGAAGGGGCTTTGGCACATGGCCGTCGTCCGGGGGCAGGGGGGCATCGACTGAGGCGGTCTGCGACTCACGCATCGGCTATCATTCTCGCAGCTGAGGGATGGACATCCGCATTGTATCATGCCGAGGCAGACCCCGCACGAACGACGCTTGATCCCTGTCTTGCGGCGGGCGTTAAAATCACCGAGCATCGGCTACGGTGGGCTCAGATTGCGTCCAAGGTGGCGAACGCGACGCTGGTGTTCCGAAGATCAGCGTTCCCGTTTGGAAAGGATGGCTCAGTGGAACTGTATCCTCTTAAATTTTGTCCTCGCCTGGTGGAGAAGATCTGGGGCGGGCGGAAACTGGAGACGATTCTCGGCAAGCCGCTGCCACCCGAGAAACGGATCGGCGAATCGTGGGAATTGTACGATTTTCCGCCGGGCGTGGTCGAGCCGGGTGACGAGTGGTGTAGCAGCGTCGTGGCCGAGGGCCCGCTCGCCGGAAGGACGCTTCACGCGTTGATCGAGCAGTTCGGCGCTGATCTGTATGGAACGGCTCTGCTGCGGACGGCGCCGAGGGAACCGACCGGGCAGTTTCCCCTGCTGCTGAAATATCTCGATGCCCGCGAGGATTTGTCGGTGCAGGTGCATCCACCGGCGACGTATGCGGCGGCGCATCCGGGGACCTACTTGAAAACCGAGGCGTGGTACGTCGTGCAATCCGAGCCGGGGGCGCGGCTGCTCAAGGGGTTGACGCCGGGGGTCACGCCGGAGCGATTGCGGGAGGCGATCGTCGCCGGGACGGTGGAAAGCGCGATCCAGCCGGTCGCGGTCAAGCCGGGACATTGCCATTTTCTGCCGAGCGGGACGATCCACGCCTTGGGAGCGGGGATTTTGGTGGCGGAGATCCAGACCCCCAGCGACACGACGTTTCGGCTGTTCGATTTCAACCGGATCGACCCGGCAACGGGCAAGCCGCGATCGCTTCACATCGAGCAGGCGCTGGAATGCATCGACTTTTCCGGCGACTCTGAATCGCGCCAGAAGCGCTCGCATGTGGGCAGTTATTGGACGACGGTGAGTCGGCTGGTGAGTTGCGACTTTTTCATCGTGGAAAAGGTCCGCATGAGCGGCGGGGTCGAACAGCCGGTCTCCAGCGGCGAGCCGATGGTATGGATGATGCTCGAGGGACGTGCCGAGGTGCGAACGGCCGGAGGCGGTACTGTTTCGCTGGGCAAGGGAGAGACGGTCTTGTTCCCCGCGACGCTGAAAAGTCCGGTCTTGAAGACGGCTGAGGACTGCGTGTGGCTGGAGATCACTTTTGCGCGCGGATGAGCGGGCGCGAGTTTTTCAAGGGCGCTGCGGGATGACGTCGGTTAAGCCCGGGGGACTACGAAGGCGTTTGGTCACTTCAGAAAATCGGTGTCCGATCGGCGTTGGACGCCCGAGGATCGAATTCCAAATCTGAAATTGGAGATGACTCGACAAACCCCAAGCGTGGGGGGCGGGGGATTCTCGGACCTCACCGGGCGGGGGGCGGGGACCGGGGGCCGGAGGCCGGGGACTGGGGGTCGAGAGCCGGCGCAAAAGTTGCCGACGGTCTAAACGGCGTGACCTTCACCGTCGATAACTTGCAAAGAGGCGTTGCGATTTGCCCGGGTCGCCGGGATTGGGCGGTTTCCCGATTCCGCCCCGTTTGCCGCGGGCGCGGTTGAATCGTACGTCAATCGGGTCGCGCGCCCTCGGTGGGGCGCGCTGCATTCGGCCAAGAGGTGAACCATGCTCGCCAAGCTGCTGCGCAACTGGATGGCGCCCAAAGCCAACCCTATCGGGGTGGACTTCGGGTCCGATGCGCTGCGGCTGGCGCAGGTCACGATTGTCGAGGGTGAATATCGACTCACTGCCGCCGCCAGTGCCGCCGTGCCATCGGAGGTTCGGCGGGATGAACCAGCTCGGCTGCGCTTCTTCGTCGAGAAAACGCGGGAGTTGCTCGGGAAAGGAGCCTTTCAGGGACGCACTGCGGTCCTCGGACTGCCGGCGGCCAGGACCTTCATCCAGCATCTTCGCATGGGCCGGATGGATGATGCGGCGACAAAAAAGGCACTCGAGTGGGAAGCGCGGGGCAAGCTGCCGATCGATCCTTCGCAGGCCCTGCTTCGTCATATCGTGGCCGGCGAGGTGTACCACGATCAGGAAGCGCAGAACGAAGTGATCGTCATGGCCGCGGGCAAGCAGTTCGTTGATGACCTGCTTTCGTCGGCGGCGAGGGCGAAGCTGGACGTGGTGGGGATGAACGTGGAAGCAAAAGCGGTGGTCGATTGTTTTTCCCGCATTTATCGGCGGAAAACCGACGCGGAAATGACCAGTTGCTTTGTGGACATCGGCGCCGTCGGGACCCGCGCGACCATCGCGCGCAGCAGGCAGATTCTCTTTGCCCGCTCGATCGCGGTGGGGGGCGATCATTTCAACCGCGCCGCGGCAGCGTCGCTGGGAATGTCGGTGGACGAGGTGAAGGCACTGCGTATCGCCCAGGGGAGCGCGGCTGCAGCGATGGTGGATCCCGCGCGGGCCATTTCCGACCACGCCGAGCCGGTGGAAGCCGGGGGAATGGCGTTGCTTGGGGCGCAACTGGCGCGGCGTCAGCATGAAGGGGACGGGCGCTCCGACGCCGTAGCGCTGATGGACTCGAGGGAAAGCGGCGTTCAAAGCGGGCGATGGGAATCGCCCAAGTCGCCGCCGCCGGCGACGGAGCCCGCGATGGCCATCGAACAGGCGTGCGATGAGTGCGTTACGAGGCTGATCGAAGAACTTGACCTGTGTCGGCGATATTACGAGGCGACGTTTCCGAATCGGCCGGTCGATCGGCTGATCTTCGTCGGCGCTGAGGCGCGGCAACGTGGGCTTTGCCAGCGGATCGCCCGGGAAATGGGATTGGCTGCCCAAGTAGGTGATCCGATGGTGCGAATGAACCGAACGACCCAGGTGGGGATCGACAGCGGAATCGATCGGCGCCAGCCGCAACCGGGGTGGGCGGTGGCGATCGGCTTGAGCATGGGAGCATGACGCGGTGAATGCCGGAATGCCCGGCGGGCCAGACAAACAATGACAGGCGAAGATCATGGCAGCCCCGAATGAACTGAGCTTTCTTCCCGAAGATTACCTCGATCGCAAGCGCCGTCGCCGCACCAACGCGATCTGCGCCGCGCTGTTCGCGGTGGTCATGGTGGCGTGCGGATCGGCGTTTTTGATCACCGAGCGGAATCTTCGCGCCGCCGAGAAACGCCATGACGACGTCGAGCGTCAATACGCCGAGGCGGCCCGGCGAATCCAGCAGGTGCAGCAGATGCAGGAAAAGCAGCGGACGATGGCGCAGCAGGCCGAGCTGACCGCGGCGCTGCTGGAGAAGGCGCCGCGCAGTTTCATCCTCGCGGAACTGACCAATGCCTTGCCGCCCGGGGTGTCGTTGCTGGATTTCGGGATGGAGTCCAAACGGCAATCGAGCGGGCAGGCTCCCGCGGGGCGCACGGTGTTCGAGCAGCGTAAAGCGGCCATGGAGGCCCGCCAGAACGGCGCCGCGGTGCCTGCGGCCGGACCGGTGAAGTTCGATATCTCGATGAAGCTGACGGGCATTGCCTCGACCGATGTGCAGGTGGCGCAGTACATGGGCAAGCTGGGCCGATCCGATCTGTTGGACGAAGTGAATCTGCTGGTGACCGAGGAGTTCAAGCACGGCGATGAGAAGCTGAGAAAATTCCAGATCGAGATGATTCTCAACCCGCGGGCATCGGTTGAATCGAGACGCGCCGGATCGGGCGGGCGGGCGACGGCCGGAGTCGAACTCCAGGAGAAATGAAATGCGATTCGGACTTCGGGAGATCATCTTCGTGACGCTGATGCTCGGACTGATGGCAAGCGTCTATTTCTTCGGATTTGCCAAGGCCGATGCTCGCAAGCGGGCCCTGGACCAGGAAACCGAGCAGCGGGTCAAGGCCCTGGCGAACCTTCGGCAATGCACGGCCGGCGTGGGCGATCTCGAGAAGAAAATCGCCGAGCTGGGGCAGGCGATCGCGTTTTTCGAATCGAAGCTGCCGCAGGAGAAGGAGATCGACAAGATTCTCAAGGAAGTCTGGCAGATGGCCGAGGCCAACAGTCTCACCACTCGCACGATCAAGACGCTTAAGAGCGAACGGAGCAGCAATTATTCCGAGCAGCCGATCCAACTGAGTCTTAGTGGTGATTTCAACGGCTTTTATTCGTTCCTGCTGCAACTGGAAAAGCTGCCGCGAATCACCCGGGTGAGCGAGATGAACCTCACGAAGATCGACGGTCGCGACGGGGAGATGCAGGCGCGGATGACGATGAGCATCTTCTTTGAGCCTGACGCCGGTCGAACGCCGGCCGCGGCTGGAGCGCTGGGACGGGCGGACTGATCGGGGTGATTCTTTTGCGGATGCGGGAGAGGACCGACATGGGCGACAAGACGTTTGACAACCAGGAATACGCCGCCGGCAGCGGCCAAAGCGCCGATCCGGGCGATGAACTGGCCTCGGCGATGAAAGATTCGTCCGGCGAGTTCATCGCCCCCGAGGCCAGGACGCCACTCAGCCGCGGCGGCGTGTTGATGTTCGCGCTGCTCGTCGTGGGCGTGGCGGGCACTTACCTGATGTATCTGCGCTCAGGCCCGAAGTCGGCGACAGCGGCGACGGTGTCGGCCGACGCCAGCCGGACGATCGATCAGTTTCTCGGCGACGGCAGCGCCCGCATGCAGTCGATGGAGCGGATGCTTCGCCAGACCGAAAAGGTGGTCGAGCAGTTCGTCAATTATCCCAGCGTGACGCAGGTCCCGCTCACCGACCTGCGCACCAATCCGTTCCACCACGTTTCCAGCAAGCCGGAAGTTCCCGATCAGACCGACGAGCAGGCGAGGATCAAGCGCGAGGAAGAGCGGGTGGCAACGCTCAAGGCGGTTCAGAATCTGCAACTGCAATCGGTGATCGTCTCCGACGCCCGCAAGGCGTGCATGATCAACAACGGACTGTTGACCGAGGGCCAGCAGGTCGAGGGGTTCGTGGTCGAACGGATCGCCGCGGGCGGGGTGGTGGTGCGCAGCGGCCCGTACCGCTTCGAGTTGAAGATGGTGCGATAGCGCATTTGGGCTGGATTTATGTTTGGACGACGCAATTCGACAATTTCGATCGCCGCGGAATCGCAGCGCCAGAGCGAATCGGCCGATGCCGAACTCGAGCCGCTGTGGGCACCGCCGGCGGCCGCGACGGCGAGAAAAAGCGTCGAGCAGGCCCTGATCGAACGCAGCCAGATCACCGAAGATCAGCTTCTGCAAGCCCGCAACGTCCAGGCGCAGACGCCCGGCAAACGCCTCGAGCAGATTCTCCTGGGAATGAGCGCCGCGACCGAGGCGCAGATTCTTTCGGCGCTGGCCGAGACCATGGGGATGGAGTTCGAGGTTCCCGACCGCGCCGAAGTGGATCCGGCGGCGTTCGAGTTGCTCAGTCCCGACTACATTCGCAAGCAGGGGGTGATCCCGCTGCGATTCGAAACCGAAGATCACGCCGTCGTGGTCGTGGGAATGAGCGATCCGGCCAACGTGTTCCTGCTGGACGATGTGCGCCGGCGGCTAAAAAAGCGCGTACGCACGGTGGTGGTCGCGGGGTCGGACATCAACCGGCTCGTCGAGCAGATCACCACCGGCACCGCCGACATGGCGGTGGACGAGATCATCAAAGACATGGCCGAGGACGATGTTCAGCTCGTCAAGGAGACGGCCGACGATGTGGCGGACCTGGAGAAGATGGGATCGGAGTCTCCGGTCATCCGCTTCGTCAACTATCTGATCCACGACGGGATCAAGCAGGGGGCCAGCGACATCCACATCGAGCCCAAGGACAAGGCCCTGAAGGTTCGCTACCGGATCGACGGCATTCTCTTCGAGGCGATGAATCCGCCGTACGCGATGCACCCGGCGATCGTGTCGCGCCTGAAGATCATGGCGAATCTCGATATTTCCGAGCGACGACTGCCGCAGGACGGACGCATCCGCGCGGTGGTCCATGAGCGAAAGCTCGATCTTCGCATGAGCACCCTTCCGACGGCCAGCGGCGAGAAGGTGGTGCTGCGAATTCTCGATAATCGCTCGATCAACGTAAAACTCGAGGACCTGGGATTCAGCGAGGACGTGCTGACGATCTGGCGCAGGCAGATCGAGGAGCCGCACGGCATCCTGCTGGTCACCGGCCCGACCGGCTCGGGGAAGACCACCACGCTCTACTCATCGCTGCGCCAGATGGACTCGAACAAGATGAATATCTCGACGGTCGAGGACCCGATCGAGTATCACCTCGGCAGCGTCAGCCAGACGCAGGTTCACGAAAAGATCGGAATGACTTTCGCGGCGGCGCTGCGGGCCTTGCTGCGGCAGGATCCGGACGTGGTGATGCTGGGGGAAATCCGCGACCGCGAGACCGCGACCATCGCCGTGCAGGCGGCGCTGACCGGGCACCTGGTGTTGTCCACCCTGCATACCAATGACGCCCCCTCGTCGGTCACGCGGCTGATCAACATTGGCCTCGAGCCGTACCTTATCGCCTCGGCGGTCAACGGCATCCTTGCCCAGCGGCTGGTGAGAAAAATCTGCCCACACTGCAAGGACGTCCATGAACCCACCGACGAGATGCGCGAGTTCCTGACGCTCCAGGGGTTCGACTCGGCCAGGTTGTTCAAGGGGCGCGGGTGCGATCGCTGCCGGCGAACCGGCTACAGCGGGCGGCTGGGGATTTATGAGTTGCTGGTGGTGGATGATGCCTTGCGCGACCTGGTGACGCGCAACCCCAACGTGACTGAACTGCGCAAGCTCTGCCGCGAGCGCGGCCTGGTGACGCTACGCCAGGACGGATTCGCCAAGGTGCTCGCCGGCAGCACGACCATCGACGAGATTTTGCGCGTCACCGAAAGCGGCGTGTAGTTCATAAACCCGAGGAATCGCCAATGAAGATCGAGGAAATCCTTCGCAGCGCCGTCGCCGCCCGGGCTTCGGATGTCCATTTGAACGTGGGAAATCCCCCGCTGTTCCGCATTCATACCGTGATGACGCCGGCGGACTTGCCGATCATGACCCCCGAAGGGACGGCGCGGATCGCCCGCGAGATGATGCACCAGCAGCGCTGGGATGATTTCCAGATCAAGCGCGACAGCGATTTTTCTTATGAACTTCCCGGTCTGAGCCGATTCCGCGTCAACGCCCACTTCCAGCGCAACAGTGTCGCGCTGTCGATCCGCACCATCAACGACAAGATCCGCCCTATCGAGCAGTTGTTCCTGCCCGAGATCGTCTCGCGGCTGACCTATCTGCCGCGCGGGCTGGTCCTGGTGACCGGCCCGACCGGCTCGGGCAAGAGTACCAGCCTCGCGGCGATGATCGACGCGATCAACCGCCGCGAACCCGGGCACATCATTACGGTCGAGGATCCGGTCGAGTACGCCTTCATCTCGGCGCGAAGCAATATCGAGCAGCGCGAGATCGGCTCGGATGTGCCGACGTTCGAGTCGGGCCTTCGTCATGCGCTGCGGCAGGACCCGGATGTGATCCTCGTGGGAGAAATGCGCGACCTGGAGACGACCAGCGCCGCGATCACCGCCGCCGAAACCGGCCACCTGGTCTTCAGCACGCTGCACACCGTCAATGCCCCGCAAACGATCGAACGCATCATCGACATCTACCCGTCCGACCAGCAGAACCAGATTCGCTCGATGCTCGCCAACACGCTGGGCGCGGTCATCAGCCAGACACTGTTCAAGCGTTGCGACGAGCCGGGGATGATCCCGGCGGTCGAGATCATGCTCTGCACCCCGGCGGTGCGCAACTGCATCCGCGAGAATCGCATTTTCGAGATCCCCAACATCATCGCCACCAGCCGCGCTCTGGGGATGCAGACGCTGGACGATTCGATCAAGCAACTCTACGTCAACGGATACGTCAGCCGCGAGGATGCGGTCGCCCAGGCGGCCCATCCTGAGAAACTCGAGCGGGCGCTGGTCGCGTAAACCCCCATGCCAAGTTATCGATTCGAATCTCGGGGTTCTTCCGGCAAGGTGACGACCGGCGTCTTGTCGGCCGCCAATCTTGGCGCCGCCTCGCAGCAGTTGCGCGATCACGGGGAATACATCCTAGTGCTGGCGCCGGCGGACGATGCGGGCGGAAAGAAATTGATCTGGAATCTCGAGTTCAGCTTCGGTCCCGGGGCCAAGGACGTGCAGAACTTCACCAGCCAGTTGGCGGTGATGATCCGCGCCGGAATCAGCCTTCGCGCCGCGGTGGATGGGATCAGCGAGCAGACCGAGAACCCCAAGTTCAAGGCGATGCTCATCCAGATCAAGAAGGACGTGGAAGGCGGCCGCCAGTTCAGCGAGGCGCTGGGCCGGTATCCCAAGGTCTTCAGCCCTCTCTACATCAACATGGTCAAGGCGTCGGAACTTTCCGGCGGGTTCTCGCGGATGCTCGACAAGATCGCCGCGTACCTTGCCCAGCAGATCGAGACGCGCAGCCAGGTGCGCGGGGCGATGATCTACCCGGGGATCATCGGCACCATGGCGATCGGAACGACCGTTTTTTTGCTGGTCTTCGTGCTGCCGCGATTCATGGTGATTTTCAAAGGCAAGGAAGCGGCCCTGCCGGCGCCGACCAAGATGCTGCTGGCGCTCAGCGCGTTCATGGTCAGCTACTGGTACGTGCTGATCGCCGCGTTAATCGCGGGGGTCTGGGGATGCGTGCTGGCGCTTCGCACCGAGCGCGGACAGCTCTACTGGGACAAGCTCAAGCTCACGATCCCGCTGTTCAAGAAACTCTTCCGCGCTCTATACATCAGCCGATCGCTGCACACGATGGGCCAGCTCATCAACGCCGGCGTTCCCATGCTCGACACCATCGCCATCACCGCCGAAATCAGCGGCAACACGCTCTATCGCCGGATGTGGCGGGGGGTCTACGCCGCGGTGAAGCAGGGGAAAAAGATTTCCGCGCCGTTGAACCAAAGCCCGCTGCTGCCCCGAGCGGTCGTGCAGATGATCGGCGCTGGAGAAGAGTCGGGAAAACTCGGCGAGGTTCTGGATGAGGTCAGCGACTACTACTCGCGCGAACTGCGTGCCGTAATCAAGAGCGTGACGGCAATGATCGAGCCGCTGATGATCGTGCTCATGGGCGGCATGGTCGGCTTCATCGCGATGAGCATCATTCTGCCGATCTTCAAGTTAAGCAGCTTGGTGAAGTAGGGGGGGAAGGGACGGAGGCGCGGAAGGGCGAATGAATGTGATATCGCCGACGAGCCTCCATTCGATGTCAGGCTGTATTCGCTCGTGGGTTCCATGGTTGATTGCTTCACATTGCCCGCGGAGACTTTGCCGATCGCCAATGTTCTTCAATCTGCTCCAGGGTTTTCCCCTTGGTCTCTGGCACCAGCAGATAGAAGAAGACCCAGGCACCGACAGCGATTACGCCATAGAGCCAGAAGGTGGCCCCCTGTCCCAGAAAGCCGACCAGAGTCAGGAAGCTAACGGCTACCGTCAGATTCAATGCCCAGTTGGTAACCGTCACCGCGCTCATGGCGGCTCCGCGGCTTTTTAAGGGATAGATTTCAGAAATGAGCAGCCAGAAGATCGGGCCGAGTCCGAAAGCAAAACAAGCAACATAGATCACCAGGCCGCCGATGGCGACATAGCTCTTGAAACTCGCCAACTGCTGGAACTGGAAGGCGGCTCCGAGGATCGCCAAGCCAACAATCTGACCGGCCACTCCGACTAAGAGTAAAGGTCTGCGGCCGACACGATCGAGCAGGAAGATGGCCAGTACATGACAAAGCCACATCACCATGGTCAATCCCGCCCCGGCAAGGATTGCGGGTCCGGTGGTCGAAATGCCGGCAAACTTGAAAATTGTCGGCGAGTAATAGATCACCGTGTTGATGCCGGTGATCTGCTGAAATATCGCCAGCCCGATGCCCACAATCATGGGCATCCTTAATGAAGGCTGAAACAGTCCTTTGACCCCGCCGGTGCCCTGCTGTTCCATGCTTTTCTGGATGTCGACGACTTCCAGACCCACGTCCGATGCGGTCCGTACTCGCTGTAAAATCTTGCGGGCCTGTTCTATCTTTGACTTGCTGATCAGCCAGCGCGGGCTATCGGGCAGCCGCCACATGCCGATGACCAAGCCGATCGAGGGTATGGCCGCCACGCCAAACATATATCGCCAGCCGCCAATGCTGGAAAATGCATAGTCAACCAGGTAGGCAACCACGATTCCGGTGGTAATCGCCAGCATATTGACCGCAACCAATGAGCCACGGACTCGTGATGGTACCAACTCGGCGATATACATCGGGGAGATGAATGAAGCGATGCCGATGCCGATGCCGCTCACTATTCTGGCGGTGATCAGCCAGGCAACCGTCGGCGCCAGCGCCGTGCCGACGGCGCTGACCATGAAGATAATCCCAGCCAGTATTATCAGTCCGCGACGCCCGAAGCGGCCAGTCAGAGCGCCTCCCGCAACGGCACCGATGACGGCACCGAGTAGTACGGAACTGACGACAATTTCCTCCATGGTTGCTGAAAGGGAGAACTGGTTCTTTATAAATAGGATTGCCCCTGAAATGACACCCGTATCATAGCCGAAGAGCAGGCCGCCAAGCGCTGCAATCCCCACTGCGAAATAGACAAAGCCATTCACTTCCGATTTGGGGCTATCTATCGCTGGTTTCACTTGTCTGCTCCGCGCCTTTGTCGCCGTCGCGCCAGGCAGCGACCTGGACCATAAAATCCTTGCCTTCCCAGTGATCCGCGTCCGGCCAGTAGAATGTGAATTGGATCTGCGTGCCTTCGGGTAGCGCATGGGTCGGGATGTCGGCCAGATGAATCCCCAGGCCGGCGTTGCGCGTTTTCTCGTCGTGGCAAGTATTCCAATCGTCGGCGGTCCAATGAATGACCGCCGGGGCCAGCGTCTCGAGCCGAAGGATTTTGCCGGGGGGCAGCGAACGAAGCTTGTGATTGAACCGCCAGGCCATGCGCGGGGAAACGACTCCTTGTTTGAGATAGCGTTGCACCGTCTGTGGCGGCAGGTCGAAGACATGCCCGTCTCGCAGGGACCTTTGCAGCTTGATGTATTCGGCGTGAGCCCATACCAGTGGCATCGCCGAACCCGAGGGCTTGCCGAGAAATAGGTGACGCGCGGAAAGGTCGGGGGAGTCCCAGATTTGCTCGGGGATCAGGCCGCCCTGGTTTGCAAATGATTCCATCGTGGCCAGCAGCGCTCTAGCGCCTTCCACCCGATGCGCCAGCAGTTCATAATGGGCCCGCTCACCCGTGAGCAAAGGCCAGGCGCGCCCGATGCCCGTTCCGTCAAACGGAGCCCCGTCATGATGCTCGCCATAGCCGTCATCGTTGTATCGGTGCCAACTCGGGCCAGTGGGGGTCTGCACCTTGAGTAGTGCATCAATCACTTTTACTGTTCCGAGAATCCGCGGATCGTCCGCGGCACGCAAGCCGAAACGAACCAGAGCCAAGGCGTCAGGACTTACCAGATGCTTGGCCATGCGGGCATCTTCAGCGGCCGGGACGTTCTTGATGTGGACAAGACTCTCGAACCGAGCATCCGTGGCAGTTCCACCCGGGGTGATCCTGACGTAATAGCCTTGTACTTGTAATCTCCGGCACCAATCCGTTCCGGATGCGTACATCCAGCGATCAATCGAGGCATGCCAGACGTCAGCGACTTCGCGGAGGTAGGTTCCGATGGAGGGTTGGTCATGTCGATCGGCCATGTCCGCCGCGATGAGGAGCGCCGCGATTGCCGCCGCCACGGTAAATGGCGAATAGCCGGAGTCCTCCTCCCAGCGATCCTGTGGGCTTACCGGGCCATTGCGCACTAGATAGCCCGCGGCCAATCGCACCATGGGCCAAAACTCGGCGACGGCGGCATCAGTCAATACCGTTTCCCGATGGGCCAGATCCACTAGCAGAAGTGGCAGCGCCGTTTCATCCAGTTGGATCCCATTCCAGTAGGGTGTGCCATCCACCCACATGTTTTGAGGCCAGTGCCCGTCCGGTTGCTGAGTGGACTGCAAAAAATCGAGCGCCCGTCGCGCATCTTCGCGGGCACCGCCGGCGAGCAATGCGCCCGCCGCTTCCACCATGTCACGCGCCCACACAAGGTGATACCCGCCCTGATCGCCATCACCTTTGCTTGCTCCCCACGGGATAGCGAGGCTGGCGATGATCCCGCCGGACGCTGTCTTGGACTCATGGGTGCGCAAGACCGCCAGACTGATCGACGAAAGGTCGCTGGGAGGGACCTGCTCCTTCTTCGCTGAAACCAGCGACTGTTTCCAATTCTGCCAGCCGACGAGGTATTCGTGCTTGATGCTGTCAAAGCCTTTGCGAAGGCTGCCGACGGCGCTTCGTGCCGCTTCTTGTGGATTCTTGCCGAAGCCCAATGCCAAGTCGAAATGTCCGCTTGCATGCAGAAGATCGATCTCGCCGGTCAGAGCCACGTTGCCGTTCTCGGCTCGCGTGTAGTCCCAGGTCATTTGCTTATGGGCCTTAAGGTCTTGCCAGCCGTCAGATGAGCCAACGTAACCCACTGAGCGCTTGAGGAAGGGCACCGAACAGGCCAGCGCCAGGGCATATTCGCCACGTTCGGCAAACAGTATCGGCGCGCCCTCAAACTCATCCATGAAGGCCGTGTTGCCCTGACCGCGGTTTCCAAGATGGGGTGCCAGCAAAACATAGAGACGATAGCCGGCCGGATCGCCTTGCATTGCCGTGAAGTGGATGCGCTGCAGCAGCGTGTTTCGTTGCGGATCGGTGACGATTTGCTTTTCGATCCGGTATCGACCGCTGCGGCTTGTGTTGATCAGCCGAAACGCCGGAATGCCATCCGCCATCCAGTGAATCGCCGAGTCGGTGTCGCTCTTCTCCTCGGAAAAAAACTCCGCTCCATCGGCGACGATCAACCCCATGTCGCGGACACAAGCCTGATCGATGCGGGGATAATAGATCTCATTAAGAATTCCGTGACTCAGCGTGAACCAGACGTGACTCCCGCTGCCAACGGCAGTACCCACGCCGGTCTTCGCGCTGGAAGTCCAACGTGGCAGAATCCCCGGGCCGCCGGGTGCGTTCTGATGGGAGGTGATCGGAGCGACAGGAATGCTATTGAGTGCAGTGCTGATGTGATCTCCAGATGTGCGGCGGCTCCACGGTCAATTGGAGGCGGGGGGAGTCGAACCCCCGTCCCGAAACAGCCCAAATGGCGGCCTCTACATGCATAGCCGGCGATTTAATCTCGATGAACCCGCCGATCGTCGGCGCCCTGCGGGATCATCCATCCGTCTGCGTTTCGCCCCCGGTCCGACGGAGTGGCCGGGGACTATCCCACTAAAATTGCAACCTCGCCTGTCGCGGGCGTCAGACGAAGCTGAGGATGCCTTTAGTTAGGCAGCCATTCGAACCGGAGCGGCCGCGAAGCCGAACCGGCCTGCAACATCACTGTTGGCAGTTATGGTTTGCTCGGAGTGATTAACCAGGCCAACCGAGCGTCCTGGGCATGCCACCGCCACCGTAGCCATCCGGTCGAAACCAGTCGCCCCCGGTGGTTCACTTGTACAAAGAACCTTGCGAATACGAACTCGATTCTATGCCGGTCCGGCTCCCAGGGCAAGCCGTCCGCCAATTCGCCCCTACTGGAACGAAAAAAGGGGACGCGCTTCTTTTTCAAAATATTTGTCCATATTTCGTAAAAATATTAAGTAATAATGATTTATAATAATGCGATAGTATCATCCTGTGAAAAAAGAAGCGCGTCCCCTTTGTTTTGAGCGTGCTCTTTGCCTTAAGCGTGCCCCTCGAGGATGTCTTGTCCGCGATGCTCGGATACATTCGATCCATGCGAATCCGAGCGATGAAGGCGCACGATTTGGACGGGCTTATCGACATTGACGGGACGATCGAGGCCAACGGCTACCTGCACGTCGTCGCCGAGGGGACCGGGTTGGCGACGGCGTGGCGGATCGACGAGCGCCCGCTTCGGGAAAAGCGAATCGACGCCAACGCGATCGACGAGGACCGGCGGTTCTCGATCCGGCAGATCGTCGCCGGCGGCGAGGAGGGGCTTGCGTTGCTCGCCGAACACGAGGATCGCCCCGTGGGTCTGCTGGCGTGCGGGATTTCACCCGATCGCGGCGTGCTGCGGGTGATCGATCTGCGGGTGGATTTCGATGTTCGCCGCCAAGGCGTTGGCAGCGCGATGATCTACAAGGCGATGGCGACGGCCAGGGATCTGAAATTGCGGGCGCTGGCCGCGGAATCCCTGACGAACAACCCCGCCGCGTGCCAATTATTTGCGCGGACCGGATTTGCGCTCTGCGGCTTAGACACCCATCGCCGCAGCAACCATGACCTGGTGAAAGAAGCCGTGACGCTGTTCTGGTACGCCGCTTTTGATTGACGCCTCGGCGTGCAAGCAGCGCGAGTCATGCCGCGCCGCTCGCGGAGTCTTCTGGCCGCGTTGCGTCGATCCGGGCGACGATCGCGTCGATCGGCGGACGCTGATAGGCGAAGTCGTCCAGCGTCAATCGTCCGGAACGGGTGTCGGTGCCGGTCTTGGAAAGATCGTAGCGCGCCTTGGCGATGCCCTTACGATCCCACTTGCGCTTGTCGAAGTCGGTGATCGCCGACAGCGGCACCGGCGGATGTCCCGGCATGTGCAGCACATCATCGGCCGTCAGCCGCACTTGCCCGCGCGACTGGTACATCCACCAGGACAGCAGGAAAATCCCCGCCGGGATCAGAACGATCGCCAGGCCGCGCTGCAGACCCATGTCCAACCACGTATGCTCCTTGTACTTGCCAAGCTCCTTGGTCAAGTTGACCTGTTGCTCTTTGTCTTTCGAGTCGATCGCCTGGTCCAGTTCCTTATTGATGCGCGCGTGTTCGGCGTTGCTCCGGGGCCACGCCACCCAGCCGTCGTACGCGAACCACACCCCCATGACCACGATGACGACCGCCATGATTCCGCGGCGAAGCCGGAATTCCCTGCCGGGATTGGCGACGATCTGCCCGGTCTGGAGCGAGTCAGTCGGTTCGGTCGATTCGTTGGATTTGGTCGGGTCGGGCGGGTTCATCGCGTCTTGATCTCCGCATGAATTTAATCGAACCGGCGGTCGGATTCATCAGCCATCGCGATGTCGAGCCTTTCGAGCAACCGTCGCATCGCATCGGTGGACAGGCCGTAGATCACGGTGCCTTGCCGAAGAGATCGAGCCGGCGGCGATGCCGACGAAGGCCCATCGTCCGACTCCTCCAAGGCCCGTTGATCCGCCTCGATCGCCTCGATGAGCGCTGCGGTCCGCCGCCGGACAAAAGCAAGAGAACTCTCGCTCACGCGCGCATTGTATCGCCCAAGGCGAAGAAGGCCATTGGACGATTGGCCGCGATTTTTTAGCGGCAAGTGTGTAAACGTCGTGGAGCAGTACGGGCGTTTAGTTGTTGGCTGCGACCTCCTTCGCCCCCCAACCCCTCACCCGCTCATCTCAACTTCTGATCTCCTCGCTGGCGCTTCGGGCTAACGAAATCGCCGCTTCAGCCGTTGATCTCCTCTAACGAAATCGCCCTTTCACGGCTTGATCTCCTCGCTGGCGCTTCGGGCTAACAAATTCACTCCCTCACTCCTCCAAGTTTTTCGAGAATTTCCTTCGTCTTCACCCCCAGCCCGGGCCCCGAGCCGTGGAAATGGGAAAAACCGGGATAGAACTCTTTTTGTGATGGATCGAGTTGAACCAGATTATGGTACGCCGCCAGCGGGCCCATGCTGTGGACGGTCAGGTCGCCGATATTGGAACCGACATAGGTGGGGCACTGGATCATCGCCGCGAAATTCGCCGGGTTGTAATAGCTGAGCAAAACGGCCGTCTGCTCATCGGTTTTTCCCGGCGGGGTTTGTCCGCGAGAGGGACCGAAGCTGGGATAATTGAACATGATCTCGCGCGGCTGGCAGTTCGAGGGACAGTCGGCCAGACAGTAGGCGACGCGGTGATCCAGCCCCGCGGTCACCAGCGCCAGCCCGCCGCCCTGGCTGCCGCCGCGTGCGATGATGCGTTTCATATCGACCAGGTCGGGCCGGGTGGCGAGGTAGTCGATCCCTCGGACCATGGCGCAGTACCACGATCGCGCGACATAGGTATCGCGATCTTCGAGCGGACCCCACCACGGATCATTGAACGGAATATCCGCCGCATCAGGCTCGAAGCCGCGAATCAGCGGCGTGAGAGTGACGAACCTGGGATCGGCGGGGGCCTTGGATCCGTAAACTCCATCCGGACCCTTGTTCACCGAGAACCCGCGAGTCCCGGGATGAGATCCTACGATCGCGCCCATCGGCCGAGCGACGTTTTTCGGAACGTACATCATCGCCCAGATGCGTTTACCGGCCCAACCGTTCATCGACACCTTGTAGATCTCGAAAGTCGGATGATCCTCGAAGACGCGAGTCACCTCGGGTTCCAGCGGCTGAGCGCGCAGTTGCTTGAGCGTGTCGACCCAGAACGCCTTGAAGTCAGGCTGAACGTCGATAGTCGGCTGGTAATGTTCCCAGTCCCACGCCATGCGGTAGCGGTCGGTCCAGATTAGCCGCCCGCCGGCGTCGAACAGCCGGGCCGAGACCTCGCTCACGCCGGGGATGTGAAATTTCGGGTCGAACTTGACGCGGATCAGGCCGGCGGACTCCTTGGCGTCGCTCGGGGCCGGTTTGACGTTTTTCAGATCGATCCACTGGTGGAAGTGGGTCTTTCCCAAGGCGTGGATCACCTCGAGTTCAGCGCGCCCATTAAACGGCTCGGAACCCAGCCAGCCGAACGTGAATCCCAAGTCCAGCGCCACGCCGGGGCCGTAGATCGGGTTCTTGACCCCGTTGGCCGCGCCGCCGCCGCCGACATTGCGATTCGGATCGTCGGCGCTATGCACATCGAACTTCGGAGAGACGGCGAAATTAGCGCCGTGCGGAGCGGTCTCGACCGAGACATTGAACGTGTTGGCGATGAATCCCTTGCAGGTCAGAATTAGCGCCAGCCGCGGGGTTCCATCGGGTCCGGCAACCATTCCCGCTTCGATCGCCGGGGGACTGGCCTTCCCCTTTTCGGTTTTCACCGATTCCGGCGTGGCCGCGGAGATGCGCAGTGCCACCCCGCTACGGTGGACGATCAGTGCCGCGGGTTGCGACTTGGTTTGTTTGGTGGAACGATCGACCGCGATGGGTGAGAGCGTGCGATTGCTGTCCAGGCTGCCGCCCATACGAACCAGCGCCACTTCGTCGGACAGGAAGATGAACACCTGTTGATCGTCGCGGTCATTGGCGCCGAGGGTCAGCTCGAACTCAGGCTTGAACCAGTCCGGGGCGATTTTGATCATGTTGCGCCCGTCGGCGACCATGCCGAATCGTCCCGTCTGCGTGTCGTGCGACAGCGCGCTGCGATCGGGATAGCGGGTGAACCACCGATCGTTCTTTTTGAATAATATGGCTCCGTATTCGGGGGTCGCGGCGAGAAATTCGGCCTCGCCGATCTTCAGCGACACCCATCCGAGCTGCCCGTCGGCCTTGACGGCCCACCCCTCGCCGTTGAACGACAGCCCATCGGGCAAGAGCCGGAACAATCCCGTTTCTCCCTCCGCCGGGGCCACGAGCATGAGAATCCCCAAGATCGACAGAGCCATTGTGATCCGCGCCATGCAGCCTCCGATTGTCCATCGTGCGAAGAACCGTTGCGTGTCGACGATAATCGCTGTCGCCGACCCAGTGCCTGTTATTATATAACCGTTCTCCACGACGGTGCCAAGCCTCGGCACTGCGTTTTTACGGTTCGTTCGTCTCTCCGCCTCTTCGTCCGCGGCCCGGGCGGCGGTATGCTGCTGGGTCGGCGTGTTAAAACGAAACGTACTCATCTTCCATCTCGGGGCCTTGGGCGACTTCGTGTTGACCTGGCCGCTGGCCTTGGCGGTGGGACGGCTGTTTCCGCAGAGCCGGGTGTATTACGTCACGCACGCGGGCAAGGGACAACTGGCCGAGACCGCGTTGCGGATCGAGTCGGCGGATGTCGAGAACGGCTGGCATGAGCTGTTCAGCGCTAAGCCCAATCTGCCCGAGGAAAGCGCCCGCCTGCTCACGGGCGCCCATGCGATCTTCACGTTCATCGCCAAGCCCGCGGATCGGTGGTCGGTGAACGTGGCGAAGATCAACCCCGAGGCGGCGTTGACGCATCTGCTGCCCAAGCCCCCGGCCGATTACGCCGGGCATGCCACGCAATTTCTGCTCGATCAGCTTCATATCCACGTGGCGGCGAAGGCGGCGATGGAACAGACATTGTCGTTCATCGCTCAGCGCGGGGTGGCGCTGCGCCGAGTGCCCGGTGCCGATCTATTGGTCCATCCCGGATCGGGCAGCCGGGAGAAATGCTGGCCGCCGGACCATTTCCTGGCGCTGATCGACCGCATTCACAGGTCCGGTCGCCGTGTCCGGCTCCTGATGGGGGAGACCGAATTGGAACGGTGGAGCGGCCATGAGATCGCCCGATTCACCTCGACGGCGCCGGTGCTTCAGACGCCCACCTATTGGGACCTGCTCACCCATCTGAGCGCCGCGGCGGGGTTCGTCGGCAACGACTCGGGGCCTTCGCACCTCGCGGGGATCATCGCCGTCCCGACGCTGGCACTGTTCGGCCCGTCCGACCCGCTGGTCTGGAAGCCACTGGGGCCATCGGTTCGCGTCATGCATCGTCAACCGCTGGCGGAACTCGAGGTGGACGAAGTTTTCGCCGAGATCGAACGGCTGCTGTCGCCGCAGGGCCCTTAATCGCCGCATCGGGCATCTTCTTTGGTGCTTCGGTTAATCGAGCGGACGCCGAAGTCAGTTACCAGTGCCGCCGGTGTCCTCACCGGCGAAAAGCGTTGAATCGGCAGGCAACCCAAAACCGCCGGGGGGTGGGGGGACACCGGCGGCACTGAAAGACCTCGTCGACTCACTGGAACCGGAACGAATTGCTGGGCGTTTGCTAAAATTGGGAATGACTCATCTCGCCGGGCGCTTGCCCCGGGGCGGCGGGTGACTACGATGCCTGCCCCATGCAGTGGCTGGTTGTTGGCGAGAATCTCACCCCGGCGGTCGCGGACGCTTTGCGCCGCCACGGGCATGGGGTTCATCTGCGTGAGGAATTGCAACTTGCCAGCGAAGCCGATGCGGGCGAGCTGCTGCGGGCATTGAAGCAGCGCCAATGGGATCTGCTCACCACCGATTCCCAACTGGCCGAAGCGCCCTTCGCGCTGGATCTGTGGCTGGATCGATGCATCGTCTACCTGCAATTGTCCGGCGGCGATGTCGAGCAAGACGATGCGATCGACCGGTTGTTTACACGTTACAAACGCCTGGTGCCGGGACGGCTGTACACCGTGACCGGCTCGCGGGTGAAAATCCGTCAGCTTCCCTCCCGCCGATAGGATCGTTGAAATGTCTTTGCTGGTCACCGGATCAATCGGAATCGACACCGTGGAAACGCCCACCGGGATGCGTGAAGGCGTCCTCGGCGGATCGGCGATCTACTTCGCGTATGCCGCTTCGTTCTTTACGCCGGTTCGACTTGTCGGGGTGGTGGGGGATGACTGTCCACCGGCCATGCTGGATGTGTTCGCCGGGCGGGAGGTGGATGTCGCCGGGATCGAACATCGCGCCGGGAGCAAGACGTTCCGCTGGCATGGTTCCTACGTGAAGGACTTGAACGAGGCGGTCACGGTCGAGGTGGACTTGAACGTGCTGGCCGAGCGAGCCCCGAAGATTCCCGCGGCGTTTTGCGATTCGCGCTATGTTTTTCTGGCCAATACTCACCCGATTCTCCAGCAGCAGATGGCGAAGGATCTTTCCGGGGCGAAGCTGATCGTGGCCGACACGATGAACTTGTGGATCCAGACCGAGCGCGAGCAGCTTTGCAAGCTGCTGGGGATGATCCATGGCCTGGTACTCAACGACGGTGAAGCGCGGCTGCTGACAGGTCAGCGCAACCTGGTTGCCGCGGCACGCGAGGTGCTGGCGATGGGTCCGCAGTTCGTGGTGATCAAAAAAGGCGAACATGGCTGCCTGATGTGCAGCGGCGAGCAGACGTTCGTCCTGCCGGCCTATCCGGCGGAAAAGGTGGTCGATCCCACCGGCGCCGGCGACAGCTTCGCGGGCGGGATGATGGGATACCTCGCCACCCAGGGCAACTTTACCGCGGCCAGTCTCAAACGGGCGCTGGCATTCGGGACGGTGGTAGCGAGCTTCACGATCGGCGATTTTTCGCTTGACGGGCTGCGCAGCGCGACCCGCGAGGCGATCGACCAGCGCTGGTTCGATCTGAAGCAGGCGATGAGTTACTGACCGCGCTGGCTCACCAGTTCCAAGTCCGATTCGACCATTTCGCGGACCAACTGCTCAAAGGTGTAGGTCGGCTCCCATTTTAATGTGGCCCGGGCCTTGGAAGCGTCGCCGATCAGCAGTTCGACTTCGGCCGGGCGGAAAAACACGCCCGAAGTCTTGACATAATCCGAGGCCTTCAGCCCCGCAGTCTCGAAGGCGAGGTCGCAGAACTCGCGGACCGAGTGGGTCTGGCCCGAGGCGATGACGAAATCTTCGGGCTTGGGCTGCTGAAGCATCAGGTGCATGGCCCGCACGTAGTCGCGGGCGTGGCCCCAGTCGCGCTTGGCCTGGAGATTGCCCAGCGTCAAATCCTTCTGCAACCCGTGTTTGATCCGCGCCACCGCGTAGGTGGTCTTGCGGGTCACGAACTCGAACCCTCGCCGCGGGCTTTCGTGGTTGAACAGGATCCCCGAGCAGCAATACAGGTCGTAGGCCTCGCGGTAATTGCGGACCAGCTCATACCCCGCGACCTTCGAGATGCCGTACGGCGAGCGCGGACGAAAGGCGGTCGATTCCGTCTGCGGCACCTCGACGACCTTGCCGAACATCTCGCTGGTGCTGGCGAAATAAAGCCGCGATTGCGGGCTGACGGCATGGATCGCCGCCAGGATGTAGTGCGTGCCGTTGATGTTCGTGTTCAACGTGGAAAACGCATCCTCGAAACTCTCGGCGACATAGGACTGTGCGGCGAGGTGATACACCTCGTCGGGCTGAATCTTGTGAACGATCTGCACCAGCGACGGATACGACTCAAGGCTGGCCGAATGAAGCTGCAAGCGACCCTCGAGATGCGAGATTCGCCGAAGCCGGTGAGTCGGATCCTCCAGCGCCACCCGGCGGATCACGCCATGCACTTCATACCCCATCTCGAGCAGGTGTTCGGACAAGTACGAACCATCCTGCCCGGTGATTCCCGTGATCAACGCTTTTTTCTTTGGATTGGCCATGATTTTTCGCGCCGCATGGGGAATCCCCCAGCGCACCGAGAATGTATCGGGACAACGCCACGGCGGCAATCGACGATGAACCATCGATTCATTACGGCGTGCTTAAAATTTTGGGGCAGCGCTCGAAATCAGTCGAGAACGTAAAAAGGGGACGCGCTTATTTCTTGGCATATTGGCCACTGTTTCGCATTTACGCTGAATTAAAAGATGATAATTATAGTGTAACTATAGTATGCTGTAAAAAAAGAAGCGCGTCCCCTTTTTCTTTCGGGCTACTCGAGTGTGTGCGGGCCGCCGTCGCCGGGACGCGGTTTGCATCGCCAATGGAAGATCCGGCGCGACTGGCGAGGATACAATCCGTTATGGACGATTCGATCCTTCAATCGCTCTGCCAGCGCGGGCAGGAGCGGCTGTCGCACATGGACTATCTCGGTGCCCAGCGGCTTCTCGAGGAGGCCGAACTCCTCGCCGGCGATGACTTTGACACCCTTGCCCGGTTGTATATGCCGCTGCAGGAGGCCCGCCGGCAGCGACGCCAGCGCTGTGCCGAGGGAGTGGTGCGCCTGGACTTGATCGCCGCGGGGCCGCAGGATCGGATCGATGCTCTCCACGTTATCGAAAATTTCCCGCAGGGTCAGTTGCTCGTGGCCGGCTGGGGATCGGTCGCACCGGCACGGCAGGTTCGGGCCCTGCAGCGCGAACACGGGTTGTATGTCGAAACGCTATTAGGGGCGGTGTATCCGCCGGGGGTCGATCACGCGGGGGCAGTGGCGATCGTGCCGCTGGAGGATGCGAGCCTTCCACCGCCCGAGCCGCGATCGCTCGAGCAGTTGCGCGATGAATTGCCGGCTCATAGCATCGTGCTGGCGCTGGACGCGATCCCCGCCGGCGCCCGCCGCGGCGATCCCCGAGCCGTCGCCGAGGTGATGAGCTTGTGGGAGCAGCTCAGCGCGCCGTTCGTACTCGCCGCCGACACCACGGCGGATCCGCGGGCGCGGATCGCGGCGTATCGACGAGCGATCCGCGTAGATTACGCGTGCGAACTGGCGCACCAACGGCTCGCCGACACAGCGCGATCCCTGGCGGGAACCGCCGCCTGGCGTTAGCCCGCCAGAGGATCGGGCGCGCCCGCCGACCGCACGCCTCTGGCTGGGAATATGAATGGTTCCATGGACGGATTGGTGCCGCCAGCGGCTGGTGTGCCGGAAGGTCGTCCCGAACCAGGACGATCTGAATGGTTCCATGGACGGATTGGCGCTGCGACGGTATCGTTGTTGGTGATCAATCAAGGCAACCCATGATGCGATATCTGGCAATTCTTCTGATGGTGAACGCGGCATTGGCGGGGTGGACGTTTGCCGAAGCGCCGACATCTGCGCCGTCTGGGAGCATCGCGAAATCGGGGGGCCTTGCGACGCTGCCCGAACTGCGGGCGATGCTCGGGCGGGGGGAGAATCTCGAAGTGATTCAGCAGACGGCCCGCGTGTTGGCGCTTAAAGGCGCGGCGGCCGAGCCGTACCCGCGGGCCGAGGTCTGGGCGCTGAAGGCCGAGGCGCATCTGCGCATGAAATCCCCGGCCCCCGCGACCGAGGCGTTCGCCCAGGCCGCCAAGGCCGCGTCCGGTGCCGAGCGACAACGGTATCAGGCACAGGAATTCCTGATGCGGCGCTCGCGCTCGGGGACGTTTGTCCCCAAGTCTTCGGAAGGAAAACCCGCCGAGCCGATCGACGTGATCGATCCGGAAAAGCGCAAAGAGGCGGCGTCGGCGCTGCTGGCGGACGAGTTGGCGGCGCTGCGCCCCAAGCTCGAATCCGCCAAGAAGGCCACCACGTTGGCACCGTTGATGCAGGCGGCGAAGGGCGTCGGCGACCTCCGCGCCGTCGAGATGTACGCCACCGGCGCCGGTGCCGAAACAACCAAGATCGCCGACGAAATCGCCGACCTGGCGATCGAGCGCGTGAAAGCGTCGATGGATGCGGCGCACGACCAGTGCGACGCGATCTTCAAGCAAGCCATGACCTTGGTGAAGGTCGAGCGGACGGTAGGCGGGGGGAATTATTTGGTGACCGAACACGCCGGATTGACGTCGGTGGACATCAAGGAACTCAAGCGAATCGCCGCCGCCACGATGGCCGTCCCCGAGCCGATGCGCCAACTCGCCCGCGACTTGGGGGAAGAAGAATCGCGTGTGGCCCCGGCCATCCAAGCCGCCGAGAAAACCGCCAAGCGAGCCGATTTCATCTACAACTACCGCTATCAAGTTCCCCTGCTGCGATGAAGGGCCGATCGCGGGGCGATGTCATTAAACCGTCGGCACGTCAAGCGACGTTGAATCCCCAAGCCGAGTCGCGGTGCGTGGCTTGGCATCTTACTCTCGCATTCGCACTTGATGCCCATCCACGATCCAAAGCTGGCCGGCGAGGCCCGGGGTTCGCAACAGGGGAACTAACCGGCCCACGGCGTCGAGCACGTCGTCGCGCGATTGGCTCTTGGGGCGCAAAACGACGATGCCGGCGTGCTCTTTGGGCGAATACGCCCGGACATCGGCGAAATCCAAGTCCAGCGTCACCAGAGCCCGCGATTCGACTCGACAGGTTCGAACCAGTTCCATATCGCTGGCACCCCGCATCGACTGATCCCAGACGGTCAGCACATCATGGCCGTGGTTTCTGAGCAACGCCGCAACCTCCGGATGGACGTTTTCATTAATCTCCAATCGAATCACGCCGTCTCCGCACGCACCGACACGACCCGTTCTTTGGCCAGCGCTGCCGCGTACATCAAGACCGCCCGGATGTCTTCGGCACCGACATGGTAGGCCTCGGCGATCTCGTCGCCGCCGAGGCCCGATGCGAGATTGTCCAGGATGACCGACGCCATGACCCGGGTTCCCTTGACGCACGCCTTGCCGTGACACACTGCCGGATCGACGCTGATTCGCTCTTGCCAATTCACGGACTTATTATAACCGGCCTCACGCCAACAGGCCCGAACACAAGGCATACAGACTCTTGCGGGCGTACAGGCGGCGGTGGCAGGTGCCCGTTTGTATTTTCTTGGAACCGTCGCTTGACTCGGACGTGACTGCCTTCGCACAATAGGCTGTTGTCAAAGCCACCGAGCGCCGCGATGGCGGGTGTTTCCGGGTGAACACGCCGTAGCGGGGCGCGGTGGCTTTTTGTTACGCGGGAGCGTCCCGCCGGCATTGCCGCCGAAAATAGAGCCTTTTCCTAAAGGAATCTCGTCATGACCCAATCCGACACCACGCTGAACACCACGCCGCTCAAGGCCCGCCAGGACAAGGGCGCCAAGAAGGCGTATCTCGATCAGACCATCGAACACATCGACATCACCGTCAACCCGCAGGTCGTAGCGGTGGTCGAGGCGATGGGGCGAATGGCCTTTTCCAGCCGCGATCTGCATCGGGCCGCCGGCATCTACGATCGGATGCTGCGCGATACTGAATGCGCGGTGATCCTCTGCCTGGCCGGGTCCCTGATCAGCGCCGGGCTGAAGAAGGTGATCGTGGACATGATCCGCCACAACATGGTCGATGCGATTGTCAGCACCGGGGCCAACATGGTGGACCAGGACTTCTTCGAGGCACTGGGATTCCGCCATTACATCGCCGATGAGAAGCTCAAGAGCGGATTGCATGACGGGGAGCTGCGCGAGCTGGCGATCGATCGTATCTACGACACGCTGATCGACTAGGAGGAACTGCGAGTGTGCGACGAGACTACGCAGAAGATATTCGAGTCCCTCAAAGCCCGACCGTACAGCTCGCGAGAATTGCTGCGCGAGTTCGGCGCCTATCTCGATCGCCAGGGCGGGCCGAAATGCGACGATTCGATTATCTACGAGGCGTTCAAGAAGGATGTACCGATTTTCTGCCCGGCGTTCAGCGATTGCTCGGCGGGTTTCGGCCTGGTGGCGCTGCGGGCGGCCAAGGGCGATCAGCCGTGCCTGAGCTGGGACGGCGGCAAGGATTTTCACGAACTGACTCAACTGAAGATTCAGAACACGGAGACGGGCCTGTTCATGATCGGCGGGGGCGTGCCGAAGAATTTCACGCAGGACATCGTGGTCTGTGCCGAGGTATTGGGCCATGATGCTCCGATGCACAAGTACGCCGTGCAGGTCACGGTCGCCGATGTGCGCGACGGGGCGTTGAGCAGCAGCACGCTGAAAGAGGCCTCGAGCTGGGGGAAGGTGGACACGGTATACGAACAGATGGTCTTCAGCGAAGCGACTTTGGCCGTCCCACTGATCGTGGGATACGCCTATCACAAGAAGGGGTGGCAGGCCCGTCCCGAGCGGCGCTGGAGCCGCGCTCTCGAACCCGCGGATGCCGGGGCGATGTGAGCCGCCCAGGCAGGCTGGTCACGCTCCCGCCATCGAGGCGCTCTCGAACCCGCGGCCGCCGGCGCGATGTGAGCCACCCAGGCAGGCTGGTCACGCTCCCGCCACCGAGGCGCTCTCGAATCCACGGATGCCGGGGCGATGTGAGCCGCCAGTCGCCAAAGCCGTCCGTCCCGGCCTCGAACCCGCCGCCGCCGGGGCGGTGCGAGGATCGCCGGCGTGGCTATTTCTCAAAAACGGTGAAGGTCTCATCGGCGCCGCAAAGCGTGAGGACCGCCCGCCATTTCGCGTCCGGCGGAAGGGGGGGCCTGTCGTTGTCCGTGACAGCGATGAGGCTCAGGGGCCGATTGGCGACGGCTGGATCGTGCAACTCGCCGGCATCTTCGAAAAGCGGAATAATCCGGCGCATCTCGAAGATCAGCGGGATATGCGGCGTCCCGAGGAATGCGATCCGATTGCCTTCGGTGCTCTGGGTGATCCGCGATGCGGCGTCGGCGGCGTTGAAGGGATTCGAGGCCGGCATCCAAAGCGTGTTGCCCATGGCCAGCAGAATCGCCGATATAGCGGCGAAAATCCGAAGCTGTCCGGCGAGTGACAGGCGCGTCAGCCGCGCCACCGTGAGTATCGCCAACAGCGCCGCCGCGATGATCGACATGGTCCGCCGCGGATCGCCGCCGGGCCAAGGTCGCCGGGCGGCCCAGACCACCAGCGCAGCGCCGGCCGGGATCGCCGCGATCGCCGCGGCGCTAAGGATCGCGCCGATCGCCTTGCGGGAAAACGCCCGCGGCCCGGCGCGCAATCCCCGGTCGATCCACCAGCCCGCGATGCATGCCAGCGCCGGCATCGCCGGCAGGAGATAGTGCCGCTGCTTTTGTCCAGCTAGAAACAGCGGAACGAGTACCGCCGCCAGCCAGATCAGCAGCCCGCCCAGCCGCGAATCGCGCCGAACATGTCGGATCGCCGCCCAGAGGCCGATCAGCGCTGCCCACGTCCATGGCGCCGTCGAGACCAGCAGATCACCCAGATACTGCCAAACCGAGCCGTGATGGCCTTGCCCGGCGGCGGCGATCGAGATCTCGCGCGTCAGAACGCCAGAATCACCCACCGCCCAGATATACACAAACCACGGCCCCGCCAGCGCGATCGCCGAGAGCAATGCCCCGCTCCACACCAGCCGCCCCAGCGGGCGAGAATCGCGCCGATGGATCGCCATGCCAAGCACAAACAGCAGCGGGAACACCGCGGGCAATCCCTTGGCCAGCACGGCTCCGCCACAGCACAATGCCCCGATATGCAGCCAAAGATTGGGACGTTCAACGTGATCGCGCGGCATCCCGATCGCTCGCCAGAAGGCGATGATCGCGCCGGTGATCATCAGCGTGACGAGGATGTCGGTCTCGGCGAGTCTTCCGTGGCGGTAGAAGAGGAACGATCCGCCCAGCACGATCGCCGACCAGGCCGCTGCGCCGTTGCCGAACAATTGGCGGGCGAGCCAGATCGTCAAGATCAGCGTCAGGATCGCCGTGACCATGAACGGAATGCGCCCGATCGCCGTCGAGACCGATCCCGCCGCAATGTACGCGCCGGCGGCGATCCAATACGCCAACGGCGGCTTTTGCAGCCGCACCTGTCCGTTGAGGCGCGGGATCAGCCATTGCTTCGCGGGTGCATCGAGCATCTCCCGCGCCGTCTCCAGAACCCGCGCCTCCTGCGTCCGCGCCAGCGGCGGCGCCCCCGGCATCGCCAACAGATAAATCCCGCAGCAGACCGCGATGATTCCCAGCGCTCTCGCCCCGCCTCGCATTGGCACCCTCCCCGCCCGTACCCTCCATTCAGACATCTCAGTCACCGGCAAATAAGATAAAACACCTTTACCTTATTCTAGAGGCAAATTATGGAAAATCACAAGTGGGGATATAAAGCGTTAACAAAAATAGACTTACAAGAACTCAAACCATGTTGCCTTTACTCCCATTCGATCGTCGCTGGCGGTTTGGAGCTGATGTCATAGACGACGCGGTTGACGCCGCGGACTTCGTTGATGATGCGGTTGCTCATCGTCGCCAGAACGTCGAAGGGGATTCTCGCCCAGTCGGCGGTCATGAAGTCCTGGCTCTCGACGGCCCGGATCGCCACGACCGAATCGTACGACCGGGCGTCGCCCATCACGCCGACCGTGCCGATCGGCAGCAGCACCGCGAAGACCTGCGCGGTCTTACGATACAGATTGTTCGACACCAGTTCTTCCAGGACGATCTCATCGGCGTCGCGCAGGATGCGCAGCCGTTCCGGCGTGATTTCGCCCACGATCCGCACCGCCAGGCCCGGGCCGGGGAACGGATGCCGCCACACGATATTTTCCGGCAGCCCCAGGGTCTCGCCGACCCGGCGCACCTCGTCCTTGAACAGCTCGCGCAGCGGCTCGACGAGCTCGAATCCCAGCTCCGCCGGCAGTCCGCCGACATTGTGGTGCAGCTTGATATTCGCGGCGGTGCCGGCGTAGCCGTGGCCCGACTCGATTACATCGGGATAGAGCGTGCCCTGGGCCAGGTATCTCGCGTCGGGAATCGACCCGGCCTCGCGCTTGAAGGCGTCGATGAACTCCTTGCCGATCACCTTCCGCTTTTGCTGAGGGTCGATCACGCCGGTGAGGGCCCCGAGGAACCGGTCGGTGGCATCGTGGGTGAGCAATTGAATGTGAAAATGGTCGCGGAAGGTGCTTTCGACCAGTTCTCGCTCGTTCTTCCGCAGCAGCCCGTTGTCCACGAAGATGCAGACCAACTGCTCGCCGATCGCCTTGTGCAGCAACGCGGCGACGACGGAGGAATCGACCCCGCCACTCAATCCGCAGATGACTTTTCCGTCGCCCACCTGCTCGCGCACGCGGCGGACGGTCTGGTCGATGAAGTTTTCCATCGTCCAGGTCCCGGCGCAATGGCAGATTTCGTAGAGGAAATTGTGAAAAAGCTGCTGGCCGCGCGGGGTGTGGGTCACTTCGGGGTGGAACTGCACGCCGTAGAACGGGCGGGTGCGATGGCGGGTGGCGGCGTAAGGGCAGGTGGGCGTGGTGGCCAGGGGAAGAAAGTCGTCGGGAAGCTCGTGGATCTGATCGCCATGGCTCATCCAGACCGTCGTGTCCGACGGCATGCCATGCAGCAGCGGATCGGCGCTGGCCACATGCAGGCGCGCCCGCCCATACTCGCGGGCCTTGGCGGGCGTGACCTGCCCGCCGAGAATCTGCGCGCCCAGTTGCATTCCGTAACAGATGCCCAGGACCGGCACGCCCAGATCGAAGATTCCCGGATCGCAGCGAGGGGCGTTGGGTTCGTAGACGCTACTGGGACCGCCGGAGAGGATCAGTCCCTTGAGATTGAGTTTTCGTAGCTCGTCGACGGGAATATCGGGCCGGACCAGCTCGGAATAGACCCCTTTTTCGCGGACCCGCCGAGCGATGAGCTGGGCGTACTGCGAGCCGAAGTCCAGAATCGGGATCACCTCGTCATGGCGCATCGGGACATGATGCGGCAAGGGGGGTGGGAGTTCAATTCTTCGCGGCACCATGCGCCGGACGAGGCTGTCCGCCGATGAAGCACGGCACTTTGCCATTTCAGCACTGTTGCGCCCCCGAAGTCCTCAGATGAAACAATGTTGCACTCCATGCTTATCGACTATCTACTCGCGGGGCCGCGTGAAGATGAGTCATGCAGGTTGGGGTTTCATCCTCACCAATTCCGCTGGAAGAATCGACCACCGATGGACGCTGATGGACGCCGATAACGGCCAAGGCGATGTCGATGCGCGGGTGCGGCAGTTGTGCCGCGGTTTGTTGTTCTGCTTCGCATCGGCGCTCATCGGTGTTTATCGGCGGTCGAAAAACTCGAGGGTGGCCCAACCTTATAAGCGGTGCGGCCGACCGGCTCGGTCGGGGCTGAAAGGCGTATCTCGCTGAGTGCAAACGAAAGCCGCGGGGCCTTTTCCAGGCGCCCGCGGCGATGGGTCGAGGCGGCGTGGGGGGGTTACTTCTTGGCGCCCAGGACCGCGTCCTTGGCGGCTTTGGCCACGCGGAACTTCAGGACCTTCTTGGCCGGGATCTGGATGCTTTCGCCGGTCGCGGGATTGCGGCCCATGCGGGCCTTGCGACTGACCAGCACCAGCTTGCCGATGCCGGGGAAGGTGTAAGAGTTCTTGGCCTGCTTGTACGCCATTTCCGCCTGGGCATCCCAGAAAGCATGGACCTGCTTCTTGCTGATGCCGGCCCTCTCCGCCAGCGCAGCCGCCATTTGAGACTTCGTCAACGGCTTGCCGGGAACTGCTGCCTTTGCCATAAACCTGCTCTCCTTTCCAATAAGAGCATGAGGTGTGGAGCCAACCGCCGCGCGCATTTCCAATGCGATCGGCGTCACCGAACTCCGCGGGGATTTCGCTCGCCCGCGACGCTCGATCACCGGGCGGGACTCACAATCCCGTCCGTGTGGAAGAGAAAATAGTCTAAACGCTAGGGTTTTCAAGGGGCGTGGATAATTTTCACCCGTTTCCCGCCGGAATAGCGCCGCCGTGGGTGATGCCGCGGGTGGATTTTGCAACCTCGGTCGGTTCCCTATAATCGCCGGTCCGTCTGAAATAAAGGGATCGGCTCGAACGCCCCCGGGCGGATGAACGAGCCGGTTTGGCATCCGCGCTCGAGAGGAGTCGTGTTCGTGACCTGCACCGCTTCGGCCAAGGCCAACGCCATCGACGTTTCGGAAATTCAACAATTTGTTGAGAAAAACCTGGTTCCGCTGATCCGGGAGGATGGCGGGGACCTTCGCTTCGAACGCGTCGAAGCCGGGGCGGTGTATCTTGCGATGGGGGCGGCGTGCGCCAATTGCCCGTCGCGCTACCGCACCGCCGAGCACTTCATCCGCGCCCGGCTGCGGCAGCGGTATGGGCCGGAACTGCCGATCCATGTCCGCTTCGTCAAGCCGTATTTCGCCGCCTGAATTTTCTTGCACCCTTGAGAGAAAGTCGAAGCGTCATCATGGCCAAAGGGCATACCGCCGTTGTTCGTCGTTCGCTGAATCTGCCGGAATGGATTCGCGTCCGTCTGGCCGAGATCAGCCATTGGCAGCTCGACGCCTCGGCGCCGGTCGATCGGTGGGAAATCCGCGATGCCGCCTATCACGCCCCGGGGCAATACCAGTTCACCAGCGACTGGCGGCCAATCCGCGAAGGCGACATTTGGGGCCATCCCGACGGGACGTTTTTCCTGCGAACGACGATTCACGTCGGCGCGGAATTCCGCGGGTTGCCGGTGACGTTCGAACTTCTCACGCCCACCGAGATGCTCGTGAGCATCGACGGGGAACTTCTCAACGCCTTCGACCCCAACCGCTCGGAAATTCCGCTGCTGAAAAAAGCGCGCGGTGATGAAACCCTGGCGGTCGAGATCGAGGCGTACATGCGATCGGCCCCGGACGATCAGCGGATCGGTTCGCGCCTCCCCGAAGGGCACGGCTGCGTGCAAACCTGGCGAAATCCCGCGCTGGTGAGCTACAACCCGATCTATCGCCGCTTCATGTACGACCTGCAACTCGTGCTGGATGTGGCATCGTGCCCGACTGTCGATTCGGACATCTGCAACCTGATGTACGCCCACGCCGACGCGGCGATCAAGCTGATCGATCGGGACACGACCGACCGCGGGACGTTCCAGCGATCGCTCGAGTCGGCCGGCGAACATTTGCGCAAAACGGTCTACTCGATGAAGCAGATGGCGGCACCGGGGCGGCTGGCGCTGGTGGGCCACTCGCACATCGACATCGCCTACCACTGGCGCGTGCGCCAGGGCGTGCGCAAGAACGCTCGCACCACGCTCGTGCAACTCGCTCTCATGGACGAGTACCCCGAGTTCCTCTACTGCCATACCCAGCCGTATCTCTATGAACAGTTGAAGCTGCATTATCCGCAATTATGGAAACGGCTGAAGGTGAAGGTGAAGAGCGGGCAGTGGGAGCTGATCGGCGGGATGTATGTCGAGCCGGATTGCAATGTTCCCTCGGGCGAATCCTTCATCCGCCAGTGCCTGCTGGGAAAACTGTTTTGTCTTAAGGAATTCGGGATCGACGTGGACACCTGCTGGCTGCCGGACGTGTTCGGCAATTCATGGATCCTGCCGCAGATTCTCGCTAAGAGCGGCATCCGATACTTCGTATCCAACAAAATGTCCACCTGGAACGACACCAATAAGTTCCCTCATAATAACTTTGTATGGAAGGGTGCCGACGGGTCAACCGTGAACGCCTGCGTGCCGGCGTCGCACTTCATTTCATGGCTGGCTCCCGATCAACTTCTGGCCAACTGGGACGGCTTCCAGGAAAAAATCAACGTTGGCGAGTCGATGAACATGTACGGCTTCGGCGACGGCGGGGGGGGCGTGACGCGGGAAATCCTCGAGACGGCCCGGCGGCTGGAAGGCTTCCCCGGACTGCCGCAAACCCGGCTGGTGACGGCCAAAACCTATCTCGAAGAAGCGTTCGACCGCGGGCAGAAACTGGATGTCTGGGATGATGAGCTTTACCTGGAGATGCATCGCGGGGTCTCGACGACCAAGGCGATTCTCAAGAAGCTCAATCGCCGCTGCGAACTGGTGGCCCGCGAGGCCGAGCTTTTTTCGGTTCTCGCCGAGCCATTCGGGCTGAAGGTCCCGGCCGCGGCACTGACCGAGGCCTGGAAGACGGTGCTGGTCAATCAGTTCCACGATATTCTCCCCGGATCGCATACGAATCCCGTCGGCGTCGAGGCGGTGGAGACTTACACCAAGGCGCTCGAGACCTTCACGTCGATCCGCGATTCGGCGTTGGACTCGATCGGCGCCAACGTCGCGCCGGCGGCGGACGACGCGGCGGACGGCGAGAGGCTCGTGGTATTCAATTCCCTCAACGGGCCACACACCGGGCTGGTCGAGGTTCCGCTGCCCGATGCCCGCCCACGCGCCGTCTTCGATTCGACCGGTGCGCCGGCTGGTTGCCAGATGTGCGACGATGGCAGTCGATCGGCCCTGTTGTTCATGGCACGCGATGTCCCTTCGGTGGGATACGCCGCGTACCGCATCACCGACGCCGACTCCCGCGGCGCTGAGGGTGAGTCAAAATCGACCGACGAACCCGCGCCGCGAGCAACGCGTGATCTACTGGAAAATCGCCTTTTCCGGATCGAGCTCAATGAATCCGGGGAGATCATGTCGCTGCTCGATAAGCGCCTAAATCGCCAGGTCGTCGCCGACGGGCAGGTCGCCAACCAACTGCAATTGTTTGAGGACAAGCCCGGCATGTACGATGCGTGGGATATCGTCCCGATGTATAAGGACAAACCGCTGCCGATCGGACCGGTGAAAAACTTCGCGGTCATCGAGAACGGGCCGGTCCGCGCCGGCGTGCGGTTTGATCGCTCATTCTTCGGATCGACCCTCACGCAGACGATTTGGATCTATCGCGACATCGCCCGCATCGACTTTGTGACCCACGTGGACTGGCATGAACACAACAAGCTGCTGAAGGTGGCGTTCCCCGTTGCCGTCCTTGCCCGCCGGGCCACGTACGATCTTTCCTACGGCTCGATCACCCGGCCCACTCATGCCAACACCAGTTGGGACCGGGCCAAGTTCGAGGTGACCGGCCATCAGTGGGCCGATTTGTCCGAGGCCGGCTATGGCGTGTCGCTGCTGAACGATTGCAAATACGGACACGACATCACCGGCAACGTGATGCGCCTGACGCTCTTGCGCGGTCCGATCCGCCCCGATCCCGACTCCGACCAGGGACCGCATGACTTCACCTACAGCCTGTATCCCCATGCCGATTCCTGGCAGAACGCCGGGACGGTCCAGGCCGCTCACATGCTCAATTCGCCGCTGATCGCCCGGCGGCTGGATCGTCAGGGCGGAAAACTGCCCGCGGTTCATTCGTTCCTGCGAGTCGAGCCGTCGGACGTGTTCATCGGCGCGCTCAAGAAGCCCGAACAGGGCAAGGGGCGAATCCTGCGGCTCGTCGAGGTTCTCGGCGGGCGAAAGGACGTCACAGTGCATCTGCCGAAATCATGGAAGATTTCCGCCGCGTCGGAAACCGATCTGCTGGAGCGCCCCATCGGGCCGATCGCGGCGACCGATCGCCTGCATACCACGCTCAGTCCGTTCGAGATCAAGACATTCCGGCTGGAATCGTAGACGCCGGCTCGCCGCGTTCATCCCGCGGCGCGGCCCGCTTGGAGGAGCTTAAGCGGCTCGCAGCGGGCGACGCTCGCCGCCGGCCACAGGCTGGCGAGCAGGCTGATCGCCATGACGATTCCCGTCCCGATCCAGACGATACCCCAGGGGATGGATATGGGGGGATCGTACCCGATGATGTGACGGCTCAGGGCCTTGGCGTCGATCGCCAGTTCGGCGCCACATGCCAGGCCCAGCACGATCGCCACAGCGCCCAGCAGCACCGCCTCGGCCAGCACCAGCCGCAGCAGTTGCCCGCGAGTGATCCCCACGCTGCGCAGCACGCCGAATTGCCAGCGCCGGGTGCGCACCGACGCCATGATCGTGTTGGCCACGCCCAGCGATGCAACCGCCATCGCCGCGAACGCCACGGTGCTGGTCAGCAGCAGCAGGCGCCCGAACCCCTGTTGAATCTTGTGTTTAATTTCGCGTACGTCCCCGGCATAAAGCCCCCAGGCCCCGACGACGGTCTTGATGCGCCCGACGAGCGTCTCCCGATCGACTCCCGGCTCGAGGTTGGCCGCGAACAGCCCGACGCTTTCAACGCCGAAATCCTGACGGGCGTCTTCCATCGTTCCAAAAACGCTGGTGGCGGTGCGCTGCTCGAATTGTCGGCCCATGTCGAACATCGACACCATCACGTCGATCCCCGGCGACCAGACCACCCCCGCGACGGTGTAATCCTGCTCGCCGTGATTGCGCGTCGCCAGCGGGATTTTGTCGCCGATCTTAATCCCGCGCAACTGGCGATACTCATCCGTGACGATGATCGCCCGCCCGCGCTTAAGCATGGCGATCGCCTGCTGCGCCAGGCGCTGCTGCTCGGGCGGCGAGGCGGGCCGGCCGGCCTCATCGCGGAACTCCAGTTGCATCATCTTCAGCGCCAGCTCCGGTTCGACCCCGAGGAACATCGTCGCGTCGGGAAACATTGCCACGCCCACCACGCCCAGCATCCGGATGCGCAGGTCCGCCGACGTGATGGCAATCGGAAGGAATTCATCGCTCTTGATCCCCGGGATGGCGGCGACTTGGAGCTGCTCGGCGGGGCTTAACCCGCCGGGCTTTTGCGCCCAGATAAAAATGTCAGGGAACTTGTCGGGCAGCCGCCAGCCGTCCAACGCCGAGCGGCCCTGCACCTGCATCACCACCAGAATCGCCAGGCCCACCATCAGCGCCGCGCTGGTTCCGGCGGCCCGCCAGATGCCCGTCGAGAGCTGCTGGCGAAGCAGCGCGAACCGGATGCCGAACATCAGCGCCACCAGCGGCCCCAGCAGGCGCTCGACCCCCCAGACCACTAGCGGTGCCAGCAGGAAAAAGCCGATCATTACCCCCGGCAATCCAAGGAGAAAATGCCCGTAAAACTGGAGGTCCCGCCCCGTCGCCAGCGGATCGGCCGCGCCCAGCGCCGCCGCCAGCGATTCGATCGGGCCGTACATCAGCAACGGGTCGATGGCGATCAGCAGCAATCCTCCCGCCGCGCACCAGAGCGGCGTGCGCATTGAGTTGGCCGTCGGCGATGCCAGCGGCGACATCGCCGCCAGCGGATCGACGCGCATCGCCCCCCACGCGGGCAGAAAACTCGCCGCCAGGGCCGAGAGAATCGACCCGACCGATCCGAAGAGCACTCCTCCGGCGCTTAGGACCACGCCCGTCGTGTCGAACAGGTCGGTGAATCGCCAGGTCAGCAGTTTCATCCAGACCCACCCCAGCGGGATTCCGATCAGCACGCCCGCCGTCGCCAGCGCCAGACCCTCCCCGACCACCAGCAGGCCGATCTGTCGTTTTTGCGCGCCCACCGCTCGCAGCATTGCCAGCGTGCGCGTGCGCTCGGCCACGCCCATGCTCAGCGTCGAGAGAATGATGAACGCCGCCGCCAGCATGGTCACGGCGCCCCCGAGGTACGTCAGCACCTGCACGCCCTGGAGATTGCGGTCCATCTCGCGGCGGTTATCGCTGGCGAGCCTGATCTTCAATCCGGGATCGATCTTCCCCAGCCGGGCGATCCAGCGATCGGCGAAACGCCGCGCATCGACGCCGTCGTTCAACTGGATCAGGATCGTGCTGACCCGGGCCGGGTCGTCGGGCATGGCGAAGCGCTGAAGCGTCTTGAGCGGGACGTAGACCGTCTGGATATGCCTGGCCATGATCGCCGGCTTGTGGGCGATCCCCACCACCGTCAATTTCAGGCGATCCTTGACGCCGGGAATAAAAAAGGTTCCCCCCAGTCCGGTCTCGAGCGTCGTCTCGGCCGCCACCTGGTCGATGACCGCCACGTTCCCATCGGCGGCGTCGAACCATTTCCCGGCGTGCATCCGCATCATCTCGACGCCGCGATCGCGCGGGCGATCGATCCCCACGACCATGGCGGCATGACCGGCGGCGGGCTGCCCGTCGGAGCGCAGCAGCTTGCTGGTCATCTCCAGCCGGCCGGTGACGTATTCCACGTCCGGATCTTCGGCGATCTGATCGACAAGGCGCTGGTCCACGCCACCCAGCACGTCATTCTCGCGCACAATCGTCGCATCGACGGCACCCATGTACTGAACCATGAACCGCTCGGCGACGGCGCGAACGGTGGTGTACCCGCTGGTGACCGAGACGACCAGGCTCACCGCCAGCGCCACCGCCGCCACGGTCAACCCCGTGCGGACCTTCCGCCCGCGCAACTCCGCGAAGATCAACCGCCGCAACGCCATCTACTCAGTCTATGCACCAGGATGAGAAACGCGAAGGGCGCCCAGACGCATCGGTCGACCATTTGGCGGCGGGGCAGCGCGTGGGGTGACCGGTTCGCCGGTCAGATCACCTTGGTGTCATCGGGGGTCAGCAACTCGGGATGAACGGGCATCGAGTCGGGGTTGGCCTGCTTCTGGAGGATATGCTTGGACAGTTCCAGCCGGGTGATGACATGATCCATGTCGGCCGGCCGCTTGCGGGCGGCGGTGGAGATGCACTCCATGATCAGATTGCTCAACGCCGCGGGAACCTTGGGGTTCAGATCCTGGGGAGTATCGAAACGGGTATCGAGCAGAAAGCTGTTCTCCCCCTTCTTGTTCACCGTATACAAGGTGGGGACATGGCGGCCGCAGGTGGCCCAATACATGGTAGCGCCGAGGTTGAACACGTCGGTCTGGACGCTGATCGGGCGACGATTCACCTGTTCGGGCGCGATGTAGTCGGGCGTGCCCTGAATTCGTTCCTTGACCGTCCCGATTTTGCAGCTTTGGCCGAAGTCGATGATCTTCACCTTGCCAGAATCCGAGCGCAGGATGTTGTTCGGCTTGATGTCGCAGTGAGCATACCCGAGCTGGTGCATGGCCTTGAGGCCCTGGGCGCTTTGAATAAAGGTGTCTACAACGTCGATCGGGCCGCTCGGGAGCCGCACATCCAGCGGGCGACCTTGGACCAGTTCCATCAGCAGGAATGCCTCGTTCACCTTCAGCAGAAGGGTCTTGCTGATCTTCAGGTCATAGCTGCGCCGCAGATTCGGATGGGTAAACTGGCGGGAGATCTCGAATTCGGTCTCCATCTGCTCGATAAAGCGGATATCCTTGGACGCAGTACGGACCACATGCTTCAAGGCGTAGGTCTGGCGCGTCTCCGGATCGCTCACGGAGTAAATAATGCTCCCGGCACCCTCGCCGAGGCGCTCGATCACATCGTAGTGGAGTAATTTCTGGGCCATGTGGCACTACCGCCGTCCGGGTCCGTTCGGACCAGACCCGTCGGACGGCTCGTCGCGGGTCGGGGGTATTGGCTTCGCTCGGCGGGAGATAATCGAATGAATAATGACAACCGCGGCGAGCGACCGCACGGACCCCTCAAGTTCACAATCTTTGCCGCGCCTCATCGCGCGCGATTGGCCGGACTGTTCCGACCGTCATCTTCGGACGATCTCCTGATCCCCGGCTGGACGGGCGGCACCGGATGTACCCCGCAACGTGCGGTGGATTACATTCGATACCCGTCCCGGTCCCCACAACTTCTTAACTTACCCCAAACTCCCATCGATTTCAAGTAAAATAAGGCGCGGATTTCTCCGCTTCAACGCCTGACCGTCCGTTATACCTTCCCCGGGCGTAAGGTGTTGATCGACGCCGGGGGAATGAAAAACGCCCCGGAAATCCGGGGCGCCAAGTGGGTTTCGTCACGGACCAGGTCCGATCAGGGCATGAGTTGCTGGCGAAATGCCGTCATTGGGAAATATCGACCCAGTCCCGCGGTGCTGCCCGGCGGGTTGCCCAGCAGCACGCGATCCGGGGAGATTTGCAGCCGAACCTGGAGGCTGCAGACCAGTTGCGTCAATCGGCGCATCTGCAGCGGCGTCGGCACACCGTGGTCGAAGTCGCCGATCACACAAATACTCAGGCAATTGGGATCGACCGACGGCGACCCCACCGGCGAGATTGCCGGCTGTTGCTGGTTCCAGCGCTGGCCGATCTGGATTTCTCCGTCCAGAGAGCCGTCGCCGTTGCCGACGACGAAATGGTCGCCCAGCCCGGCGGGAGAAGTCTGCGCCAGCGTCAGGGCATTGCCCCCCATGGTGCGGCTGTGATGGATGCGGATATACCGCCACTGGCCGGAGGCGATCGGACGCAAGGTGTTGTAGATCGCGTCCAAAGCGTCGGGTTGATCGACCGCGAACAGCGAGTTGGACGCATCGGCCCGCAGCGGCGGGGGCGCCAACGCCAGCAGCAACGCGCTGGTGAGCGTCAATACGCCCATCAGGCTGACCATCACGTAAAACCGGCGGGTGGAATCATCCCCCCGGTGGCTTTTTACAATTTTCCGTGATTTCGACGACTTTTTCACTACTGCTCTCGCTTGGGTCGTAGAGTTCGGGAAGAGAAAGCCCATCCGAATCGCCTGGAGACCCCGTCTCCGATCGACGAACGGTCCAACCCTGATCCGGGACTTCTCTCTGCTGATTTTATCGGCCAGTCCGCGATCGGTCTTGCAGAAAAAATCGTCCCGGCCTCTTAAGTGAGTCGCGATGGACGATGTACCCGGCATTGGACCGATTGACAAGGGTGGATGGAAGAGAAATGACGATTGTTCCGGATCGAGCCGCCGTCGGCGGCTCTGGGCGCGACGGCTCGCCCGCGTATCATCCAGCGCGATGGATTGGGTCGGGGTCACAACCAGTGAAACGCAGACCGAAGCCGTCGCCGCCAGCCTGGCCGCTCGTCTGATCGGAGGCGAATGCATCGCGCTGGATGGCCAGCTCGGCGCCGGCAAGACCCGTTTCGTTCGCGGCCTGTTACGCGGCTTGGGGGCCGATCCGCGAGTGGTCTCCAGTCCCACTTATGTCTTACTGAATGTATATAGGCAGGGAAGGCTGGCGGTCCACCATCTCGACGCCTACCGCGTGGCGGGCGAGGATGACTTTGAAGCAATCGGATTCACCGAACTGATCGAGCAAGCGGGGGTGGTCGTGGTCGAATGGGCGACGCGCATTTCGCGGCTGATCCCGCCGAATGCGATCTATGTCACGATGACCACGCTTGGCCCGCGCCGGCGGGAAATCCGCATCTCGGGGCTTCGGGCCGGAGATTTTACAGGCATTTGATTCAGCGGGCGGATGAATCGATATTTCCTTGAGGGACAGGCTTCCAGCCTGTCGGCACTGCGAGGCAAGATGCCTGCACCCCAATGGCTTCCAGCTTGCCGGCCCGGCACCCCCAAAGTGACGGGGCCGACTTGCATCGGGGCGCCGGTAATTTATCGTTCGGCTTCGTCGATCGACGTATCGCGGAACTGAAAACCATCACGGAGTGCACAATGCAATCGACCTCAATGACCCAAGCCCAGCGGGATCGCATCATTCGTGTGTTCAACGCGGCCCATGTGGCGATTCGCCCGGACGAAATCGCGGCGATCGAGCTGGCGGACCTCGGGCTGGGCGATTTTGAATCCCAGGGGCTGGGCGTCGTGATGGTTGTGAATAACGAGCGATATTGCGGCAAGGAACTGGCGATGCTTCCCGGCCAGACCTGCCCGCAGCATCGCCATCCCCCGGTGAAGCTCGCCGATGGGCGAGCCGACCCGGGAAAGCGGGAGACGTTTCGATGCCGATACGGCGTCGTCTGGCTTTACGTGGAAGGTCAGGCCACGGTGCCGGCCAAGTGCCGCCCGCCCGCCGGCAGCGCCGAACACTATTCCGTCTTCCATGAGATCGAGCTTCGTCCGGGCGATCAGTACACGATTCCTCCGAACACGCTCCATTGGTTCCAGGCGGGGCCCGATGGGGCGCTGGTGACCGAGTTTTCCAGCGCCAGCCGCGATGAACTCGATGTTTTTACCGATCCTCGCATCCGCCGGGTGCCGGGTGAGTAGCCTTCGGCCACCACGGGGTTGCGGGATCGAGAATCACGCGACCTGCGCACGAGCGTTTTCCGGCAGCCGTCGAAGGGCTTGGGCGACTTGCCCGATCAACCCGATCAGCGCCGGTCCGGTGGGGGGCTTGAGCAGATATTCATCCACGCCCGCCGAGCGGGCCGCGGTTTGCACGGCGGCGCTCTGCTGCGACGAGAGCATCAGCACTCCGCATCGCTCGCCCGAGGCTCTCAAGGTCCGCACCATGCTCAGACCATCCATTCGCGGCATCTGGCAGTCCGTCACCACCGCGTCGGGTGTCGTTCGCTGGATCAACTCCAGCGCCGCGGCACCGTCGCTGGCCTCGCCGGCGATGGTGAATCCGCGGGCCGCCAGGCATTGCGCCAGCAGACGGCGCATCCCATGATCATCATCCACCAGCACGATGCGCATAACCGCGTTATCGGCCGTGACCGGCGACGGGCATGAATAGCCGCTGGGGGCCACGGCGCTCGATCGCCGCGCCTTCCGTGCGGCCGATACGGTGATGCGCACGGGTGTATGCGCAACGCCGCCGCGGCGGTTGGGTCACGGACGGGATTTCTCCCGCGCGATCTCGACTTCGAGCTTTTCCGCCTGCTTTTCGCGCGCCTTGGCGATCGCTTTCTCGCTGGTAATGTCCACCCGCACGCGGGCATAGACGCTGAGATAGACATTGGCGATGAACACCAGCGAGAAAAAGCCGACGAGCCATCCCCGCCAGTCGTCGAACAGCAGTTTGAAGTCCGCGAGGATCAGAAATCCCAGCGCGACCCAATGACTGAAGCAGTATTCACAGGTGAACAGATAGAAGAACTTCCGCTCGACGAGGCTGCGGCACGTCTTGCTGCGCGAAACGCAGAAATCCCGCCATTGCCGGAAAATCTCCTCGTACACGACGGTTCTCGCCACGCAGGCGATGGGGATTGCCAGGACCAGCAAGGTGAATATCTGATGCCCGACCGTTCCGGCCATGGCGAGATTATACCCCGCGGCGACACCCGCCGTCAGCGGGGAAAGCGAGGGTCCGCGTATGGCACCGCGAGAGAGATTAAACGCGAAGCGGCGCAGGCGCGATGAATTACAGAGGGATTGATCCCTGCCTGTCGCGATGATCAGGCGCGCCCGCCACAAAAAGGGGACGCGCTTCTTTTTTCGCAAGATAATAGAGATACATTACTATAATTTGACATTAATTGAGTTTTTTATCGACAAAGTGTTCACTGTCGGAAAAAGAAGCGCGTCCCCTTTTTTCGTTCGGGGGCGTCTAAGGGTGGGGCGACGGAAAAAAACCGACGATTTTTCTTGACAGCCCGCAAAACGGGGGTAGAATGCATCAAACGTATGAAGCATCGCGCCTTGACGATGCGGCATATGAGACCAGCGGGTGCGATATGGTCCAAGTCACGCTGAAAGATGTCGGGATCGCCGCGGGGATTCATCAATCCGCCGTTTCACGTGTACTGCGCGGACGGGACCAGAAGCTGCGCCTCAGCGAGCGCCGTCGCAAGGAGATCCGCGACGTGGCGGTGCGGCTGGGGTATCGACCCAACACCGCCGCCGCCGCAACCGTCTCCGGCAAGTTCAACAGCATCGCTTTGGTCGCCGGCACGGGGGAGACCACCAGCACCTTGCCGCAGGGGATGGTGTACGGGATCACCGACGCTCTGGCCGAACATGACAAGCAATTGGTGGTGTCGCGCCTGGGGGATGGGGCGCTGGTGGATGAATCGCAGATGCCCCTGTTCCTGCGCAAGCATTCGTGTGATGGGCTGCTGCTGAATTACACCTATCACGTTCCGGCGGGAATGTCGGAATTGCTCGATCGCTTTCGCATTCCCTCGATCTGGTTGAACGTCAAGCAGGCGCATGATTGCGTGCATCCCGACGACTTTGGGGCCGGTGCCAACGCCACCCAGTGGCTGCTGGCGCAGGGACATCGGCGGATCGCGTACGTGGACCTTCTGTGGGCGCTGGAGGAGTGGCCGGCCGTACATTATTCGACGCGGGATCGCCACGAAGGATATTGCCAGGCGATGCGGGCCGCCGGGCTGACGCCGTGCCGGGTGGCACCCGAGGCGAGATTGCCGCGCGACCAGCGCATTGCCCATCTGCGGCATTTGCTCGACGCCCCGGATCGCCCCACGGCGATCGTCTGCTATGGCGACGAGGCGTCGGCGGTGTTCGTGGCGGCGATGGGCCTGGGGCTGAGTGTGCCGCAAGACTTGGAGATCGTGACGTTCAGCGAGCGGGTGGTCGATGTCGGGGGGATCGCGCTGCCCACCATGCGGATCGACGCGTATGCGATGGGGCGTTGCGCAGTGGGCGAGGTGCTGGCCAAGATCGCCAATCCGCGGGCGCATCGACCCGCGCGGGCGGTGGCGTTCCCCGCGTGTCCGGTCACCGGCCTTGAGCCAAACGCGCCCCCGGCGCGGTCGGGTTGAATCGACAGCAGTATTACCGACTCGCGGCGCGTTGCCGCGGGCCAAAGCGAGTCCTTTTATTTTGGAGGTTGTGATGCGGAAGAAACTGGTCTGGACAATGGCGATGGCGGCGTTTTCGGCCTTGGCGGTCGGATCGCACGCAGCGCCCATCATCGCGTTCGACGGGTTTGAGGACGGGAGTTTTTCCGACGCCACCCCGGCCGTGGGCAACGGATACGGGTGGACTGCCAATACATGGACGACCTCGGCGGGAACGCATGTTGTTGGAACGCACCACGGAGCAGGAAGCTATGGAATGGACATGGCCAGCGGAAATCGATCCATCGAACGAACCCTCGACCTGACCGGCAAGAGCGATGTGAAACTGTCGTTCTGGTGGGGGCAAAACTTTTTGGAAGGCGACGAACAGCTTGTTCCAAAATTTTTCGATGGCGACACCACGTTCACCTTGGACACCATCACTGTGACGGCCAATAATCCGAATGGGGCGTTCAAGGGCTGGTACTACGCCGAGTACGCCTTGGACACCTCCTCGTTGACCGGCTCGTCGCAGAAGATTCGCATCGAATCGGTCGAAGGTGGAACCGACTTCTTCTACCTCGACGACATCACCGTCACGGCCGTCCCCGAGCCTTCATCATTGGGGTTGCTGGGGCTGGGCGGTCTGGCGCTGCTGCGCCGTCGGCGTTGACGCTGGGGTGAGTCTTGGCGGTCAAGAACGGAATCACTGATCCGCGCCGGTCACAAAGGACCGGCGCAAAGGAGATTGACCATGTTGAACCGCACCCTCTTGCGTATGCGACGCGGTTTTACGCTGGTGGAACTGCTCGTTGTTATTGGTGTGATCGCCGTGTTGATCTCGATGTTGCTTCCGGTGTTGTCGAAGGTGCGCATCGCCGGGAACAACGTGCAATGCCTGAGCAACCTGCGGCAACTGGCGCAGTGGGGGACGATCTACGCCGGGGACTGGCGGGGGGTCTTGCCGCACAACGGTTCGCCGGCGCCGGCGTACGACAGCATCGGATACAAGGACTTGTCCAAGACCTGGTGGTATCAGAAAAATCCTCGATACGTCGGCTACAGCACGAGCAGCGTGGCCGATGGGTATTACGAGAACACCAACGGGATGAACTCGAAGTGCATCGTCCGCCGTCCGACGGTGCTGCATTGCCCGCAACTGACCGACAACGTGTTGCCGCGGCACTACACCAATGCCGGCTATGACTACGGAATAAATCGTTACCTCGGCGGCCAATCCGCCGCCTCCGACCCGAACAAGCCGTTGAAGATCACGCGGCTGACCAGCGCGGCGTTCTGGTTCGGCGATGGGCGGCTGCCGGGGAGCCTGGACATGTCGCTGTACCTGACGGCCGATCCGATCGCCATGTACATGGTCCCCTGGCCGTGGGATCCGATTTGGAAGGGACTGACGTCCCATCCAAACCGGGCGGCGAACTTCGTCTTCGGGGATGGGCACGCGGAAAGCGTGACGTTGAAGGATGCCAAAGCGCGGAACCAGAAGGAATGGCTTCCGAAGTGAGTGGGGTTCCCGGTTGCTCGGAGAAGGAATTCAAACGCGAAGGGACGAAGGGGCGAAGCAAAAAATGCCGGACTGGGCGGGCGGAGACTGATTCGACGTTGCCTTGGGTGCTTGCGCGATGAGCGGAGGGATTTTCACCGCGAGGCTCGAAAGAACACGAAGAGAAAAATTTGGGTGTTTCTTCGCGTCTTCGCCCCTTCGCGTTTAATTTCCCGAGATTATTCGAGGAGAAAATAACCTTTGCGCGGCGCGAGGGAATTGTGGCACGGCCGCCGTCGGCTGTGTCCGTGTCGGTGCCGTGATGGATTTTCACGACCAAGGACACGAAGATCGCGAAGATTGCTCGGCTTTCTTCGCAGCTTCGCTAATGGATGAAAGGTGAATCGAACGTGAACCGGATCAACTGGATGCGGCTGGGTGTGGCATTGTCGGGTTTGTGGTTGCTGGCGGCGCCGGCGCGGGGCGAAAAGCCGGCGTGGGAGGATCGGCCGTTGCCGGCGTGGAAGCCCACGGTCCCGGCGTCGGCAGCGAGCGTGGACGGTCCGGCGCAAATTCGCTGGGCGCCGGAGGAATATCGATTCGTCGCCGGGGATTCAGCGCGATACATCGACTTCGACGCCGGGGACGACGCCCGCTCGGGGCTGTCGCCGGACCAGGCTTGGAAGCACCATCCTTGGGATGCCCGGGCGCAGGCGAACGCGGCGACGAGCAAGGGGGCGCACACCTATGTCTTCAAGCGCGGCGCGGTCTATCGCGGCGCGCTGGTCGGAAAGGAATCGGGGACCGAGGGCGCGCCGATCCGGTTGGTGAGCGATCCGGCGTGGGGCCAAGGCGAAGCGACGATCGCAGGGTCGCAGGCGATCGCGGGGGGATGGACCAAGGTGTCGGCGGAGTCGGCCGCCAAGGCGGGCTTCCCGCCGGAATCGCGCGACCGCCTCTGGTCGGTCAAACTGGACGGGGATTTTATCCCGCGGGCGCTGTGGCTGATGGATGCGGCGGGGAATCCGACGCGCCTGCCACTGGCCCGCTGGCCGAACTGGCGCGCCGAGCATCCCTATAACATCTACACCCAATGGTTTCGCGTCGAGAAGATCGACAAGGGTTTCCCATACACGCGCATCTTCGCGCCCAAGGTCCTGAATGACCCGGACCCGCACGCCTTTGATCACGCCACCATCTGGGTGGATCACGCCAATACCAGCGGCGAATTCTCGATCATCGGCCCGTTCCCGTCGGGGGTGAAAGGCTACAACCCGTCCAATGGGAGTTTGCAGGTCGAGCTGACCCATCCGGTGCGCCATCCAGTGGTGAACAGTCCATTTTTCCTCGAAAATCTGCCGCGATTCCTCGACGAAGCGGGCGAATGGTACTTCGGCGCCGCCGGGGACGAGGCGGGCGCCCTCTACGTGCGCCTGCCCGATGACGCCGATCCTAACGCCGCCCGGATCGAGGCGGCGCGGGAGGTGGTGATCCTCGACATCATCGGACAGAGGCACATCGAGGTGGCCGGGTTGTCGTTCATGGGGGGGAATTGCCCGGACCTTAACGCCTCCCCGGATGTGGGGGGATATCGCAAGCCCAACAACAACACCCAGTCGGCGGCGATTCGTCTGGTGGGTGATTGCCGCGACGTGACCCTGCGCAACCTGCACCTCCACGACACGGCCGGCAGCGGGATCGTCAACTTCATCACCGGCGCCGACGACCTGGTGAGTGGCATCCGCGTCACCGACAATCGCATCGAACGAATCGACACCGACGGCATCGCGCTGAATCGCGGATTGGCCTGGCGCAACACCGACGCCCAGCCCAAGGGACGGCTCACCGACGTGATGATCCTGCGCAACCGCATCCACGACACCGGATCGCGCAGCACGGAACCGCAAGGCGGGCGCGGGATCGACGTGTACGGACCGGAGGTCGCCGAGATCGCCGGCAACGTCATCGACCACACCGGCGCCCAGGGGATCGACATCAACGGCGGGCGCCCGATGGGAGGATGGATGGGGCGCGACGCGGCCGAGACCCCGCTGACGCGAATCCTCGTCGATCGCAACCAGGTCGCCGAAACGCTTCTTCGCCAGAGCGATTTCGGAGGCATCGAGTTCTGGGGCACCGGGCCGATCTACGTCTACGACAACATCTCCTACAACCCCGTGGGATTCGTCGCCCATCGCAACGTCTATCACAAGAACCAGGCGTTCTATTTTGACCACGGCTACAAGGGATACCTGTTCAACAATATCGGCTGGTCCGACAGCCGCGACGACGCCTACAAGGGGATCCTCGCCGAGAAGTTCTTCCAGCAGGTGCGCAATCGCTGGACGATGGCGTTCCAGAACACCAGTTGGAACTTTCGCAACCATTACGGGCACGAAGGCGCCTACGGGGACCAACAGCAATACCTGGGCAACCTGCTGATGGACGCCATGTCCTTCCACAGCTTCTGGCGGTTGGACGAGGCCACGGAAATCGCCTACTCGCATAACGTCCACGGCGGTAAATACGAGCTGTTCTACAGCCGGTTCAAGGGGGACAAGTATCGCTCGATCGACGAGATGAAAGCCGCGATCGCTGGCATGAAGAACCAGCAGGCGACGGACGTGGGATGGGTGAGCGACGATCCGCTGGTGAAGGACGCCAAGGCCCACGATTTCCGCCCGACGGACACTTCGGCGGCGATCGACCGCGGGGTCAAGGCGTTCGTCCCGTGGTCGTTGTATGGCGTGGTGGGGGAGTGGAATTTCCTCCTGCGCCCGGACCAGCCGGGGACGGTGTTGGGATATGACCTCTATCCGCAGCGATTTTACACCGGCGGGGAGATGTTCCAGATGAAAGGTCCGATGCCCGGCAACGATTTGGTGGGCGAAGGGATCGCGGCCGAAAGCTACATCCCCGGCGTGTTGGAGAATTGGGCGCCGGGGGCGATCGCGCTGGACGGCAAATCGCGTTTGACGTTGGCGAACGCGCGATTGGTGAAAGACATTCCGTACAAATACGCCAAGGAGGATCGCGTTTGGCCGGGCAAGGATCGCAAGACGGTTCGCATGGAAGACAACAACTTCCTGATCGAAGCCGTGCTGCGGGTGCAACCCGGTGCCGCGACGGGAACGGTGGCGGGCAAGATGGCGCCGGACGCGGGATATGACTTGGGGCTGGATGCCCAGGGACGTCTGGTGATGCGCCTGCGGGCCGCCGGTGCCGATGCATCACGGACGACGGCCACGGCCGTGAACGATGGGCGCTGGCATCACATCATCGCCGAGGTGGATCGCGCCGCCGGGACGACCACGATGTATCTGGACGGAGTCGCGGCCAACGGCCCTGCGTCCGGCGCCGTGCCGGCGGCGGGGGTGTCCTTGGACAACGACGCGGATTTCGTGGTCGGCGAGGGTTTGGTGGGGGCGCTGGATTACCTGCGCGTGTCGCGGGGGACGTTGGCCGACGCGAAAACCACGATCGACGAGTTGATGGCCTGGCAGTTCAACGGGCCGGCGCTGCACGATTTCGCCGGACGACCGGCGGCGGGAACCGCCCGCGACGCCGGGGCGATCGAGAACCCGACGGCGAGCGGACCCCTTGCGATCCACTACACGCCCCCGGCACCGCTCGCCGAAAGCCCGCCCGCGCCGGTGAAGGGGGACGCGGCGGCGGGAAACGACGATTTCAAGGAAGGCCCGGATCGGACGGTCAAGGCGGTGGCCTGGGGTTCGGTGTCGGCGCCCAAGCAGGTTGCGGTGGGGGAGGTCGTGGATGTGCAGGTGGTGTTCGGCACCGAGTCGATCGCCAAGGAGCAGGTTCTAAAGGTGGACCTGCATGGGTTCGTGGGCCCCAAGCGGGTCGGACCGATCGCCCACAGCGCCGGGCTGAAGGTGACGCCGGGCGTCACCAAGCCCTATGCGGTCCGATTGAAAGTACCCAAGCGGGACGGGCTCAGTGCCGTGGCGGTGGTGGTGGTGGTCTCGCCGGATGGGGGCTGGGAAAATCGGACGCTCTCGACCGAGGTGGGGGTTAAGGTGGTCGCCGCCGGTGCCGAGGCGCCCAAGCCGAAGGATGAACCCAAGGTGCCGGTGAAGGACGACGCGCCGGCGAAGGCACCGCCCAAGGCCGACGCCGGTGCCGGCGCCGCGCCGGCCGACGACATGCAGACCCGCGAGTTCGACTGGGCCACCGTGACCTGCCCGAAAAGCGCCAAGGTGGGTCAGAAAGTGACCGTCGAAATCAAGATCAAGCCCGAGGCGATCAAGCAGGATGTCAAATTGCGCGTGGACACGCACTGGTTCGAGGGCAAGGCCCGCAAGGCCGGCGGCCCGCGCAGCGGGCTTCTGCCCATCAAGGCCGGGGAGAGTAAAACCTTCACGGTCACCCTTCCCATCCCCGACAAGCCGAACATCTCGGCGGTGCAATACGTGATCTATGTCGGTCCCACCGGGGGCTGGGCCGATCGCCTGTACACCTCCGAGGTGGGGGTCCGCGTGAAATGACGGGCGATCGAGATGCCGTCGCGGACACGCGCCAGGCTCAAGCGTTTGCCGCGCCAGGACGGGTGTGGGTCTTGCGGTGGCGCGCCGGCTTGGAGTTTCGTCGCCATTGGCGTCGCTCAGTCCACACCACTTCAACCTGAGGGTCTTGGGGGTCGTCCTTGAACTGTAGAGCGATGTCGGGCTGGGGTTCACCCTCAAGGACCACCCGCAGCACCTTGGGACGTCGGGCCGGGTCGGACCGCTCGGGGTTGTCGAGATCGCGCCGGACGGTGATGTGGTGGAACCTCTCGCGATAACGGTAATGCAGCTTGAATTCCTCCCAGTCCGGCGGAAGCAAGGGTGAACAATGATCCAAGACACCAAAAAAATCGTCGAGCCGTTGCTGCGGAAGTTGGATTAAAGCAGGCTGGAAGCCCGCACCACAAGAAGGGCTGGAGCAGGCTGTGATCACCCATGCTGGAACGATTCCCGCGCGATCACCAGGGGGCGGTTCTGGCCGATGTTCAGGAGCAGGCCGGCCGAGAGGTAGCTGGCGAGCAGGCTGGTGCCGCCGTAGCTGACAAACGGGAGGGTCACGCCGGTGACGGGCATCAGGCGGGTGGCGACCATCAGGTTCAGGAAGGTCTGCCCGGCGAGCATGGCGGTAATGCCGACGGCGACGAGCCGGCCGAACGGCTCGCGGGTCGAGGCGGCGATCTCGACGCCGGCGGCGAACAGCACGATATACGCCACCAGGACCACCACCGACCCGACGAATCCGAATTGTTCGCCGATCAACGCGAAGATCATGTCGTTGTGGGATTCGGGGACCTTCGACCCGACGGGGATTTCTCCGGCACCCTTGCCGGTAACGCCGCCGGAACCCAGGGCGATCAGCGCGTGTTCCTGCTGAAACCCGGTCCCCTGGAGCATCGCCGGATCGCGCGACAGCATCGCCATGACACGGGCACGCTGATACGGTTTGACCAGCGCCGGCAGATGCCGCAGGATCGGCAAGCCGGGCGCGCCGCTCTCGGCGTCGCCGCTGAGCCAGACCAGCGGGGCCAGGCACAGTCCCACGGCGCAGATCCCCAGCAGATGCCGCAGCTTCGCCCCGGCGACGAAGAGCATCCCGAAGAGGATCGGGCCGAAGACGATCGCGGTGCCCAGGTCCGGCTGCTTAAGGATCAGCCCCACGGGGATCGCGGCCAGGAGAAACGGGGGGACAAGCCCGCCGAGCGTGCGGTAGTTGGACCCGAATCGCAGATATCTGGCCAATACCAGCACGAATCCCACCTTGGCTAGTTCCGCCGGCTGGATGCTCAAGCCGCCGCCGATCTTGATCCAGTTGTAGGCACCGTTGACGGAAGTGACCCCGGGCAGGGAAAGTCTCGAGCCGGCGACGGTGTAGGAAACGGCCAGGAGGCTGAGCAGGTAAAATCCCCAGGCCCATCGCCCGATGATCAGGTAATTGACGGCCTGGAACGCGAACATGCAGACCAGGGCGATGCCCAGGAAGAGCAGTTGCTTGGGGCCGTTGGCCTTGGGATGGGCCCAGATCGAGAGGATGCCGACGCCGGAGAGGACCAGCACGGCCACCAGGACGGGCCAGTTGGTGGCGATGGCGAGCTGTTGCCAGAGCTTTCTCATGGTCGGGGGCCAACGGCTCGAACGTCGAACGTCGAACGGCGCGGATCGGCTCGGTGCCGACGGCTTACGGCGAAAAAAGCATCGCCGCCAGGGGACGGCCGCTGCCTGCTTCGCCGAGGATCAGCCAGATCGTATCGCCGGGCTGGGGATCGGCGGCGCTGCGGGGGATGTGAACGGTCAGTAGCCGCCGGTCGCGGCGATCGACGGGATTGCAGCGGACGGCATAGCTGAGCGGGGCGACGGCGGTCTGCTTGCGATCCACCACCACCGCCTGCAACGCTTCGCCGCTGCGCCAGCGTCGCAGCACGATGATCCGCATGATCACCGCCACGACCGCCAGCAGGATCGACAGCGGGGTCACTAGGATCGCGCCCAGCAGGTGGCCGAGCAGCGGCACCGGCTCGGTGCGATAGGTCCAGCTTCGCGGGTTCTTCGGATCGACGCGGATGTCCACCAGGTCGTCGACAATGATGAACTCCTCGCGTCCGAAGAGGAACCCGTTGAACTCGTAGTCAGCGCCGTTGAGCTTGAATTCCAGGCGCACCGGCGAATCGGGCGGAACCCGGCGCCCCACCACGGTCTGGCCGGCGGCCTGGGTCACCTTCGCCTGCACTTTGGTTCCGTTGCGGATCAAATCCGCTTCCGTCGCCCAGGTAAGGTATTGGGTTCCGGCCAGGTAGCCGGCGATTCCCAGCATCCCCAAGGCTGAAATCCACCAGAATCGCACGGACGGCTCGTTCCAACTTCGGCGACGGGCTTCCGGGCCGATCGGTCGCGGCGCGGCGGGCGGTGCCTGGATGTCGGGGGCGCTGGGAAGGTTGTGACGGGTCATGCGGGGCACCGAATCCTTTTAGTTCGAGCGGGCAAGGTAGCCGTGGCGGATACAGGCTTCAAGCAGGTCGCGTGCGATCGGTGCGGCGGTGGCCCCGCCCGAGCCGCCGTACTCGACCAGCACACAGAACGCGATGCGGGGATGATCCGCCGGAGCGAAGCCGATGTACCAGGCATGGCTCAACTCGCTGCCGTCTTCGCCGTGGGCGCGATACCACGGCAGATCGGCCAGGGGCGCGGCATCGGTCCCCGGATCGAGGGTCAATCGTCGCGGTCGGCCGTTTTCATCCCGCAGAATCTGGCCGCGCTCATCGCGTTGGTAGATCGTGAACTTGGCGGCCTGTGCCGTGCCGGTTTTTCCGGCGACGTGAAGTCCGTTGACGCGCAGGCGCGTGCCCGTCCCGGCCGGGCTGTTGACCACGCGGTCCATCCCCTCCCGCGCCGCCGCCAGCGCCTCGGGCGCCGCCGGAACACGAAACCGGTCCCCGCGCTCGATCGCCGGTTCGTCCTCATCGTCGCTCGGCACCGTCGTCGACGCCCGCCGCGGTGGCAGCACCGTGCCGGCGGGAAACAGCAGCGGACGTTGCCACACCCCATCGCGGGCGATCGTCGCGGCGACGTTGGCCATCTGGATCGGGGTGGCCGCGACCGATCCCTGGCCGATCCCCGCGAAACACGCGGCCATCTGGCGATGATTGCCTCGGTAGGAACTCGGTAGTCTGCCGGATGCCTCGGGCAGTCCGATGCCGGTGGGTCGCCCTAGCCCGAAGCGCTGATACCACCAGGTGAGCCCGTCGATCCCCAGCTTGTCGGCCAGGACTTCGAAATAGACGTTGCAGCTTCGTTCCAAGGCGTCGGCGAACGTGAGGAATCCGGTCGGGTGGGGGGCGTACGACGGCACCGGATGATGCGCCACGCTCAGGCCGTTGGCCTTCAAGACGCGCTCGAACTTCGACGCTACCCAGCAGCGCCCGAATCGAAACTTCTGCTTGCCCAGCACCAGGTAGCCGGTGCATTCGATCCCCTCATCCACCTTCACGGTCCCCTGAGTGATGGCACCGATCCCCACGACTGGCTTGATCGTCGATCCCGGCTCGAGCGTATCCTGTGTGGCCCGATTAAACAGCGGTAGGTTGCGATCGTCGCTCTGCAACTGCTCGTAATTCTCATCGATCGTGTTCAAGTCGTAGGTGGGGTAGGAAACCAGCGCCCGCACCTCGCCGCCGGAAAGGTCGATCACCACCGCCGCCCCATGCATCGGGTAGACATCGATCACCTTGCCGTTGTGGTCCTCGACCTTGCCGTGGGCGAACAGGTCCTCGATCTCTTTTTGCAGCTCGATATCCAAGGTCGTTCGCACATCAGCACCGGGAATGGCAACCTTGCGTTCGAGGATCGTCCCATCGTCGCCCAGCGAGCGCTCGACGCGCCCGCGCGATCCGCGCAGCGACAGCTCGGCGATCGCCTCGATGCCCGTGCGACCCACCAGGTCGTTGGGAAGCGAGCGCTTGAGTTCATCCAGCCCCAGCGCCGCGTCCAGCTCGAGATCCTCGCGGCTTACGCGCGACAGCCGCCCGATCGAATGGCAGGCGACCTGGCCGTAGGGATAGTATCGGTCGGTGCTGGGCAGCAGGCTCAGGCCCGGGCATTCCTCCAGGCGCTTGCCCAGTGTGTTGCGGGTCTCGGCGTTGATCGCCCGCAGGATCACATGCGGTGCCGACTGCTCGGCGACGGTCACGTCGAAGCTGTCCAGCTCCGGCGCTGAACTGGAATCGTCCAGCAGCCAGCTCAGCCAGGCGCCGGTGGGCTGGCGATTTTCGTAACGCTCGCGGGCAGCGCGGAACTTGTTGTACCAGACATAGCGGCGCTGCATCTCGACGCGATGAAGGATCGAATGGCGAATCTCGTCCATCTCGTCGGCGCTGCTGTCGCTGATCCGCGCCAGCATTTGCCACATCTGGCGGACCTGGCCTTTGGCGAGATCGATTTCTTCGCCGAGCAGTGCGCGGCGATCGTCGAGCGGCCGCCGGCGCCATTGTCGGGCCGTGCGGGCGTCGAGGCGGTTGATCGAGATCGTGCGCAGCCACTTGGCATCCGGCTCTCGCCCGATGGCGCGAAAATCGACGCAAACGTCGATGCTGGGGATGTCCTCGGCGATCACCCGCCCCCGGGTGTCGAGGATGCGCCCGCGGACCGTGGCCGTCCGCTCGGCGTCGCGCATCATCCGCATCGCCTCGTCTTCCCAATCGGCACGCTGGAAAATCTGCACCTGCATCGTCCTGCCCAGTAGCAGCAGCGTCGGGACGAACAACAGACCCAGGAAGATTTTCAATCGTCGCTCAAACACGCGATTCCCATCCTTGTCTACAAGCGGCGTCTAACGCCGGCTTCCCCTGCCCGTCGCCATCCTTCGGCGATGACCCGGCTGAAACGCAAAGACGCGACGAATCTTTTGCAGTGGCCACATCAGAAGCGGTGCCAACGTCGCGGTGTACAGCGCCGAGATCAATACGGTCCCCAGCGACAGCCGGATCGCCCCAAGCGTCGCCCCGCCCGCCATGATCTTCACCGGACCCGGGGGATGGATCGCCGATTCCAGCCAGACGATCCCGCCGCAGACGATTCCGCCGAAAAGGGCCATGAAAAAGTGGGTCAGCGCGTGATTGCGGTAGACCACCTGGGCCGCCGACTGCGCGACCATCGCGGTCAGTCCGTACCCCAGGGCATACAACCCCAGGGGATGCTGGGCCAGCAGGTCCTGCATCAGTCCCATGAGGAAACACCCCAGCAGGGCCGAATCGCGCGGAGCGTGGATGGCGATGAAGATGACCGCGATCAACCCCAGATTGGGCGCTGCGCCTCCCCAGCGCAGAAATCCTCCCAGTCCGACCTGCAGGCCGATCGCCACGTACGCGAGAATGAACCAGGAGAGCCAACGCATGAAGGGTTCGTGAAAAACCAAAGTGGACGCTCAACGGCGAATGTCTTCCATTGCCGCCGGTGTCCTCAATGGCGGTGAGTTTGCGATCTTTCCGCCGGTGAGGACACCGGCGGCACTCTACTCCTCTGCGTCCCGATACCCGTAGCGCCATGCACGAACGACGTACCCGTGAGGACACCGGCGGCACTTTACTCCTCTGCGTTCCGCCGCCGCTTCGTGGCTTCCTACCTTGCTCACCCTTTGATCACCATCACTTCGCGCAACGCCGTCAGGTCACCGCTGGGGCGGATTTCGATCCGCGCGAACAGCGGGGCTTCGGACGAGGGCGAGATTTTCACCACCTGTCCCAGCTTGAATCCCTGGAGTACCGCCGGCCAGTCGCTCTCGTCTCGCAGCACCACCCAATCGCCGATCCGCACCTCGTCGGCCTCTCGCATCGACAGATGACGCACCACCATCAATCCGTCGCCGACTCCTTCGATCAGGGGCGATAGCTTCACCAGCGGGGTAAACGATCCGGAATCCGGCTCGAATCGACCAAACATCCCGGTGACGCGGAAGCCGCGGTCGGTGATCAGGCGGACATGCAGCCCGCCGATGGCGGCCCGGTCCACCCGTCCGGCGATCCCTCCTCGATAGAGCGCCGCGGCACCGGCACTGATCCCATCGAGGCTCGAGCCTCCCAGCAGCAGCGCATCCCGCAGGCCCGAGTCAGCGCCGATCACCTTCACGGGAATGCACAGTTGTCTGACCTCGGTCAAGACCTCACGGTCCTGGTTCAGTTGCCGCAGGCCGGTGAGCTGCTGGGTCAGGCTCGCCACGCTGAGTCGCAGCGCCTGGTTTTCCTCGATCAGTTGACCGGCGCTGCGGGGATGAGCCGGGTCGGCCGCGCCCAGATCGATCAGCGGCTCGGGGGCCAGCCGGCCGCGCAAAAATCCTCCCAGCGCGCGGGCCGGAATTGCCACCGGGGCGAACAGCCCCTGTAGCGGCGCGCGGGCGCGATCGCCCAAGCGCGGGGAGACCGCAAAGCCGCTCAAGGCGGCCAAAAGCAACAAAACGGCGAAAATCTGGGTGAAAGTGAGCTTGAGCATCCCTGCCGCCGCGGCGATGAACAACAATCAATCGAATCGAGTCGGGCGTGCCGGAAACGGCGCCGCCGTCCGGCCGCGATCAACGCGGCACCGGCGATCAGATGTCGTCGGCGTCGCTCTCCATGGTGTCCTTCCACAACTCGAGGTTATCGAGGTAGACGCTGGTGCCGCGGGCCACGCAGGTCAGCGGATCTTCAGCCAGGCGCACATCCAGTCCGGTGGCGTTGCTGATCACCGTGCTTAGCCCGCGCAACATGCTCGATCCGCCGGCCATGGTGATGCCGTTGTCCACCAGGTCCGCGGCCAGCTCCGGCTCGGCCAGTTCGAGCGTTCGCGTGACGGCCTCGACGATCCGCGTGACCGGCTCCTGAAGCGCCTCGCGGATTTCGGCACTGGTAACGCTGGTCTTTCTCGGCAGACCGCTGATCAGGTCGCGCCCGCGGACGTCCATGGTCGGCTCGGCTCCCCCGTCGGCCATCGGCGCCGCCGAGCCAATCTCAATCTTGATCTTCTCGGCCATCTGCTCGCCGATCGCCATGTTGTACGTCTTTTTCATGTGTTCGACGATGGCGGCGTCAAAGTCGTCGCCGGCGACGCGCACCGATTCGCAGACGCTGATGTCGGCCAGTGAGATGATCGCCACTTCGGTGGTTCCCCCGCCGATGTCCACGATCATGCTCGCCGTGGGTTCGGTGACCGGCAGCCCCGCGCCGATCGCCGCGGCCATAGGCTCTTCGACCAGGAACACCCGCCTCGCCCCGGCCCGCTCGGCCGAATCCAGCACCGCTCGCTTCTCTACCGCCGTGATCCCCGACGGAATCGCGATCACCACCCTCGGCCCGATGAAATGCCGGCGCCCATGCACCCGGCGAATGAAGTAGCTGAGCATCGCCTCGGTGATCTCGAAGTCGCTGATCACCCCATCCTTCAGCGGGCGGATGGCGGTGATGCTCCCGGGGGTTTTGCCCAGCATCTCCTTGGCAACCAATCCCACGGCCTGCCCGTTTTGTAAAACGCGGTTGGTCCCTTTTTTGACGGCGACCACGCTCGGTTCGTTCAGGACAATCCCTTCGCCCTTAACGCACACCAGAGTGTTGCAGGTGCCCAGGTCGATGCCCATATCGACGCTGAACATCCCGCTGAACCAATCCAGAATCACGCGATCTCCTTAACTGCCGGCTTTTACGCCCGGCCCGACGAATCCGCCCCCGTCCGCCGCGCCGGGGCCGAACGCCCAAACCCCCAACCCGGCAGGCCGCGGCGCAAGGCCGTTCCATCGAGCCTGCCCGCCGCAACCTTCATCACGATACCGCGCCCCGCTCAGTGTTGAAAGCGCCGCCGGAAATGAGCCGAGCGCGATGAACCCGTTCGAGAAACTGGACCGTCCCCAAGCTGTCGTCCACTCGCTTCAGCCTTTTCGAGCCCCGCCAAGCATGGGCTGGACATGTCGCAGCATCTCCCCCAGCGTGGTGACGATCACGTCGTGTTCGCGGCAGAGCAGCCGCCGGCGCGCCTTGGTCAAGTCGCTGCGCGAGTTCCACAAGCCGATCACGAGCATGGCGGCTCGACCGCGCAGCTCCTTGGCGGCGGCATCGACGTTATCCGATGATGGATCGCCGACGGGATCGAGAAGATGGGTTTTGAGGCGTTTGCAGAGATAGCGGGCATGGATGATCGCCGAGGGGGGCAGGGCCGAAATGCACACTACGCGGGGACGGCGCGATTCGACCGCCGCGACCATCTCGCTGGCGAGCGAATCGATGCTCAGGCTTTCGACGGCGCATCCGGCCTGTCGCAGGACCTGGCTGAGCATCACCGCGACGATCTCGTCGGCCTGATCGCGGGCCGGCAGGATCAAAACGAACGCGCCGGTCGATTGCTCCGCGGGAGGTGCATCATCGGGCCGTGCCGCTTCACCGAGTTCTTCGACCATGTCGTGGAATCCCTGGCGGATAAACTTCCATCGTACTTCGTCGAGCCGTCCCCGGTGGCGATCCTGCTCGGCGAGCATCATCGCCGGGATCAACGCCTGATCGTATAACTCGACCAGCGGCTTCCCCGGCAGCGCCTCTTCCAGCACGTCCATCGCCTCTTCCGGATCTTGCGCCAGCAGCCGCTGATAGATGCGCATCTCCGGGGAGAGGACCGGGCTGTCGCCGAGCAAAATGTCGAGGAACTTCATCGAGGGGACGTACTTGCCCAGAACCACGACACAAACAGTCAGCGGCGTGCTGAGAAGCAGCCCGATCGGTCCCCACAGCCAGGTCCAGAAGACCGCCGCGGTCAGCACCGCCATGGCGCTCATGCCGGTACTCGATCCGTACAGCCACGGCTCCATCACATTGTTGGAGATGATCTCGACAATGACGAAGAGCAAAACCACGTAAATGGCCTCGCGCCAGCCCGGGAACACGGCGATCGACAGGATGATCGGAAACGCCGCCGCGATCCACGGCCCGATATACGGGACGAACCGAAACAAGGCGCACAGCAGCCCCCATAGCAGCGCGTTGGGCACGCCCAGCGCCAACAGTCCCAGGCCGATGACCAGGCCGTAGCTGCCGTTGACCAGCAGTTGCATGAGCAGATAGCGGCTGACGCGCTGGGCCGCATCGTCCATCGCCTGCGTGGTAATCGTCATGTCGTCCTGGTTGACCAGCCGGATGAAGCGATCGCGCAGCTCATCCTTCTCCAGCAGCATGAAGATGACAAAAATAAGGACGATGGCGGCGGTGCCCAGCGGGGAGAGCAGCCGCCCGACCGTGTTTTGCAACAGCTCGATCGGACCCGCCTGCGACTCGGCTTGCGCGACCCACAATGGATTGTTCCGGCGCAGCCCGGGCTGCGTTGCCGGCGGTGCCGACGATGACTCGACCGCGGATGCCGCCTTGATCGGCGCCAGCGCCGCGGCCGCCGACGTCGTCGGCGCAATCTCGCCGGAGGTGGCCGGTCGAGTGACGCTTTGCGTCGAAGCGGCGGTCGTCGGCTCGGTTGTGCTGGTCACATCCTCCACGAATTGCTGAATCTTCTGGACTCCGCCCGTGCTCCCTCGCACTTCGGCGATTTTCCGACGAATGTCGTCGCGATAGCCGGGAAGCTCGTTGCCCAGGTCGATCAGCGAACTGACCACCAGCCACCCCATCAGTCCGATCAAGGCGAAGCCGAAAAACACTACCCCCAGCACCGCGGGGATTCGCCCCAGGCCCAACCGCTCCAATCGCGTGACCAGCGGCACCAGCAGAAAACTCAGCAACACCGACAATGACAGAGGGATCAACACATCCCGCGCCAAGTACAGCGCGGCGATGATGGCCGCCGCGGCCAAAAGAGCCAGGGTTCGGTTCGAGCCACCGCTGTTGGGCAAACGTGCCATCGCGCCAGACTCTACCGTCGCGCCGCCCCGGTTCACCATGGGCAATCCCGTTTCCTTCCCCGACGGCGGCGGGTGCCATGGCCAACCGCCCGCCTCCGCCGCCCTCATGGCCGCGGCCCCGACCCGTTGCCCGTTGCAAATTGTCCCGTCTCACTTCCCAACGGCGTGGCTCAATCATAGAATGGCACCTCGGAGCGTAATTGCCTCATGAAGATCGCTGTCGCCTCGGATCATCGCGGGTACGAAGCCAAGAAGCGGCTGATGCCGGTCCTTAAGCGCATGGGCCACGACCTCGATGATTTTGGCTGCGACGGACCGGGAAGTTGCGATTACCCCGATTTCGCCGCCGCCGCCTCCCGCGCCGTGGCCCGCGGCGAGTGCGAAGTCGCCATCCTTCTTGATGGCAGCGGGATCGGGATGACCGTCACCGCCAATAAGATCCTCGGGATCCGGGCGGCGATGGTCCACGATGAGGTAACGGCCCGCCGGGCCCGCGAGCACCATCACTGCAACGTGCTTTGCCTGGGCGCGGATCTTCTCAGCGAAGACCAGGTTCGCGGCATCGTCAGCACCTTCCTGGCCTGTGGTTTTGGCGAGGGTCGCCACGTTCGGCGGGTCGAGAAGATCGCCCGCCTCGAATGCGATGAGCGATCGGTCCGCACAGATGCCAGTGGCACCGCCAAGCCGAATTGAACGTCGCGCCGATGGGGTGGCGAGGCGGCGGACTTGCGGTCCGGTGAGTTCGGCGGTAATCGAGCCGCCATGCCCCAGATCAACGACCACTATCTCAAGCTCAAGGCCGGTTATCTCTTCCCCGAGATTTCGCGCCGAGTCGCCGCTCATGCCAACGAAAATCCCGATGCGCCGATCATTCGCATGGGGATCGGCGACGTCACCGAGCCGCTGCCTGATGCGGCCGTCGAGGCGATGCGCCGCGCTGTGGACGACATGGCCCAGCGACTGACATTCCGCGGCTACGGGCCTGAGCAGGGATACGATTTTCTACGTCAGGCGATCGCCCGTGAAGAGTTCCAATCGCGCGGCTGCGACGTGGATGCCGACGAAGTTTTCGTCTCCGACGGCAGCAAGTGCGACACCGGCAACATCCTGGACATCTTCGCCCGCGACAACAAAGTCGCCGTCACCGATCCGGTCTACCCCGTGTATGTGGACACCAACGTCATGGCCGGGCATACCGGTCCGGCCAATGATCGCGGTGAATACGCCGGGCTGATCTACCTGCCGACCCGCCCGGACAATCAGTTCATTCCCGAACCCCCGCCGGAAAAAGTCGATCTGGTCTACCTCTGTTCGCCCAACAATCCCACCGGCGCCGCGATGGATGCCGCGGCTTTGACCCGCTGGGTCGAATATGCGCGGGCGAATAAGGCGATCATCCTGTTCGATGCGGCCTACGAGGCATACATTTCCGACCCCTCGCTGCCCCATTCGATCTACGAGATCCCCGGTGCCCGCCAGTGCGCCATCGAGTTTCGCAGTTTCTCAAAGAAGGCGGGATTCACAGGGGTTCGCTGCGGTTTCACCGTGATACCCCGATCGTTGACGGGACTCGCCCGCGATGGATCGAGCGTCGAACTACACAAGCTGTGGAGCCGGCGCCACACCACCAAATTCAACGGTGTGTCCTACATCACCCAGCGCGGCGCCGAGGCCGTCTACAGCGAACAGGGCGCCGCCCAGGTCAAGGCGCTGATCGAACATTACATGAGCAATGCCCGGATCATCCGCAAAAGCCTCGAGGCCGCCGGGCTTGCCGTCTTCGGCGGGATCAACGCACCCTACGTCTGGGCGCAAACGCCCGGCGGCACCGCGAGCTGGACGTTCTTCGACACGGTGCTTCGCCAGGCCAACGTGGTGATCACCCCCGGCGCCGGGTTCGGCGCCTGCGGGGAAGGTTACTTCCGCATCAGCGCCTTCAACAGCCGGGAAAATGTCGAGAAGGCGATGGATCGTCTGGCACAGATGCTGGGTTGATCTCGCAGTTTTTTCCCGAACATCGCCGGATCAACATTCAGGCTCGATCCCCAGCGCCGATCTCTCGGTCGTTTCTCGAACGTCGCCGGATCAACGTTGCGGCTCGACCCCTAACGCTTTTTACATCGCCGGTTTCCACACCCATCGCCGATCTCTCGGTCGTTTCTCGATCGTCACCGAATCAACGTTCCGTCCCGACTCTCAAGGCGTTTTGCATCGCCTGTTTCACCCGGGGCGAACCAATCTCGCGCTTGCCGAACCCCGGCGCAGCGCCCACCGCCTCGGCCGCGGCCTGCGCTTCGGGATAGTTGCTGATCAGCATCATCGCCGTTGCCGGAAAGTCCTTTTTCAGCGAGGCGATCAACTCAACGCCTTCGGACTGGCGAAACCCGTAATCGAGTTCACGGTTGAACAGAATCAAATCCACGCCCGTCTGCAACGCCTGGCGCAATTCCGTCTCATCATCCACGGCGGCGACCTGCGCCCCGGGAACGGCGCTTCGAACCGCCGACCGAAGATAACTCGAATCCGGCCCGCAATGCCCGACAAGGACGATTTTCTTGCTCATGGGAGAACTCATGAAGCAATCTTAGTGCCATTCCGTCCGCCAGTCGTCATGACTGATGTCGCTGCGCTTGGATTACAACGCCTGGCCTGCCCGAACCGGGGCGGGGTGCATCAACGCTGCCGGGATGCGTCCCCGGCGGTGACGAGCATGAATGCGCTGGTGTCTCCGCGACTGCCGGCATCGGGGGGCATCAAGGGTGACAGGGCAAGGGTATGAAAGGTGACATCCACGAATGCCATTCACTTGAACGTGAAAGCGGCTGGGAAAAGTCGCCTTATTGGTCCAAGACTGCTGTTGAGTTCGCCGACTTTGGCCCTTAAGTGAATGGCATTTGTGACATCCACCGTTTTTGCCCGTCCCCGAAGAGTGGATGTCACCTTTTCGGTGCCGCGATCATCAGTACGGCGACCCAAGCGAAGCGATCGGTCATTGATTTCATGGATATCTCGTGAGTTCGATGGTGAAAAATCTGTTCGCCGTCGGTTTGCATGGAAAAACTTCCAATCAGAAAAAAGTTCTTGACATTCATAACGCTTGCAGTAGAGTATCACATCGTTAGCAAGAGGACGGTTTCAAAGCGAGCATTATGGCGGTGACCCTCAAACAGATTGCTCACGCCTCGGGAGTCAGTTTCCCGACCGTCAGCCATGTGCTGAATCCCGCCAGTCCGCGCCACCATTTCTATCGCGCCGAAACCCGCGAACGGGTCACGCGCGTGGCCCGCGAGTTGGGCTATCGACCCAACCAGGCGGCCCAAAGCATGGTCACCGGACGATTCGGAAGCGTTGCATTGTTGACGACCACCGCCGACAGCCGGAGCTATCTGCCCGAGGAATTGCTCAGCGGTATCCAACAGGCCGTGGCCGAACGCGACTTGTCGCTGGTGCTGGCCAGGATGCCCGATGAACGGCTCACCAGCGAGCAGGTGATGCCGAAAATCCTCCGCCAGACGATGACCGATGGGCTGTTGATCGACTACACCGATCACGTCCCCCAGGCGATGCGCGACCTGATCGACCGTCACGACATCCCGTCGATCTGGATGAACACCAAACAGCCGTTCGACAGCATCTGCCCCGACGACGCGGCCGCGGCCCGCATGGCGACGTCTCGGCTGATCGAACTCGGGCATCGCCGCATCGCTTACGCCGACTTCGCCTATGCCGATGAGTTGGGGGATGAACACTACAGCCTCACCGATCGGCGGGCCGGATACGCCGCGGCGATGCGCGAAGCGGGCCTCGAGCCGCGCTTCCTGACCGGCTCATTGACCAACAAGGATTCACTGCTTCTCGAGGAGGCTCATGCCGTGCTCGGGCGTCCCGATGTGCCGACGGCGATCGTCGCCTACTCCGGATTCACGCTCAGTCCCTTGCTGGTCGCGGGGTTGATGCGGGGCCTGTCGGTCCCGCGCGACCTGTCGCTGATCACCTTCTCCGATCGCAAATATGACGTGGCCGGAATCGACGTGACCACCGTCCTGCTCGGCCGCGAGGAGCTGGGCGCGTCGGCCGTAGATATGCTCGAACAAAAGATTGCCAACCCGCGGGCACCGTTGCCGGCGAGATCGGTTGGCGGGCATTGGAACCGCGGTGCGACGGTGACGTCGCCGCGGGAACTGGCTCTATGAACTCGTAAAGGGTCCGGACGATCGTTTCGCCCGGGTTGAGTGCCTTGAAAGGTCTGTATTTTTTCTTGGAGGTCTGAGATGCGTAAGCGAAATTCCCTTCAGTTTCTGATTGCCGTGGCCTGTGCGGGAGTCGTCCTTCCTGGCGTCTCTGGAGTGGCGACAGCGGCGACGTATCGGTGGGTGGGGGATGTCAACGGATCGCTGTCGGACGCGGCGAATTGGTACAACGAAACGACCGCCACCGACAATGATGGGCCTACCAATCTCGACACGGATGTGTGGAAGTTCACCTCCACCAGCGGCTCGACATCGCCAGCGCTCAGCACTGACTACACTCTTAATCGGATGGTTTTCACGAGTTCCGCTCCCAACTTTACCTTCGATGGCACGGCTAGTAAGTTCGACGTCATTTTCGCTGGAACCGATCCCGCCCTGGTGCAGGACTCGTCTAGCATCGTCAACTTCCAGAAGTACAGCAGTCAGCCGGTGCAGGTCAAAGTCAATGCGAACCTG
>JBBQNJ010000015.1:0-69312 GCA_038329845.1 Tepidisphaerales bacterium | reverse complement strand
GGGCCCGGGCCCGGGCCCGGGGCCGACGATCGGCTGAACCTGCTCGCGGGCGAGCCGGGCCGTGGCCACCAGCAGGTCGAGTAGCCCCGCCGTCGCCGCGGCGCGCCAGCCGTTTCGCCGGCCACGCAACTCCTCCATCATCCCGTTTAGCCGGGCAAGCAACATCGCCTGGCGAGCCGGCGGGGCGTGAAGCACCAGCGGCGGTGCCAGCCGCGGACGGCGCCCGCGGCGACGATAGAGATCGAACGCCCCCTCGACCCCGGCGAGAAACGGAAAGATCCGCTGCATCAGCCGGCTGTCGATCAGGCAATTGATGATCGTCAATTCACTGGGATTGCGGTAGGCATGCCAGACCTGCGGCCCCAGCACGATCACGTCGCCCGGGCGAATCTGGCGAGTCCCATCGGCGGCCCAATGCTCGGCCGAACCGGCCTCGACGTAAACGACCTCGTGAAACAGATGATCGTGAGGGGTGCTAGCCTCATGGTTGGGGATGCGAAAGACATACATCCCGCCTTCCGTGCCGCCGCGCAGGCTGTCCCAGGCCAGCGTGCGAAAGGTCACGGGATCGTCCAGCGTCCGGGCCATGCGCGCAAGATCATACAACAAATGGGCAACACCGTGCTAGAGCCACGGGATCGGGTTTCCTAGTCTGTCGCTCCAGTCATTCAACCACGGAGAACCATGCTCAACGTCGCCATCGTCGGACTCGGCGGAATCGGGAACAATCACGGCCGCTGTTACCAGAAGAATCCCAACGTCAAGATCGTCGGCGTGTGCGATATCATCAAGGAACGGGCCGACAAGGCCGCCGAGACGCTCGCCTGTCCGGCGTTTTACTCGGTCCGCCAGATGCTCGACGCCAAGCTGGGGATCGACGCGGCGAGCATGTGTACCGCAGGCAAGGAAAACGGCGGCGACCATTACACCCCGACCATTGAACTGCTCGGCGCCGGCATCCCGGTGCTGGGAGAAAAGCCGATCAGCAACGAGATCGACAAAGCGCGTGAAATGGTGGAACTGGCCCGCGAGAAAAATCTGCCCTACGGGATCGACCTGAATCACCGCTTCACCCCCGCGGCGCACCAGGCCCGCAAGTGGCTCGAGACGGGCCGATGCGGCGAAATCAACATGATCAACATGTTCATGTGGATCAACAACCCCAACGAAACCAGCCCGCACTTTCACATGCGGGCGCTGCATCCGCACTCGATCGACGTGATGCGGTTCTTCTGCGGGGATGTAAAGCGGGTCCACGCCTTTTTTAAGAAAGGCCCGGGACGGGTCTGCTGGTCCAACGTCCATGTGAACATGCAGTTCGCCTCGGGCGTGATCGGCCACCTGATGGGCAGCTATGACGGCGGCGGCCCCGGGCACCCCTGGGGATTGGAACGCTGCGAGATCGTCGGCATGGATGGGCGGATCGTCATCGAGGACGCCTGCGAACATCTGCATTTCCAGCCGCGAAAGAGCATCGAATCCGAGAGCTTCCACTACCTGGGAAAAATGCGGTCGTTTTCCGAGACCTTCCAAAGCCGCATCGATGCCTGGATCGACGACCTGCTGAAAAAGACCTCCCCGGACAAGGTGGACGGCAAGGCCGCCGACGCTCTGGCGGCGCAGCTCGTGATCGAGGCGGCGATCGAGTCGTGGGAGAGCGGGAAGGTGGTCTCGCTGTGATGACTGGCGCGGGCGGGAAAAAACTGCGGGCCGCGGTCATCGGGATGGGCCCTATCGGCAACCGGCACGCGCGAATCTACCGCGCCGATCCGCTCACCGAGCTCGTCGGCGTGTGCGATCTTCTTCCCGATCGCGCCAATGCCGCTTCCAAAGCCCTGGGTGTCGAAGCGTTCACCGATGCGGCGAAAATGCTCGATAAACTTCGCCCGGATGTGTGCAGCATCGCCACCGGCGGATATGAATACGGATCGGACCACTACGCCCCGACTATGCAGGCGCTGAACGCCGGCTGCCATGTGCTGGGCGAAAAGCCGATCAGCAACGACATCGCCCAGGCCCAGGCGATGGTGGCGCTGGCTCGGGGAAAAAAACTGTGTTACGGGATCAATCTCAACCACCGCTTCACCCCGGCGGCCAAGCTGGCGAAAAGGTGGGCCGATGAGGGCCGCCTGGGTCATTTGTTGTTCATCAACATGGCGATGTGGATCATGAATCCGGCCGAAAGCTCGCCATGGTTTCAGATCAAGGCGCTTCATCCGCATACGGTGGACGTGATGCGTTATTTCTGCGGGGAGATCGAGTCGGTGCAGTGCTTCGCCACTAAGGCACCCGGACGAAGCATTTACAGCACGGCCCATTTTTCCATGAAGTTCGCCAACGGCGTGGTGGGCGGGCTGACCGGCTCGTATGACATTCAGCGCGGCCACCCGATGGAGCGTTGCGAGGTGGCGGGCACCGGCGGGCGGTTTGTGCTGGACGATATGTGGCGCGAAGCGACGCTCTACCCGGCGGGGAATCTCGAAAAAACCGTCTACACCAATCCGGTGTTCGGCGGGCACCTGGATTTTGAGCAGACGTTCAGCAACCGCCTGCACGCCTTTATCGAGCAGGTGGCGCGCGGCGATGATCCGCGGACGATCGATGCCTCGGGCACCGATGGGCTGGCGGCGCAGAAAGTTCTGGCGGCGGCGATCCGGTCGATCGAAAACCGCTCCGTCGAAACCGTTTAACCCTTACCCTGGACCCTTACCCTGGCGGGAAAGCATGAAGATTGGATTCAACAGTGTCTTGTTTGGCGGCTTCGACCTGGCGACGGCGTTTAAGCACGGGGCGATGTGCGGCTACGATGGAATCGAGCTGTCGGCCATCGACTCGATGAGCCAGCATCTGGTCCTGGAGCGCTGGCGCGAGCTGGCTCCCCAGATCAAGGCGCTCGCGGCGGAACATCAATTGCCGATCCTGGCGATGGAGCAGCCATCGCAGGATACGAAGAAGATGGAGCTGGCGTTCGCCGCCGCCGCCGAGATCGGCATTCCGATCATCAATTGCGGGCCGGGCGGCAAGGCCAATGATGAATCGACATTCCAGCCGGTGGTCGATTCGCTGGGAAAGCTGGCCGATCGAGCCGCGCATTTCGGGGTGACGCTCTGCTTCAAGGCGCACGTGGGGCAGTACGTGTACAACACCCCCACCACGTTGAAGGTGCTGGCGGCGCTGCCGCAGGCGAGCCTGGGACTGGACATGGACCCCAGCCACATCTGGCGGGCCGGAGAGAACCCCGTCGAGGCGATCGCGGCGGTAATGTCGCGGGTCAAGCATGTGCATATCCGCGACTGCAAGGGCCGCCAGCAAAACCCCGGCACGCCGGAAAACCAGGCCAACGGCCGCGGCGACATCGACCTGCTGGGATACTTGCGGGTTCTGCATGAAAACGGCTATCGCGGACCGATCGATCTGGAGGTGATCGGCGCCAAGGCGTACGAACTGACCCGCTGCGTGGCGATCGCCGCCGAGGCACGCGGGCATATGCAGGCGTCGCTGCAAGCCTGCGGCGCGCGGTAACAACGACCATGACGATCGGAATCGAATCCTCGGCGTCGCCTCTGTGATCGCCCCCAGCCTCCCACGGTAAAAACGACCATGACGATCGGCATCGGAATCCTCGGCCTGGCACACGGACACATTGCGACGTATTGCCGCCGCTGGGCGGCAATGACGAGCGATGCCCCGTCGCTGGCGACGGTGTGGGATCACGATCGCACCCGCGCCGACGAGGCCCACGACACCTGGGGCATGGCCGCGTGCGAATCGGCCGAGGCGCTGTGCCGGCGGGATAATATTCAGGGCGTTATCATCGGCGCCGAAACATCGTTGCACGCCGAACTGGTGGAGATCGCCGCCGCCGCCGGCAAGACGATCGTGCTGCAAAAGCCGATCGCCCTGACACTCGAGCAGGCCGATCGGATCGTCGCGGCGGTGGATCGTCATCAAGTGCCTTTCACCCTCGCCTGGCAGATGCGGATCGACCCGCAGAACCTTCGGATAAAGCAGTTGCTGGCGGACGGCGGGTTTGGCCGGGTTTTCATGGTCCGCCGTCGCCATGGATTGCCGACGCATCAATGGAAGGATTTCGACAAGAGCTGGCACGTGCGGCCCGAGCTGAACCGAGGCATGTGGGCCGATGACGCGGCCCACGCGATCGACTTTATGTTGTGGCTGCTTGGCAAGCCGCGCAGCGTCATGGCCGAGATCGACACGCTACACAACCCATCAGTTCCCGATGATCACGGCGTGGCCATCTTTCGCTATCCCGACGGCGCCTTCGCCGAAGTGGCTTGCTCGTTCGTCTGTTCGGCCGGGGAAAACACCACCGAAGTTGTCTGCGAGCGCGGAACGATCATCCAGAACTTCGGGGATGTCCCCAGTGCCAACATTCCCCGACCCCCGGGCGGGATCGGCCTGAAATGGTTCAAGACCGGCGACGCCGGTTGGACGATCGAGGACATCGCCTCGCCTTCCAATCACGGACAGCGGATCGCGGCGCTAGCCCCTGCGATCCTCGAGTTTTTCCAGGGCCGGCGCCCCGCCATCGCCACGGCCGAGGAAGGTCGTACAGCACTGGAGATGACCTTGGCGTGCCATCGCTCGTCGGAGCTGGGACGCCGCGTTGAAATCGCCTGAATTGGTTAACGAATCGAACCCCCCGAAAGGACACGTATCTCCATGGCCAAGTCAAATCCCTCGAAGCGGTCGGTGAAAAAACCCGCCGCGACGCATCCGAACATTCTGCTGATCGCGATCGATTCGCTGTTGGCCGATCGGATGAGCTGTTACGGCTATTCGCGTCAAACGACGCCGCATATCGACAAATTCGCCCGCGGAGCAACGCTCTTCGAGCGGACTTATTCGGCCCATATTCCCACGACTCCGGCGTATGCGTCGATGTTGACCGGCCGCGACTGCTTTGGAACGGAGGTCGTGGCGCTGCGCCATCAAGGCGGGCTGACCGACAAGGTCAAGACTTTGGCCGAAATCTGCCGGGACGCGGGATACAACACGACGTGTGTGGGGTTCAAGTGGAACCCTTCCTCGCGCGGGTTCGAGAACTATCTCGATTTTTCCGGCTGGGGATCGTGGGACTCGGGGCGAAGCCCCAAGGCGCAGAATCTCAATGAAGTGACCCAGCCGGAGATCGATCGCCTGAATGCCGAGCGGCGAAAAACCGGAAAACCCTGGTTTATGATGCTGCGCCACATGGACCCCCACTCGCCTTACCTGCCGCCGGTCCCCTTCGATCGCATCTGGTATCACGGCAACGAACTGGACCCGAAGAACAAGTCGCTCGAGCCGGTGATGAACTTCAAACCGTTCCGCGACTACTTCGCCACCTGGTTCCCCCCCGGCTGCACCGATGCCGAGTACATCAACGCCCAGTACGACGGGGCCGTCACCTACATGGATTCATGCATCCAGCGGATTTTCACCCAGCTCGACGCGTTGGAGATCGCCGAGGAAACGATCATCGTCCTCAACGGCGACCACGGCGAGACGCTCGACGACCACGAGTGCTGGTACGACCACCACGGCATGTATGACGTGACGCTGCATGTGCCGCTGATCATCCGCTATCCCGGCAAGGTCCCGGCGGGACGGCGGATCGGCGGGTACAACCAGCACAAGGACCTGGTTCCCACATTGATGGAATTGGCCGGGATTCGCACCAAGACGCAGTTCGACGGGCAATCGCTGATGCAACTGGTGCGCGGCGACGTCGCCAGTTTCGCCAGCGAGTTCTACATCACCGAATGCACCTGGATGCGCAAGCACGGCTGGCGCACGCCCGAATGGAAGCTGATGATCGCCCTCGAGCCGGACTTCCATTTCAAGCCGAAAATCGAGTTGTACAACCTGTTGACCGATCCGCATGAGGATCGCAACGTCGCTGAAGAGAACCCCGACATCGTAAAGACGCTTCGCCGGCGGATGGAAACGTTCATCGCCCGGCGGGAAAAGGAGATGGGCATCAGCAATCCCATGCTGCACCAGGGGGCGTGGCACGGGCACAAAGAGATCACGGCCTTCAAGTCGTCGCAGCAGGCGTACGACACGCTGCATATCGGCGATCCCAAGGCCGCGGCCAAGCTCCAAGCCAACCAGGCGATACAAGCCAAGCCCGCGGCGGCCGAGAAGAGCGCCGCCGACGTGTCGGGTGCCAAGTATGCCGCCCGCGGCGAACATCGCCCGGGGGATGATTCGCTGTTCGTGACGATCATCGGTCGCGGGCATTCCGGAACCCGCGCCATCTCTCACACCTTGAGCCAGTCGGGCGTCTATATGGGAAACACGCTGAACGTCTCGGGCGATCTGCTGCCGCCCGAGCCCATGTACGAAGCCTGCCGGGTGCTGGCCAGGCAGGTCCGCCAGACCGGGCCGATGCAGTGGGATTTCAGCCGGCTGCACGAAGGGAAAATCGATCCAGCGTTCGCCAAGCTGATCGAGCAGTACCTCGCGTCGGTGCTGAGCAGCCCGGCGAGGCGCAAAGGGTGGAAAATCCCCGAGACGACGCTGTGCTTTCCGTGGATCGCCAGATTGTTCCCCGACCTGAACTACATCCACTGGATCCGCGATCCGCGCGACTGCATCCTCAGGGCTCACGTGACCGACGACCTGTCATTTTTCGGCATCCCCTGCCAGAAAACCGCCGATGAGCGTTTGCAACGGGCGATCAGTTGGAAATACCAGATGGAGATCGTCCGATCGACCCCCAAGCCGGCGAAATGGCTCTCGTTGCGACTGGAAGACTTCATACTCAAGCAGGACGAGACGCTGAAGACGACCGGGGATTTTCTGGGAACGGAACTGGTGAAGATCCCGGTAAAGCTCAAGGTGATCGGGCGATGGAAGACCGCCGAGGGCAAGACCGATTTCCCGGTTTTTCACCAGGATTTAATTGACCATGGATACGTACCGGCGCCGCGGGCGCCGAAGGAGCCGGATCGTGATACGAAAAACATTCGTGATGAGCGTCAACGCCGGGAGCGAGCCGGAGTATGAGCGCCGCCATAATCCGATCTGGGCCGAACTCGAGGCGACGCTGAAGTCGCACGGCGTTCACAACTATTCGATCTTCCTGCATCCCCAGACGCGCCAGCTCTTCGGGTATGTTGAGATCGAGGACGAAGCCCGCTGGGCCGCGATCGCGCGGACCGAGGTCTGCCAACGCTGGTGGAAGCACATGGGTGACGTGATGCCGTCGAACCCGGACCACAGCCCCGTGTCCCAGGAGCTGCGCGAAGTGTTCCATCTCGATTGAACGGCAGTATGATTGGCGTCATGGGTCTGCCCGCGGAAAAGCCTCGCTACACGATCGCCGAGTATCTCCAGCGCGAGGAACTCGCAGTCGACCGCCACGAGTTTCACGATGGCGAGATTCTCGCTATGCCGGCCGGAACCTACGCACACGCGATGATCGGGGCTCACCTCGCTACCGGGTTGCATGGGCGATCGAAAAGCCGAGGATGCCATCCGCTTGGGTGTAACATGCGCGTCCGCATCCCCAGCCGCCAGAGTTATATCTATCCTGACATCTCCATCGTCTGCGGCGAGCCGGCGCTTGATGTGGACGACCCAAAAAAAACGACGATCACCAACCCCAAGGCCGTGATTGAAGTTCTCTCGGAATCGACCGAGATGTACAACCGGGTTCAGAAGTTCGCGCTCTACCGCGAACTGGAGTCGTTGCAGGAATACGTTTTGGTGGCCCAAAACCAGCCGATGATCGAAACCTATTTCCGCCAACCCGAAGGCGCCTGGCTATTCCAGACCTGGTCCGGCATCGAAGCCACCGCCGTCCTGCGCAGCCTCGAGCTGACTATACCGCTGGCGGAAATCTACCGGGGCGTGGATTTTCCGGCGTAGTCAATCTGCGCTTCGGCTCGGATGGCCCGCTAGGAACGGAACCCGATCTCGCCCAGCCAATCAGCGCACAGCTGCGTCCAGGCGCTCACGATCGGGTTTGACGCGGCCAGGCCCATCCCGTGATTGCCTTTGGGGAACACATGCAGCGAGAACGGCACGCCGCGGTCGCCGAGTGCGTGGGCGAGCATCAGCGAGTTTTGCACGGGCACCGACTTGTCTTCGGCGGTGTGCCAGATGAACGCCGGCGGCGTGCGATCGGTGACGCGGGCATGAAGGCTCAATTCACTGATGAGCGATTGCGGCGGAGTTTCGCCCAGCAAGGCCCGGCGAGACCCGCCGTGATGGTAGCGCGAATCGAGCGTCACCACGGCATAGCAGGAGATGAAGGCATCGGGCCGGCAGCTTTGGCGCTGGATCGGGTCGTCGGATGAAGCATCGCCATCGTCGAAGATCGTGGCGGCCGAAATCGCCAGGTGACCACCAGCCGAGAATCCGAGGATGCCGATCCGCCGCGGATCGATGCGCCATGTCTCCGCTTGATGTCGCACCATGCGAATGGCCCGCTGGGCGTCCTGGAGAGGCGCGGGGTGACGATAGGGAGAAACCCGATAGTCCAGCACGAAAGCGGCGATTCCCAGAGAATTGAGCCATCGCCCGACCGGCTCGCCTTCGTGGTCGGCGCGGTGGTTGTACCCCCCGCCCGGGCAAACGACCACCGCGGCCGCTGGTTCGGACGAATCGACGAGCATCGGCGTCAATCGCGGCGTGTCCTCCAGCCCATTGCCCTGGGCGCCGGGAATGTTGTGGGTCCAGAGGTCTACCGCATTCGGGTCGCGGGCCGCGCGATGTGCCATGGTTGCTCCTGGGGAACGGGTCAGCTTTTCGCTTCGGCGGGAACCGGATCCGAGGGAACGCTCTTAGGCCTTCGCCACCAGAATCGCGTGCGCCCGGTGGTCCGCAAACGCTGCGACAACGACGGCTGGGGTCGATACGCCCCGCCGACGGCCAGCATCGCCATCCGCTGGTCGGGCGGGGCATCGGCCGGCAGCTTCATCATGCGGCCGATCTGGCGGGCACGCACCGACTCGCCGAGATCATCGCTCGCCGCCGCATCCTTGGCCTTCTCATCCGCAAGAAACTGCCAGCGAGGGTCGGGCAGGTCCACCGGCCGGACCGGCGCTGCCGGAACCGCCCGCGCTGCCGCAACCACGGGCTTCTCCGCCACAGTTGGCTTCTCCTTGGTCGCCGACTTTTCCGGCGCGGGCACTTCCGACGCGGTCCCGGAAACTTCCTTGGCTTCGAACTTGATCACCTCGACGGGACAGGCTTCGGCCGCAAGCCGTACGGTGGGTGACAACGGCATCAAAAACGCCGGCTTCAGCGCCTCGGGCCGAACGATGCACGTCTCATCCAGCACCTCGAAGACCTCGGGACACTCGTTCTCGCAGGCATCGCAGACGATGCACCCCGGCTCGATCCAAACCTTGGTTACGACCTCATGCGTTTCAGCCATGACACGATCCAATATAGGTCCGCGCATCGGCGATCGCCACTCTCGGGTGAAGGGAAGGTGAGGGGGGGAGGGGGTGAGGGGGTGACAAACGCCGACCGTGACATTTCTACTTGATTGCAACAGAACGTCCAATCGCCGGGATGCGGGTATGATGGACCGCGTGAACGACACACCGGGCGCAACTACCGAAGGCGGGATCGAACTGGCGCCGGGCATCTCGACGGCGCCGGCGGGCCTGCGCATGCAGTTCGCCCGCTCGAGCGGGCCGGGCGGTCAGAATGTCAATAAGGTCAACACCAAGGTGGAGCTGTGGCTCTCGCTTGAACACCTCCGCGGGATGTCCCTCGCCGCGATGGCGCGACTGCGCGCGCTGGCCGGCGGGCGGTTGACGATCGCCGATGAGATCCACGTCACGGCCGAAGCGCACCGCAGCCAGGAGTCCAATCGCGCCGATGCGATGGAAAAGCTGCGGCAATTATTGATCGAAGCGAGTGTCGAGCCGAAACGTCGCAGGAAGACCCGCCCCACCCGCGCCAGCCGCAAACGCCGGCTCGAGGGCAAACGACGGCGGGGGGAATTGAAGTCAGACCGGCGCTCGACGGGGGATTGGTAAGCGGCGATCGCCGCGGAAGAGGTCCTCATGGCCAAAGTCCTGCCCCCCGAGCCTTTCTGGACCGGTGCCCAGCGCCGGGTCCTGCTGCTGCTGCTGGGGGCGCTGCTCGTCTACCAGGCGGTTCGCGCGTGGCGCCAGCCGGCGACGATGGACGACCCCCAGATGATCGCCGGTCCCCGCGCCGAAGAGCTCGAGGATCGCATCGACCCCAACATCGCCGAATGGACAACGCTGGCATCCCTGCCGCAATTAGGCGAAAAGCGAGCCCGCCAAATAGTCGTCTACCGCCAGCAGTTCATCGACGCCGGGCGCGGCTCCAGGCCGTTCCAGTCCCCAACCGACCTGCTGAAAGTCCCCGGCGTCGGCCCCGCCATGATCGAGCGCATCGGACCGTGCCTGAGATTCGACCCACCGCCGACCCCGCCGATTTCGTCACCCTAAGCGGCACAGGGACATCCAGAATATTCCTGGCACGCCATCCGCCCCTGCCAGCGCCCGTCGAGGGAATATTCCAGATGTCCCCCTGCCGCCTCGGTGAATCCGGACATTTGAAAAAATCGCGCGATTGGGAACTTGACATCGCCCGATTCTTGCCGAAAATACTCGGCTCTTTATATTTTGCGGTGTGATGGCCCCAGGGAGACTTCGGACATGTACGCGATCATCGAAGACGGCGGAAAACAATACAAGGTGACCAGCGGCGATCGGCTGCTGATCGACCGCGAGGTGGATGAACAGACCAAGACCGTTACGTTCGATCGCGTGTTGCTGGTCGGCGGCGAGGGAAAGGCGAAGATCGGCCTGCCCACGGTCAGCGGTGCCAGCGTGTCGGCCGATGTTGTGGGTCCTAAGGCCGGACCGAAGATCGACATCTTCAAGTACAAGCGCCGCAAGCGCTACCGGCTTCGCAAGGGGCATCGACAGCACTACACCGAGGTGAAGGTCAGCGGCATCACCGTCTGACCGCGCCCGATGATGATCTTGTGAAAAGCCCGCCATTGCCCAATGGCGGGCTTTTTGTATGCGCGGTTCGCCCTTGCTTGCCGACGAGGATGTGCCCAAAATTTGGAGGAGCGAGAAATTGCCTGCGGCCAACGTAAAAAGGGAACGCAATGCAAAAAGGGGACGCGCTTCTTTTTCGGTAGACTCCCCAGATTTGTAAGAAAAATATGAGATAAGAGTTATTTATAACAGTGCCACTCTATTACCTTATGAAATAATAAGCGCGTCCCGAATGCCATTCACTTAAGGGCCAAAATCGGCGAACTCAACAGCAGTCTTAGACCAATAAGGCGACTTTTCCCAGCCGTTTTCACGTTAAGTGAATGGCATTCAGCGCGTCCCCTTTTTTTGATGCGCCCCTTTTTTCGCCGGGTGCCCGCGGGAGAGGATCGCGCTGCGACGCTGGACGGGCGGGGGCATGTCGGGGAGAATGGCCCGGGATGAGTCTTGCGGATCGAGCTCAGGCAAACGGCGTGGTCGGGGCTGGGGGGGGAGGATTCCCAACCCATGTGAAGCTGCGCGCCAAGGCCGAGACGATCATCCTCAACGCCGCCGAGTGCGAGCCGCTGCTCCACAAGGACAAGGAGCTGCTGGGAGCGTTCCCGCATCAGATCAGCGATGGACTAGAGCAGGCGCGGCAGTGCGTGGGCGCATCGTCGGCGGTGATCGGGATCAAGCACAAATACACAGCGCTGATCAAGAAGCTAACCCCCCTGCTGCCGGCGGGAATGCGGATCAAGCCATTGAGTGATTCCTATCCGGCGGGCGATGAGTTCATCCTGGTCTATGACGTCACCGGGCGGATCATCGCTCCGGGGAATATCCCCCTGTCGGTCGGCTGCGTGGTGATCAACGTCGAAACGGCACTCAACATCGCGCTCGATGCGCCGGTAATTCGGAAATATCTGACCGTGGCCGGAGCGGTGAAAAGCCCGGTGACGATCGGCGTGGCGGTGGGGACGAGCTTCGCCGAGTGCATCGAACTCGCCGGGGGCGCCGATACCCCCGACCCGGTGGTGCTGGTGGGCGGGGCGATGATGGGACGATTCTGCGACGACTTGACCCAGCCGGTGACCAAAACCACCGGAGGACTGATCGTCCTGCCGCCGGATCATCCGCTGGTGATTCGCTACACCAAGCCGCTGGCCGCGATCCGGCGGATCGGCGCCAGCGCCTGCGATCAATGCACGTTTTGCACGTATTTCTGCCCGCGCTGGCTGCTGGGACATCCCATCGAGCCGCACAAAGCGATGCGCTCGCTCGGGTTCAACGAAACCGGCCAGTCGAACGTGATCGGCACCCTGTTCTGCTGCGAATGCAACCTTTGCACCATGATGGCCTGCCCCGAGGACCTGGACCCCAAGACCATTTGCTCGACGAACAAGAGTTCGCTGATGAAGCAGAAGACAACGTGGGCAACCGAGGCCGATCCCGATCGGGCGGCGCTGCATCTGGACGATCGGCGCGTCCCCGTGCCGCGACTGATCCGCAAAATGGGTCTAAGCGGCTTTGTGAACACCGGTCCGCTGTTGGAAACAGACTATCGCTCCGGGCGGGTGGTGCTGCCGCTTAAGCAGCACGCCGGGGCACCGGCCGAGGCGCGGGTTGCGGTTGGCCAGCGCGTGCGTACCGGCGATGAAGTCGCCCGCCCGCCGGGCGAAGCGCTGGGCGCGGTGATCCACGCCAGCATCGACGGGAAAATCGCGTCGATCGACGGCGCGATCACGATCGAGGCCGATCTCGGCGGCTGACCTTCTTTTAAGCGGTTCACCATGAATGACGCCATCGCCATGATCGAGTTGACGAGCATCGGCATCGGACACCTGGTCCAGGATGCGATGCTCAAGGCGGCGAGTGTTCGCCTGCTGTTGGGGCGCAGCATCTGCTCGGGCAAATACATCGTGGTGGTGGGCGGGAACGTTTCGGCCGCCCGCGCGGCACTGACGGCCGGCCTCGAAGCGGCGCCCGATGGGGTGATCGACCAGTTGCTGATCGCGGCGATCCATCCCGATGTCTTCCGCGCTCTGGGCCAGTCAATTCAATTGACCGTCGAGAAGCCCACCGACGTGCCCAGCCTCGGGATCATCGAGACGTTTTCCGCCGCCAGCGCCCTCGAGGCGGCCGACGTGGCGGCCAAGGCGGCCAATGTCACGCTGTTCAAGATTCACATCGCCATGGCCTTGGGAGGCAAGGGGCTGGTGATGCTCGCCGGCAGCGTCGCCGACTGCCGCGTCGCGGTGGAGAAAGCCAAGGAAATGGTGCGGGCCAAGGGACTGCTGGTTTCGGCGGTGGTGATCCCGCGCCCCAGCCGCGAATTGTTCGCCGAGTATCTCTAACGCCCGCGCCGCGACAGACCCCCGGCGAACCATCGTCCGATCGAGTCGCGGCGCAGCAAAATGAGCCGTCGGCCAAACCATCGGCTCATCCCCATCGCCTGGCTTAGAAAACCTCAGAATCCTGGCCTAATCCTTCATCGCGATGGCGCCGGAGGGGCAGGCATCCACGCAGGCGTTGCAGTCAATGCACTCTTCCACATTGACGCTGGCCTTCTCTTCGACCGCGATCGCCTGCTGCGGGCAGGAATCTTCACAACTTTTGCAACCATCGCACTTCTCGATATCGACAACAGCGGGCATCTCAAGCACTCCCAAAAAAGGAAACTCGGCTAAATCGGACCTGTAGGTCCACTACTCAATACAGGATAAGCACGTCCAATTTGTAAGTCAAGAAAAATTTTCGCCGGTGTTTCCTCTTTCCGGACGGACCAAGGGGACATCAGCCTATCGCGGCGGGCTGGGTTGGCTGGGGGCCGTGGCCGGCGCTGTCGCGGGGGTGGAGGCGATCGCCAACGCTGCGCGAGCGTAGCGGGCCACGGTGGGGTCGGCGTCATCGGCAAGCGGCTCGGCCAACCGCTTTTGCTGATCGAGCGGCAGGCTGGTCATGGCGACCATCGACAGCAGGCGGGTGAACCAGCCATCGGCGCGGGCCATCTCCCGGCGAGTCTCCATCGCGTCGGCGGGGGTTTCCAGCAACGCCGCGTGCAATGATGCGAACGCGCCCACGGCGGGGCTGCTGTCACGGCGGGCTCGACGAATCACCTGCAGAAACTCCCCCGCCAGCGGACGCAGTTGCGGATCGGTGCCCTCGGCGCCAAGCAGCCGGATGTACGCCGCCAGAACCTGGAGATTCGCCATCCGTTGTTCGACGGTTCCCTTGTCGATTTCGTCGTAGATCCGCTGCTTGGAAGCATCGTCGGTCAAGGGATAAGCCGTCCGCTCGATCAGGCGATCGAACGGAATTCGATAGCCGGCCGGACCCGGCGCAACGCCCTGCCCGGCGGGGCGCGGATTCGTCGTGGCCAATCCCTGAAACGTCAGCGACGGCCCGGGATTCTTGCGCATGAGTTCATCGAGCGAACCCTGGTCGATCCGCACGACCTGGCTGAGTCGTTGCCGCGGTGCCAGCACCATCGCCTGGCTGAGCCGGTCGTAAGCCACGCCGGGCAACAACTGATCGGCGACGCCCTTGAGCTGGGCGTCAAACCACAAATCGCGTTGGATTACCCCGTCGGGACCGATCGTCAGGTCCTGTTCGCCCAAATTTTGCAGCGTAACGCGGCAGAGCATGGGCTCGCCGAAGCCATGCGAGACCCGCAGCGGGCGAATACGGAGGCCGTAGAACTGCTGGGGCAGCTCGATAATATCGAGCCAATTCTTGGGGAACTCATCGAGTTGGGCCTGGATATGGTCGCCCATGGTCGGGGTGATGCGCTGGGCCTGATCTCGCAGCGCCGCCCACAGGATCGCGCCCAAGGCACCCGAAGGATGCTCGCTGACCAGTTTGCGGGCCGTCGAGGCGATTCGTCGGGGATCGGCATCCTTCGCCGCGCGGTCAAGCTGGATGATCCCCAGTTCGGCCAAGGCGTCGCGGTCGCTGATGGCCGACAACTTGTGCCGAGCTTCATCGGGTTTGGTCCCGCGCAGATAGCCCCAGCCCTCGAGCCGGGCCGCGGTCACGCTGGCGTCGCCCTGGATGGCGCGGATCACCTTCGCCGCCTGGAGCGCCGGCGCCGATTTGTTGTTGAAGTACGTCTCGAACCAGGCGAGGTCGGCCAGTGCCGAGATGTATTGACCCGTCAACTCGTCGCGCCGCTGGGGATCGTCGAGCTTTTGCAGGCGCTGCGCATCGCCGGCGAGATCGGGCAGTTCCTCGGGTGCCGGGTCGCTGAGCGGTCGGGTGGTGGCGGCGCGATCGCCGATGGCCTGGCGCGCCCTGGCCAGGCGATTATGAAGCACCGCCGCGGCCGACTGGCGGATTTTCTTGGCCCCTTCCACATCGTTGTTGTTCTGTGTGATCGCCAACATGACGAACCAGGCGTCGGGATCCTCGGGGTTCTGGTTCAGCACCTGCTGTACGACATTGGCCGCGACCTGGGGATGATCGGAAATGAACAAAGCGGCTGAATACCCCGCCAGCGCCCCGGGAGGCAGGGCCATGCCCAGGCGATTGGCGGCGTTAATCGCCGCGCCATACCACCGCACGGCCGGTTCGGTCAGTCCGACATCCGCCAGTTCTCCCGCCAAATCCGCCAGGATCGCCGGCTGGAGCGGATTGGCGCGGATCATGGCGAGCATGGACTTAACGCGCTCGAAAGCCGACCCGTGCGAGCCTTCGCGTTGATATTGCAGTTGCAGGGCCGGCAGATTGCGGGGGTTCAGCCGCAGCGCCTCGCCCAGCAGCCCCATCGCCTGGTCGTCGCGCATCCGCTCGAACAGCAGCACCGCCGAGCGATAGGCGGCATACGACCGTACCGGTGCCGCCAGCGTCGTGCGACCCACCAGGTCGCGCACATAGGCGATCCGCTGATCGGCACCCTCCATCCGCGCCAGGTAAAGATCGATCAACTGGGTCTGCACGAATTGATCCTGGGGGTCCAGGCGGCGGACCGCGGAGAGCGCCTCGATGGCCCCGTCGAGGTCGCGGGCCTGGAGCAGCGCTTCTCCCTGGAGCCGTGGATATCGCGGCTCGGCCGGTTCCAGACGCGAGCACGCCTCGAACAACGCAGCGCTCTGCCGCCAGTGCGGTTCACCGATATTTTTCGCGGTCAGGGCGCCTTGGGCGAAGGGGAAAATTCGCCCCGCCAGCACCGCCGCGGCTTCGTCCCCCGGTGCCTGGGCGCGGGCCGACGGCATAATGCACAGGAGAGCGAAAAAACCCACGAGCGGTAAGAAGCAGGATTGGCGCATGGACGAGGCCTTGGTGTAAGGGCGAACGAGAAACCGCCGCAATTTATAGCCGGTCTGCGGATCGACGCCAAACCCACGCGGCATCGGCGATGCACGCAAAGCAAGCGCCCCCGGGGCTCGCGGGACTTTCTCGCCGCTCGATGCCTATGCTCTGCATCCCTTTTGTTAACCCGGAGAACACCCAATGAACCCATCGGCATCCATCAGCAGCGATTCAGACCTGCGCGAGCAGTTGCAAGCGCCTTACGGCCTGACGAGCGAACAGGTGCGGCGTTTTCAGTCCGAGGGGTTCATCAAGCTCAAGAACGTGCTGTCGCCGCAGGTGATTAAACACTACGGGCGGCAGATCACCGAGCAGGTTTTTCGGCTGAACCATCAAACCAAGCCAATGGACCAGCGGAACACCTATGAAAAGGCGTTTCTCCAGATCATGAATTTGTGGACGAAGAGCGACGTGGTGAAAGAGCTCAGCTTTTCGGCGCGGCTGGCGCGGATCGCGGCGGAACTGATGGGCGTGGGCGGGGTTCGCATTTATCATGACCAGGCGCTGTACAAAGAGCCGGGCGGCGGGATCACTCCCTGGCATGCCGACCAGTATTACTGGCCGGTAGACACCGACAACACGGTGACGGCGTGGATTCCGCTGCAAGCAACGCCGATGGAGATGGGCCCGCTGGGCTTCAGCGCCACCAGCCATCGCCATGCCGTGGGCCGCAACATCGAGATCAGCGATGACAGCGAGGCAAAGATCAGCAAATCACTTCTTGAGAAAGGGTTGCCGCTGGTGGATGAGCCGTTCGATCTGGGCGAGGTCAGCTTCCACTACGGCTGGACGTTCCATCGCGCCGGTGCCAACACCTCCGGTTCGCCGCGCAAGGTGATGACCGTAATCTACGTCGCCGATGGCTGCCGCGTGGCGTCTCCGAAGAACAAGAACCAGCAGAACGACCTGAAGACCTGGCTGCCCGGCCTGAAACCGGGCGACGCGGTGGATTCGCCTTTGAATCCGCTACTCTATCGGGCGTGACTCACCCGGATCGAGGGTCGATCGATCGATCCCCCGCGAACGCCGGCTTACCGCGGGGCGGCCGGTAGATCGACATGCCCTCCGCCATGCCGATGACTGGTTTTTTCACTTCCGGTTGGCAGCCCCGAGCTCGTGCGATGTGAATAGCTCTCGGACTTTCGCCGAGTCGCCACTTTGATCGCCGCGACCGGTGATAACAAACCACATCATCCCGGCGTCAGAAACATCGAAAAGCTTTTTGTACTGTGCCCGCGAATGCAGCCAGCGCCAGTCTGGATGGCTGGCATCGTCTAGCCACGACCATTCAGCGCGATCGGTTGACAAATTCTTGTTCTGGTCCGTGATGTGGATCGTCTTGACCCCCGAGCGGGCGACGTCCACCCACTTGTGCCGCATCAGCGGCGTGTCTCCATGGGAATCATTCCACTTGGAATGGGAGATGACCGTGCAAAAGGGGCGTTTGGCCGGATCAGAAGCGTCGATGCCGCGCCAGACGACTTCCATCGGTCCAGCGGCAATCAAATAGAATCGATTCGCCTCGCTGGAGGCATTGATCTGTCGGGCGATGCTGGCGATTGCCGCGTCCAATTGCGCCTGATCGTCGAACAGCACTTCGGCGGGAATCTTCCATCGCTCAGCGGCGCCTCGCACACTTTGCGTCATCAGCTTCTCATGCTTAACGCTGGAATCTCCGAGATGGTTGGAATAATCGAAATGCACAAGCCGATCTGGCAATCCCGCAGCGCCGACAAATGCCATGGCCATCGCCGATGCGGCGATGTCGTCCGGGTCATGCTGATTGCCATCGGCGCTATACCCGATGCGATAGTCCGAGCGGTCAATGGACGGACCTGTTTCCGAAGGTGCCGTCGCGGCAACCAGCAGAACAACGGATGCCATTGCCACCAGGGCACGAACAAAAGCTGGGTTCATCGGTTGAATGATGGCGGTGCGGGATGGGGCCGTCAATGCGCCGAGCGGCGGATTCATCCCCATTTTTTCCGGTCTAGAACACGCGAGATTCTCGTCTGCTCTTCGTCATTCCGACGAGGATGTCATTGCTGCCAGTCATGCCGACGAACACGTCAGCGCACTGCGGAACGCCGATGTTCCCGTCGGCTCTTCATCCGCAAACCGTAGCGGGAAAAAGGGGAATGCCCTCGGCGGATTTTCTCGCAACAAAGGCCATCGGCGGGTCGCTCGCTCAGCCCTTCAGGGCGGCGAGGAATCGCTCGATGGCTTGCGTGACCTGCTCGGGCTGCTCGATCGGTGACATATGCCCGGCGCCGCGGATGACCACGACCTGCGAGCGCGGGATCTGACCGCACATGGTCTTGACGCCGTCGGGCGGGGTGATCGCGTCGAACTGCCCGACGATCCCCAGCGCCGGCACGGGGATCGACGCCAGCATATCGCGGTAATCGGGCCGCTCACGCATCGCCGTCAACGCTTGTTCGATCGTCGTCGCCGGGCATGCCTCCATGATCTTTCGCAGCCGCTTAACCAGGTCGGGGCGGGTCTGTAAATGGGATTCGGCGAGCATCTTGGGCATCATTCGCTCGGCGACGCCCGAGTTTCCCTGTCGGCGGACCAGTTCGATCATCTGGTCGCGGCCGTCGCGGGCCTCGGCGGTGTCGGCTTCGCACTTGGTGTCGATGAGCATCAGACCGCGCAGGTCGGCGGGAAACTCGCGGGCGAACGCCAGCGCGACGTATCCGCCCATCGACAACCCACCCAGCACGCACGGCAGCGCCTCCAGTTGCTTGAGCAAGGCGTGAACATCCTCGGCCAGCGAAGCGATGCTGAACGAGCCGCCGTCGGGGCTTTTGCCAAATCCGCGCAGGTCCGGGGCGATCACCCGATAGCGCGCCGACAGCGCCTCGATCTGCGCCGACCAGACGCTTGAATCCAGGGGAAAGCCATGGAGCAGCGCCACGGGATGGCCTTTGCCGCGATCCTCGTAGTGCAGGGTCGTTCCATTGACGGTAGCGGTCGCCATCGCTCGATCTCCTTTGCGTGGCATTGTACCCGTTCAACGCATCGCCCGTCAGCCCGAAAACCGGTGGCCTGGCAACCGCTTTTATCGGCGACGATCTCCGCCTCGGCCAAGCAAAAAGCCCGGCTATTCACCGGGCCTTGCATGCGGCCGAGAGGAGTCGAACCTCCACACCTTGTGGGTACAAGAACCTGAATCTTGCGCGTCTGCCAATTCCGCCACGACCGCAGATAGACTTGCTATCTTAGGAGTCCCCCCTGCGCTGTCAAGTTGCCCTCGGTACCTTCGGCGGCGTCGCGCATCGATCGCTCCGTTTCACCAAAATTCATCGTACCGAGATCGCGAGATCGCAAGCTCGCGTTGCCCGCGCCCCCTCTGCGGCAGATCCGTTCCAGCTCTGCTACATCACCTAAGTATATCCCTTACAATTTCTACAACTTCAATAGTACTACTAATAGGGGACGTGGCTTATAAGTTGATTTATATACCGAGTTTATGTCGTAATTATATCACCTTATTGCAATGTTTCATACTAACAATTCTGTGTTTTCCTAGAAATGATCTTATCTATTGAAAAAGATATGTGACATAAATATGATGTAAACTCAATTTATAAAATGACTTACAAGCTACGTCCCCTATTTATGGTGCTATTTATGGTGCTTGGTGGAGCGAAGACACGATCTTTCCTTTGAACCGGCACATGGGTCCAAACGAGGACGCGGACTGCGTCGCGGGTGCGATCCTCCGCCATCGCTCGGCGATCTGGGATTGCCCGCTCCGCGACGGCGGCGGGGTCACGTGAAAAATGATGTGTTCGGTTCGGTTGCCCCGTCGCCATCGGCGTCTATAATCGCGCGACCCGGGATGTGCCGGGGATGGTTAAAGGAGTCAGACCCATGGCGCACATAATCGCGCAGCCGTGCATTGGAACCAAGGACACCGCCTGCGTTGCGGTTTGCCCGGTGGATTGCATCCACCCGACCAAGGACGAGCCGACGTTCGAATCGGCCGAGTTGTTGTACATCGACCCCGAGACCTGCATCGACTGCGGGCTGTGCGTGGATGAATGCCCAGTGCAGGCGATCTTCCCGCAAGAGGATCTCCCGGCCGAGTGGGCCGCTTTCATCGAAAAGAACGCCGAATATTACAAGAAATGATCCGTCGGCCTCGCCGCCGCAAACCCGCGGCTTTTTGCGCGCGGGGCTTGGATGCGGCGTCCGGCGGCGACGGTCAGATCAGCCAGTCCATAAAGACGTAGGCCAGCCCCAGCAGGCTGAAGAAGCCGACGACGTCGGTGACCGTCGTGGCGAAGATCGTCGCCGACTGGGCCGGATCGAATCCCAGGCGCTTCATCACAAACGGGATCCCCGCTCCGCTCACGCAGGCGATGGTCTGGTTGATGATCAGCGCCGTGGCGACCACTGCGCCCAGCGCGATGCACCGTCCCGGCCCCACCTCGTGATAGTGAAACGAAAACGAAATGATCGCGGTTGTCAGACCGATCACCAGCCCCGACAGAAGCCCCACCATGAACTCGCGGGTGATCACATGGCGCAGCACCCGACGATCGACCTTGCCGACGGCGATGCCGCGAATCGCCACGGCCATCGCCTGGGCGCTGGCGTTACCTCCCATGCCCGCGACGACCGGCATATACGCCGCGAGGATCGCCAACTTCTGAATCGTCCCCTCGAACGCTCCGACTACCGCCGCGGCCAGGAACGCGGTCGCCAGGTTCACCTCCAGCCACCAGACGCGCTTGCGAAAACTGAGCTGCCACGGGGTATTCAGCCGCTCTTCAGCACCGGCGCCGAACATCCGTTGCACGTCCTCGGTCGCCTCATCCTGAAGAACATCCACCACGTCATCGACGGTGATGATTCCCAGCAGCTTATTGCCTGAGTTCACCACCGGCATCGCCAGGTAGTTGTACTTGCGGAAAATCTGGGCCACCTCCTCCTGGTCCATCGTCGCCGGGACGCTTCGCACGTTCTGGATCATCACCCGGTTGATCGGCGTCTCGGGACGCGCCAGGATCAGGTCGCGCATCGACAAGACCCCCACCAAGTGCTGCCGCCGGTCGATCACGTAGACGTAGAACATCTGTTCCAACGTGGCCGACATCTCGCGCAACAGTGAAATGGCATCATCCACGTTCAGATATTCGTACAACGACGTGACCTCGGTGGTCATGATCCCGCCGGCGCTGTCGGGGGCATATTGCTCGAGCTGGCGAACTTCCTCGGCTTCCAGAGCCGGCATTTCGGCGACCACCGCATCGTGCATCGGCGCCGGTACGTGTTCGAGAATGTCCACCCGGTCGTCCGGGTCCATCTCGGCCAGCACCATCGACGCCTCGGGCGCCTCCATGTCGCTGATCACCGACGCCGCCAGCGTCGGGTCCATCTCCGACAAAATCCGCGACGCGGTCACCGGGTCGAGATATTCCGCCACGTCGGCGGCCTTCTCCGAGGAAATCCGCTGCAGCACCAGCGCCCCATCGGCGGCGGGAATCTCCTCGATCTGGTTGGCGACATGGGAAAAATGGTCTGGCGGATGCGGCGGCGGCGCTTCACTTGAAAGCACCGCGGGCGAAGCACTCGTGTTGTCGGAAACGCCGGTCGGTTTCTGGCTCATGGCGACGACTCCGTGAATGACGCACTACTGTAGCATCGAATGCCCGGCGGACGAGGTGGAACGCTGCTCGCGGAAGAGGACGTTCAGATTATTCCCCTACGGCCGACTCGCCCGGGGAGGATCGCCGGCATGGAAAGCCGACAAGCCGACGCGGGCAGTTCGGGTCGGAAAATTCTGGATGTCCCCGTGACCGTAGAGGTCCGCCCTGGATTTCCCCGGGGCCGTGTAGATCCGCCGCTCCGCCGCTCCGGCGGACCGGCGCGCAAAAAAAAGCCGCACGGTGGAGGAATCGTCCCGTGCGGCTTGGCGGAGGAGGAAACGAGGCTCGGGAACGAAGCGACGCATCCGCCGGTCGCTTCGGGAAGTTGTGAAAGTCGGTCGATGGTGGCGGCCAACCCCCAGGCGGGTATCGCCCGCAGAACGCCTGCGGGCGATACTGCCCGTGGGAACCAACCGCGCTCCATAATCTTTGAGCGGCTCATCGAGCCACCCATGACCCTCACACGACGGTCACGATCCACGCTGAAGCGAAGGCGATGCCAAGCGAAAATAACGCGACCCCTCCGGCTCCGAACCGTCGAGAACCCCTGAAAAATCTCGTTTTCATACGGCTTTTCTCATCGACACCGTGGTGGGCGTCGCTGGCAGCTGCTGCGCGCTGGCTGGGCAATCCCCCCGATCCAGCCGGTGATGCTGCCTGCGCCGTGGTCAATTGTCGATCAACGCGCCTGGCGAGTCCGATACGCGATGGAATCACGGACTTTTCATTGACGATGGCTCGGGCGCGAAATACGATTCACCGGCGGCATGGGGCGGCGCCAACGCAATCGCCGGCATGCCAATATCGCGGGATGATTATGAAATGTGATCAATGCAATCGCCAGGCGACCGTCCACCTGACCGAAATCAAGGGGGGCAAAAAGCTGGAAAAGCACCTGTGCGAGCAGTGCGCCGCCCAGAATGAAGGCCTGCCGGTCAAACCGCACGCGCCGATCAATGAATTGTTGACCAACTTCGTGATGGCCCATTCGGGTTTGCAAAAGACCGAGATCAGCGCCTGTGAAAGCTGCGGAATCACCTGGGCCGAGTTCCGCCAGAGCGGGCTGTTCGGCTGTCCGCGCGATTACGAGAATTTCGAGCGCGATCTGACCCCGTTGTTGCAGCGGGCCCACGAAGGCGCGACCCACCACATCGGCAAAGTGCCTCGCCGAAAGGGTGCCGCCGGCGTCCCCATGCGCAAGCAGGTGGACCTGGCCAAGCTGCGAAAAGAGCTTGCCCGCGCCGTCGAGGCCGAGGACTACGAGCGGGCTGCGGCGCTGCGCGACGAGATTCGTCAGGCGGAACAATGAAACGGGCAATCGCCGATCCCTCGGGATCGGCTCAAGACAAAGTCGGCGACTTATGAAGCTTTCCGATCTGACCAATCACGCCGGTGAGTGGCTTCGCGGTTCGGGGCCGATGAGCGAGATCGTCATCTCCTCGCGGATGCGCCTGGCCCGAAATGTATCCGCATTTCCGTTCCTCACCCGCTGCTCCCGCCACGAACGCCAGGAACTCGAGGCGAAAATCCGCGACACGGTGCTGGGCGCCGACCTCGCCAGCCGGATGCTTTATGTGGACATGGCCAACGCCCCGGAAATGGATCGGCTGTTGCTGGTCGAGCGCCATCTGATCAGCAAGCAGCACGCCGGCGGAGAGGGCGCCCGCGGGGTGGCGGTGGCCGAGAACGAGACTGTCTCGATCATGGTCAACGAGGAGGATCATCTGCGCATCCAGGTGCTTCGATCGGGGCTGCAACTCGAGGAAGCCTGGGCCCAGATCAACGAGATCGACGACAAGCTCGAGGAAAAACTCGACTTCGCGTTCCATTCCCGATTCGGCTATCTCACCGCCTGCCCCACCAATGTCGGCACCGGCATCCGCGTGAGCGTGATGCTCCATCTGCCGGCCCTCAAGCTCACCGGCGAGATCGAAAAAGTCTTCCGCGCCGCCAAGGACCTGCGGCTGGCCGTGCGCGGGCTGTATGGTGAGGGAACCGAGGCGACGGGCGATTTCTACCAGATTTCCAACCAGACCACGCTCGGCAAGAGCGAAGAGGAGATCATCAGCGACTTCAAGCACGTGGTGATCCCGAAGATCATCGACTACGAGCATCACGCCCGGCGTACGCTGTTGACCGATCGAACGGTCGCCTTGGACGACAAGGTTTTCCGGGCCATGGGGGCGCTTCAGGCGGCCCGGCTGATCGCCAGCGACGAGACGCTTTTTCTGCTCAGTCATTTGCGCATGGGGATCAACCTTGGGCGCATCAAGGACGTGGACCTCAAGACGATCAACGAGCTGTTCCTGCTGACCCAGCCGGCCCACTTGCAGAAAATCCAGGGCCGAAAACTCGAAGGCGACGTCCGCCGCGCCGCCCGCGCCGAGTTCATCCGAAAACGCTTGAGCGGGAATTAGCTCCTTTGCCTCGCCCGCGACCGGTCGATTCGCTCACCGAGCAAACGACCTGGCGACGATCCAACGACCGTCGCCGCACTGGTCTTTAGGGAACATCAGCCTGGCGATCGCCATCCCGGCGCACGGGCCACGATTCGCTTCGGAGCGATTCTGCATTTTCCCCCTCGGAGGATAGCCCGTGATTCTCGATCGACGAATTAAACCGACGCTCACGCCATTTGAACTGGACTTGGGGGATTCGCTGCGCCTGACCCTCGACGATGGGAGGGCGTGGGAGATGACGTTGGACCACACCTCGGCGTCTGTGCTCGAGCGCGGCCAGCCCGCCTACAGCGACTTGAATCATTATCAGTCGGACATCAAGGTCTACGGCTGCGAGGCGCAGGTGCGTATCAATGGGCAACCACACGTCTTTCAGCGGAAAATCGGATCGCAGGAAAGCTTCTACGAGCCTTGGGTGATCGACAACGTCCGCGTCTGGTTCGACGCCGCGGCGTGCGCCTTTTCGCATCCTCCGCGTCCGGGCGGCATCATCCATGAGAAGGATTGGGCCCATCGCCAGATTTGCTCGCCGTCGCGGGCAGGGCGTTTCGTCGTGCAGCAGGCCAACCGCCCAATCGCCCCGGAGCCGATCGGCGTATGGTTTGATTCGCAAAAACCCGTTCCCGACATTCGCGAATGCTACATGGGCGAGGATTGCTGGATGGGGCCGTATAACGGCGGAGCGGCACACTGCGGCTTAGACATCAATATGCCGCCTGGAACGATCCTCAAAGCCCCCATCGCTCTGGACGACCAGTACATATTCAACGGCCAGGCCGCTGGGATCGGGTGCGAGCGGTGGCGTGGCGTTCGTCGCTGGCCCGACGGCAGCGACTGGATCATCCAATCCCATCACTTGATGGGACTGCTGGTCGAGCAACGCATTCCCCTGGCGCGGGGAACGCCCTACGCAACCGCCGCCGGAACATACGTGGGTCATGCCCCACACACGCATTTCATGTTCCGCGTCATCGAACAGGGCGGCGACTATCTTCTGGACCCCTGGCTGCTCTTCTGGGCCCGAAAAGAGAGCCCTGACCTCGCCTAACCCCGCGCGCCTGTCCCTATGAAGAAGTCTCCCCCCAGAAGAGGGGACGTGCTTCTTGCTTCTTGCTTAAAGAAGCGCGTCCTTGTTTGAGCAGTCCCGAATACAAAATCAGTTATTGATTAAGCAACTTTGCGACAATTTACGCAGGCCAGGGGCTCAGGGCATGGTCGATGGGAAAATCGTCGCCATGCCAGGCGCGCTGGCTGGTCCACGCAACTGGGGGGTCGCACCAGAACGGGGCGTGGGCCGGCAGGCCCAGGGGGAGCAGGCCGACGGTACAGAGGTACAGGCTGCCGGTGGAGATGTACGACTCGCCGATTCCCGGCTGATGGCCCGCGAAACCGATTGTGAGCCAGCCCTCGGGATCGAACGTCCCCGGCGCCTGGATCATGCGGCGGATCACCGCCGACATCGCTTCGCGGACCTGCGCGCAGGCAAGTTCTTCGGGCAAGTGGCCGAGCAGCGCCATCTGGCCGAGGGTTTGCAAAACGCCGAACCGATAGGCCAGAGATCGCCCGATCGGCGGAAATGTTCCCTCAGGGGAGATCAGCCGCTCCTGCACCGCCGCATATCGGCGGGAGCGCGACAGCGCTTTTTCCGCGAACAGGGGATTCCAGTTGTGCCGCTCACCGGCATGGCGCAGCACATCGAGGATCATTGGATGGATCACAAACGAGTTGTAGTAGTCCCAGTGGAAGTTTGGCCCGTCGCCATACGCGCCGTCGCCGGCGTACCACTGCTCGTGTTGCCGCAGCGCCAGGTCGATCCGCATCGGATCCCAATCCGGCTCTTCGAATACCAGCAGCGCTGTTTCGACCATGGCGCTGAACAGCAGCCAGTTGTTGAACGCCGGCTTGATCGCCCGGGTCGATCGCAGCGCTGCCAGCAGGTTTCGTCGCACCCGATCGTCCAGCGGCGCCCAAAGCGTCCCCGGTGCCCGTAGCAATCCCTGGGCGAGAAACGCCGCATCCACCACCGCCTGCGGGTGACCGGTCCAGGTCGCGCAGTCGGGTGAAGCCGGATCGCTGATCGCGTCCAGTCCGTCGCGCACAATCGCCGCCAATTCCGCGGACTGCGCCTCCGACTCGGCCAGTGCCAGATAGGGCGCAGCGCCGGCGAGCGAGCGACCGAACGCTTCGAGATGCGACACGGCCGCGCGATCTGTCCCTGGACGACACTCCACGGGCATCGCTCGCCGCAGCGTCCGGGCGGCAAGATGCGTGAACACCGGCCGCACGATCCGCTGCAAGACTTCGATCCACTCAGTCCGTCGGTCGACTTCGCTCATGGCCACCATTCCGCGGAAAAAGGGGACGCGCTTCTTAAAAAAAGAAGCGCGTCCCCTTTATCGTTAAGCGGCGACAAAACATAGGTTTGCGCACACAGCAAGTTTCCGACATTTTGCGCTGGGTGGCTCACACGCCCGCGCCCAAGGGTTCGGCGACAGAGGCACTGGGTCGGGGAAGTTCCCCGGCGATCTCCTCGTCGCTGAGATAGCAACCGGTATCGGCGGCCCAGGGGTCGCCGGTGGTGATCTCGGCCCGGGCACGAAGGCCGCCGCCGCAAATGCTCTGGAAACGGCAGGTTGCGCATCGACCTTTGAGCAGGCCCAGGCGATCTTTCAAACCCGCCATGATCGGGTTGCTGGTGTCCTGCCAGATATCACTGAATTTCCGCTGTTTGACGTTGCCAAAATGGCGGAACATCGAGAACTGGTCGGCGTGGACATTGCCATTGAAGTCGATATTGGCGATCCCGACTCCCGAGGAGTATCGTCCGCCACCGTTCCATTGGAGCATGTCCAACACTTGCTGGGCACGGGGATGATTTTCACGCAGCATCCGCAAGTACATATACGCCCCGTCGCAATGGTTATCGACGGTGAGGATTTCAATGTGCTTGCCCCGCTTCACGAAATCGGCGGTGCGGTCCATGATCGTGTCCACTGCCGCCCGTGACTGCTCGGCGGTAAGCGTCAGCAGGCTCTTTCCGCGCCCCGCCGGACAGAGGTGGTAGAAGCAGGCGCGGTCGATCCCCTCATTTTCAATGAAGTCGAACAAGCGGTCGAGGTCCTGGGCGGTGTGGGTCGTGAGGGTCAGCCGCAAGCCCACTTTCTGACCCACCTCCACGCAGTAGCGGAACCCGCGCATGGTCCGCTCGAATGCCCCTTTCATTCCGCGAAACTCGTCATGGATCTCGGGGATCGCGCTATCCAGGCTGATCCCGATGTACGCGAACTTCAGTTCCTTGAATCGCTCGGCGACGGCCCGGTCGATCAGCGTGCCGTTGGTCGAAACGACCACATGCAGGTTTTTCGAGCGGGCGTACGCCGCCAGCTCGAACAGGTCCTTGCGGACCAGCGGCTCCCCGCCGGAAAACAGCACCGCCGGCACTTTGAACTCGGCCAGATTATCCAGGACCGCCGTAGCCTGCTCGGTGGTCAGCTCATCGGGATATTTCTGGGCCTCGGAATCGGTGTAGCAGTGAACGCACTTGAGATTGCAGGTTCGGGTGAGGTTCCAGACCACGATCGGTCGGCGCTCGGCGGCGCTTCTTGCGACGGCCATCCGCTGATGGGCCGGCGGATCGATCTGCGTGATCGCCCGCCCGTAGCGGTGCGGGGTGGAAGGGGTCTCAAGGCCGCCGTAGAGGACGCTGATGTCAATCATAGTGGAAATCTCAAGATCAAATCGGGTGCCAGCATAATATCATCTATAAAGGCCGATTTTCAGAGCGAATCGGATTCCCCTGACCCACGGGAAGGAATCCCCGCCGGGAATCGACTCTCAATTGTGGGAAAAATCTCCTACCGCGGCGATAGGGAATCGGGCGCAGTCGTCGGACTTGGATCGGCCAGGTCATCGAAAACCGAGCGATGCTGTCGCAGACGTTCCCACGTCGGCAAGAGCTGGCGGGTGACGCCCCGGGGCAGGCCCTCGCGATCGTAAGTCCACGGCTCGGATTCCGGCGCCGCCGCGGGCACCGGCTCGCTCAGCATCTCGTGCGGCTCGTGAAAATTGGTGAACGCTTGGAGAATTGGCTTGCCGTCGATCGGCCCCGGAGGAGTCAGTCCCAGCATGTAGCAGGCGGTGGCGAACGTGTCTTCGGTATTAATGATCAGGTAGTTGTATCGCGTCAGATCGACGTTTTTCCGCACGCCCGGTCCGGTGATGATCCAGGGGATATGACGGCTGCGGGGATCATCCGGGCCATGCCCGCGGGCGGCCCCGCCGTGGTCGGCGCTGACGATAATCGCCGTGGTTTTCTCGATCCCCGCCCGTCTCAGCGCCGCCAGCACGATCCCCACCGCCGAGTCGGCCTTCGAGGCCGCTTGAACTTGCTCGGGCATCCCCCAGCCGATCCCATGTCCGGTGGCATCCACATCGGGAAAATGGACGAATATCAAGTCCGGTCGATGCTCGAGAATGATCCGACTGGCGTTCTTCGCCACGTCCAGATCGCCCAGATACCCGCCGGTGGCGCGGGTCGGCAGCGCCACGTAATCAAGCGTTCCCGGCTTGGCCAGGGTAATGAACTTGCTCTTGCCGGTCGCCATCGCGGTGGATCGACCGGCATTCTTAGCGACCTCGAAAATTGTAGCCGTCAACGGCGGATAAAGCAGTGCATCGGGAACATCGTAATTCCAGTAGATGCCATGATGTTCGGGAATGGTCCCGGTGAGCATGCTCACATGGGACGGAAGGGTGATCGACACTTCCGTGGTCCGAGCCCACATCGAAAACGCGCCGTTGGCCATCATCTTGCGTAAGTGAGGCGCATTCGCCCGCAGCAGCACATCGGGGCGCAGGCCGTCGATGCTGATGATCAGCACATGCTCGATCCGCGGGAGCACCGGAGCCGGCGGGGAGCAGGCAACCGCCACCAGGCACAATCCCGCGAGAAGGATCCAGAGGAATCGGTGCATCGGTTCGGTCGTTCTACCGGCCCCGCGACGCCTGGGCAAACCGGAGGTTGAACGACGATTCAACGGCTGCGTGCCGCCGTGCGACCGCTTGCGGAAGCGGAAAGAGGCGCGGGATGACAATCGAGGTTGGGGTTTTCAACGTTCCGTTTTTACGGACGATCAATCCAGTTGGTCGATCCAGGCGTCGGACTTGTAGGTCGCGAGAATCGCCCGGGTAAGCTGGTCGCGCGTGCAGGAGGTGACGTGGCCGTCGATGAAGGCGATGTTCATGCGGTCGTTTTTCCCGTGGCGAAACTGGAGATATCCGCTGGAAAGCAGCGCCAGCGGGTCGTGCGAACTGGCTTTTCGAATCGACACCTGCGACTCGGCATCGTCGGGCCAGGCGGAGGGCTTTCCGCTGATCTTCTCGATCACCAGCATCCGATTGTTGGGCTGGCGGGTGACCTTGGTGAAGAACCGGTCGCCGGCGGGTCCGTTTTGCTGCCCGGTGGTCGCGCGGTGGTTGCCATAACTTTGCCAGTAGCGGAAGTTGGTTTCCTCCCCGCCGCTGCGGCTGTTCATGGGCTGGCCGACCTTGTTCATGGCGAAAGCCGAGGATGGACAGGCAAAGACGCTCGAGAAGTCCTTGTAACCGCTGAGATACTTGAACGCGGGCAGGGCAATGAACCAGTCGTCGGCAAAAGTGGGTCCGGGGGCGTTGCTCCAGAGCCCCGGCCGCAGCGTGCCGGCGTTGTCGGCGGTATACATGAGATGGGCCAAGGCGATCTGGCGCATGTTGCTCTTGCAGGCGACATCCTGCGCTGCCGCCCGCGCCTTGTTGAGCGCGGGCAGGAGGAGTGCGATCAGAATTGCGATAATCCCAATCACCACAAGCAATTCGACGAGTGTAAATGCGTTGCGTTTCATGTTCGCACCTTTCCGGCGTGAGAGGTGGCACGGGCGTCCCGCCCGTGAGCAGACATGGGCGCAACGCCCATGTCTGCTCAAAGGAGGTCACAAGCGGGGAAAAACCCCACCTGCTCACACATTGCGACGGCGACGCCCGAGAAGCGCCAATCCGCCGAGGCTCGCCAGCGCCAGCGAGGCGGGTTCGGGGACGACATCACCCATCAGCTCGAAGTCATCGAAACGGGCGAGACCGGGCAAAGTGTTGTTATCGTAGAAGACGAAGCGAAACGTGATTTTTCCCAGTCCGTCATAAGCGCCGCCGTCAAGATTGACCGTGAGCGTGGGAAGCACGCTGGAGTTTCCGTTACCCACATCTTGGATCTCAGCGAACGCCCCCGCATCCTTGCTGGCAAAGACCGCAAGTCGACGTGGCGCGCTGTTGGTGCGCGAATGTTTATACTGGAGTTGCGTCAGGTCCAGCGTCTTGCCCGCGTCCGCCTCGACGTTGAATGTGATGTATTGCCCGTTGGTATGGGCATTCGCCTTTACCTCTTCGTAGGCGGAATTGGTAATTTGCGCTTGGTTAGCCGTGAACACGAGGCTGTTGTTGACGTTGGGGCCGGCTGTCACGGCTGATGAAGTCACCAGCGGAACAGAGGTGGTGGGGGACCCTGACGCCGAGTTAAAGTCATACGACGCGATAACGACCGCCGCCTGACTTGCTCCGCACGCGAGCAATCCTGCGGACACGGCCACGAGAAACGATGTACTTCGCTGCATGATCGAACCTCCGTAAAAGGGAAAGGGGTTAAGAACGAGACAAGTTAAGCAATGACTCGGCGTTGGCGATTGTGCAGGGGACCGCGACCGCAGGCATCACACTGCTCTCTTCAATTCTTCGCCTGAGCATCTCCACCGCCCGCCGGCCGATCTCGCGCTCGGGCAGGACCAGCGTCGGCACGGGGATGTCGTAATGCCTCACCACTTCATCGTGAACCGTCACGATCGACAGATCGCGGGGGATCGACAAGCCCATGCGGTCGGCGGTGGTCAAAATCGGCGCGCTTTCGTGGTGGGTGTAACAGACGACCGCGGAGGGACGGTCGTCGCGGCCCAGCCACGCGCGGGTGAAGTCGATTCGCTGTTCGAGGGGCAGGTGATCGTCGCCGCAAATCAGGCGCGGGGTCAGGCCGGCATCGAGCATGGCGCGGGCGTAGCCGGCGCGGCGGTCGGTGTTGCTGTAATGGCGGCGCACCGGGGTCTTGCCGTAGGTGTAATCGACGAAGGCGATGCGGGTGTGTCCCGCTTGGAGCAGCAATTGCGTCGCGTCGAAGCCGGCTTTTTCATCGTCTGGGTAAATGCAGTCGTGCGGTTGTTTGGAGTTGATCCAGACGCCCGGCAGGTCGAATCGGGCGATGAGGTCGATCATTCGCTGGGGGATGTGGGCGTTGTAGTTGATGAGCAGCCCGTCGCTGGCGAGTTGGCGCAACAATTTGGGCATGACGGCGTTGTCGGTCAGTTTTTCATCCGGCAGACGGGCGAGGGTCAGGTGCAGATCAGTCTCGGCCAAGGCTTCGTCAATTCCATCGAGCAGACGCGGCGGGACTTGACTGCGATTGCCAAACTGGCTGAGCAGGAGCGTCACTGCCCCAAAGCGACCGGTGGAGGTCGATCGTGCGGCGGCGTTCGGCCTGTAGCCCATCTCTTTGGCAATCGCTATGACTCGATTTCGGGTTTCCTCGGCGAACAATCCCGCGCGGCGGCTGGTGGGGTTGAGAATGTGGCTCACCGTCGGGCGACTGACCCCCGCTTGCTCGGCGATGGTTCGTAGGGTGACCGCCATTGCCCTCATGTTACAGCGGTTGCATAAGAAGTCAAGCGCTATGATAAAACATCGTATCACTCCGCGGCTCCGCGGCGTCAGTCGATGCCGCGGTTTGCGTTGCGTTTGGGACCCCACTAGGATGCGATTCCTATGAAGGCGGAACGTCGGCACGAACTGAAGCAAAATGCCCTGGCGCGGATCATCGAGGATTTCCCCGGTTTTTGGGCCGTCCACGGAAACAAGGTGTTGACCGGGCTGGTGATCGTGATGCTCCTGATCCTTGCGGGGCGTTACTGGCTGGTGACCCGGCGCGAGCAGCAGGTGTCGCTTGCCGATTCGGTGGCCTCGGCGCGGGGGGCGCTGGGGCAACTGCGGACCCGCGTCACCGGGCCGCCGGAGCAGTTGATTAACGAGCGAATGGCGATTTATCGCGAGGTGAAGAACGCGGCCGATGCGGCGATCGCCGATTCGTCGAATGAGCAGGTGGTGTCCGAAGCGCTGCTGATGGCGGGCGATGCGAATTGGACCATGGCCAATCTTCCAGCCCCCCCGCCGTCCACGCAGGCCGCGATGACCGTCGAGAAGGACCCCGACAGTTATCTGAAAGAGGCCGCCGATGCTTACCAGGAGGTGATCGATCGGTTTGGCGGTCAGACTCGGGCGGTAGCGCGAGCCCGGTTCGGGCTGGCCGCGATCGCCGAGAATCAACGCAATTTTGAACGGGCGCGTGAATTGTACCAGGCGATCGAGGCGATGGCGGAGGTGGCGCCGTCTTTCCAGACGCTGGCGAAGGTTCGGCGGACGGCATTGGACCAGTTCTCCAAGCCGATCCTGATTGCCGAAGCCCAGAGCATCGAAGAGGCGATGCGGATCGCCGCCAGCCAGGCGACGACGCGAGAATTCGATACGACGCAGGCGGCATCCGGGGCATTGGGACCGGTTCTGCCCGCTACGGCACCGGCGACCGCGCCCGCGACTGTCCCCTCGCGTTAGGCGAAGGGGCGATCGGAGTGAAGGTTTTCTGAGATTTGGAAATCTGGATTAGGATTTCGGATTCAGGTTTCGGATTCGGATTTCCGATTTCTCGTTTCAGACCGCAGACCAGGCCGCGGCGACGGGTTGAGCGGGGTAGAGCCGCGATTCAGAACACTGACCCTTTGTGACCCTCGATCCCGATCAAACCGACCCGCCAGCAAACGCGGGAGGGAAAATTCGTTCGATCCCGGCGGATGTCGAAGTCATCGTTGAAAACGATGTTGAGCATTACCGCTGGCGGATCGGCAAAAATCTCACCCGGCGGATCGATCAGTATCTCACCGATCGCGTCTCCTATCTTTCCCGCGCCGCCGTTCAGCGCCTGATGGACGAGGGGTTGGTCAAGGTCAACGGCAAGGTCGTCAAGGCCAGCTATCACCCGCGGCTGAACGATCAAGTGGAGATGGTCGCCCCGCCCGAGCCGGTGAGCGAACTGATCCCCGAGCCGATTCCGCTGGAGATCCTCTACGAGGACGAACATTTTCTGGCGATCAACAAACAGGCCGACCTGATGGTCCATCCGGCGCGGGGAAAATGGACCGGCACGCTCGTCAATGGGCTGGTGTATTACGGGCGCGAATGGAGCACCGTCAACGGTGCCTGGCGGCCGGGCATCCTCCATCGCCTGGATCGCAACACCACCGGGGTCATGCTGGTGGCCAAGAGCGACGAGGCGCACTGGCGAATGGCCCGGCAGTTCGAGAATCGGAGCATTCAGAAAACCTATCTGGCCGTCTGCCACGGCGTGCCGCATTTGCTGGGGGATGTAATCGATCTTCCCATCGGTCAAGACCGTTACGTCCGCGAGCGCCAGGCGATCCGCAAGGTCGAGAACGGTGGCAAACCGGCGGTCACGCTTTACCAGGTGCAGGAAACATTCCAGGCCCCCGGGGGGGTGGTCCTCACCGAGAGCGAATATTCCCAGGATCGTCGGCATCCGCTTCCCCCGGTGCGATTCTCCTTGATCAAGCTGATGCCCAAGACCGGTCGCACCCATCAACTTCGCATCCATCTATCGGTCAAGGGCCACCCCATGGTCGGCGACACCATGTACGGCGGCCGCGTTTTTTCTCTGGGTGATTTCCGCCTTGCCCGCCAGGCGCTGCATGCGTATGAAATCACGTTCGTCCACCCGGCGACCTTGAAGCCGATGACAATCCGCGCCGAGCTTCCGCCGGACTTAACGACGCTGCTGGCGATTCTGCGGAACCCAGCCGAGGGCGGCTTGGCCACATGAAAACCCAGCCGGAAGCGGGTGGGGCATCTTGGTCCACACCGGGCCACCTTGGCTGGGGCACGTTGGGATGCTTGATACGTGGTGGGTGGGGTCTACAATCCGAACGGAATACCGTCATCCCGCGCGATTCGCGCGCCGGTGGGACGGGTCACTGGAGAGAGCGATATGTTTGAACGATTCACGGATCGAGCCCGCAAGGTGATGGCGCTGGCCAACCAGGAGGCGCAGCGCTTCAACCACGAATACATCGGCACGGAGCACATCCTGCTGGGACTGGTCAAGGAAGGCAGCGGCGTGGGCGCCAATGTGCTCAAGAACCTGGACGTTGACCTGCGGAAGGTGCGTCTCGAGGTCGAGAAGCTGGTCAAGAGCGGGCCGGACATGGTCACCATGGGCAAGCTGCCGCAGACGCCGCGGGCCAAAAAAGTGATCGAGTACGCGATCGAGGAGGCTCGTAATCTCAATCACAACTACGTCGGGACGGAACATCTTTTGCTCGGATTGCTGCGCGAGCACGACGGCGTGGCGGCACAGGTACTGATGAACCTCGGTTTGAAACTGGAAGAGGTTCGCGAAGAAGTTCTTAACCTCTTGGGAGCGGGTGTGGAAAGCGAAGAATCATCGACTCCGGAAGCCAAGCAGGCCAAGCAGGGCCGAAGCAAGACCCCGGCGCTGGACAGCTTTGGACGCGATCTGACCGAGCTTGCCAAGAGCGGCGAGCTGGATCCGGTCATCGGACGCAAGAACGAAATTGAGCGGGTCATCCAGATCCTCTGCCGCCGACAGAAGAACAATCCCGTGCTGCTGGGCGAGGCCGGAGTGGGCAAGACCGCGATCGTCGAGGGCTTGGCCCAGATGGTCGTGAGCAACACCGTGCCGGAGATTCTCCACGATCGGCGGATCGTGGTGCTGGACCTGGCGATGATGGTCGCGGGTACGAAATATCGCGGGCAGTTCGAGGAGCGCATCAAGGCGGTGATGAACGAAGTCCGCCGGGCCAAGAACGTAATCCTGTTCATCGACGAACTGCACACCCTGGTGGGCGCCGGCGGCGCTGAAGGGGCGATCGACGCCAGCAACGTCCTGAAGCCGGCGCTGTCGCGCGGAGAAATCCAGTGCATCGGTGCCACCACCTTCGACGAGTACCGCAAATACATCGAGAAGGACGCGGCACTGGCCCGGCGGTTCCAGCCGATCCACGTCGATCCGCCGAGCAAGGAAGACACCATCGAGATTCTCAAGGGCCTGCGCGACCGCTACGAGGCGCATCACCGCGTGCAGATTCTCGATGATGCCCTGCGCAGCGCTGTCGAGCTGTCCGACCGCTACATCACCGGGCGCTGCCTGCCCGACAAGGCGATCGACGTGCTGGACGAGGCGGGAGCCCGCATCCGGCTACGCAGCATGACCAAGCCGCCGAATCTGGCCGACCTGGAAGAGCAGATCGAACGGCACAGCATCCAGAAGGATGAGGCCGTGCGCAATGCCGAATATGAAGAAGCGGCCCGCCTGCGCGATCAGTCCGAGGCGCTGCGCAAGAAGAAAGAGGAGATTCAGCGGCAATGGCGCGACAAGGCCAAGGAAGTCGACGGGGTGGTGGATGAAGAAGTGATCGCCGAGGTCGTCAGCAAGATGACCGGCGTCCCTCTGACCCGGCTGGAAAAAGAAGAGGCCCAGCGCCTGCTCGAGTTGGAAAACGAGCTGCATAAGCGGGTCGTCAGCCAGGATGAGGCGATCCGGGCTATCGCCAAGACGATCCGCCGGGCCCGCTCGGGTTTGAAAGACCCCCAGCGCCCCATGGGCAGTTTCCTGTTCCTCGGCCCCAGCGGCGTGGGCAAGACCCTGCTCAGCAAAGCGCTGGCCGAGTTCATGTTCGGCGACGCCGACGCGATGATTATGATCGACATGAGCGAGTACATGGAGAAGCACAACGTCTCCCGGCTCATCGGCGCGCCTCCCGGCTACGTCGGCTACGAGGAAGGCGGCCAGCTCACCGAGCGAATCCGCCGCCGGCCCTACAGCGTGGTGCTGCTGGATGAGATCGAGAAGGCTCACCCCGATGTGTACAACATGCTGCTTCAGATCATGGAGGAAGGACGGCTCACCGACTCGTTCGGCCGGCACGTCGATTTCCGCAACGTAATCCTGATCATGACCAGCAACATCGGCTCGGAGCTGATCAAGGGCGGCGGCCCGCAGTTCGGCCTGCGTCCGAAGGGCAAGGGCGAGGAGAGCGAGCGCAACTACCAGACGATCAAAGAGACGGTGATGAAGGAGCTGGAGCGTTATATGCGTCCGGAGTTCATCGGGCGTCTGGATGATGTGATCGTCTTCCGCCCGCTCAGCCGCGCCAATCTCGAGAACATCGTCGAACTGGAATTGAATAAGGTGACCAAGCGGCTGGTGGACCATGGGCTGCGCATCGAATTGACGGCCGAGGCCCGCGAGTTCCTCATGGACAAGGGGACCAACGCCGACTTCGGCGCCCGCCCGCTGCGCCGGGCGATCGAGCAGAACGTCGAGGACCCGCTCAGCGAGGAAATCCTTCGCGGCAGCTTCAAGGGCAAGGATCTGATCCGCATCAGCGTCAAGGAAGACGCCCCGGACGAAAAAGGTGTGAAGAATAAGCACCTGTTCTTCGAGTCGGTCAAGAGCGAATCGGCGAAAAAACCGGCCGACCAACAGCTTGCCCAGGCGGGATCGGATGCGACCTGACCCGCGATGCACTTCGCGCTTCGCGGTGCGGTTCGTCCGAGTTTCCAGGAGGTGTCTGGACCAGGGAAGTTGGAGCAGTTCTTGCAAATCGGGAATCGATTCCCAATTTGCAAGGAAGTGGCCGACTTATTGCAAAGACGAACCGAGCGCCTCGAGCACCGTCTGGTGGTAGCGGGCGTTGACGTGGAGGCGGCGAAACGACAACTGGCGGCAAAGGCCCTGGGTGAAGGGCGACGCGGCGGCGAACTCGCTGAGGCGCCCGTCGGGGCCACGAACCATGATCTCCTGCGCCGCCGTCGCCGTCCGCTGGGGGCCATACAGCTCGTACGGCGTGTCGGCCGGTTCGTCGAGGAACAGGTCGTAATCCCCATCCCCGCCCGCCTCTTCCACCGCCGCGACGGCGCGTTGAACCACGTCGCTCACCCATTGCCCGTCCTGCCGGTGCGAGAAGTCGATCACCTTGTACAACTGGCGAAACAGCAGTCCGCGGCACAGTCCGGCCAGGATCGCATCGTCGCCGCCGGTCCACACTTTGAAGCAGTGCAGCAGCGACACATCGTCCAGATCGCGGAACTGCTCGATCGACAGCCGCCGTCCCAGCAAGGCCTGATGGACGGCGCTTTCGGGCGCGGGCCAGGTCAACCGGTCCTGCACCGCCAGGCGCCGGGCTCGCTGAAGGGCCAGCTTGACCATCCCATCGGCGCTGCGCACCACCTTGTGGAAGTAGACATTGCGGTACATGTGATAACGCGACTGCAAGTAGGCCTCGACAGCGCTGATGCCCTTCCACGTCACCGCCAGCCGATCGCCCGCAGGGTCGATCGTCATCGCGTGGATCACCCAGCGCAGGTCGAATCCACCGTACTGGCTGCCGGTCATCAGGCTGTCGCGGAGCAGGTAATCGAAGCGATCGGCGTCGAGCTGCGAACAAAGCACATCGGAAAAAACCGACCGCCCGGGCTGGCATCGCATCAGATCGGCGACGCTTTGCGGCAGCTGCGCCTCATGCTCGCGCAGGAGCCGGTGGACGTCGCTGTCGGGATCCTCGATCACCCGGCAGGTCAGCTCCTCGTGCCGCACGCCGCTGATGCGCTCGAAGACGTGGCTGAACGGGCCGTGACCCAAGTCATGCAGCAGCGCTGCGACCAGGCAGACGGTCCGCCGACCCGGGTCGATCTCGATCTCCCCGGCGAGGTGGTCGAGAATCCGCCGGGCGGTCTCCATGACCCCCAGGCTGTGAGAATAGCGCGAATGATCGGCCCCCGGATAGGCCAGGTGGGCCATGCCGAGCTGGCGCACCCGTCGAAGCCGCTGAAGCTCGGCGGCATTGAGCAGCCCGAACAGCATCCGGTCCAGCGGCCGTTCCATGCGAAACGCGATCACATCATGCACCGGATCCCGGATGATTTTTTCGGCCATGGCGGCATAAAGCGTAGAGCAAACCGCGGGCAAAGTCGCCGCCTCCGGCCCCGGCCCCCCGTCAACGCCATCACCACCGGCGGGCGGTCGGGTTCGGCATCGGCGATGATCGGCGCCGCCGTTAGCCGAAGAATCAAGGCCAGTTTTCACAGGATTCGACTCAGCGGCGATTCGCATTGACGCGCGCGGGGCGGGACCTACAATGGCCGCTTTGGTTTTTTTCGTCCCTCTACCGGAGCCGCCGCACGCCATGCTGAAAATCGCCGCCTTCGCCGATGAAATCGGTCCCGACATCGACGAGCAAATTCGAGTCTGCAAGGAAAACTCCGTCACCCATTTCGAGATGCGCGGGGTGGCGGGCAAGAACGTGCTGGACTTCGACCCGGACCTTCGCAAGCTCGTCAAGAGCAAGTTGGACGCCGCCGGCATGGGGGTGGCGAGCATCGGCTCGCCGCTGGGGAAGGTGAAGATCAACGAATCGTGGACCGAGCATTTTGACCGGTTCAAGATCGCCGTCGAACTGGCGCGGTTTTTCAACTCGCCGTTCATCCGCGTTTTCAGCTATTACCCGCCGGAAAAAGGGGGCGATCTCAAGCCGCACCGCGATGAGATTATCCGCCGGTTCCGCGAGAAGGTGGCGTATCTCAAAGACATCGACGTGGTGCTGGTCCACGAAAATGAGAAGGACATTTACGGCGAAAAGGTTGCCGAATGCGTGGACCTGATGAAGACGATCAATTCGCCCAAGCTGCGATCGGCGTTCGACTTCGCCAACTTCGTGCAGGCCGGTGAGGATCCGGCGAAGAACTGGCCGTTGCTCAAGCCGTACACCGTCCACATCCACATTAAGGATGCGGTCATGGGCAGCGGGAAAGTCGTGCCCGCGGGGCAGGGGGATGGCAAACTGCCGGAAATTCTCAAGGATGCCTGGCAAAGCGGCTATAGCGGGTTTCTCAGCCTCGAGCCGCATCTGAAGGTGGCCGGACATTCGCACGGAGAGACCGGCACTGAATTGTTCAAGGTGGCGGCCGATGCGTTGAAGAAAGTGTGCCGCGAACAGGGCGTGCGGCTGGCCGGGGTCTGACCGCTGCGGCGCTGCCCCGCCCCTTCCCCTCGCCGCGGCGCTTCGCTGCGGGTGGAAGGTTTGCCCGGGCGACGGGGCGTCGATATGATGATGTTTTCGCGCCCGGGGGATTGGGGATCGATCCCCTCGCCCGTCGCCGGTGAGTTTGTCGAGCCGTTTTATGCGTTTGACCGAGATCCTCAAACCCCAGAATATTCTGGTGCCGCTGTCATCGGCGAAGAAGAACGACGCCATCGCCGAGCTGGTCAACCTGCTGGCGTCCAACGGCGAAGTGCAGGATGCCAAGCGCGTGCTGGATGCGGTTCTAGACCGCGAGGCAACGCGCACGACCGGCATCGGCAACGGGGTGGCGATCCCGCACGGCAAATGCACCGGGACCGATCACCTGGTGATGGCGGTGGGCAAGGCCGCTTCGCCCATCGACTTTCAAGCCATCGACGGCAAGCCAGTCAATATCATTTGGCTGCTGAGTTCCCCCCCGGATAAGACCGGCCCGCATATCCACGCCCTGGCGCGAATCAGCCGGCTGATGACCATCGACAAATTCCGCCAGACCCTCGTTCACTGCACCACCGCCCAGCAGATATACGACGCTTTGGTGCAGCAGGAAAACCAGCTCTAGCCGAGCGGCATTTGCCGCCGAGGGGTCCGCCATTGTTCGGGTGGGGGGTGGGGGGTGGGGTAGTTTCGCCCGCTGTTGCATGGGGGATCGTTTCTCATAAGATGCGGGGCTTGTTCAGGAATCTGAAAAAGGACTGAAAAAAGGAAAGAAGGAGCCGCTCATGGCTGAAGATCAGACACAGACCGCCGACTCATCGGATGCCGCCGCTTCGGCCGAGGCGTCAAGCCAGACCCCCGAAATAAAAACCCCCGAGACCCAGACCCCGGCTCCCGCCGAGTCGTCGGATCAGGCCGGCGCGGGCCAGGCCGCCGCCGCCGAGCAGGCCGCCGCCGCCGCCGAGCCGGAGAAGCCGAAGATCGACTACGCGGTGCAGATCGAAGATGCGGGACCGGCGACTAAGAAGTTGTTTATCGAGGTGCCGCGCGAGCATATCCAGACGGTGCTGGAGGATCAGTACAAGGAACTTCGTCAAAAGGCGACGATCCCCGGATTTCGTCCCGGTCACGCCCCGCGAAAGCTGATCGAAAAGCGGTTTGGCGGCGATGTGAAAAACGACGTCTGCCGCAAGCTCGTCGAGGAGAGCTTCGAGCAAGTGATCGAGGAGAAGAAATTGTCGGTGATCGGGCAGGCGACATTTGAAGATGCCCAGAACATCAAGCTGCCCGATGAGGGTCCGCTGAAATACGCCGTGACGGTCGAGGTGCGCCCGGAGTTCGATCTGCCCGATCTGTCGGCAATGAAGATCACCCGGCCGACGATCGAAGTGACCGATGAGTTGTCGGATCGGGCGATGAACAATCTTCGCAAACAGCAGGGTTCGCTGCTGCCGGTGGAAGACCGCGGCGTCGAGCCGCTCGACCATGTGATCGCCGATCTGCACGCCGCGATCGACGGGACGGAACTGATCCACATTCTCCAAGGACAGTTCGAGGCCCGGCGGCTGATCATCCGGGGGATCGACGTGGGCGACCTGGGCGAATCGCTCAAGGGCGTAAAGCCGGGTGAATCCCGCCAGATTACGATCAAGGTGCCCGACGACCATCCGCTGGAGTCGGCCCGCGGCAGGGAAGTGCCGCTGGACGTGCAGGTCAAGGAGATCAAGCGGATCGAGCCGGTGGCGCTGGACGCGGATTTCTGTCAGAAGATGGGATTCGACTCGGTGGACCAGCTTCGCTCGGCCCTGAAGGAAGAGCTGGAAAGCAAGTTGCAGCGCGATGCGAGTACGGCCATGCGCGATCAGGTGCAGCGGTTCCTGCTGGAGAATGTGAGGCTGGAGCTGCCCCAAAAGCTGACCGAGTCTCAGACCCAGCGGGTGGTTCAACGCCGGGCGACGGAACTGATGATGCGTGGGATGCCGCGCGAACAGATCGAGGCGATCGCCACGGAGCTGCGCTCGGGCGCGTCCGATGAGGCGGTGAACGAGGCCAAGTTGTTCTTCATCCTCGCGCGAATCGCCGAGGAGCAGAACATCGAAGTCAACGAAGATGAGCTGAACCAGATGATCGCGGTGGCGGCGGCCCAACAGGGGGCCCGGCCGGAGAAGCTCAAGCAGCAGATGGCCAAGGATGGGTCGCTGATGTCGCTGTACGTTCAGGCGCGTGATGCCAAGGTACTCGATAAGCTGATGGAATCGGCCCAGATCACGGAATCGGCACCCGCTTCGGCCCAGGCGGAGTCGGCCCCGGCCGATTCGGCAGCGCCCGCGGCCGCCGGCGAATAAGCCGGCGCGGCGATCGTGCGATCGCGCCGGCGTGGAACTGCCGATCGCGCCGATTGTCGGCGATCCGATGATTCCAGACTCGGCGCGACGCGCTGAGCGACTGATTTATTTCCGCCGCCGACGGCCCCGCTCGGCCGTCCCCCGCCGGGGCGACTTTCCTTTTGCACTTGCCATGTCGCGTATCAACGCCCCCAAGGGATTTTCCGACATCCTGCCCGCCGAAAGCGGGCGATGGCAGGCGATCGAGCGGATCGCCCGCGAGGTCGCCGAGGTCTATCACTTTTCCGAAATACGAACGCCGGTGGTTGAATCAACCGACCTGTTTCACCGGGGGGTTGGCGAGACGACCGACATCGTTCACAAGGAGACGTTCACCTTCACCGATCGGGGGGCCGAGTCGATGACCCTGCGCCCCGAGGGGACGGCGGGCGTGGCGCGGGCGGCGATCGAGAACAACCTCATCGCCCAGGAAGGCTCGCGAGCGAAGGTTTACTACATCGCGCCTAACTTCCGCTACGAGAGGCCGCAAAAAGGGCGTCTGCGTCAGCATCACCAGTTCGGCGCCGAGGCGTTCGGGATCGCCGAACCAGAGCAGGATGTCGAGTGCATCCTGCTGCAAATAGACTTTTACCGTCGCTGCGGGCTGCGCGATGTATCGCTCCAGATTAACAGCTTGGGCGACGCCGACAGCAAGCGGGCCTATCGCCAGGCGATGGTGGCGCATCTTCAGCCGCGGGCAACGACCTTGAGCGAGGATTCCCAGCGCCGCCTGGAGAGCAATCCGCTGCGGATTCTCGACTCGAAAGATCCGCGCGACCAGCAGGCCTGCCAGGGCGCTCCGCCAGCCGAGCAGAGCCTGTCGGACAAATCGCGGCGGCATTTTCAGCGCGTGCGCGAGTTGCTCGTCGAGTCGGAGATTCCGTTTCAGGTCAACGCGAACCTCGTTCGCGGGTTCGACTACTACACCGAGACGTTGTGGGAAGTCACCGCCGCCGGACTCGGGGCGCAGAACGCGATCGGGGGTGGGGGACGGTATGACAACCTCGTCGAGCAACTCGGCGGACGAGCCACGCCCGGGGTGGGATTCGGCTCGGGACTCGAGCGGCTGCTGATGGCGATGGAAGCGCAGGGTATCGCCGTGGCGACGGCCTCCCGCCCGCTGGTGTGGCTCATCGCCCAGGGCGACGCGGCCCGGGCGTTCAATTTTTCGCTGTTGCGCCGGCTGCGCGACGCGGGGATCGTCGCCGACGCCGACCTCTCCGGGCGCAGCGTCAAGGCCCAGTTCAAGCTCGCCGACCGCGAGAAGGCCGCGTGGTGCGTGATCATCGGCGACACCGAACTGGGCGATTCTTCCGCCGTACTCAAGAATCTCGGCACGGGCGAACAGACGACGATTTCCCAGAGGGAGCTGATCGCCCATCTGGATGAATTGACTCGGCGCGACCCGCCATGAACCCGCCGATTCGGCCCAGTCGCCCCCAGCACCCCTCGCACCGCGTTGAGGGATCGCCCGAATCGTCGGCCCGGCTGGATTACGCCCCCCCGCCGCCGCTGGCGAACCGCGCCGGGTTTCGCCGCGCGATTTTCTGGATCGCGCTGGCAGCGCTGCTGATTTCGGCGATCGCGTCGGGGCCGCGGATCTGGCGCCGAGCGGTCCTGATCCATCGACAGAATCAGTGCCTCAGCTATTCGTCCGGCCCGCGACAGATCGTTTTCGAGCTGCTCAAGGATCAGGATTTCGACTTCACGGCCGTCGCCGCGCGAGATCGCTTTATCGATGCCATGGACCAGCGGCGCTGGGCCGCGGTCACACTCTTTTGCCACCAGCGCAGTCGTCCGGATGGGAAGCGCCGACTGGTGATCATCGAGATGAACGGCCCGCAGATCAGCGGTCCCGGTGCGGGCCATCGGCTCGAACCGACGGCCTTGATCGCGGTCTCGGTCTATGAAATCGGCTCGATGCTGCAACCGCCGCGATTGCTGAGCGATGGCCAACTCGATGTGTTGCAATTATCGCCGGTGCCGTTTCGCCTGTTCGCCGGGCAGGCTGATCCGGCCGATCTCAGCCACTTCACCATCGACTTCACCGCCGCCGGTCAGCGCCGGGCGATCAACGGATGGCTATTGGACAACGATTCGGTGCGGCTGGATTTCCCACCGTCGCCACCGGTCGCCGGCGCTACGTCGCCTTAAGGTGCCGATACCGCGCCAAGGCCGTGATTGGGAAATACAGCCGATACAGGTGATATTTGAGATAAAAGACCTTGGGGAATCCCGTGCCGGTAAACCACGGTTCTTCCCAGGCGCCGTCATCGGCCTGGTGATCGACGAGCCACCGGATCGCCCGCTCGACCGCCGGGTCAGCGGCGCCGAAGGCCGCCATCATCCCCATCGCCCCCCAGGCCGTTTGCGACGGGGTGCTATGCCCCTGGCCCTTGGTCGATGGATCATCGTAACTGGCGCAGCTTTCCCCGAACGATCCATCGGGCTTTTGCACGCTTCTGAGCCACTCGCCGCCGCGCCGGACCCACTGCTCATTCATGTCCTGCCCGACGCTCTTAAGGCCCGTGAGCACCTGCCATGTGCCGTACACATAGTTCACCCCCCACCGCCCCCACCACGCGCCGCTGGCATCCTGCTGAGCGCGCAGGTATTTCACCGCCCGCTCCACCGCCGGATGGCCGGTTGTGAAGCCGCAATGTCCCAGGCATTCCAGCACCCGCCCGACGATGTCCGGGCAGCTCGGATCCTGCATCGCGTTGTGGTCGGCGAACGGCACCAATTCAAGCAGCGGGCGGCTTTTCGTCTTGTCGAACGCCGCCCATCCCCCATCGTCGTTCTGCATCGAGAGCAGGAAGTGGATTCCCCGCTCGATCGCCGGGCGGCAGCGCTCACCGCCGGCCCGATGCAGCGCCATCGTCACCATGGCCGTATCGTCCACGTCGGGGTAGTGGGGATTGGCGAACTCGAAAAACCACCCGCCCGGTCGGGCCCCGGCGACATTGCGCCCCCAGTCGGAGACGAACGTGCATTCCTTTTCGAGCAGCCAATCGCCGGCCCGCCGCGCCGGTGCCGACTGCGGATCGATCCGCGCCTCGGCCAAAGCATGCAGCGCGATCCCGGTATCCCAGACCGGTGAAAAACAGGGCTGCAAGCGGATCGTGTCGCCTTCGCGGATGTAGAAATCCCGCAAATGCCGATGGGCCGCTGCCACCCGAGGATGATCATCCGGCCACCCCATCGCCTTGAACACGATCAGGATGTAAACCATCGGCGGGAAAATCGCGCCCAGCCCTTCCGACCCATCGTGCCGCTCACATACCCACTGCATCGCCGCGGCGAGCGCCCGATCGCGCAGGGGCTGAACTGGCGACTTCTCGTATCCCTTGATCGCCTGGTCGAGGCGCAGAAAAATTTCGTGCCATGATCGCGGCCATCCTCGAAGCGGATTACTCAGCCGATTCCCCGCCGAATGATCCACATACAATTCGCTGATCGATTGGTCCGGGCGCAGCCGGCGCACCGGCCGCAAAGTCGTCACGATCCCCAGCGGCAGCATCATCGTCCGCGTCCAGGCCGACACGTTGTACAGGTTGAAGTAAAACCACTTGGGCAGAAACGCGATTTCCGGCGGGATCGACGGGCAGGCGTCAAAGCTGATCTGCCCCAGGGCCGCGAAGTAAAAGCGGGTGAACGTGTTGCATTTCTCGGCCCCGCCCAGGCTCAAGATGCACTCTCGGGCCGCAATCATGTGCGCCGAGTCGGTCGAATCGCCCATCAATTTCAGCGCGAAATACGCTTTGGCCGAGCCGGAAATGTCGGCCGGGCCGCCGGGATAGAGACTCCACCCACCGTCCGCCTGCTGGAGTCGCCGGAGGTAGTTGGCGATCAGCGGCAGGTCGGGATCCGCGTCCTGCGACAGGATGAACTTCAGCAGGATGTACTCAGACTCGAGGATCGAATCGCCCTGAAGCTCGGCGCACCAATACCCCTCGGGCGTCTGTCGCTCGAGCAGCGCCTCGCAGGCGCGATCCAGCGCCGCGCGCACCGAATCCGATGCCCGATGATCCTCGCGGGCGAAGGGTTGCTTATCCGCATCGCGCAGGACTGTCGAACGATCGGCGACTGTCCAATCCATCACTGACATCGCGGCCAAATCCTTCGTTAATCTCCCTCCCCGCCGAGGGAACCTACCCGATCCCTCATCGCCCGACAACCGTGACAACGGGATGCGATTATCATTTGGCGACTCCGGCACGATCCACGCCGCCCATCCCGTTCGCTTCATGCCGACCCAGCCCTGTTACTGAAGAAGTTGAACCCGGATAGACAGGAGAAACAGGATGCACAGGATCAAACTCGTTCCACTGGCCTCGCCGCGGGCAGTCCATCCTGCCCGATCCTCTCCCATCGTATCCCATCGTGTCCCATCCTTTTTATCCGGTTCATCCTGGTCTTTCAGCGACTTTTGTCCTCGCACGGACCTACAATCATCGGTCCGATCCGTCCACTTTTAAGGAGAACGCCATGTTTCGACTCTTCGCCCCTGTGTTCGCGGGATTGCTGCTGCTCGGTTGCCAGCAGGACAAGAATGCCGATATGGCATCGTCCAAGGATCCGAACAATACGATGGCCGATGTCTGCCCGACTTGCCCCGGCGTGCAGCACGCCACGGCGGACGGGGTATGCGAGCGATGCGGGCAAAAGGCCGATCGCTAATCGCCGTCGAGCGGATCGCTATACCGCTGGCGGTCCGTATTGAGACAATCCGCTTGGGGAAAACCGGGATATCCCGCAGGTTCCGAGCCGTTGCGGATGTCTCACCTATGGCCGCAAGCGGTATAATCGCTCTTGAGCCGATCACTCAATCGCCAGTCGATGGCGCGCTCTCGCAGCCGCGCCAGTTCGGCGTTGACGCGGGAGAATGGACGGCTGCCGAAAAACCCGCGTGAGGCCGACAGCGGCGAGGGATGTGCCGACGCGAGGACCGCATGGCGGGACTCGTCAATCCCCGCGCGCCTGGCGTGGGCGTGCCCGCCCCACAACACGAACACCGCCGGGCGGGTGCGTGCATTGATCGCGTCGAGGATCGCGCCGGTGAGGGTTTCCCAACCCGCGCGCCGGTGTGACATCGCTTGGCCCCCCCCCGGGCGCGTGGTCAAGACGGTGTTCAACAGCAGCACCCCTTGGCGGGCCCAGCGGATCAGCGACCCCTCGCCCGGTGCCGCAACGATCCCCAAATCGTCATGCAGCTCGCGGAAAATGTTCTTCAGCGAGGGCGGCGGCTTGATCCCCTGCGACACCGAAAACGCCAGCCCGTGGGCTTGGTTCGGGCCGTGATACGGATCCTGACCGACGATCACCACGCGCGTCTGCTCGAACGGCGTCAGTTCCAGCGCTGTGAATACCCGCTCGATCGGCGGACAAGTCGATCCGTGCCGGGCGATCTCCACTCGCAAAAATCCCTCCAGTCGCGCTGCGGCGTCCGCATCCCATCGCCCGGCCACCGCCGCCCGCCACGACTCCGGAAGTGTCGGCAGAATTCCCCGGGTGCCGGTTCGGCTCGACGATTCATTCCTCCCGGGCAAAGTACTCCTCTTCCAGTTGCTTGAGTTTGGTCCCCAGCGACTGCAAATCCCGATTCAACGACTGCGAACGCCCCGGATCGCGGTAGGTCGCCGGGTCGGTGAGATCCTGCTGGCATTCGGCCAACGCGACTTCGGTGTCATGAATCTCGCGCTCGAGATTCTCGGTCGATAGTCTGCCGAACGGGCGCAAATACGGGTTGTCCTTGCGCGGCGATGGTTTCTCGCTCGCCCGCGCCAACGAGGGTTCGCGCTTGGAACGGGATAGCGAAGACTCCTCGGCCTTTCGTCCGGCTTCCGCGGCTTGCCGCGATTCTCTAGCCGCCCAGTCGTGATATCCCCCATCAAAGCTCATCAAGTCCGGCGGGCGCAGCACCAGCAACCGGCGAATTACCTTGTCCAGAAAATACCGGTCATGGCTGACGCACAGGATTGTTCCCGGGAACTGCCCCAGCGCCGTCTCCAGCGCTTCGCGCGACGCGATATCCAGGTGATTCGTCGGCTCATCCAGCAACAGCACGTTGGGCTTTTCGAGCAGAAGCTGCGCCAGCCGCACCCGCGCCCGCTCGCCGCCGCTGAGCAGGCGTACGGGCTTATGCACCTCCTCGCCGCGAAATAACATCGTTGCCAGCACGTCGCGCACCTCCTGCTGGCGGGCATCGCGGCCGTTCCATACTTCCTCGATCACCGTGCTGTCCGGATCGAAATCCGTCAGGGATTGATCGTAATAACCGATCCGCAGATTCGCCCCCCACTTGATCTGTCCGGCATCGGCGTCGCGCTCGCCCAGCAGCACCTCCAGCAACGTCGTCTTGCCCGAGCCATTCGGGCCGATGATCCCCGCCCTCTCGCCGCGCGTGACATGAAAACCGATCCCGCGCCAGAGCACTTTTTCGCCGTAAGATTTGCTCAGTTCCCGCGCATCGAGCACCTGGTCGCCCGCCCGCTGATCGGTCGAGAGGCTCAGCCGGATCTTCCGCTGATCGGTGACCTGCTGGATCAGCTCCTCGCTTTGCAGCAGGCGATTCAGACGTTTTTCCCGACCCTTGGCCTCGCGCGAGCGCTGCCCGGCACCGAACCGCCGGATGAACTCAGACTGCTTTTCGATGTCCGCCTGCTGCTGATCAAAGGCCCGGCGCTGCGACAGCTCTTCCAGTTCGCGCTGCTGGACGAACGACGAGTAATTCCCCTTGTAGCTCTTGAGCCGGCACTGGGTCAGCCAGACGATCCGCGTCGCCAGGCGGTCCAGCAAATATCGGTCGTGGCTGATCAGCACCACCGCCCCGCCGAACGACAGCAGGTAACGTTCCAGCCATTCGATCGCCACGAGGTCCAGGTGGTTCGTCGGCTCATCGAGCAGCAGCAGGTCCGGCTCGGCGATCAACAGCCGCGCCAACGCCAGCCGCGAGCGCTGCCCGCCCGAGAGCGTCGTCACCGACTGCTCCCAGGTCCCCCGATCCAGCCCCACCCCCAGCAACGTCGCCTCCAGCCGATGCCGCCAGGCGTATCCGCCGGCCAGATCGAACGCATGTTGCGCCGTCTGATACAGCCGCAGCACGCGCTCCAGCGCCTCACCTTCCAACCCCGCCATCTCATGTTCCAGGTCACGCAGTCGATGCGACAGCCGGTGCAGCTCGGCGAACGCCAGCTCGGCCTCGTCGATCACCGAATTGCCCGGATCAAAAACCGGATCCTGCGTGAGATAGCCCAGCTTCGTGTCGCGCGACACGGCCACATCCCCGGCATCCGGAATCATCGCGCCGCTGAGGATGCGAAACAGCGTCGTCTTGCCGCTGCCGTTGTCCCCGATCAGACCGATCCGCTCGCCCGGATAGATCGTCAAGCTCAGCTTGTCGAACAGCACCCGCTTGCCGAAAGTCTTCTCGATGTTTGCAAGTGCGGCGACAGCCATGGGGGGTCAGATCGTTCGTCGTCAGATCAATCGCCGGCGGATCCAGGCCACATCCCAGTTACGAAGCGAATCGTGCCCTTTCCGCAAGACCATGCCTCCATCGAGCAATGTCCGAGCTTCTCTTTGGACGAAAGGACGCGGGCCTTGGAATAGCGGACATATGGTACTGCCGTTCGGGGCCATCTTCTATCCGAGAAACTTTAGCAGTCGCGACCCAAGCGGGTCGGCGTTTCGTGTCTGGCATTCCCACACCACCAGCACGCGCCATCCAAGACGCCGCAACGCGCGGCGTTGTGCGGCGTCTCGTTGCTTGTTTCCCTCGAGCTTGCCTCGCCAGAAGGAAACGCGCGACTTGGGCATCCGATTCCCCAAGGCGCAGTTGTGTCGATGCCAGAAGCAACCATGGACCAGGATGACCGTGTGCCGAGCCGGAAACACCAGGTCCGGAGATCCGGGCAATCGACGCACATGCAGCCGGTAGCGATAGCCCATTCGGTGGACGAGCCGGCGAACCAACAACTCCGGCCGGGTGTCCTTGGAGCGGACCCGAGACATGCGGTCGCTTCGCTGCGCTGGTGAAAGCGTGTCCATGCGTTTAGGGTCCTGGCACAATGCCCAGAGAGGATAGTCCACACTACTTCGATTTCGACTTGGATCGGGGGATCCGAGAGCAAGTTGTCGAAAAGCTTGAATCAAGTCCGTCGTTGGACCTGAAAAGGAAGATCGGTCCAATCGAAAGCAGCGTCTACGTCCTATATCATAAAGATAAGCTCGTGTACGTGGGCAAGGCTTCTCGCAGGACCACGAAAAGCAAGCGGACGCTCCGCGCCCGGCTGAATGAACACGTCAGAAAAATCTCGGGACGGCGGAACATCGAGTTACCCGAAATGCGATGCCGGTATCTGATTTTCAAAAGCGAGTGGTGGGTCTTTGCCTCTGAATTCGCGCTCATTTCGCATTATGAACCGGAATGGAATGAAAGTGGATTCGGCGGCAAGATTCCCGGCAAAGGTCGTCCCGGAACGGAGCGTGTCAGCCGCTGGGACGAGCTGTTCCCGCCACGGTAGGATCCCGGCGGAGGGAACCGTGCATCGACGATGTCGGGCGCTGTGGTTGCGGCACCGGCTCCCGGGTGCGGTCATCGAGGCCTCCAGTGGCGGAGCTTGTACGATGGATTGTCTCGTGCAACCGACGTGCAACGGCCTCGGCAAGCAGGACAGGAACTGCGTTTCCAAGCTGTCGCATGGATTCGGTCCACGACCCCGCCAATATCCACTCATCGGGGAAGGTCTGAATACGAGCACATTCGCGCACCGAGAAGTAACGCACCACGCCGCCGGACAGGCGCAGCGTATTCTCCCCACCGGGAACGCCGTGGTCGCCAGCCTTTAGCGCTTTCGCCGGCTCATCCAAGGGGCTGCCAGTGTGCCCCGCATAACTCCGCGCCCCAGGGTTCAAGAAGTGATTGGATACCCTTGGACAAGACTGCCCCATCGTAAGTTGCGGCAGATCGGCGATGGCATCGCGGACGGTACGCCACGGACACAGCATGGCTCCGGGCCAAAAGCCACTCAACCGCTCCACCTTGGCCGCTACGCGCCCCGACCTCGCGGGGCGATCTTTCTTAGGCACGCAGTGACGGTCCCAATACTCCCCGCTTACCCACTGCTCATAGAGCAGCGCATCCTCTTCGTGCGTAGCATCGGGAAATGAGAACTCAATGCCCAGATCGGAACGCACGCCGACGATAATTACGCGGTAGCGATGCTGCGGCACGCCGTACGCGGCCGCGTCGAGAAGGCGGTAGACGACGTTGTATGTGAGGGCCTCTTGCTTCCCGGCGGTCGCCAGCTTTTCCAGGCGCGCCAGATGATCCATCCATTCCTCGTCTCCCTTGAGCGTCACGTCCGGGAAACGAAGCTGGTGGATGATGTAGCTGTAGTAGTTGGCAAAATTGCGCCGCAGCAGGCCCTTAACGTTCTCAAAAATGAAAGCCTTGGGCTGGATTTCTCGCACGGCTCGGACGGCTTGCGGGAAGAGGTTCCGGCGGTCGAGCTGGCCACGATGCTTTCCACCCAATGAGAAGGGCTGGCAGGGCGGCCCGCCGGAGACGAAGCTCACGCGCCCAGCATATTGCTTGAAATTGTGCGCACAGATATCGCCTTGAAGGATGCGCCATTTCTCCGCGTGGCCATGTCCCGCCTTCGCATTCATTCGGAGCGTCTGGCACGCCTCCTCGTTCCATTCAACGAGTGCCTCGTGTTCAAATCCCGCACGCGCAGTCCCCATCGCCAAGCCACCCGCCCCAGCGAATAATTCCAGCGATCTCACGAGCCCTCCTTCCTTGGGCAAAGGCAGATTATACCGCGGTCCCATGCCGTCGGAAACGGTGGCTTTGCGCCTCATCATCTCCAACCCTCTCATGCCGCTTATCGGGAGTATGCTCCACACCCAGCAGACGGCGTGCGGATGATACACTTCTCGATCGACCGTCGGGCGCGCGGGCACCGGCGTCACTCGCGTTGCGAATCGTCCTGGGGTCGCGATGGCACCGGGGCGGCGGATTCTTCGGCGGCGATCGCCTTTTCCAGCTTTCGCACTCGATCGACCAGCGCCGGCAGATCGCGGAAAATCACCACCACCCGACGGGCGTGCGAGACCGGCATCGCCGGGGAACCCATCATCACGCGGCCCGCGGGCACGTCATTGGTCACGCCGCTTTGTGCCGCCACCGTCACGCCGTCGCCGACCGAAAGATGCCCGGCCACCCCGACTTGTCCGGCGAGAGTCACATGATGGCCCAATGTGGTGCTGCCCGCCACCCCCACCTGCGCTACCAGCAGGCCATGCGGGCCGACCCGCACGCCGTGGCCGATCGTCACGAGATTGTCGATCTTCGTCCCCCGCCCGATCACCGTGTCGTTGACCGCCCCGCGATCCACGCAGGCGTTGGCGCCGATCTCGACATCGTCCTCGAGAATCACCCGCCCCATCTGGGGGATCTTGTGATGAACCCCATCGTGCGTCGAATAGCCGAAACCATCAGCGCCGATGACGGCGCCGGCATGGAGGATTACCCGATCGCCCAGAATACAACGGTCGTAAACAACCGAGTTGGGATAGAGAACGCAATCTCGCCCGATCCGCGCCCCCGGCCCGATCCACACACCGGGGTAGATTATCGTTCCTTCCCCCACCGTCGCATCGCACTCGACATGGGCCTTGGGATGCGCCCCCGCATGAGGATGACGCCGGTGCCCGTGAAGCGCCACCACCGCCTGCATCCATGCATAGTAGGGATCCGGTGCCCGCAACAACGTGACCCCCGGGCAGGTCATCCGCGCCGACACGATCACCGCCACAGCGCCGGTGGTCCGCAATTTCCCGGCGTATTTTTGATTGGCCAGAAACGACACCTCGTTCGGACCGGCGGCGTCGAGGGTATTCACCCCCGTCACGTCGCAGTCCGTCTGCCCGACGAGTTCCGCCCCGATCCGCCCGGCGAGTTCCGAAAGCTTCATCCCCGCCAATGTAAATGCCGCGATCCCGGCCGTCGAGCGCGCCGCCGTTTACGCAGGCGACCTCAGCCCAAAAGGGGAGAAACCTTATCCTTCCTACGGATCGCCAGCACCAGTTCGCCGCCCGTTGCCCGGGCCCACTCTTGTAGCGTTGACAACTTGATGTCGCTCTGGCCCTCGAGTCTGGCGATCGCAGGCTGCTTGAGGCCCATTCGATATGCGATCTCCGATTGGGACAGCTTCCGCTCCTCGCGCAGCATCCGAAGGATCTGCCCAATCACGATGGCATCGGATCGCCGCCGCACCGTGCCCATTTGTTCCGCCGGAACGAACTTTTCTAAAAACTCGGTGTGATCTTTTGCCATCCGTCCAACTCCTCTGGTCCCTCTGGCTCTTGCGTTCTTCAATTTCAACATTTGCAAATGTGCCGCGTAAAGCCGGTCCGCCTTCGCAATCAGCTTTCTGTAGAACGCCCTCTCGTTAACGCCTCTCTTGTTTGATCCCCACAGGATCACCGCACAGCGCTCAGGATCAAAAGCGAATGCGATTCTCAAAACCGCGGCTGCCGTTCTTCCTCGCAATTCCTTCATGTTGGCGTACGCCGAGCCGTTAAGAGTATCTGCCACAGGCCGACCTAGATTCGGACCCAGTCGAGTCAGTGCATCCAACAACGCGGCGATTTCGTTCCGCTCCTCCTGATCCAACTTCTCGACCCACGTGTCAAACTCATCCGTTGTGCTGTAGAGCCACGCCACACCCTCACCGTATCACCCGCCACAGCATACCGTCAATGATATACCCCGGCATCTTCGCAGCCGCGCTGTCTGGTCGTAAAATGCCGCCATGGCAACCAATCCATCCGCGCGAATCGCGACGCTGCGCGACGAGCTGAATCGTCACAATCACCTCTACTACGTCCAGGCGAAGCCGGCCATTTCGGACCGGCGGTATGACGCGATGATGGCCGAACTGATCGAGTTGGAAAGGGCGCATCCGGAGCTGGCGAGCGGCGATTCACCGTCGCGCCGGGTGGGCGGTGAGCCGATCGAGAGCTTCGCCACCGTCGAACATGCCGTGCCGATGATGAGCATCGACAACACCTACGACGAAGCCGAGGTGCGGGCCTTCGATCAACGGGTTCGCAAGGCCCTGGGCGAAGACCCGGTCGTTCGATACGTCATGGAACCTAAGGTCGATGGCGTGGCCGTCAGCCTGCGTTACGAGAACGGCGGCATGATCACCGCCGCCACCCGAGGCGATGGACGGCGCGGGGACGACATCACCCACAATGCCCGCACGATCGCATCGATCCCGCCGCGGCTGGGGACCGATGTCCCGCCGCGGCTGCTCGAAGTTCGCGGCGAGATTTTCATGCCGAACGAAGAGTTTCAGCGGATCAACCGTCTGCGCGAACAGGAGAATCTCGAGCTGTTTGCCAATCCGCGAAACGCCACCGCCGGGACTCTTAAACAACTCGATCCCAAGGTCGCCGCGGCGCGGAAGCTGAGATTCATCGCCCACGGCGTCGGCGAAGTCGATCCGCCGATCGCGCCGACTTATTCTCAAGCACTCGATCGGTTGCGCGCGATTCATCTGCCCGTGTCCGAACCTCTCAAGCTCGCCGATACGATCGACGACGTGATCGTCTGGATCGAGCGCTTCGCCGAACTTCGCGGCACGCTGGCCTATCAGACCGACGGGATCGTGATCAAGGTGGATGATTTCCAGCAGCGCCGGACCCTGGGCGCCACCAGCAAGGCGCCGCGCTGGGTGATCGCCTTTAAGTATCCTGCCGAGCAGGTGCAGACGACGCTCGAGCAGGTGACATGGAACGTGGGAAAAGCCGGCACGCTCACGCCCGTGGCCCATCTGACGCCGGTGTTTGTCGCCGGCTCGACCGTCAAGCGGGCCAGCCTTCACAATCTCCACCAGATCGCCGAGAAGGACATCCGCATCGGCGACACGGTGGTGATCGAGAAGGCCGGCGAGGTGATCCCCTACGTGGTCGGGCCGGTCGTGGAAAAACGACCCCCCGGCGCGGCGATCATCGCGCCTCCGACGGCGTGCCCGAGCTGCGGAAAGCCGGTCGAACGAGAAGCCGGCGATCCGTTCATCCGCTGCGTCAATCCCGCCTGCCCGGCGCAGTTCAAGGAGCGCCTTCGCTGGTTCTGCGGGCGAAATCAGATGGACATCGAGAACCTCGGCGAGGCGCTGATCGAGCAACTGGTGGACGGCGGGCTAGTCAAGACTTTCGCCGACTTGTTTCGGCTCGAGGCCGGGCAACTGGCCGAGCTCGAGCGGATGGGCGAAAAAAGCGCTGCCAACGTGATCCAGGCAATCGCCGAGACGCAGGCGCGATCGCTGGACCGGCTGCTCGCCGGGCTGGGAATCCGCCATATCGGCAATCGCGCCGGGATGATTCTCGCCGAGCGATTCGGGTCGCTCGAGGCGCTGGGCGCAGCGACCATCGAGCAGCTCACCGCCATCCACGACATCGGCCCGGCGATCGCCGCCAGCGTCCACGATTTTTTCCACAATCCCGCCGGGATTGAGACCATCGCGCAGCTACAGTCCGTGGGGATCGACCCGAAGATGGTGATGCCCGACGCCGACGCGGCCACGGCCACGGCCACGGCCAGGCCGCTCGACGGCGCATCGATCGTCGTCACCGGAACGCTTGAACGGTTCGAGCGCTCCGAGATCGAGCAACTGATCGCGCGGCTCGGCGGTCGCGCCGCCGGATCGGTCAGCAAGTCCACCCGCTTCGTCGTCGCCGGGGAAAAGGCCGGAAGCAAACTGGACAAGGCCCGCAAGCTGGGGATCGAAATCATCGACGAAGCGGAGTTTCTACGGCGGATCGGGCCGCTGCCCGCCGATCCGCCCCCGCCCGGCAAGCCCGCCGGATCGAGCGATCCGGGCTCGGCGGGCGACCTTTTTTCCGGCGGATGACGCTCCGGATCAAGCCAGCGATTTGAGGAACTCGCCGATGCGGTCGATCCCCTTGTCGATCTGCTCCATGCTGGTGGCGAAGCTCAGCCGTACGTGATCGTCGAAGCCGGAATCATTGCCCGGAACGACCGCCACGTGATTCTTTTCCAGCAGCGCCGCCGAAAAACTCACCGCATCGGTGATCGCGGCCGAACCGGCGTTCTTGCCGAGATACGCGCTGATGTTCGGGAAGCAATAGAATGCCCCCTGCGGACGGACGCAGCGAATTTTCGGCAGCGCATTGAGCCGCTGCCACATGTGCTTGCCGCGCTTCTCGAATTGCTGGCGCATCTGCTCGACGGTTTCGGCACCGCGCGGATCGGAGAGCGCTGCGATCGCCGCCGGCTGAGTGAAGCTGGTGATGTGGCTGGTCATCTGGCTCTGCAGCTTGTTGATCGCGTCGATCACCGGCTTGGGACCGCCGATGTAGCCGATGCGCCAGCCGGTCATGGCGAAGGTCTTGGAATGACAGTTGAACGTCAGCGTCTGCTCGAGCAGCCGCGGGTCCAGCGATGCGAACGAGACGAACTTCAGCCCGTCGTAGACCAGCTTTTCGTAGATCTCATCGGAAAAGACCACTAGGTTCGGATGTTTGACCACCACGTCGGCCAGCGCCTTTAGTTCCTCCGGCGTATAGGCATGCCCGCCGGGATTGCTCGGGGAATTGAGCATCAGCACCTTGGTCTTCGGCCCGATCGCCGCGGAAAGCTGCTCGGGCGTAATCCGGAAATTCTTCGACTCATCCCCTGGGATGAACTTGTTAACCCCGCCCGCCAACTTCACCTGCTCGGGATAGCTCACCCAGTACGGCGACGGGATCAATACCTCGTCCCCGGGATTCAACACCGCCATGAACGCCATATACAGACAGTGTTTTCCCCCGGCCCCGGTGGTGATGTTTTCCGGCTTGTAGGGAAGCTGGTTCTCCTTCTGGAACTTCTCGGCGATCGCGGCCTTCAAATCCGGCATGCACGGCGTGGGGGTGTACTTGGTCAGCCCCTTGTCCAGCGCCGCCTTGGCCGCGTCCTTGATGAACGCCGGGGTATCGAAGTCCGGCTCACCAGCGCCGAACCCCACCACGTCGATCCCGGCCCTTTTCATGGCATTGGCCTTGGCGCTGACCGCCAGTGTGATCGACTCGGAGATCAGTTTCATGCGTTCAGCAAGCGGAATCATCGCAGCAGGCTCCCTACGGGTATAGGATCATTCGACCGGCCGAAGGTACTACCACCGGCAAGCCGGTTGATCAAGCGAGCGAGCGCAGGCTGTTTCGTGGATTCGTGGTTCGTGGGTTCGTGGGTTCGTGCCGCGTCAATGACACTTTTGGCGGGCGTTCGTTGACCGATGGCTCGCGGTCGGAGCGCATAGCAACGCGGCTTGTCCGACTTCGGTCCAGCCCGCGAAAAATGTCATGCACCCGGTTCGTGCCCGCGTGTTCTGGCATCCGCTTGTCATCGTGTACTAGCGCGCCCATAATCGTCGCATCGAGAGGGGGGGAAATGCTCATGCCCTGTGATGTGATTGATATTTTCCGGGGTGGGGATTATCCCGCCGTGGTGGCCCGGGCCGTCGAGGTGATGGCGCGGGGGGGCGTGGTCGTGTTGCCGACCGAGACGGTCTATGGCGCCTGCGGGCTTCTGTGCCGTGCCGCGGCCCGGGATCGCCTGCGGGCCTTGCGACCCGGCGCCGGCACGGGGCCGTTGACGATTCATCTGGCCGGCTGCGACCAGGCGTCGGACTATCTCACCGAAGTCGGCGAGATCGGCCGGCGGCTGATGCGAAAGCTCTGGCCCGGGCCGGTCGGGCTGCTGTTCGATGTGCCGGCATCACGGCGGGCCGAGGTGGCCGGGCGGCTGGGAGTTGCCGAGTCCGACCTGTACGAGTCGGGCACGATCACCTTGCGTTGCCCCGACCATCAGTTGACCGAAGAGGTGCTGTCGAAAGCCGGCGGGGCGGTTGTCGCCACCGCGTCGGGAGCGCTGACGGACCACCCCGCCGACGCCGAGGCGATCGCCGGGGAATTCGGCGGGAAAGTGGACCTGATCCTCTTCGCCGGACCGTCGCGCTATGCCAAACCCTCGACCCTGGTGAAAGTGAACGCCGACGGCTACGAAATCGTCCGCGCCGGGGTCTACGATCAGCGGATCATCGAGCGATTGCTGCGAACGACGATCCTGTTCGTCTGTTCGGGCAACACCTGCCGCAGCCCCATGGCCGAGGGGCTGGCGCGGCGGGTGCTTGCCGAGCGGATGGGCCTGGCCGATGCCGACCTGGAAAAGCACGGGGTGTCGGTGACCTCGGCGGGGAGTTTCGCCATCGCCGGGGCGCCGCCCGCCGCGGCGGCGGTGACCGCGCTGGCCGAGGCGGGGATCGACATCGCCGCCCATCGCTCGCGCCCGTTGAGCATCGAGTTGATTCACCAGGCCGACTTGATCGTCGCCATGTCGCACAGTCATCTAGCCGCCGTCGGCTCGATCGTCCCGTCAGCGCTGGAAAAAACCATCACCCTGGACCCGTCCGGCGACATCGAAGACCCCATCGGCGGCGGGGTCGAGGTGTATCGTACGCTCACCGAGCAACTGCGCCCCCTGATCCAGCAGCGGCTGGATGAACTCGTCACCGTGTGACAACCGCGCGACCCCGTTAGCCCGAAGCGCAAGCGAAGGGACAATGAACCCGTGCGGGCAGGGGATCGATGAACCGTTGCGGGCAGAGGATCGATGAACCCTTGCTTGCGCTGCGGGCTAACTGGCTGCGGGGCAACCTGTGGCGGGGTGTAACAGAAGCAACCCTCATGGCCATCGCCTACTTCTCAACCTGGACCACCTACGGCACCTGGTTGCCCGGTGATGAGCGCGGATGGTTCGCCCCGGGCCAAGGTCTGGCCGATCCCGATGCGCTGCGCCGGTGGATGGCATCGTTGTGCATGGCCGAAACATCCGTCAGCCTCGATTTATCTCGGCGGTCGCTTGTGCAGGCCGTTATCGCCGATCACTGCCGCCTTCGCGGCTGGTCGTTGCATGCCGTCAACTGCCGGACCAATCACGTCCACGTCGTGGTCTTTGCGCCCGGCGAACCGATCGCGCGCCCGCGCGAGCAGTTCAAGTCGTGGACGACGCGTAAGCTCAAGGCCGATTGTCCGTCCCGCCATAATTGGTGGACGGAGCGCGGCTGGGATGCATATCTTGACAACGACCGCGCCTTGCACGACGCGGTCGCGTACGTCCTGGAAGGCCAAGACCAGCCCCGTTAACCCGAAGCGCCGGTCACTCCGAAACGCCCGTTAGCGCAAGCGAAGGGATCGTCCGGTTACCACGATCCCACGGTCCCTTCGCTTGCGCTTCGGGCTAACCGACGCTGGGACGGGACGGCCTTGGCGGCGCCGGGGATCGTGGTCCCTTCGCTTGCGCTTCGGGGTAACGGACGCTGGGACGGGAGGGCCTTTGCAGCGCCGGTCGCTTGTGGTCCCTTCGCTTGCGCTTCGGGCTAACGAATGCTGGGACGGGATGATCATTTCCCCGCCGGGACCGACCAGACCGCGCTGTTGGAAGCGACTTTCAACGTGGTGCGCTGGGTCGATCCATCGGTCAGCAAAACGGTGATCTTCACCGTTCCCGGCGGGACAAAGACCAGCGTCTCGTTCGGCTCCTGGGCGCTGAAGTTCTGCACCAGCCCGATCGGGCGCATCGCCAGCAGGCGGTCCTTGCCGTCTAGCACCCGCACCATCGCCCCGGGAACGCAGCTCGGCGGCAACATGATCCGCAGCGGCGCGCGATCCTTGGGATCGGCGATCCGCTCGTTGATCAGCACGGCACTGCGGGTGGATTCGCCGGTGATCAGCAGATCGAGTTTCCCATCGCGGTTGACATCGGCGAAGGCCAGGCCGGTGGCGTTGCGAGCTGCGTCGAAATCCTCGGTGCCGGAAAAATCGGTGTGGTCGTCGAACGTCCCATCCCCCTTGTTGATGTAAATGCGCAACGGGCCGTTGGTGACGGCGACGGCCAGGTCCAGCAGCCCGTCGTTATTGAGATCCCCCCACGCGGCGCTGCGGGCGTTTCGCACCGCGGCCAGTTCCTCACCGGCTTTGTCGATCACATCGGTGAAGGTTCCATCGTTGTTGTTGTGATACAGCCTCGGCTTGCCGCCGGCCTGCGGGACGAACAAGTCGATCGACCCATCGTTGTCGAAATCTCCCCAGGCCACGCCGATCTTGCTGTCCTGGTTGTAGCTGAAGAGCGGCTTGGGAGGGGCGACGAAAGTTCGTCCGTCAAGGTTGTGCCCGACCACCGGGCCGTTGAGCGTGTAGAGAAAATCGACCAGACCATCGCCATCGTAATCAGCCAGGGTAAGGAAATGTCCGTTGCCCACGCCCAGGCCCTGTTTGCCGACCCCCCACTCGCCCGACGCCGGGGCGAAAGCCGCCGGGGACGCACCGGTGTTGAGAAACAGCGCGATCCCGTACTCGCCGTTGGTGATCAGCATATCCGCCAGCCCGTCGCCGTTGGCGTCGATCCAGCCGGTGCCTTCGGGGTTCCACCCCTCGGCCTCGGGGATCAACTTCGAGCTATCGGCGAATTTTCCGCCCCCGAGGTTGGTCCACAGCGTCGGTCGAGCGTGGCTGGGCGAGACCAGCAGGTCCGGCTTGCCATCGCGGTTGTAATCGGCGAACGAGGCGCAGCGGGCCTGGGTCTTGATGCCGCTGGAGGCGGTGATGTCTTCAAAGCTCGACCCGGTGTTACGATAGAGGCGCACCTGGTTGCTTGAGCAGATGACCGCGTCGAGATTGCCGTCCCCGTCCACATCGGCCCAGGCGACCCCGCGGGCTTCGCCGCCGGCGTGGGGCATCGGCATCATGCGGTGGAAAATCCGCAGTTTCACCGGGTCGATCCCCAACTCGCGGGCCTTCATGTCGCTGGTGAGCATGGACCGCGACCAGCGCGGCAGCTTGGCGTTCAGCGGCGGCGGCTCGGCCTTGCCGGCGAGGACTTTCTCGACGATCCCCATCAACTCGGGCGTCGGACCATCGTAGGTCTTGCGCAGGTTCAGCTCGATGTGGGTGAATCGCCACCATATATTGTCCAGATCCCCGGCCTGGTTGGCGAAAATCTGAAACCACAGCCCGTCGGTGTGGGCCTCGCACTGCACGTTCGTGCCGGACATGTCATAGAACAGCACGACCGGAGCATCCTGCTTGATGTGCTTGATCATCACATCCGGATACCACTCCTGCCCGCCGGTGAGGTTGACGTTGATCTTCTTCCAAGGCGATTCGCCCTTGAGCGCCCGCTTGATCTCGATGGTGAACTTCTTTTCCGCCGGCGTGACCGAAACGATCTTGCCTTCGAGGATCACCTTCGAGGCTTCCATGACCTCCTTGAGGCTGTAATCGCGCTCGATCAGCGCCAATGCCGGTGCCGCGAGGATCAATAATCCCACCGCCGCGCCGACAGTCCATCCGTGACGGAAATAATGCGCCATTTTTCCCTCGACCTCGAGTATGACTCCAAAACGCTTACGACCGAATCCCGATCTATGTCCCTGACGCCGGATTACCCCGGGGTGGGACGAACTTCAAACTCGCCCAGCGGCTCTGCGCTGACGGGTTTAACCTCAACGACATTTTCAACCCGGCTGCCGCGCGGTCCCTTGCGGGCCTTGGCCTCGAACGACGCCAGCGGCTCGGGCGAACCCTCGGCGACAATTTCGACGTGCCCGGAAGGCAGGTTCCTCACCCACCCGCGCACGTTCAGGCCCAGGGCCGTCCGCTGCACGAACTCGCGGAATCCTACCCCCTGCACGTCCCCGCTCAAGCGCAGGTGGATTCGCCGGGCCTCGACGGGCGTCAAAATCAGCGTCACCGGCGTCCCCACTTTGGGCAACGCGTCCAGCTTGGTCTTGTATCGCCCGGATTCCGAGGCGTTTCTCGCCGCATTCTGGATCAGCACGCCCGGCTCGATGGTGTGCAGTGAAATCAGGTTCTTGAGCATCACCGCATCGAGCACCTCTTTGCCGCTGCCAGGATCCTTGACCCGGCGCGAGCTAGTGTAGACCCACTCGGTCGGCTTCATCACGCCCCCGCCCCCCCCGCCGTCTTTCATGTCCAGCACGAACGATTCAACCGGATCGATGCGCGGCTTGCCGTCGGGGCCTGTCCACTTAACCTGGATCGTCACCCGATCGCCACGCGGCGGCACGGCCTGACCCGCCTCCTCACCCGCGGGCTTGCCCCGGCGCAGCTTCAGCGACTCCAAGGCATCGAAAATCGCCTGGGCATCGACGGTCGTGAAGAACAGCGTTTCGTACTCTTTGCCGCCGGGATTGACCAGAACATATTCGATCGCCCCCTTGAGCTGGTCGTAGACATTCTGTTTGGCCGCCGTCGCCGGAATGGACAACGTGCGTGCCGCGGCGTCCACCACCGGGCGATCCGGCTGACTGCTCGGCCCGGTCGTCGCCATCGGCGCCGCGGCCATTGCCATGCCGGTCATTCCCAGTATCCACATGATGCAGACAACGGCATTCGGCCTCGGGGATCGCGCGTGGTGCGGGCATCTTGCCTGCTCTTGGAAGAGGCGGGCGCGACGCCCGCACCGCACTTCAGCCGGTATCAGCCCAAAACCACGAAAGACGCGAGAGTTCATCGGCGACACGAGTCGATCTCCTTCCCGGCGCGGCATCCCCCCCCGAAGGCCTCGCCGTCTTCCCACGATACTCTTTCGTTCGCTCGGCGTTGAATCCCGCCTGATCCACCGGTATGGCGTTTTGTTCCCGCTGACATCCGCCCCGCCCTGTGCTATCGTCCGCCCATGGCGTCGATTCTCGTGATTGGACCGCATCCGGATGATCAGGAATTGGGCATGGGCGGAACCATCGCCCGTCTGGTGGGGCAGGGACACCGGATTCATCTGGTGGATATGACCAACGGCGAGCCAACCCCGCTGGGGTCGCCGGAAAAACGTGCGCTCGAGTCGGCCGCGGCGGCGCGGGTGCTGGGGGTCGAGCGCACCGGCTTGGGATTGCCCAACCGACAGGTCGTGCATGACATCGCCGCGCGACACAAGCTCGCCGCCGTGGTCCGGGTCCATCGTCCCGACTGGATGTTCGTGCCCTACCCGATCGACGCCCATCCCGACCATGTCGCCGTCACCCGCATCGCCGAAGATGCTCGCTTCGACGCCAAGCTCACCAAAACCGATATTCCCGGCGAGCCATGGCATCCCAAGCGGGTGATCTACTATTTCTGCACCCACCTGCGAATGAGCTTTCAGCCGACGTTCTGCATCGACATCAGCGAGCAACTGCCCGTCAAGCTGCGGGCCGTCGCCTGCTACAAATCGCAGTTCGCAGCCGGAAATGCCCGGGGCGTGCCGGAAATGGTCACGACGGTCAACGGGTATTTCGGCGGACGAATCGGGGTCGAATACGCCGAACCGTTTTTTACCCACGAAGTTCTCGGCCTCGGCGGGCTGAACGACCTGGTCTGATCAGCCCCGAGCGATCAGCTTCGAGCGATCCACCGGCCCCACCCGCCGTTCGATGAATACACGATCAGCCCCGCCAGGCCCGCCAGCGCCAGGTAGATCATCACCGCCGGCCAGATCGAGCTGGGGAGCGACAGCGCTACGTCCTGGTTCAGGCTCACCAGATGGTAAATGTACGTTCGCTCGATCCAGTACCCTTCCTGGGGGATCACCGAGTTCATCACCAGCAACGGATGCGCCGCGGCCATCCGTTGGACCAACCCGGCGCGGGCGGTTCCTTGCAGTGCCGGCGCCAGCCAGATCGGCCAGCCGATCCATGCCGCGGCACCCAACGTCGTCACCGCGGCGGTGAATGCGCGGCTGCGGGTCAGCCGTTCCAGGATCGCCACCATCCCGGCCAGGGCGCCCACCCAGGCGATCAACAGAAGATAGCCTCGCAACCCCTGTGCGAGCGTGATCGGGGAAACGAACAGCGAGATCAGCCAGACCATCCCGACCCCGTCGGCGACCGCGCCGGCGATGAGGATTCGATGCTTCCATCCGCCGGACTCACTCAGGATCAACCCCGGTGCCAGCACGGTCGCGGCGATGATCCCGCCGAAAAACATCCCCAGCCCGTCACCGGCGAAATACCAGGCGACCGCAGTGGTGATCCCCGCCAGCGAAAACGGCACCGACAGCATCTCCCGCCAGTGGCGAAGGATATCCGGCGAGATTGGCTTGGAATCGGCGCTCATGAAGTCGAGGCGGTGCGCGGTCCGCCATGCGGGTTGTAAGTCGTCCACAACAGCTCATGCACCGGGCCGTTCGATCGGTGCCATGCGCCCCGTCGTCCGATCGGCGCCATTCGCGCCACCGCCCGGTCGGAGCCATTCGCGCCACCATCCGGTCGGTGCCAGGCACCGGGCCGTCCGATCGGCGCCATGCGCCCCACCCCACCATCCGGTCGACGCCATCGAACGCGCTGCAGAAACAGCTCATTCGCCCAGCGGCTGCGGGCGCGGAGTGGTCAGGTTCTGATATTCTTTCTCCAACTGGTCGATCACCCGCTGAACCCGGTCGGCCTCGTCGATCAAGCGCTGCTGCTCACGGCGCAGGGCGTTAATCACCTCGTAATGCGCCTGAGCCGCGGCCCGCAGATCACCCCCGCGCGGCGCGACGACCTGCTCCCAGCGCTTCCGCAACGACTGGATGCGGTCCTCGTCCATCTTGACGCTCGGATCGATCGTCGCGGGTGCCGGCGCGGTGGCGGGGACGCCAGTTGAGCCGGAGCCGCCGCTCTGCGCGGGCGGCGATGCATCCGGAGTCTGCCCCAGAACGTTCCCGGCGGCGGCCTCGGCCTGCGCGTCGCCACGGGCACCCGCTGGCTCGATCACCAGCCAGACCGGCGTTCCCGTCGGGGGGACCAGTTCGGGGTTGTATTCCCACTCGAGGGACTCGTTGGAACTGCTCGCCAGGTCGGGAACATCGATGACCGTAAGATCGAAGTTCACCACGCTGACGATGTACCCGGTCACGTCGGCGGCATACGTCCCGTCCTCCATCATCCGCGACCCGACAAATACCCACGTGAACGGCTTGGCCTCCTTGCGGGTCTTCACATCGCGCAGCCAGCGATACGCCGGAACCGACATGCGCTGGCCGTTCTTTTCGTATTCACAAGTGAGCTGGAGCGGCGGACCCATCGGAGGCAACCATTTCTGCGCGGCTTCGGAGAAGCGCACCGGCTGCCCGGCCTTCAGTCCCAGCGCCAACAGCGTGGCATGAATATCGCTCGGCTTCACGCTCGTGCGCAGCACCGCTTCATGCTCGCTGGTGCCGGCGAGCACGCAGAAAAACTCCAGCGGCATCTCGACGTTCAGCGCCTCGCACAGCACGCGCACGCGGTGATGGGCCGGATCGACCACCAGTGGGCGCGTCGTGGCCCCGGCGGTGGCCGGTGCCTGCGCCAACGCCGGTGCGGCGAAACAAAGACTCAATACGACGGCGATCCAACGCATGTGAACACCTCGAGTGGGCGCGGCGCCGAAACGCAGGGTCAACCCCGGACCCGCCGCGGCGACGGTTCATCCCCCGCAAAAGTCCACCAGCCGGGCGATCTCACTTCGCAACTCCCGACGATGAACCACGAAATCCACGAATCCATGCTCCTGAAGAAACTCGCTGCGCTGAAACCCTTCAGGCAGTTCGACCTTGATCGTGTTCCAGATCGTTCGCGGCCCGGCGAATCCGATCAGGGCCTTGGGTTCGGCGATGATGAAGTCGCCAAGCATGGCGAACGAGGCGGTGACCCCCCCGGTGGTCGGATCGGCCAGCAGCGAGATGAACAGCCCCCCGGCATCGTCCAGCCGCCCCAGCGCGGCGCTGGTCTTGGCCATCTGCATCAGCGATAGCGTGCTTTCCTGCATCCGCGCCCCGCCGGAACAACTGACAATGATCAGCGGGATGTGTTCCGCGGCCGCCGTCTCGATGGTCCGCGTGATCTTCTCTCCCACCACGCTGCCCATCGACCCCATCATGAAATCCGGGTCCATCGCCGCGATCACGATCGGGCGGCCCTTGATAAACCCCTTTCCACAGATGACCGCGTCGGGGTTGCCAGTCTTGGCCTGCTCGCTCTTGAGCCGGTCCTTGTACCCCTTGCGGTCGATGAACTTCAGCGGATCGGTCGGCTGAACATCCGCGAACAGCTCCTCGAAACTTCCCGAGTCGATGAGCTGGTCGATGCGAGTGCGGGCGCCGATGCGGAAATGGTGCTGGCATTCCGGACAAACGTGCAGCGCCTCCTCGACCACCTTGCGAAACAGCATCGCACTGCACACCGGGCAGCGCAGCCACAGCCCCTCGGGGATCCCCTCTCCCCGGCGGGCAACCGGCGCCGCGGCGCCGGGCGGCGCCGATGCGGGAACGGATGATTCGGCCATGATCGAAAACTCCTGCCTCCGAGGCCATCTTTCGCACCGCCGGTGTCCTCACCGGCGGGTCTTATCGCGGATATATCGCCGATCAGAACATCGGCGATCCCGTCCCGCACCGCTTCCCATGACATCCTGCCCGCGCCGCCGCAGGCAGTCAATCGAACTCATCGCCCCGGAACGTGTTGCCCAGATAGGCGCTGCGAACCGAGGGATCATTGATGATCTGCCGCGGCGTGCCTTCCTTAAAGACCTGTCCTTCATTGATGATCAGCGCCCGGTCGCACACCTTGAGCGTCTGGGGGACGTTGTGGTCGGTGATCAGCACACTCTTGCCGAACTCCTCGCGCAGCCGCTTGACCTCGCGCTGCAAGTCTTCGACGGCGATCGGATCCACGCCGCTGAAGGGCTCGTCCAGCAGGATCAATTTTGGCTCGGTGCAAAGGGCGCGGGAGATCTCGAGCTTTCGCCGTTCTCCGCCCGACAGCGTGTCGGCGTTCTGCGCCCGGGTCTTCATCAGCCCGTACTGGCTCAGCAACTGCTCGGCCCGGCGCTTGCGCTCCTTGCGCCCGATGGGAAGCGTCTCGAGAATCGCCTGAAGATTCTGCCAGACCGTCAACTTGCGAAAATCGCTGCGTTCCTGGGGCAGATACCCGATCCCCAGCCGGGCCCGCTTGAACATCGGCAGATGCGTGATGTCGTGAGCGTCGAACGCCACGGCCCCGGAATCGGGCGTGACGATCCCGAGGATCATGCGAAACGTGGTGGTCTTGCCGGCCCCGTTGCGACCGAGAATCCCGACGATCTCCTGCTGGCCGAGAACGAAGCTCACCTCATTGACGACGGTGCGCCCCGCGTAAGTCTTGACGAGCTTGGTGATTTCCAGCAGGTTCATGGCCCAGCCCAGCAGTCTCGCCGCCGGGAGGGTGAAATCAAGCGTGGAGATCTGCGCCCGACGGCGCGGGGACATCCTCAGGCGTTTTGCAGCGTCGCCTTCAGGTCGATCTGGGTGCCCGTGAGCGCTTGACTCACCGGGCAGCCCTTCTTGGCGCTCTCGGCGTGCTGCTGAAACGTGGCCGCGTCGATGTTGGGGATCGTCGCCTGGGTTTCCAGCTCGATGCGCGTGATCTTGAACCCTTCGCCGACCTTCTCCAGATGCACCTTGGCGCTGGTGGCGATGCGCGTCGGCGTAAATCCAGCCTTGCCCAGACCGGCGCTCAGCGCCATCGAAAAACAACCGGCATGGGCCGCGCCGATCAGCTCCTCGGGATTGGTCCCAGGCTTGGATTCAAATCGGGTGGCGAACGAATAGGCACCGGAAAAACTTCCCGAGCCGAGTTTCATTGTTCCCTTGCCGTCCTTGAGACTTCCTTCCCAGACAGCGCTGGCGGTGCTTGCGGGCATGTCGAGCCTTTCGATGATGATGTTCGATGAACCGTCCGCCCCCGGGCACACGCCCCGAGCCTCGCGGTGATCGAACCCATCCTAGGCCCCCCACCCGGCCCGGTCGAGGACTTGTTCGACGTGGCCGACGTGCTGGGGGTCAAACAAGGCGACGCGGTCCTGCTGATCCAAGCCCCCAGCGAGCCCAACGTGGCGGCGATGATCCCGCCGAGACGGCAAAGATGGAACATAGAGCCGTGCCTGTTCTCCTCGCGCCAGTGCAACGCTGGGGCACGATCCAACGGCGGAATGAGGGGAAGCCATCTGGGGAATCGCAATGCGACAGAATGCAAGCCGCACGGAATGCGCAAGCGGAAGTGACCTCGGAAACCGCAACCGCATGAGCAGGCCGCCCGCAATGAAAAGACTGGACCGGATTCAAGGAATTACTATTCTGTACATTATTACTTTAACGGAGATTCAATATGCGAGTCAGCATTGTGGCGTTTCGCGAACAGATGGCCGATCCGATCAACCGCGTGGCGTATCAAGGCGAGCGGGTGGTACTCGAGCGGCGCGGCAAGGGGGTGGCGGCGCTGGTGTCGATGGCTGACCTGCAAACCCTGCAAGCGCTGGAAGACGCGACGGACCTCAAGGCGGCGCTAAAGGCACGCAAGGAAACCGGTGATGTGCCGCTGGAGCAAATCAAGGCGGAGATGAGTACGGGACGTACCAAGGCATCCAGGCGGAGCAGGTGAACCATGCCCTACGCGGTGCTGTTCAAGCCGTCGGCGCGCCAGGCACTGCTGAAGCTGCCCCGATCCGTTCAATCACGGCTGATTGACGCGGCGGATGCGCTGGCCGATGACCCCCGACCGCATGGCGTGAGCAAATTGCTCGGGGATGACAATCTTTGGCGCATCCGCATTGGTGCATATCGGATGGTCTACGAAATCCACGATGGCCGGTTGTTACTGCTGGTGGTGCGGGTGGCAAATTGAAAAGACGTGTATCGGTAAGCACGGTGAATGATGGCGACGATCGGCAACGAATCGAACGGGCACAAGCGCATCCTCTTCGTCGCGGGCGATTGAACCCGCAAGACGATCCGTTACCCTCTGATACAAAAGGACTTACTGGGCGCGGTTGGATTCGAACCAACGAAGGCTGAGCCAACGGATTTACAGTCCGTCCCGTTTGACCACTTCGGTACACGCCCGGGATGCATCGCCCCTGCCAGAGCGACGACGACGGCATAGTATAAGCCCGCGAAGAACCTTGACAAGCCGCGCGTCCCGACCGATTCGTCAGCCCTCCGCGGGCGGCAAGTCTCATCGGGATGAGCGACGTCGCCGCGATTCAAATCTCGCGGCACGCAGGGTCCGAACAAACGCCTATGGCAAGCCTCCCGAGCGCGAACCTCGCAAACTCGCAATCGCTCGAGGTACATCAGCAGATTGCAAGCCCCCGCGAGCACGAGCCTCGTAAACCCGCAATCGCTCGAGGTACATCAGCAGATTGCAAGCCCCCGCGAGCACGAGCCTCGTAAACCCGCAATCGCTCGAGGTACATCAGCAGATTGCAAGCCCCCGCGAGCG
>JBBQNJ010000014.1:0-73201 GCA_038329845.1 Tepidisphaerales bacterium | reverse complement strand
TGGTGACGTCATACAGCAAGAGGTCGTATTCCAGCTTGAACAGTTCACCCAGGCGATTCTTCAAGTGCTTCTGCAACGCATCCTTGTGCGGCAGCAGCTTGTCCAGTGCTCGATACAGACGGTCGTCATTGACCTTGGACGGCTCAATCCCCAGTAGCGCATCCAACGCCGTTCGCTCAAACAGATGCTCGGCAATGCGTAGTTCGCTGGAGGGTTCCAGCCGTCGCAAGACCACCAGCACCAGCGACATCACATCCCAGCCAATCTCTTCCCGACCGGGGACCATCACATCCCCAAGAAAGCCCCGCAGGCCCAGCTTGTCGATCAACTGCATGGCCAAAAACGGGCCGCCGAAGGACCGGACGTTCTCCACCCGTACCTCAGAGGTGTCGATCTGGACAAACCGCGGGATGGGGGCGCTGTCGGTAAAAAACGTCGGCGAATGGTCGCTGGTTGCCCAAGAGGCCGCCTGACGCATTCCCAGTCGGTCCGCTTGGTCCATGTCCCCCAGATACGCCACCACGTGCTGCCGCGGCCCCCGCTCGGTGCGCACCGACTCGACCAGCTTCCAGTAGCTGTAGGTTCCCGATTCCGTGTGCTGTCGGCAACGACGCAGGTACATAGTGCCGGCCAACATAACACATGTCGCCAACCGAAGTTTTAGGCACTACATCAACTTTTCGTAACACTTCAGCCGTCTGCCGCGATTCCCGTTTTGCGGCCTCAGTCAAGTTGAGTCTGTCTGCTGACCCGCGATATCAGCCTCAGAATCAGCGTGGCGGCATTCGGCTGAAATGTTACGACTTTTCAATCACGCACCCCTTGCCACGAAACGCCAGCCACGTTTTTTCGTCAAAATAAAAAATATTCGGGGCCTATCTGCGGAAGTTGGGTTATCCCGAATCGCCAGCGAGGAGATACGGCGGTGATTTGTTATCCCGAATCGCCAGCGAGGAGATGCGGCTCACCCCCTCACCCTCCCCAGCGCTTCATCCACGACCGAACGGACTTCGGCGATTCTCGCTTCGGCAGTCGGGCGCTCGGGGGCTTCGGCGATGATGCGCATGATCGGCTCGGTGTTGCTCGGGCGGGCATGCACCCAACTGCGCTCGCTTAGCCAGTCGATCCGGATGCCGTCCTGCAGGTCAATCGTTTCGTCGGCGTACCGGGTCTTTATCGCCGCCACGGCGCGGTTGGCATCTTCCCGGGCGCACTGGAACTTTGTCTTGACGATCTCGTACTTGGGAATCTCGGCCACCAGTTCGGACAGGCGCTTGCCCGTGGCCGACAACAATTGCAGCACGTAGGCCATCCCCAACAGGCTGTCGCGCCCGGGCACCAGTCGAAGGTCGATCACGCCGCAGTTGCCTTCCCCGCCGATCACGGCCTGTTCGCGCATCATCGCGGCGGCGACGTTGGCTTCGCCGACGGGCGTTCGCACGACCCGCCCCCCGGCGGCCGCGGCGATGTCGTCGAGCATCCGGCTGGAAGATAGGTTGGTCACCGCCACGCCCGGCTTCTTGGACAGGATCAACTTGGCCGCCAACGCCAGAGAATATTCTTCCCCGATGTAGCGCCCGGTTTCATCGACGATCGCCAGCCGGTCGGCATCGGGATCCTGGGCGAAGCCGACTTGGGTGCCCTGGCGGCGGACTTCGTCGCACAGCCCGGTGAGATTTTCCGCCGTCGGCTCCGGCTCGTGGGGAAACTGGCCATCGGGCCGGGCGTTGATGTGAACCAGCCGGCAACCCAGCTTGCTCAAGAGCGTGGCGGTGGCGACGCAGCCGGCGCCGTTGACGCTATCCAGAACCACCTTGAACCGCTTGGTGGAAATCCCCAGCACGTCCACCAGTTCCAGAATCTTCTGGACATGCAACGCATGGGTGTCCGGGTTATGCGTGCCGGGCCGAAGTTGATCGACGGTCGTGTAGGCGGTCTTGCCGGCGCTGAATCGCTCGATGATCCGGTGGGCGATTTCCGGCACCGGCGCCACCGCGTGGCGATCGAGCATCTTCAGCCCGTTCCACTGGATCGGGTTATGCGATGCCGTGGCGATCATTCCCCCATCGGCGCCCAGATGGCGCACCATCATCGCCACCCCGGGCGTCGAGACGATCCCCAGGTCGATGACCTCGACACCGCTGGCGCCCAGCGCCGCGGCCGCCGCGTCGCGCACCCACGAGCCGCTCGGGCGCGAGTCACGCCCGAAGACGATGCGGACATGCGATCCGTTGATGGGGGAATCGCTTTCCTTGAGATGCCCGGCAAACGCCGCGGCCATCCGCCCGACCACCTCGGGGGTCAGGCTCCCGCCCACCGTACCGCGCAGACCCGACACGCCAACCATCAACGCTTCCATATCCAACTCCTTTTGCCCGCTTGGGGATTCGCTTCGGCATTATTGATTCCGCCTCGAGGATCGCAAGACGCACTCAACCGCCGCCGTGATTGCCGAGCGGGCGGCGGGGGGTAAACTCGCCAGTTCTATGAACGCATCCGAGATATCCAAGGCGTGTCTGGACATGCTCGCCGGTTGGGCGCGGACGTCGGAAACCTGGTGGCGGACGGATCCCAGTTCCCCCGAGCGAGGCTGTTACGGGACGGGATACAACCACTGGGGATATCACACGAATCTGAAGTACATGGCCGCGATGGCGGTGCTGTCGGAGCGCGGGGCGGGCTTGGCCGATGTGGACGTGGCGCATTGTCGGCGGCGAGCGCTGGCGTCGCTGCGATGGGCGCTGGACAGGCACCTCACCGGTTCCAGCCGCCTTCTGGACGGCGAGGTCTTCGGCAATTCGTGGATCAGCGCCCTGGCGTGGGAGCGGGCGATGCACGGGGTCTATCTGCTCGAGCCGCATCTCTCCGACGCCGACCGCAATGCCTTGCGCCGGCTGTTGGTTTCCGAGGCCGACTGGCTCACCGACCAATACGAGATCGTCGCCGATCCCTGGAACCAGTCGGGCCACAACAAGCCCGAGTCGAACTTATGGAACGGCGCGCTGTGCTGGCGGACCGCGGCGATGTATTCCGATCACCCCCGCGCCGAGGTCTGGCGCCAGCGGGCCCACGACTTTTTCATCAACGGCGTGAGCATCCCCGCCGACGCCGAGGATTCAACCCCCGTCGCGGGCAAGCCCCTGAAACAGCGATTCCGCGGTGCCAACTTTTTTCCCCACTTCGCGCTGGACCATCACGGGTATCTCAATGTCGGCTACATGGTGATCTGCGTCTCCAACGCCGCGATCCTGCATTTCGACCTGCGCGGGCTCAAGGCCGAAGCACCGGCGTCGCTTCATCATCACCAGCGCGACTTATGGCAGGTGCTGCGCCGGATGATCTTCACCGATGGCCGGCTCGCTCGGATCGGCGGGGACACCCGCGTGAGATACGCCTATTGCCAGGAATTCCTCCTCCCCAGCCTCCTGTACGCCGCCGATCATCTCGGCGACCCCGACGCCCTGGCCATCGTGCCCAAACAGATCGAGCTGATGCGGCGGGAGTACGATGCCAACGCCGACGGCACGTTCTACGGTCGGCGGCTCGAGGCGATGAAGGCGTGGAGTCCTTATTACTACTGCCGAATCGAATCGGATCGGGCCAGCGCGCTGGCCCAGGCGGTGGTCTATGCCGAGCGGGTCTTGGCGCCCACCCCGGCGCCCAGCCTGGCGCGGTTCGAGCAATCCGCCGAAGGCGGCTGGTCGGAGCCGCAGCACGGCGCAGCGCTGCATCGCGGTCCGGCGCGGCTAGCATCTTTTTCCTGGCGGGCATTCGGACTTGGCCAGGGAATGGGCCTCACCCCCGACAACGGCGATGACGCCGAGTGGTCGCGCAACCTCGGCGGCTACGTGCGATTCATCGGCGGCGACGATCCTCTGGACTATGGCCTCAGCGGCCATCGCCGACTGCTGCGCAACCAGATTCGCCCGTTCGACGGCGGTTTCCTCACCTGGGGCGCGATCGCCGAAGGAGTCGATGCCAAGCTGGACGACGGCTGGAAAAGCCCCGGCCCGGCGGCGATTCATCAGATCGTCTTCGCCGCTTTGCCCGATGGCCACACCGTCGTCGGCATGCAGTTCGCCCGCGCGCTGTATCGCGCCTGGACGAGCGAAATCAAGGGTCTGCACCTGAATTTGCCCAACGACGTGTTGCAAGACATGCGACGCACGATCGTCGGCCCCAAGGGAGAAATGGTGCTGCATTCACCCCCCCAGCGCGATGAGGTGGTATCGCTCGGAGGCCTGTGGTGCGTGATCGGCGGGCGCGTGGGCGTGGCGGGGCTGTACGGCGCGCCGTTGCTGAGCCTATCCCGATTGACCCGGCGTCGCGGGGGAAAATATCGCACGCTCTACGTGGACGAACTGTGCTATCCCTGCGATGTTGGAACCCACCCCGTCGAACCGGGCCAGACGATTCTGGATTGCGCCTGGATGGTCCGCACCGACATGAACGCAGAGTCCACCGCCCAGTGGTCCGAGGCCCACCAGGCCGCCCCGCGCCCGTGGGCCGGCCATGCCAGGGCTGTCGAGGTGATCGGTGCCGATGATCGCCGTTACCTGCTGGCCTGCAACTTCGGCGAATCCAGCGCGACCATCGACGGCGTGGACCGAGAACTCCCCGCCGGCGAAGCGATCCTTCAGCCACTGAGATGAGCCGGGGCTTTTCCGCTACGCACCCAGGCGCGGGGAGGGCGGGCGGATTTATCCCCGATTTTTTCTTGACAACTAGACCGCACTAGGTTAAGGTTATGGCGCTCTAGTTGATCGGACTGTCGCTTTTGCACATGGGGTATGGCCATTACCCAGAAAATGATCGCCGCTCATTTGGGGATTTCGCCGCAAGCGGTAAATTTCGCGCTCGGCCATCGCGCCGACCAGGTGAGTCATCAGACGCGCGACCGCGTGCGCCAGGCCGCCCGCGAACTGGGGTATCGCACCAATTCCGCCGCCAAGGCGATCGCCCAGGGGCGATTCAACGCCGTGGGGCTGTTGATGAGCCTGCATTCCCACCAGAGCACCGTGTTCGGCCAGATGCTGCGCGGGATTCACGAGGTCTTGGATGAGCGGGAAATGCACCTGGCCGTGACTTTCGTGGACGACCGTCGCCTGGTCGGCGACGATGACCTGCCCAAGATCCTCGGGCAGTCGATGGTCGATGGATTGCTGCTGAACTACACCCACCACATCCCCGCCCGCATGGTCGAGTTGATCGACCGGCACGCGATCCCGGCGGTGTGGATCAACTCCAGGCAGCATGCCAACTGCGTCCATCCCGATGATGAAGGCGCCGGCTACCAGGCCACCCGCCTGCTGCTGGACGCCGGACACCGCAAAATCACCTACACCGACTTCCTCGCCAGCTGCGAAGACTCCGGCGAAATCCACTACAGCCACCCCGACCGGCGGGCCGGCTACGAACGCGCCATGCGCGAAGCCGGCGGCGAACCGCTGGCGATCGTCAGCCACGCGCGGATGTCCTTTGAAGCCCCCGTCAACGCCGCCCGCGAAATGCTGGCGGCCTCAAACCGTCCCACCGCCATCGTCGGCTACAGCGCCAACGATGCCCAAGCCTTCGTCCAGGCCGCCGCGTCTTTGGGACTGAGGATCGGGGCGGATTTGTCCCTTGTTGTCATTGAACAGATGCAGTCGTTGGTCGGTCCGAGCATCGACACGCTATTGCTGCCCGAATACGAGGTCGGCCACGCCGCGGGCACCATGCTGCTGGCCCGCCTCGACGACCCCGATGGGGATCAGCCCCCAGTGGCGGTGCCCATGAAATATCAAGCCGGCCAGACGGTCTGCCCGGTGGCAGCCACTATTCAACCTATACCTGATCAACAAGGGGCCGGCGTGTTATCGGTCGCCTGACCTTTTCACCTTTTTTCTCGGAGGTTCATCATGACTCGTTTCTCTACTCTCTCTCTCGTCACGGCGGCGTTGCTGGCTGGCACGGCGGGGGCACCCGTTGCATCGGCCGCTCCCATCACTTGGGTCGGCGACGTCGATAACAACTGGTCCACCGATAGCGGACCTGGAGATACCAACTGGGATACAAACACGCTTCCCGGTGCCTTGGACAACGCCATCTTCGGTGACGTGGCCTTAGGCACGCAAGCCACCGTCGTCGATGCCAGCTTCGTCGCCGGAGCCGTCAACTTCCTGACCATCAATCAGTCCACCACCACGGCCACCAACAAGATCACCCTAGGCCGAAATCTTGCCATTGATGCCAACGACGGCAGCACATCCGGCATCACCTACGGCTCCACGATCTCCAATGCCGCCATGTTCCAAGTGGATCTGGATGGGTCTTCCCTCGATTTCACTTCCAGCCAAGGCGGTGGAATCACAAACAACCTGTATGGCACCTACGCCATGGGTACCGCGGGAAGCAGGATCAGGACCACGAGGCATTACGGCACTGGGGGCGGTGACGAAGGAACCTTCAATATCGGAGATGGATCCAACCTTGCCATCGTAAATGTTACGGCTGATGCGGAAATTGGTTTCCGTAATGATGCCGGCACCACCACCACCAACAACTCCAAACTGAGCACCATTAACATCGGCGCCGGGTCGTCGGTGAACATTTCCAATGATTCAACGCTGACTTTCATGAAAAGAATGCGGGTGGCAACGAGTGTCAAGACCCTCCGAGTGAACAACGCGGGAACTATCGATGTGGCAAGCGGCTCCACGCTCCAGTTGCGGGAGATACAGATCAATACGAGCAACAACAATGTCGGTCTCGAACTCAGCAACCTTGCTGGTGGAACCGTGGACCATAACGGCACAGTCGCGATGACGATGCCGGATCGCGGCAATTCGACCCTCAATAACGCCGGCACTTGGAAGATCGGCTCGGCGGCACTCATCACGGGGGAACTGGTCGACCAAGGCTCTGGAGACACGGGCGTGATCGCCTTCAACAACCAATCCGGTGGTATTCTGACCGGCTCCACCGCAACGGCCTCACTGGATTACAACCCGCTGGATACCGTCACTTATCTCAATCAAACATTGACCCTCACCAACGAAGGCATCCTCTCGCCCGGTGTGGGCAGCAACGGTTCGGGCCTGGCCAGCGTCGGGACGCTCTCCCTCACCGACATCAACGCCACCTTCAGCGGCACGGACGCCACGCTTCGCATCGACCTCGGCGGCGTCGTCGGCGGTACCTTCGACGTGCTGACGTTGACCAACGGCGCGCTGACGCTCGACAGCGACAGTAAACTGTCGCTCTACTACGTCAATAGCTTCAACGGTTCGGCAGGCGACAGTTGGAGCGTCCTCAACTACGCAGGCCTCACCGGCACGTTCAACCTGCCGACCAGCCTGGTCATCACCGGTGCCAGCGGGTTGGCGGCCGACGCCAACAACTACACGATGACCTATAACGCCAATAACGCCGTGCTGACGCTTGTCCCCGAACCCACTTCCCTGGCCCTCCTCGGCTTGGGTGGCCTTGGGCTGCTGCGTGGGCGGCGGCGGAGGGTGTGAATTCCTTGTGTTCCGCCCCTCGCCCGCGACCGATGTCGCGGGCGAGAGGCGGAGCGTATCTGCGAGGTCATCATGCGACATAATCGCGGCTTTACCCTCGTCGAATTGCTTGTGGTCATAGGGGTCATCGCGGTCCTAATTGCGATCCTGCTCCCGGCGTTGCAAAAGGCACGGTCGGCGGCGCTGGCGGTGTCGTGCATGTCCAACATGCGCCAGATCACCATGGCCAGCATGGCCTATGCCACCGACAACCGCGGGACGTTTCGACCGGGGTTCTGGAATGTTTCCGGCCAGCCGTCGGAATGGCATCGCAATCTTGCGGGATATCTGGGCGCTACCGACAACCGGTACATGCTCGAGGTCTGTGCCTGTCCCGCGGCCGACACTGCGGTGCGGCATATCGGCGATCGCTGGGACCAGAACAACGCCGTCGCCTGGCATGAGACCAACGGACGCTACTGGGTGAGCTATATCCCCGCCCAGGTGACCGTCGGGCGGCAGCATGCTCCGCCGCCGTCGCAGTGGTATTTCAAGCGGCTGGGAAGTATCCCGGGCAGCCACGCGATGTACTTCGAGCGCGCCGACTTCAAGTGCGGCAGCAACACCGTGGATGGTCCGGAAGAACAGCAGGATCTGCGCGAGTGGGTCTCGCCGCTGTCGTACAGCACGGCGATGACCGATCCCAATCGACCGCCGATGCTCGAGATGCGCCACGCCAACAAATCAGCGCAGAACGTGGCGTTCGCCGATGGCCATGTCGAGTCGATCACGAAGAAGCAGCTCGATCAAACCATCGCGCAGGCGATCGCCAAGACCAGCAGCAAGAAGTCGCAGTGGGAATGGATCGTGGCCAACATCAGCCGCTGAGGTGGTGCCTGGATTTCTCATGATTTTACGTCGATGGATCGTGCCGGCGCTTCTGCTGCCGGCGGGACTGTGTGCATCGCTGGTTCTGGCCGGTGATCCAGCGCCGATCACGTTTCCGTCCGATTCCTGCGTGGTGGACGTGACCGGATATGGCGCGATCCCCAACGACGGCGCCGACGACACCGCCGCGATCCAGAAGGCGTTCGACGAGAACGTCGGCAACGGAAGCGTCATTTACCTGCCCCCCGGCACGTACCACATTCGCGACACCATTCGCTGGCGAGGGAGACAGAGCGACAATATTCTCCAGGGCGCCGGTGAATCGTTCACGACGCTGCGCCTGATGGACGGTTCCGACGGGTTCGGCGATCCGAAAAGGCCCAAGGACATGATCTACACCGGCGGGCCGCCGGCGCAGCGGTTTCGCAACGCCGTGCGCGATCTGACAATCGACTGCGGCGACGGCAACGCCGGTGCCGTGGGGCTGAGCTTCTGCGCCAACAATCAGGGCTGTGTGCGCAACGTGACGATCCGATCGGGCGCTGATGGCGACTCGCCCGGCGCAGTGGGGCTGGCGCTGGATGAGCCGGAGGTCGGGCCGCTTCTGGTCAAGGACGTGACCGTGATCGGGTTCGACACCGGCATCCGCGTGCGTCACAGCGTCAACTCAGTCACCCTCGAGTCGATCCGCCTGCGAAAACAGCGGGTCTTCGGGATCGACAACTTCAACAACTACGTCTTCTGCCGAAAACTCGACAGCGACAACTCCGTTGCGGCCGTGGCCAACGGCGGAAACGAAGGGGTCATCACACTGATTGACAGCCAGCTTCGCGGATCGGGGCCGGCGGCGATTCTCAACCGCCACGCCGCTGGAATTCTGTATGTTCGCAACGTCACCGCCGAGGGATATGACAAGGCGATCGCGGCCGAATCACTGCCTCCGGTCGCCGCCGGTGAAGTGGGCGAATGGGTCTCGGCAGCGCCGCTGTCGCTGTTTCCCGGGGAGATCCGCGGGCTGAACCTCCCGATCATCGAAACCCCGGCGGTCCCGGTCGATCCAATCGAGGGATGGATCAGCCCCGCGGCGTTCGGCGGGATTCCCGGCGACGGCAAGGACGACACCGAGGCGATCCAGAAAGCGATCGACAGCGGCGCAACCACGATCTACCTCCCCCGCGCCAAGGAGAACAAGAATGTTCACGACCCCGGGCGCAACGGGTCATACGAACTCAGCGACACGATCCATCTTCGCGGCAAGGCCCGTCGGATCGTCGGCCTGGAGGCCAAGCTCGAAATCACCAAAAAGCTTCAGGCGGAACCGGAAAAGCCGGTCTTCGTCTTTGAAAATGGCGAATCGCCGGTGGTCGTGATCGAGCGGCTGAAGTTCATGTTCGCCAAGACGAAAAATCCGGCGTTCATTCACCGCGCCGACCGCGACCTGGTGATCTCGAGTTTCTCTGGGTTGGCCGAAACGCGACATGAAGGCAAGGGACGGCTGTTTCTCGAAGACGTCGTCGGTCACTATCTCTACGCCGGACCCGGCAGCACCATTTACGCCCGCCAACTCAATCTCGAGGGACCGGACCTGAAGCTGGAGAACAACGCCGGAACGATCTGGGCCTTGGGGTTGAAGACCGAATCGCGCTCACCGATCGCGCTGACCCGCGACGGCGGCGTCAGCGAGATCATCGGCGGGCATCTTTATAAATGCGTCCGCCCGGGGATCGACGAGATCGCGTTCGAGTTGCGCGATGCGAAGATGAGCCTTGCCGGCGTCGCCGAATACGTCTGGGATCGACAGTTCGCCACGCGAACGCTGCTGAAGGAAACCCGCGACGGCCAGACCCGCACCCTGGGCATGGCTGAGGCACCCGATCACGGGAATGCCGGGGCATTTCCGCTGTTGGCCTGTTTCCCCGCCGAAATCCGTGGCACCGCGCCCGCCACGCCGAAAGTGAGCGTCGTCGAGGCGACCGCCGGGAGTTTGACGCTCGAGTTTCGCGCCGACGATCCCGATAACGATCTGGCCGGGTTCATCATCAGCCGCGATGACAAGCCGATCGGCCGCGCCCGCGTTAATTTCGTTGAAAAGGGGCTGGCCCCGGACACGAATTACACCTACACAGTCATCGCCTACGACCACTACGGCCAGCAATCGCCGCCGACGATGTTTCAGGCGGCCACGCCACCCGACACCGTCGCGCCTTCGCCGCCGGAAAACCTGCACACGTTGAACGTGACCGATCAGCATGTCCAGCTTATGTGGCGGGGGGGGCGCGATGAGATCGGGGTCAAGAGATATGTTGTCGAGCGATCCGAAGACGACAAGACCTGGCGCGAGCTGACCCGGCAGGTCGGGCTGGAATATGACGACCGCGCCGTGGTGAAGGGCGCCGCCTATGCGTACCGCGTGATCGCGCTGGACGCGGCGGGCAACCGCTCAGCGCCGGCGGAATTGAAGGTCGCCACCCTCGCTGGACCTCCGATGTCGATCAAGCAGGAAGCCGAGCGATACGACATCGGCAACGGCAACATCAAAAAGAGCTGGTACCTGTTCAATCTGCACGTCGGTTGTTGGATGGTCTACAAGCAGCTTGAGCTGGGCCGGGAACAGCCGTTCGATCACCTGACCCTGCGTTACGGCGCGCCGGCCAGCCGCCAGAAGGCGCGGGTGCTGATCTATCTCGATCCGGTCGTCGAAGAAAAAGGCGACAAGCGAACATTGAGCGGCGGGGAAAAGATCGCCGAGTTCATCGTGCAATCCACGGGATCCTGGGAAAAATTCGGCGAGTTCACCCAGCCCGTGAAGATCTCCAAGCCCGGACGACATGACGTGGCCCTGGTGATCGAACGCGGCGAATCGAAAGAGCCGAATGCCTTGGTGAACATCGACTGGTTCACCTTTTCCGCCGGTCCGCCAAAGCCCGATTGACCCGGCACGCTCGGATTCGCCCCATCGTGGCACCCGCCTTTCACGCCACCCCGACGAGCCGCGCTCCAACTCTTTCACCCAACAACTGCAACTAATAAATTGCACTACAAATAGGGGACGTGGCTTGTAACTAATTTACTGAAAAGGTTTTAGAGCGCATTTATGTCCCCGTATTTATGATCGTTCATTTAATTTTATCGACAGGCATTGAAGCTGCGTTCTCATCACATGGCCGAAGTGGACATAATTGTGATGTAAAGACATATCAGAAATGTATTTACAAGCCACGTCCCCTATTTGTGGACTGTGTTCTTGGTGCCGTTAAGGATTATTTGTTTGACATTACTATGTCCCTGTGGTATCATTGGTATAGCCAATATGGAACAATTACTGTGCGAGAATCTTCGGCTGATGGATATTGGACGGGAATTGCGCCGACGCATCCTCACGGGTCGTTACGCGGCGGGGCAGCGCATTCCACCCGAACGGGAACTAGAGCAGGAGTTTGGCTGCAGCCGGCCGACTGTGGCGAAGGCAATGGCACCGCTGGTGGACGCAGGGCTTATTGAACGTCATCGCGGGCGCGGCACGTTTGTCGTGGGGGCGGCCGGTGCGCAGAGTCGGGGCCGAACCGCCACGGCAGGGACCTCGGGGCGTGGCAATGTGGTGAAGTACATCAGCCCCGGGCAGGACCGGGCGGGGCGCAACTCACGCGACGACGTGCTGGCCGGGATGCACTCGGTGCTCAATGATTCGGGTTATCACGTCAGCGTCGATTTTTATAGTGATCTGGAGCAGCACCTGGGTTGCTTATCCAAGGCGGTAGACCCGCAGATTGCCGGGCTGGCGCTGTGGCCTGCGCCGCACGAGCGAACGCTGGCGGCGGTGGAGGCCGCGATGCGGCAGGGCCTGCCGCTGGTGTTGATCGACACGTATCTGCCTGGGCTGGACTGCGATTATGTGGTGACAGACAACATCGAAGGGGCTGCGATGATGGTGCATCATCTGGCCGGGTTGGGCCACCAGCGGATCAGCTACATCACCGCGCCGGTAAATCGCACCTCGGTGCGAGACCGCCTGTCGGGGTATTTGCGGGGGATGGTGGAGGACAAGCTGCCGGTGGGCGATAAGTCGGTGGTGCAGCTTGAGTGCGATAATGCAATAGGAGAGCAACTGAATCACGAGCTTGGATTGACGCTGGATCGGCTCATAGCCGGTGGCGAGGTGCCGACGGCGTTGTTTGTCTCGCACGACTCGCTGGCGCTGGCGCTGCTGCCGCTGCTGAAAGCGCGCGGGGTGCGGGTTCCGGCGGATCTGGCCCTGGTGGGTTATGACGGCATTGAGGCGGGCGAACTCTGCTCGGTGCCGCTGACCACGATTAAACAGGATTTTTTCGGGATGGCGCAGATGGCCGGGCGGATCCTGCTCGAGCGATTTGACGGCCGCTCCGAGCCTTTGCGATATCACTTGATGATCAAGCCGCAACTGGTCGTTCGCGCATCGTGCGCGGCACCATCGGTATTCCCCGGGCAAATCCCGGCGGGTTTTGAGATGCCACAACTGGATGAGAGGAGATGAGATGAAAACTCAGACGAAAAGACGTTAGCTTCCGGACGCGAACCGTATTTCGTGTCCGTACGATGCGGGTTCTAAAGACCTGGGATAGCGCGCTGTTAAGGTATTTCCATAGGCAGTTAACCCTTACTCCATTTGGAGGAGAATTGACCATGAAAACATGTACTAAACTTTCGCTTGCGGCTTTGGTTGCACTGGTGTCGGCGGCTTCGAGCCAGGCGGCCGTTCTCGTCAATGATTCGTTCAACCTTGGCCTTTCCAACGGGGCCAATTTGAACGGCGTCGCTGTGTCGGACATCGGCTTCACAGGCAACTACACCGTAAGCGCCACGACGCACACCGGCTCTTCTGGTTACGGCCAGTACACCACCACCGGCCTAAGCTTTGGCACCAATTTCCATGCCGTATCCGGCGGCGCTGCGGTGGTGAATGCGACTGGCGGCCCAACGACAGGCAACGCCTCCCACATTGAAAATCTACAAGCCACCATCAGCGCCAGTGCCACGGGGACTGTGTATAGCAGTTATCTGCTCCAGTTCAGCGGCAGTACGTGGGCGTCGAATAATAACGGTTGGACTGATGTCCGCCTCACTGCGGGCGGACTCAACACGGCCTTCAATTATTTCAACAGTTACAAAAATGCACCGGGCGTCAACTACGGCTGGATAGCGGATGACTCGGGTGGCACCACCCTTAATCCATCGCTCGCTACGACCTACCTTGTTCTGTCTAAGTTCACGAATGTGGGGACTGCGTTGTCCGTCGGGACCCCCGGCAATGCCAGTCTGTGGGTCATGAATCAGGCTCAATACAATAGTTGGTACGCGGCCGGCGCGGTTGAAAGTCAGCTTGGCTCCTACTCGCTGGCCACGGATACGGCTACTGTAACCAGCGGAACCCGTATTCTGAATGGCACATTCACTAGCCGCGTAAACTCCGGGAATTTTGGCAACAACAAGATTACCCAGACCTTGGACGAATTCCGCGTGGGCACCACGTTGGCGGACGTCACCAACACGGTCCCCGAACCCGCCTCGCTGGCCCTCCTGGCGCTGGCGGCGGGCGGCCTGCTGATTCGCCGGCGTCGGGCATGATTGTCGGTTGCTCCGATGCCTGAATAATCGCATCGGACGTTGGGGGCTTAATGGCCGTTGCCGCATCGGCGGCGTGCAATTGCTGCCGGGCGGCAACGGTTGTAAACGGGTGAGTGGGCTTGGTGGGGTGTCGGTATGTTTTGATTGGTTTGGGCTCCCAATCTGAGGGGAGCGGGTGGCTGGCGGCGTTGCTTTGGTTGAGCTCCCTGTGGGAACATACCTCCCAAGGGAGAGTAGGCGATGGAACTTAGATGAATGACACAGTTTGTAGAGGTGACATCATGAACGCTATTGCATCCCTTGGCGGATACCGTGAATCAGCAACGACCCGCAGCATCTCCTGGCGCTGCACCGGCCAGTGTCGGGGGCGATCCGCTGGCTTCACCTTGGTGGAACTTCTTGTTGTCATAGGCATCATAGCGATGCTTATCTCAATCCTGCTGCCGGCGCTTACTAAGGCCAGACGCTCGGCGCAAACCGTTGTCTGCGCCAGTAATCTGCGCCAGATCGGGCTGGCGACGCTGATGTATGAGCAGGAATTCAAGTCGTTTCCAGCGCGGGACAACACGGGCAATGGGCAGATTCGACCAACGTGGCCTCTTGAGATGCTCCTGCCCGCGTACCTTCCTTCAGCCAAAGTAGTTGTCTGCCCGGCCAACCCGGACCATACCCCCATGCGGGTCTATTGGTGGAACAACACGCCTGTCCCTACCACGCCAGTCGACTGGACCCTGACCGCCGACACCAGCCATCAGAGCTACGGCTATAACTTCCGCGCCTTGGGGAACAGTCTGGGGGACCGCCGCACGAAGTTGGTGAATTTCAAGCGCGCCTCCGAGACGATCATGTATGGCGATTCTCAAGAACAAAGCGAAATCTATCCGTTCAACCCCGCGGCATCCAACTGGTCAGGTCAATATGTTATTAGTTGTGTGCCTTACGGCGAACGGATCGGGACCCGCCATGACGGTGGTGCCAATGCGCTATTTCTGGACGGGCATGTCGTCTGGGGCGTGCGGGATACCTATGCGGGCTGGACGTTGATTAAACAGGGGAGCTTGCCGCAGAGATTGTTCTTCCCATTTCTCACCAATGACCCTCTGCACGTGACCCCGGCGAATTACTAAGTCTTTGTCTTGTAATCTAGGACAACCCCAGATGACTTTGCATAAATCATGGCGCATTTTGTTGGGCGGGATGGCGATGGCGTTCCTCGGCCTTTTCGGGGCGGTACACACCAGCAGCGCGGCTGCGCTGGGTAGTGTGATCAACGGCGGTTTTGAACAGGGCAAGGCAAATTGGTGGGGGCCGGGGTTTGAGAAGGGCACCGCCACCGTTGTGAAGGAAGCTGCGCCCGAAGGTACGGACTGCCTGAAACTGGGTGCGGAGTGGATCTGCCAGGACAAGATCACGGTGCAAGGCGGCAAGCGATACAAGATATCCATGAAGGTGCGCAGCGACGGCGCTCCCGAGAGCTCCATCTATGTGCAGTTCAGTTATCGCGGACCCGGGCTGACGATTCAATGGTACGGTCCGGCGGAGGTGGACACCGGCTCTGGTTCGGAAAAGATTTTGTTCGCTACCGGCGGCACACATGCGTGGAAGACATTTTCCGTAGTCGTTGAAGCCCCGCCGAGCGCCGACCAAATTCTGTTCTATCTTCGCAGGAATGGCGATGTCGGCGCGGGCTATTTTGATGATATCAAATGCGAACCTACGGATGATGCGGTCACGCCGGCGACACAGCATGGCACCGGAGCGCGCAAAGAGACCGTCCTCAACGGCGGTTTTGAAAAGGGCAACGCCAACTGGTGGGGGGCTGGTTTTGATGGTCACACGGCCAGCGTCGTGAAGGATGGCGCGGCCGAGGGCGAAGCGTGCCTTAAGCTGACTTCGGAGTATGTGTGCCAGGACAAGATTCCGCTGCAAGGCGGTAAGCGCTACAAGATATCCATGAAGCTGCGCGGCGACGAAGCTCCCGACGGCTCGATCTATGTGCAGGTCAGCTATCGCGGCAACGGGGTGGGGGCCGCCTGGTATGGTCCGGTGCAGGTGAATCTTGGGGGGCGCACGGAGCAGGCACTGTTTGTGAGCGGTGGCACACAGGAGTGGAAAACGGTTTCCGCGGTGGTGGAACCGCCGAAGAACGCGGATCAGCTTTTGATTTACCTGCGTAAGAAAACGGTTTCTGCCGGAGCGGCGTACTTTGATGACATCAAGGTGGAGCCAACGGATGAGCCGGCCACCACGGCTGGCGCATTGTTGGGCGCGCAGCTCTCGGCGAAACTACTCTCCCCGCCGCTGGCGGCGGCGGACGCGGCGGCGGCAATCAATGTGCTCCTGGTGGCCGCGGCCCAGCCGACCCCGGCTAAGCTGACCTTGATCGAGGACGGAACCATCGAGTATCAAGTGCATGTCGCAACGCACGCGGATCTGTTGACGCTGAACGCGGCCAAGGAACTGAACGATTACCTGGGCAAGATCAGCGCCGCTTCGGCGGCGGCGTTATCCCATGATGAGCATCCCACCGCCGGACCTCTGCTGATTGTCGGACGGGACAGCGCACTGACTCAGAAGCTCTGCCCGAATATTCCCTACGCGGAGCTTGGCGAAGACGGGTTTGTCATTCGCACTGTTGGCCCGCATATCGTGATCGCCGGAGCGACATCCGGGGCAACGATGTATGGTGTCAACTGGTTCCTGGACCACAAACTGGGCGTGAAGTGGCTAAGCCCCGATTATACCTATGTGCCCGCTTCCAAGACGCTGGCCATCGCGGCGGTGCGTGAAACCCAGGTTCCACGATTTGCGTTCCGCCAGATTCTCAGCGCCGAAGGCCAGAACAAACGCTTTGCGGCCCACAATCTGCTCAACGGCAACTCCCACGGTGCGTATAGTGTGAACTCGCCGCCGGAAATCAACCACTGGGATAGCACCTGGCAACGCCCGGGCCTGGTTGGAAGCTTTTTCGAGCTGGTGCCTCCTGCCCAATTTCAAGGGCCGCATCCGGATTGGTACTACGGCGGACAGATTGCGATGATGAACCCGGGCGTCCGTCAAGCCCTTGCAGATGCCGTCATCAAGAGGTTGAAGCGCGTTGATGACTATCAGAATTACTGGTTTGGCCTGATGGACAATGACTGGGGTTGGGACACCGATCCAGCCAGCGCGGCGTTTGCTAAGAATCATGGCGGAGTACCCTCGGCGGCTCAGCTGGATATGGTCGGTGACGTGCTCCAGCGCGTTCGCAAGGTTCTGCCCGGGGCGAAGATCGCGTTCAATGCCTATCACTGGGGTTTTACCCCACCCACAGGCATGACTGTTCCCGATGGACTGCGGGTCTTCCCCATGACCATCCAACTAGACTACAGCACGCCGCTCTTCATCGGACGGAACGTAAAACTGGGCAAGGACATCGAGGGATGGAATACCATTGCCAAGCACATCCTTATTTGGGATCACATCACCAACTTTAACGGTTACATCCAGCCGACGCCGAATATCTATCCCATCTGCGAAACCATTCGTTGGCTGGCAACGTTGGCGCATATTCACGGCTACTTTGCCGAGGGAAGCTGGAACACCAAGGATGGAGAGTTCGCATCCTTACGCGTCTGGATCATGGGCCGGATGCTGTGGGATCCAGGCACGGACTATAAAGCAGCTATCGCGGAATACTGTGATGACTATTATGGTCCCGCCGGGAAATATATCCGACAATACATCGACCTGATGCACGACGAGTCGGCCAAAACGCACGCGCCAATCTGGGAAAAGACCAATATCGACAGTGCGATGCTGAACCTGGATTTCGCGACCCAGGCCGACGCCTTGATGGAAACGGCCCAAGCCGCGGTAGTGGCCGATCCCGTATTCCTCAAGCATGTGCTGGAAGTCCGGGTATGTGTGGACTATGTGATACTGGTACGGCGGAAGGAATATCAGCATCAGGCCGCCAGTCGTCACGTCCAGTTCAACGTCGACTTCGCTAACCGGCTGGACCGTTTCAACCAGACGATTAAAGACGAGGGCTTCACACAGTATCGGCAGGATGGCACCATGGCGGAGTTGGCCGGAATTATAGCTATTGATCGCAAGGACTCGACACCACCGAAGTTGGTCGGTGGTCTGCCGAAATCCGCCTGGAGAGAGATTCAGGAAATCGGCTTTAACCGATACTATGCCAGCACCATCGTTGTAGCTGACAGCACGGCGTCCGACGGCGCGGCAGCCCGCTTGGACGGCCACCAGATGGCACCGTTAATCCAACTCAAGCACCACAAACTGCCCGAGGAAGGGCTTTGGGATATTTATGCGGAGGTGCGCGTGGACGCAAATGACGCAGATCCCAACGATGTCGCACTGGGGATCGGCACCATGCCTCCACAGGACGGCGGCACGAATATCAAAATGAGCCAATTGAAGGACGGTGGCTATACACTTATCAAGGCCCCCGGTGGTCCATACCGCTACAACCAAGACGATCAGGTGGTTACATTCATTCGTGGCGGCCCGAAAAGCAAGTATGTTTATGTGGACCGATTCTTCGTCGTCCGTGTTGCTCCCAAGCCAACCGAGTGATCGTCGAAAAGCGATTGGCAAAGGTGACAGAGCTATATCGCCAGAGAAATACAACCCGGTCTGGCATCAGTCCGCCATCGGACGTCATCGAAGCCTATATGAAAGGAACCTGAGCCAATGCGTTATCTTGGGATGCGGCTTGGAGCAGCGGCGATGGTCTGTGTATTTGGTATAACCAAGGGATGTCTTGCCGACCAGCCCATGCCGACGACAACAGCGGTATCCCATAATACCACGCACATACTCCGAAGCAGTCAACTGATTGTCGAAGTGATGGATCCCAACGACCCCCATCGCTACAACCACGGGGTGCGATTTTCGCCTGTAGCCGCCGTGCTCAGCGTGAAATGTGATGGGCATTCATTTATGTTCTGTCCGATCGAACACGACCCGATCGCCGACCATGGCGGATTGCCCGCGGAATTTGATCTGGTGGCAACATGTGACCCCGATACTTGGATGCCACCAGGCTACAACGAAGCGAAGGTCGGGGAAGGTTTCGTCAAGATCGGTGTAGGCGTGCTGCGAAAACAAGAACGCTACTCGTTGTTCCAAGAGCCCGCCCCCATCGCCCTCGCCAACACTACGGTACAGTGGCATGATGATCGGGCGGACTTTCGCCAGATATGTTCTGGGACCAACGGGTACGCCTACGATTTGCGAGCCGATGTCCTGTGCAAGGACGAGAACCTTATCGTCGAGTGGAAGCTTATCAATATGGGTCAGAAACCATTTGCCACCCGTCAGTACATTCATAATTTTTTCCGATTTGACAATCACGACGTGGGGCCGGGCTATGTATTGAGTTTCCCCTATGATTTCGCGGCTACTGGATTGGAATCGCAGGAGAGACAGGTCGGCCGGGATATTTTCTTTGATAAGCTCATTCCCAAATGGGTCAATATGGTTGTTCCGTATCCTGCCGAATACCGCGGCCAGAACATCTGCACCTTGCAGCAAACAGATGCGAAGCTCGCCGTCATATGCGAAACGTCGCAGCCGTCCATTCGTACCGCAATTCACGCCCGTGCGCAGTACGTCAGTCCGGAACAATTCATCGAACTGAAACTTGATCCGGGCACCAACGCGACATGGAGGCGTGCTTATCGTTTCCAGACGCTGCCATAGCCGGACGATATATGACACCGGCTGCACTCAACCTTACGGAGAATCTGTAGATGCGGCTTGAAGAGACCCAATAACGGTGACATCCAGAATGCCATTCACTTAAGGGCCAAAGTTGGCGAACTCAACTGCCGTACTCGCCCGATACGGCCGATTTTGCCAGACGTTTTCACCTTAAGTGAATGGCATTCGTGACATCCACCTTTTCTTGCGGCCACACAAGAGGCGACATCCATGGCGCGTCCCCATTTTTTGGGGGGGGCGTGGCCGTTCTCTCCGTTCTCACGCGCTCACCGAGGCGGTAGGATAGACCGTCTTATGATGCATGAATCTCATAACGACGAGGTGATCGAACAGTTGAATCGACAATTCGCGTTGGCGGGCATGGCGCGGTTTGAGCCGGGGGAAGGGGGACTGGTGCGGCTGAACGTTGATTTTCCCACGGCCCAGGCCGACATCTATCTGCATGGGGCGCATGTGACACACTACCGGCGTCACGATTCGCCGCCGTTGTTGTTCACCAGCGCTTGCAGCGAGTTCAATCGCGAAACGCCCATCCGCGGGGGCGTTCCCGTGATCTTCCCCTGGTTCGGTCCGCGCAGCGGCCATCCCTCGGCGCCGTTGCACGGGCTTGCGAGGACGCGGAAATGGAGCGTCGAATCGGTGCGCATCAGTCCCGATGGGGTGGTGGCCTGTTTCACGCTGGCATCCGATGCCGAGACCCGCGATCTGTGGCCCCACGATTTTTCGCTGCGATACAGCGTGACGGTCGGGGCGTCGCTGGGATTGTCGTTGCAGGTGCAAAACACCTGTCAGCGCTCGTTCACTTTCGAGGAGGCCCTGCACACCTATCTGGCGGTGGGCGATGTGAGAAATGTCGAGATCGAGGGATTGTCCGACATCGAGTACATCGACAAGACCGACAACCAGGCGCGAAAGCGACAGAAGGATTCTTCGCTCCGCATCGCCGGCGAAACCGATCGGGTTTATCTCGGCACACAGGATGAGTGTGTCGTCCATGATCCGGCGATGAACCGCCGAATCCGCGTCGGTAAGGAAGGCTCCGGCACCACCGTGGTGTGGAATCCGTGGATCGCTAAGAGCAAGGCGCTGAGCGATTTCGGCGATGAGGAATGGCCGAAAATGCTCTGCATCGAGACCGCCAACGTCGTGGACAACGCGATCGAACTGGCCCCGGGACAGACCCACCTGATGCGGGCGCGGATCACCGCCGAAAACCTGTAGCCGTCGCGACTCACTGTGCCCGTCAGATTTGGTCCGTCGGCCCGTTGCGTCACGGCGAAAACCTGTAGCCGTCGCGGCTCACTGTGCCTCTCAGATTTACTCGCCCGTTGGCCCGTTGCGTCACGGCGAAAACCTGTAGCCGTCGCGGCTCACTGGGTGCTGGTGAGCATCGTCTCCATCGCGGTGATGACTCGGGCCGCGGCCATTTCCAGATCGCCGTCGATCTTCAGCCCCGCGGCGCGGGCGTGACCGCCGCCCCCGAACTGCTCGGCGAATCGCGCTACATCCACGGCGCCTTTGCTGCGCAGGCTGATCCGCACCGGTCCGGCCTCGAGCGGCTCGGTGATGAGGATCGAGACTTCCACCGTGGCGATCTGCAGGGGAATGTTGATCAGATTCTCGGTCTCGGGCACCGCGGCGCCGGTCTGGATGAAGTCCTGGCGAGCGACGGTCATCGTCGCCAGTCGCCCGCCGGCGAGCAATCGCAGCGACTGCATCGCCCGGGCCTGAAGCGCCACCCGCTCGGCTCGCTGGTTTTGGTACAAGCGCTGATAGAGCCGATCGACATCGACTCCCGCCTCCATCAGCCTCGCCGCCAGCCGGAATGTGAAGGGTCGAGTGTTGGAGAACTGAAACCACCCGGTGTCGCTGGCGATCGCCAGCCACAGGGCCGTGGCGATCGCCGGGTCGAACGTCACGCCCCAGGCGTCGAGCAGCTCGGCGACGATCTCGTCCGCCGCCGCCGCCTCGGTCACCACGAGTTTCACATCGGCCCAGGATTCCTGGGTCAGATGATGATCGACCACGATCTTGGGCTTGGGCCATTTCTCGACGCGATGGCGCAGTTGCGGCAGTTGCGACCAGGTTCCGGTGTCCAGCACCAGCAGCGCGTCATAGTAATCGAGATCCAGCGTGTCGGGCCATTGGGATTCGGCATCGACATGGGGAATGTCATATTCCGAGAAGACAAAGGCGTATTTGCTCGGCAGGTGGCTTAATAGCAGCACCTGCGCCTCGATTTCGCGGCTTCGCATGGCAAGGGCCATCGCGGCACAGGAACCCACCGCATCGCCATCGGGGCGCACATGGGTGGTCAGCAGCACTCGGCGGGCGCGACTCAGTTCGTTCAGCACACTTTGATAGGCGTCGGTCATGCTGGCGAATGGTAGGGCCGATGGGCCGATGCTCAAGAGCCGCTAGAATGGGCCGATGGAGTCTTCGCCGCTTCCAGCCAGTACCAAGCCGTTGTGCCGTCGCGCCGATGCCCTCGAGGTGATCGAGCGGTTGCGCTCGGCCGGACAGGTCGCCTACTTCGCCGGCGGCTGCGTGCGCGATGCGCTGCTGGGGCTAAGCCCCTCGGATTGGGATGTGGCGACCGATGCTCCCCCGCGCCGGGTCAGGCAGCTCTTCGCCCACACCCAGGCCGTGGGCCAGGCGTTCGGGGTGATTCTCGTTCGTCACGGGGTAAGCGTTGTCGAGGTGGCGACCTTTCGCAGTGATGGGCGATATGACGATGGCCGACGGCCCAGCGAGGTGCGGTTCGCTTCGGCCGAGGAAGATGCCCGCCGTCGGGATTTCACGATCAACGCCCTGTTTCTCGATCCACTGGATTCGGATCGGGTGATTGACTTTGTTGGGGGCGTGGCGGACCTGCACAGCCGCGTGCTGCGTGCGGTCGGGGATGCCCAAGCCCGTTTCGCCGAGGATCAGCTCCGCCTGCTGCGGGCGATCCGCTTCGCGGCCCGCTTCAATCTTCACATCGATCCGGCTACCGAGCGGGCCATCCTGTTCCATGGGTCGAAGCTGGCGCGGATCAGCCCCGAGCGGATCGCCGATGAGCTGCGCCGGATGTTGCCGGTGCCGTCAGGCGCATGGGCGTGGGACGCGATGTTCAGGCGATTCAGCGCGCTGGCGGACGTGATTTTCCGGTTCCTGCCTCCCGTGCCCAATATCGAGGCGAGACAGGCGTTTCGATCGCTTCTCGACGCGATGCCCGCCGAACGACGGCAGGAGTTGACGTTTGCCGGATGTCTTGCGGCGATCACGCTCGACTGGATAGGCCTCGCAGTCGCCGAGCCGGTGCCCGGCGGCCTGTTGACAAGCCGATCCATCGCCGCCGCGGTACAGGCGGTGCGCAAGTCGCTTCGGCTCAGCAATGACGAATCGACCGAGATGAAGCGCACCCTCGAGGGGCTGAGGCAGTTGCTCGACGGCGGGCCCATCTCCATCGCCGATCTCAAGCGGTTTCTCGCTTCGGCCGAGGCGGGGCAGGCGCGAGCCTTGTTCGACGCCATGCCGGACGGCGCGGTGAGCCATCGCCAGCCATTGAACGCGAGGCTGGATGAACTGACGACAACCGACTGCGCCCCGTCGGCATTGATCAGCGGCGACGATCTCACCGCCGCCGGCCTGGTCCCCGGGCCGGCGTTCAAGCGGATTCTCCATGAGGTGTACGACGCCCAGCTCGAGAATCGCGTAAGCGGGCGCGACGACGCGATCGACATGGCCAGGCGGATCGCCTCGGGCACCGCGGGCAACGCGGATAGCGCCGGCGACACGGGCGACACGGCCAAGTGAATCGCCTCGGGTATCGCGGGAAACGCGGATAGCGCTGGCGACACGGGCGACACCGCCAAGCGAATCGCCTCGGATACTGCGGGAAACGCGGGCAGCGCCGGCGACGCCGGCGACACGTTCAGCGCTGGCGGTGCGCCACGCGATCAGTCATAGGCTTCGGATGCCTCGCCCTTGGGGCGGGTTTTCCAGCGCCGGTGAACCCACAGGTATTGCCCCGGATCCTCGCGCACGAACGATTCGATAGCGCGGCTATACCGCTGCGTGATGTAGCGCAGCGGATCATCCTCATTCTTCCAATCCTCGGGGTAGATGATGTCCGCCGTGCCGATAAGGAACTGGAATCGATCGTTGATCCGGCGAGCATATCCGATGACCACCGGCACTTCATACTCCATCGCCAGAATCCCGATCGACTTGTAAGTGCTGGCCTTGCGCCCAAAAAAATCGACGAAAATCCCCTTGCTTCCCGCGTTCTGATCGGCGATGAACCCCACGGCGCCGCCGCTGGCCAGCGCCGCGGTCACCTCCTGGGTCGCGCCCTTCTTGGCGATGATCCGCTGGCCTTGCCGCTCGCGAACCCCCAGCAGCCACTCATTGACATACTTGTTATCCAACGGCCGGGCGACGCTCGTCGTCTGGAACCCCAGCGTCGCCAGCACGTATCCAAGGATTTCCCAGTTGCCGTAATGCCCCGTGAGCATGATCAGCCCCTGGTTGCGCTTCAGCAGCAGCCGCAACACGTCCTGGAAGTTCTCCAGCTGCGCGTATCGCCGCCAGGTGCTGACGTGGACCAGCCGGGTTGTGAACAGCACTTCGACGAACAGCATGAACAACTGCTGCATGCTTCGCCGGGCCATGTCGCGCCGCCGCGGCTCGGGCATGTCGGGAAAGCTTCGACGCAGGTTGGCCAGCGCCCGGTTGCGATGCTTGCGGTCCACGATGAACATCAGGCTCCCCAGCCATCGGGCAGTCTGGAGATTCAAGTCTACCGGCCAGGCGTGCAGCGCCATCGACACCAGGCGAAGAGCCAGGTATTGCAGTCGATCGATCCAATCCTTGCGCGGTGCGGCCATTTCGTGCCGGGCATTCTACGGCCCAAGCCCGATTAAGCGATCAACGGCAATCCCGGCTCGGGTCAGGTGACATAAAAGGTGACATCCATGTGACATCCACCGTTTCGGCGTCATAGATATCCATAATGTCAGTGGACCGGGGATGGATAAAAAAGCCATGCGCCCGAGAGATGGCTTCAAATTCCAAATTCCTTTTATGGCATTGGTCCCGAGGGATGTGAATAATTTGCTGGTTGCCGGCCGCTGCATCAGTTGCACCCATGAAGCTCTGGGCAGCTTACGCGTTATGCCGCAATGTGGGATCATGGGCCAGGCGGCCGGAACTGCCAGCACTCTTTCGATTCGCGATAATGTGGATTCCGGTCAGGTAAATATGCAGCGGTTGACTTCCGTACTTCGTGAACAGCAATGCATCCTCAATGATGATGACATCCGAAGGGAAACAGGGTCTGATCCCGATGGATATGGTCATTAGGGAGCACTTCACCCCAAGATATTCAGGATGGGGCGCATTATCCGGGTCTGGCCGCGGGACCCTGGTCCTGTTTGTTTGGTCCGCCGCCTCAGGCGGTTATCATTCACCCGCTGGATCATGGCGCGACACGAACCACAGATCGATGCGCTGGTGCTGGGGGAACATCCGGCGGGATATCTTGCCGCGGCGCTGCTGGCGTCGGGGACGGGGAGGCTGCGCGTCCACCATGCCCCGATTCCCGGCGAATCGGCGTTCGATCGCCGCGTCATCATCAACCCGGCGTTGTTCAAGCTTCATCCGCTGATCGAATCGCTCAAACGCCGGCTCGATCTGATCGGCGCTTACGGGTTGCAGTTCCTGGCCGATGACCGGCAGACCCAAGCTGAATATCGCGGACGATCCGCCGCCGCGTGCATCGGCGGATTCGCCCAACTCCGCGACGCGATGCGCGCGTTGGCCGAATCCAACGGCGTGATCCTGCACGCCGCCCGCCCGCTTGAGTTTCATGCACTTGACGAGAAAGGGATCGAGCTGTCGCTCGGGTCGGCGGGCATGAAGCCCAAGGTGCTGCTTGTGGCCGCGGAGCTTTCCGCGGCGCAGCGACGGTTTCTCGGTCTAAGCGCCGGTTGGGAGCCGGGGATTGTCCACCGTCAAAGCCAGGCGACGATCCGCGGGACGACGCCCATCGCTCACGCATCGCGCCCGCTCGTCCCGATGAGCGTGGATCTGGGAGGGAATCTGGATTGGGCGTGGATGCTTCCATCGCCCGGCGGCGGATGTGAACTGCTCGTCCAGCAGTCGGGGCAAACGATGGATCGTATTTCGCCAAGACAGGCGATCGATCGATGGATCGAGGTGTTGCGATCTCACGGCGCAGCGCCGTCCGGGCTCGAGATCGACTCGATCCAGACTTTGAACATTCCACTGGCTGGCGCCCTGACGCAGGAGGGCTTGGGCAATCGGACGGTCCAGTTCGGCCCGGCGGGGGGGTTCTACAGCGCCGCCGGCGAGGACATTTACCCCAACTGCTGGTCCGCCGTTTTCGCCGCCGACGCGGCCCGCAAGGCGCTGAAAGAGCGGCATCTTCAAGATGCGTTGCAGCCGTACCGCCACAAATGGCGGACCACCCTAGGTGAATACCTTCGCGGACCGCAGCAGAACCTGCGATATTTGCTTCCCCTGGTCTATCGCAAGCAGCCCATGACCGACCGTCTGGCCGAATCCATTCTTTTCGGCAAGAGCCTGGTCCGATGATGCGGGCGCGATGTCTGCGCCGTCGAGTTGGAGAGTCTGACAGGCGCTGACCCGCCCCTGCGGGCGATCAGTAGAGGCGCAGATACTCCTGCTCACTCAGTCCGCATTGCTTCAGGATCGACTTGAGAGTGAAGGGGTTAATTCGCGGATGACGTGGAATCGTCGTATGGCGGCCGTCGGGGTGCGCCATAATGGTGTGCTTGGCACCTTGGAACTCCTCGAAGCCGGTGCTTCGCAAGGCCCGAATCAGCTTGGCTTGGGCATTGGCGTTATGCAATCTTGCCATGACGCGGTTGGCCCGATTGTTGGCGAGCCTTGCTCATGTACTCAAGCACGGACTCGATCGCCGCCTGGCCGTTGGCGACCGCTTCGGCCGCCGTGCGTCCCTGTTCAATGGCGCCGGGCAACTCCAGGCACTGCACCGTGAATCCCTCCACATCGAGGTCGCGGCTGACTTGCAATCGATAGGTGCGGCCGCCCACTTCGACCTTCTGAATCCATCGCAACGGCAGGCTATCCACCTTCGCCATGGTCTCTTGGATCAACTTGCCGAGGGGCACGGACCAGACCCGTTGTCGGGTGACGACCTCGATGATTCGCCGCTCATCGGTCAGCATATAGACGTTTTGCCCGTCCGTCAGCAGGGTCAGGCGCGACAGCGACTGCGTATCCGAAACGTCTGGGTAGTGGGACTGCAGATATCGCACGGCTTTGCGAATCTTCTGCAAGGGACAGCAGGTCTGGCGCAGCTTGACCACCGTTTGGACTGCTACTAAGTCGGTGAAAGTATAACTGCGGCGCGACCCGTGGCCTGTCGCATCCTTCGCCGATGGGCGCAGAAGCCCGGTTCTCGCCCAATAGTCGATCTGCCTCGCCGTCGCGCCGGTGAGTTCAGCGACCCTCGTCGTTGAGAACTGTCCTTCCATCGCGGTCCGTCCTGTCCGCATTATACCACATCCCTGTAGTTAGAAGAATAGGAAAATACAAATGCGTATTTTCTATTACTCCTCTTCCAAGTTCTCCTGCCTAATGTTTCGGGTATGGCCCGGGCGTCCGATAAATGGATCGGTCCGATAAAAGAGCGGATGCAGGCCGTGGAGGGCTATTCCGGCTGGATAAGATCAATACAATGGGTAAGATAGGCAAAGTTTGTCAGCGAAGATTTGCGGCGTCAAGCCGGAATATTTTGCGCCCGGGTCGGTCAGAAAACGAGTAAGACCAGCATGTATAAGGTGATACGTCAATTCTAGCGGCGGGTTCAGTGCTTCAAGCCTGTGCCGTTCTTGCGTCGATAGCCATTATGTCACGGCCCGGTAGCGGGTCAAAGGGCAAGGCGATGGAGTCGCCTCCCATCGAGGGCATCGCCGAGCGATGCCGGAAACTCACAGGGGTTTGAACCATGAGCGCCATCAACGGTTTGGGAACCAACATCCCGGTTCAGAAGGTTGTCAATTCACCGGTCTATCGCAGCGTCGGTGCCGAAGCGCCCAAGCAGTTGCCCATGACCGATAAGCTCGAGCTGTCGGGGATGGGGCATCTGCTGCAAACGCTCAAGGCTAACGATGTTCGGATGGACAAAGTAGCCGCCGTCAAGTCGCAGATCGAAGCCGGCAATTACGAGGATGATGCCAAGCTGGACGTGGCGGTCGATCGTTTGTTGGACGATTTGCTGAAGTAAACGGACCTCTCGCTAAAGCACGATGCCGCCGGCACCGCAGCGCCGACGGCATCTCCTATTGGCCGGGATGGCGGCGTGGCAGGTCCAAGGCGGCACGTGGGGTGGCTCGATTCGGCGCGGGACCGGTAAGGCGGCGTAATGCAAACCCTCGGGGCGGTGGCGATCGGACGAAACGAGGGGGCGCGGCTTCGCCGTTGCCTTGAATCGCTGGTCGGGTGTGTCGGCAGGGTCGTGTATGTCGATTCGGGTTCGACCGATGGCAGCACCGACATGGCCCGGGGATTGGGCGTCGAGGTGGTCGATCTGGACACATCCATCCCTTTCACCGCCGCCCGCGCCCGCAACGCGGGGTTCGCCCGACTGCTCGAGCTTGCTCCGGATGTGACGATGGTGCAGTTCGTGGACGGCGACTGCGAGGTGGCCGATGGGTGGATCGAAACGGCCGAGCGAGCGTTGGTCGAACACGCGACTTGGGCCGTAGTCTGCGGGCGGCGGCGAGAGCGATTTCCCGAGGCGTCAATCTACAACCGGTTGTGTGATATCGAATGGGACACCCCGCTGGGAGAGTCGAAATGGTGCGGCGGTGACGCGATGATCCGCAGGCAAGCTTTTCGACAGGTCAATGGCTACGATCCGGCGGTCATTGCCGGGGAAGAACCGGAGATGTGCGTGCGACTTCGCCAGGCGGGCTGGCTGATCCACCGGATCGACGCGGAAATGACCCTGCATGATGCGGCGATGACCCGCCTGGGCCAGTGGTGGAAACGCAACGTTCGCAGCGGGCATGCTTACGCCGAAGGATTCGCCATGCACGGCGGGCCTCCGGAGCGGCACTTCGCTCGCGAGGTGCGCAGCAATTGGTTCTGGGGCGCGGCGGTCCCCGCCGGGGCGCTGGGGCTGGCGTGGTGGACCTGGGGCTGGAGTTTGCTCGGCCTTGGGGGATATCCCCTGACGGCCGCGCGACTTTATCGTCGCGGACGGCGAGCGGGGCTTCGGTCGCGGCACGCCATCGCCTGGTCGATTTTCACCGTGATGGGTAAAATCCCGCATGCCGTGGGGCAGTTGCGTTTCGTCATCAACCGCTGGCGAGGTCGTCGCGCCGCGGTGATTGAGTACAAGGGTCCGACCGCCGACATTGGTCAATAGGTTGACGGCGGCCGGTCCATCCGGCCCGCCGGCGCTTTTACCGGACTTGAAAGACAGCCCATGACCCAGACCTCCACGGCGTCCGACGCGCTGGAAAATCTCAAGACCTTCGAGTCGTGGGCGACGGATTATTACGAACCGCTGGCGCTGCGCTATTACGACCGCGCCATCGCGCGGATGCTCGAGTGGCTGGCGCCGGTGCCCGGGGCTGTGATTTTCGACGCCGGCTGCGGAACCGGGGTGCATAGTGTCCGCGTGGCCAAGGCGGGTTATCGCGTGCGGGCGATGGATATCTCATCGGCGGTACTCGAGACAGCCAGGCGGCGGGCCGAGCAGGAAGGCGTCGCCGAGTCGATCGAGTTCGAACAAGGGGACTTAACGTCGCTGCGATTCGACGACAACAGCATCGATGCGCTGTTCAGTTGGGGAGTGATCATCCACGTCCCGAAAATCGAGCTGGCGATCGGCGAACTGGCGCGAGTCCTCAAACCGGGGGGTCGGATGGCGCTGCAAGTCACCAATTGTCGTTCCATGGATTACACGCTGGAACGCACCGCCCGATTCGTTCTGCGAAAGCCCCATGCGGGCCATGAATGGAGCGAGTGGGGCATCGGCGGGTGGGACACGATGCACGGCGGGCAGTTGTTCGACTGGCGGCTGGACATCGGACATCTGACGCGATTTCTGGCGACACTCGGCTGTCGCCGAATCTGCCGCGGGCCGGCCGAACTCACCGAGTTGCAGCGGAAGTTCAAGTCGAAATGGATTCGCAACGGATTTCGGCGGCTGAACAGCGCGTGGTTTGCGATGAAACTTCCGGCGGGCGTGGCGAACACGAATCTGCTGATCTTCGAGAAGGGGAGTTGACGTGAGCGTCGCCGCGCCCAGCGAGCGATTCCCCATCGCCTACCTCGCGGGCATGTTTCCCTTGCGCAGCGAAACATTCGTCTATCGCGAAGTCCGCGAGCTTCGACGGCGGGGATGGCCGGTTTCGGTGTTCAGTCTCCATCCTTCTCCCGATATCGGTTCGCCGGAACTGGCGGACCTGAGCGAAGGGGTGACGCCGCTGTACGGCCAAGGGCTAACCGCAACGGTCGCGGCGTCGGTCGTCGAGGAACTGTCTCACCCGTGGCGTGCCGCGGGGACGCGGATGCGCAGCGTTGTCGATGCGATGTGGCCGGGGGATCCGACGCCCATCAAGGCGAGGCTTCGTCTGCCGTTCCAGGCGATCGCCGCGCTGGACCTGGCGCGGAAACTCCGCAAGCAGGGGATTCGACACCTGCACTGCCATTTCGCCCACGCTCCGGCCACGGTGGGGATGTATGCGGCGAGGCAAGCGGGGATTTCATGGAGCTTCACCGGGCATGCCAATGATATTTTTCAGCGCCGGGCCCTGCTGAGAACGAAACTTCGCCGAGCCGATTTCGTCGGCTGCATCAGTGAATGGCATCGCCGGTTCTACGCTGAGATCGAGCCGTCGGCGATCGACCGGCTGAAGATCATCCGCTGCGGGGCGCCGACCGATCTTTGGACGTGCGTACCGCCTGGTGCCGAGTCCGATGTGCTGCGAGTGCTGGTTGTCTGCCGGCTGGTGGAAAAGAAGGGCGTGGATACGCTCATCGAGGCGATCGCCGATTTGCAGCAACGGCTTGGAATCGCGGCACGGCTGGTGGTGGCGGGTGATGGTCCGGACGCGATGCGGCTTCATCATCGCGCCGAGGAACTCGGTTGCACCGATGCGATCACCTGGCTTGGCGCGGTGAACAATTCGCGGGTTCGGGAACTGCTCGGCCAGACCGATGTGTTCGCGCTGCCGTGCCGACTTGATCGCACCGGAGATCGCGATGGGATTCCCGTGGCGCTGATCGAGGCGATGTCGTGCGGAGTGGCGGTGGTGGCGGGCGATCTGCCGGCGATCCGCGAGCTTGTCGCCGACGAGGTCAGCGGTCTATTGACGCCGAGCGGCGACGCCCGGGCGTTGGCGGATCGTCTGGCGCGACTGAGAGCCGATCCGAACCTGCGCCGAGCGCTCGGTGCCGGCGGCCGAAGTCGGGTCGAGTCGGAGTTTTCGTTGGATCAGAATGTGAGTCGGCTGGAGGAAGCGATTGCGATCGCCGCGAATAGATGCATGGATGCGCAGACGGCTGAAAAGCAAGGACCGGAGCGTAGGGGAGAAGAACCATGAGCGCCGGTGCGATTGGGCAGGATTCCGGAGAGGTTGGCGCACCGGCGCCATCGCGGCGCTATTGCCTGATCACCCCGTGTCGCGACGAGGCCCAGTACGCGCGGCGAACGCTCGACAGCATCGTCGAGCAGTCCATTGCACCGGCGCTGTGGCTGATCGTCGATGATGGGTCCAAGGATCCGACGCCGGAAATACTCGCCGAGTATGCCGCGAAATATCCGTTTATCCGCGTGATGCGGCGAGAGGATCGCGGGTTTCGCAAACTCGGCGGCGGGGTGATCGACGCTTTCTACGCCGGGTATGATTCGATCGATCCAGCGCAATTCGATTACGTCTGCAAGCTGGATCTGGACCTGGACATCCCGGCCCGATACTTCCAGACGTTGATCGAGCGCATGGAGGCCGAGCCACGGATCGGCACATGCAGCGGCAAGCCGTACATGGAACTCAATGGGCGCCTGGTCAGCGAGAAATGCGGCGATGAGAACTCGGTGGGGATGATCAAGTTCTACCGGACCGAGTGTTTTCGGCAGATCGGGGGATTCGTGCGCTACCTTATGTGGGACGGGATCGACGGCCATCGCTGCCGGATGCTGGGGTGGATCGCGGCGAGCTGGGACGATCCGGAGCTGCGATTCGTGCATCTTCGCCCGATGGGGACCAGCGACCGCAATTGGTGGACGGGCCGGGTCCGTCACGGGATCGGGCAATACTACATGGGGACCAGCCCTGTTTATATGCTCGCCAGCGCCCTGTTCCGCATGACCCGTCCGCCGCTGATTCGTGGTGGAGCGGCGATGCTGTGGGGCTACTGCAAGCGGGCCGCCACTGGCGGGCAGCGCTACGAAGATCGCGAGTTCCGGCGTTTCCTTCGCCGTTACCAGTGGTCATGCCTGCTTCGCGGCAAGCGCCGCGCCACGGCCCGGCTCAATGCTCGCCAGGCACGGATGAAGTCGATATCCCAGACTACCCCATCGGGATGAACGAAGTTGCGCTTTGAAATCCCAGATAGTGCATTGTCACACTTGCGTTTTGGGGTAAATCCTAGTGCATTATCCGAAAACTATTGTGTTACAAAGCAATAGCTTCTTCGCGCCAAGAGATTCGGTCCGAACCAACCGCTCGGTTCACGCGGCTTGCGCCTTTGTCCCGATGAGTGCCGCGAGGGTGAGGTCGAAACGCCTCATCAATCCCGGCAGAGGAGTCAGGACTCATTCGTTGTCACTTGCGGGCACGGATCAACTCGATTGCCTTTTCGGAAAATCGAGAACCCATGGTTTTGTAGCCTTCTTTCGTGTAGTGCAGGCCGTTGTTGGATCCGTTGAGATCGTCGGTGTCCACCCAGGCGCGGGTGGCGGGGTCGGCCTCGGCGAACTCGACCTGGGTTTTTCGGATCGGGTTCCAACCGGGACGGCCTTCGGGATCGTCGTTGCCGAAGTCGCTGATGCGCCCGAGAATGAAGGCGATGTCCTGGCGTTTCAGGTCCGCGCGAAGTTGGCCCAGCACACTCTCCAGGGCCGCGCGGTAGACCTCGGCGTAACCCTTGTGATTGGCGTCGGCCTCGCCTTGCATCCAGACGAACGTAATGCTTTTCGGCGCCGGCTTGTCCTTCATCGCCTCGGCGACGGCCTGCATCAGCGAATCATAATGGCGGCCGTTTTTGCCCTGGCCGCGCGGTGCCTCGCCTTCGGGTGCCTTCCAATCTTTGGCCCACATGCGGATCAACTGCCCGCTCTTGGCGAACTTCACGACGATCACCTCATCGTCGGGGAACGCGGCCTTCACCGCCGGGGTGAATGATACGTCCGGGTCCATCCCAACCATGTTGGACTGCCCGGAAAGAATGAACAGCCGCACTGGCTTGGTCGCGGCGGCGTCGGCGGCGAAACTCGAGGCCGACACGATCCAACTCGCGAGGGTCATCATCATAAATAACTTCATAGCGGGTTCCCGTGAAACAATTAAAGTTCGGCGCGGCGATGCGTTGATTCGAATCTTTGCAGCGCTGATATCAATTCTAGTCGCCGGCGCACTGTGCGTTGAATCGAAAACCGCAGCGGACCGCCACCACGGCCCGGCTCAATGCTCGCCGGGCGGTCGTCTGGAACCCACAGCGCGGCGCGCCCTCCGGCCCACCGGCCGGGACGTCATTTACCGCTCCCTGGCAGCCGGATGTATTGCGGAGCGCCGCTGAGGAGGATTCGGATTTTCCCGTCGCGGATTTCGACCGTCGATGGATTGCCCTGGAGATCGACGACGGAGAGTTGCTTCGCGTCGGTCGGTGCCACGATGGCGATCTCATGCGGCTTGGCTTGATCGGGCGTCTGCTTGGGCGGCGGGGCGGTCCAGGCGATCAGGATTTGCCCGCCATCGGGGTTTTTGAACCGCAACACGTAGTCCAAATCCGATTCCGTCTTGATCCGCTCGGCGAAGGCATACCCCCTGAGTTGCTGGACGAGGATCTTCATCGTCGCGAATGCCGGACGAGGTTTGCCTTCGGCGATCAGCCCGAATTTGACCCCCTTCCACTCGTACCACATCGTCAGCGGAACACCGCTCATCTGGTCAATCAGGTATTGCCGCACCAGGTGCCAGCACTGGTATTGCAAGGCCAGTTCCTCCGACCCACCCGACCAGCCCTCCTCGGTCTTTTTCACCGCGAAGCCGCGCTCGGTGTTGAGCATCGTGAAATCCGGCTTGCCGTACTGCTTGAGCAAATCGCGGATGCGCTGGTGGCCGACGACATGCTCCTCGGGCGTTTTCACCCCATACGGGTGGACCGACCACCCGCGGATGCCCGTGTCGAGGATTCCTTTCTTGAAGCACATCTCCGTCCATGCGTACGACGGCTCCCAGTAGTTGGAGAGCGATCCGGCCATCACGAAGCACTCGGGGTCGGCTTTAACCATCGCCGGAGCGACGGCCTTGACCAGCGCCGTGTATTCGTCGGCGAACGGCTCGGAGTTGTGCTTGCCGGACTTGCGCCAAAACGTCCGTACGTTCGGCTCGTTCCAGATTTCCCAGAGAATCGTGCGGCCTTTGTAGCGCTTGGCCAAGGTTGCGGCGAAGTTGGCGAACCCTTCGCGCCCGGGCGCGGTCTGGATGCCTCCTTCCCCATCATCCTCGTAGGCCTTGTTGCCTCCGAAGAGCACCGCGACGATTCCAAGGTCGAGTTTTTCGGCCTTCTCGATCAGGGCGTCATAGGTCTTGAAATCAAACTCGCCGCGGGAGGGTTCGATCTTGTCCCAGTAGAACCCGCGTCGGATGTAACGGGCTCCCAGCGCGGCGATGGCGTCGAGATCGTCGGGCGTGCTGGTGTCGGGCTTGGTCTGCAAGCCGATGGACTCGGGCGTCCGGCACGGCGGGGGCGAAACCGCCTGGGCCGTCGAGCCGATGCCGATGGCGAGGATGAAAACGATCAAAATCGGAAAACAGGGGACGTTATGCATGAACGGACTCCTCGATCGCGCCGACTTCGGCACGGAAAAAGATCTGGAATGGAACGGGGCGCCATGCCCTATTTTCCGCCGGCTTGGGCCTTTGCGAACTCGATCTTGCCTTCTTTAGGCTCGCTCGCCGGGGCGGGAACCGACAAGGCCAGTTGCTTGATCGGGAAGTGGATCTTCCCATCGTTGGCGCCGCCCCAGTGTTCCAGCTTGCGGGTCAGGGAAACGCGCACGGTCTCCCAGTCGGCGCCCCCTTTGACTTTTCCCTTGAACTGAAGCGTCTGGCCGCCTTCATCCTTGAAGCGGATCGTAATGTTAATGGGCCGGGCCGAGCGGACGTCGATCTGGAATGATTCGGTCTCGGGGATCGTGACCGAGGTCGTCGCCAACACATACGGCGTCTTTTGCGTCTTGCTCTTGGTGAAATCGTAGTGCAACACCCCGATTGGCAGGGCGCCGTCGCCGGCCAGCTCGAACGATCCATCCCCGGTGTTCTTCTTGAAATCCCACGCCGCGCCTTTTTCAAAGAGCTTCAGATCACCAGCGCCCGCGTTGTCGGCGGGCTTGGCATCCTCGGCCATGATCCAGGCGGCGGTGCAGACGACGCACAACAGTGCAATTGAGAACTTAAACATGAGAGCGGTCTCCTCTGAGGGGTTAGGGGTTTTTTGATCCGGTTGCCGCGCCTCTGCCCGGGACGGTCGCCGGGGTCGTCGCGGCGTGGGCACGCATGAGAAGCTCCAACGCCGGGGCCAGCCATTCGCCATCCCAGCGGTGCTTGGACTTCAAGGTCTTGTCGTATTGATGAGGCACCTTCGCCTGTTCCAGCAGTTCATGGAATTTTCGGGTATCCGGACCGAACAGATTGCTGCCAGTGATGATCAGGCGATCCGGCCCGCCGACCAGTGCCGCGGCCCTTTTTTCGACGAGGTACATCGGCACGTAGCCGGCGGCCTGCTCGGGAGTGCCGAAGTGGACCCGGCTGCCCCATTTCAATTCGCGCTCGGTCATCATCAGGGGGGAGTCCCAGGCGCAGGCAAAGCCCCAGAAGTCCGGATCGCGCAACAGCAGGCTCACCGCGCCCCAGCCGGATTTGCTGAATCCGACCAGCAGCCGATCGGAGGCCTTTGCACTGGCGGGAAATCGGCTTTCAACCAGCGGAACAACAACGGTCTTAAGGTATTCTTCGTGGCGTTTGTGCGGATCGGAAGCATGGGCACCGTACCAGGGCACCGAATCGAACGACATGGTGACGCAGATCCACCCGTAACGGTTGTGGACATTGGTCTTGCGAACTTCGGCCAGCCCGTCGCCGAACTGCCCGCCGATGCGTCCTTCAACCGGCAAGACATACAGCGTGGGGTAGACTCGCCCTTTCTCGACCGTGTCGGGCAGCAACACCTCCACGGTGCTGGGCGCGCCCAGATACGCGCTGATCACGGTAAAGACTTTCACGCCCTTTCCGGCGTTGTCAGGCTGTGGCTCGATTTTCGCCGGCGGGTCCGATGAGCGGGTCTGCGCCCCCAGCCATGCCGGCGCTGCGAGCAACGCGGCGAGTAGTATCATCATAGTCGGCTTCATGGACATCACCTTATTTGCGGGGCGCGGATCAGCGCGATCGCCTTTTCCGCCAGGCGTTCGCCCAGCTTCTTGTAACCGTCCTGGTTGTAATGCCGGCCGTCGTGGCCGCCGTTCACGAATTAGAGTCCGCCGCGTCGTCGCCTGAACATCAGCCCCGCCGCCGCGATGCCGAGCATCGCCAGCGCTGAGGGTTCGGGAATGGCGTCGAACACGACCAGTGCCCGCGCGCCGACCCGGGATTGCGTGGACGAAAGGACCACCTGATCGGAGTTGGCCCCGGACAGATCGCCCGCAACCAGCTTGGCATATTCGCCGTTGTAGTCGCGAGCGCCCGCCCCGGCGGGCGTGCCGTTGTAGTAGAGACTGATCTGGGATCCGGCGGCGGTGGTCCAGTTCGGATTGGGAATCGAATTGGACGCGGCGTTGCCAAGCAGTAGCAGATCACCGGCGCTAATCGCGCCAGGGGTCGGGCTGGTGATCGTCCAGGACGTCAGGCCATTGGCGCTAGCCGTGACCGCTGCTGCCACCGGGCTGGCGGACTTTACGTTGGACAGACTCAAGGCACCGAATTCCCAAGCGCCATAGCCGGCCTGGAGGATGTCGGCGCCGAAATTGACCGACAAGGGGTGGTCGCCGGCCGCCGGATTGTTCAGGTAATAGACCGCGCTGTATGCGTAATCGCTGTACACGTACGTTGCCGCGGGGGTCAGGGCGGTGCTGTTGTAGGAGACCGTCGGCGCCGACGAGACGCTCAAGCCGCTGCTGGCGCTGACGGTCAACACGACGGCGAGAAAACTGCCGTTGTTGTTGAACGACATAGAGCCGCTTTCGTTGCCGGCCGCGGCGGCAATCGGCCCGCTGCTGCCGGTATTGCCGACGGTGATAACCGCCGCGTCGGCCGCGGGCAGTCCCATTCCCATCAGCGCCAAGGTGCCGGCGGCCGCAAGGTACTTCACTCGACGCATCGGACGAATTGGTTGTCGCATGGACAAACCTCCGTAAAAGAACTTCAGAACGTGGAAAATTCCTCGGCCCTTCGTACCCGCGAAGGCCGTTGAGTGTTATCGATATCCATGACCGTGGATTGGCGAACCATCACCTTCAGGTCCGGCGGCTGGATCAACAGCGGGCCGGTCCAACCCGCGTCGTCGCCGGAGAACGCCCATTGCAAACCCGTCGCCAGGTACGCCATGGGATCCGGCTCTTCCAGGGTCGTGATCGAGGGGGATAGATACTCGCATCGCTTGGACCCGATCGCGCAGAGGGCGATGTCGCGCCCGGGGCGGATGTTGTGGTCAAGCATCGCGCGAACGGCGCCGATTGCGGCGGTCTCGGTCAGGCAGAGCATCGCCGTGCCGGTCAGATCGCTCTCTCGGATGGTTCGCGTGATCGTGCTGTAGGCGGCTTCAAGGGTGTCGCCGAAGACGGGCGAGTGGGCGTCCAGCAACTTCCCTTCCATTCGATGCGAAGTTCGCCACAACTGCCACTGCTCGATCCATTGGCGCATCACCGCGCCGCTGCGCTGGACGTTGAAACAGTCGATTCGTCGGTGTCCCAGCTCGGCCAGATGATCCAATAGCTTGTGGATGAAGTGGGGCGGAAGCAGCCGTAGCGAATGAAAGCCTCGATCGCTCCAATCGCGATTGAGGATGACCAAGGGCTTGTCGATCTCCCGCAGCCCCTCGGCAAACTCCTCGGGCGCATCGGGCGGAAGCAGAAACGTGGCGTCAAATTGCTGGATCGTGTTGCGAATCACCGGGTCGTCCCAGTGCATGTAATGAACCACCCGCGAACCGAAGCGGAACGACGATCGCAATTGCGCCAGGGCGATGTTCCAGAGGTTGGCTTCGTTGGATTCCCATGCCGGGGCCAGCAAGGCCACTTGGCGAAGCGAGCGCTTGTCCGGCTCTGCGGCGCTGACGGCCAGCCGACCGTTGGATTGCCGATAAAGCAGGCCCGCGTCCAGCAGGCGCTGAACGGCTTTGCGAACCGTGGTGTAGCTGACCCCGACTTCGCTCGCCAATTCGCGCTCGGCGGGAACGCCGTGGACATGGTAATCCCCGCTCTTGATCCGATGCGAAAGCCGCTCGGCCACCACCATGAATTTTCCACGGGGCGATGACATGACTAACCAATGTACAGCAAAGCCTCCCGTGAGTCAAGGGAAAAATAGCGAGATGCTATGAATCGAACCTTGGCAGAGATTTTTGCCTTGCATTTCATTTCGCGTACGGTATGATTGATTGCGTAAGAGAGTCCTCGGCTGGTCTTTTCCCTTCTAACCGGAGCCGACGAATGACGCATCGACCGAACCGCATCGCTTTTACGCTGGTGGAATTGCTCGTCGTGATCGGGGTGATCGCGATTCTCATCGCCATGCTGCTGCCGGCGTTGAGCAAGGCCCGACGGCAGGCCATCACCATCCGCTGCGCCAGCAATCAGCGGCAGATTGGTCTGGCGCTGAATATGTACGCCGCAGACAACAAGTGGCTGATCATTTCGCCTTACGTCAGCACCAATACCGATGGCTACATCTATTGGGATGCGGTATTGCTGGGCAATCCCGGCGGCAAGGAGCCGTTCCAGGCGTACTTGAAGGGGGACGCAGTGGTGGTGTGCCCGCAAATGGACGCAATCGCCAGCGCGCCGGTTCCCGGGACCTACGGAATGCTTTATCCCGACCGCGAGCCGGCGGCGGTCGTACACAATTCGAGCGGGGCGGGGGCCTATTACAAGCCCGGGGACAACTACAAATCGTTCAATGGCATCAGCCTTCCGCGCGTCACTCGTCCAACCGAGTTCGGCCTGGTGTTCTGCACCGCGGTTCTGGACACGAAGGGCAACGGAACCCCCATTGGCTGGCGAGGATGGCCCTTGTGGTACACTGACCGCAACAACGCCGTGGACAAAAGCCAGATCTGGCTGGGCCACGGCGGGAGAGTCAACGGATTGTTCGCCGATTTTCACGTCGAAACCTGTGATACCGGCCTGCTGCTGAGAACCTCGAACGCGAATTTCTTCGACGGTCAGCAAGGGCGTCCTCCGTCGCAGTTCCAGACTGGGATCAGTTCGTGGAAGACCGAAGACATGCGGGTGATCAAAATGCCGCTGCCGTAGCGCCAGCGACGCTCGCTGGTTCGATCCCCGGGCAGTGGCGGGATCGAAGGAACTCGCCGATCAACGGCTCGATCGCGGCGCGAAGCTCGGTATTGGCGTAGCCGGCCCAGTGAAGCGGGGTGGTCACATCCAGCGGGCCATCGAGCCGATCGCCCAAGCCATCGGTGATTTGCACGCCGGCCTCTTCGGCGATCAACGCGGTGCAGGCATCGTATGGATGTACGCAAAGCCCCGGCGGCTGTTGCTGGATTCGATAGAACAGCCCGCGCAGGTCGGCGATGAAGCGATCATGCCCGGCGATCAACTCGTAGAACTGCCCGCCGGTCGAGAGATACTGATCGTCGAACACCAGGGCCTTGGTTGAATCGGCCTTTCCGAGCAGGCGCTCGACGAGAAACTCCATCAGCTCGCTGGCAAGCACCTTGGTCGCCGGGAAAAAGTTCACCACCGACGCGAACCCGTGGCGAAGCGTGTCGGCGGTGCTGGGGCGCAGCGGCAGGGGACTGGACTCGCCGCTGATCAGGTTTTCCCGGCGAGCGTTGAATCCCCGCCCGCGGATCGCCCACAGCACGTCCGAGCAGAATGACTTGCGGGTCGGCAGCTCCGTCATCGCCGCGATCTCGATGTCACGCAGGTGGGTGTCGGGTCCGCGATTGGGCGCGATCCCCGCCAGCGACCAGGCCGAGCGCTTGTCGTACATCAGCGGACGAGTTCCGTCGATCGGATCGACAATCACGCGGACGATCGCCGACGATTCGCTGGCGCCTCGCGGAAAGATGCGACCACTTTCCGGTTCCAACCCCTCGGCGATCACCACCATGGGCAGCGAGCGCGACCAGTCCTCAAAAAACGCTTCAAGAATTGGCTCGACGGCGGCGTCGATCTGGTAGATCACATCGGCCGAACTGATGCGGTTGACCGCCTGTGGTGCCGGCTGTTCCCGCCCGTCGATCAGCGTCTGGCGGATCAACCGTTGCATCGTGCACAAGCGGTCGGCCAAGGCGTTGGGGTCGGGGATCATGCGCGCGTTGTAGCCGCAAAAGCAGGCTCCGCCAAATAATCAGTCGATCATTTGCCTTCGGGAACGGTGAGGAGGCTGGCTCGGACCACGACGATCGGACACGGCGAATCGGCGGGCTTGCGGGTATCGACCCAGAGGAACTGCCCGCTGAGCCAGACGGTGAGTTGTCCATCGCCCAACGGCTCGAATTCGGCCCGCACGTCCAGGGGCTGAAGATGCCGTCGATCGCCGTCCAGGAAGATCCCCTGCTGCGTCTCCGCCGGCTCGCTCGTGGGCGATTTGTGAATCCACGTGGCCTGCGGCAAGCCGGAAATTTCGGGCACATCCAAGGCGATGTCGAAATAAAAGCTGTTGCCCGCATACCCGGGTCGCAGCGCCTCGGGCGGATCATTGCTGAACAACTGGGCGGTGAGATTGGCGTCCGGATGGGTATGCAGGCGGAGCCTGGTGCCGGGAAAGAAGACTTCGGTCCCCTGGATGTTCATCGAACTGATGCGAGGCCTGGAAGTGGGCTTGGTCGTCGGATCCGACGCGGAGGAATCGGCCCCCGTCTCGGGCGTCGCGCTCGGTGCGGGGGCTGGCGCGTTTGGCCGAGGCGGATCCGAATCGCATCCGCATGCGAGCAATGCAACCAGGCCGATCCCGATGCAGGCACGTCTCATGTCCACAGCATACCATACGTTCGACGCTGCGGAGAGATCGGGGCATTCCAGAACGGCGAGAGTGGAGATAGGTGTGCCCGTATTTTTTGCACTTCCCAGTTTTCAGAGGGAAAACGCGGTTTTCGAATGGCCATGAGGGCGGGTTTCCTGAAGCCGAGCAAAAATCCGTGGGCACGCTCGTGGAGAGGAATCCGCGAGCTTGGCGCTTGAGATCGGGGTTGGGATGGGTAAAATAACGCCGTTAGACGTCGAGGCTCGCAAGGGCGCTTGTCGGCGGATGGTGGCCGTAGCTCAGTTGGTAGAGCACAAGGTTGTGGTCCTTGGGGTCGCGGGTTCAAGCCCCGTCGGTCACCCTGGCATATCGTGAATTGGCGCTGGGGTGCCCGGCATGCGATTAGAGCGGTTGTTCATCGGGTCCGCAAAAAAGGGGAATTGAGCAAATTCCTCAGTCTTCCGGGGATATGTGCCCCCTTATTCGGGGCGCGAGATGCTCTATCTCGTATCTGTCAACCGATCTACGGGAACGCGCCGCCTTCCCCCGGGGGCGCGATGTCGCTTGCGACGAAGCTCGATCCACCCGTTGCGGGACTCGCTCAAGAAAGTCGCGTCTAAAAATTGCGATTCACCGGTGTTGGATGCTATTATCCTCCCACCAGCCTCGACGGTCACGTCTATCGGTGGACCAAGCCGGAGGCGAAGTATCGTGTGATCGGGATTACGATGCGGCCCGTACGGCCGCTTGCCGGCGGAAGGAAGCCATGAACTGGACCAAGCCCGAAATCATCAAGGCGATCAAGCGCCATTACAACGACGATCACGACATGACCTATCACGGCATGACGAAGATCGATCAGCCGCTGCTGTCGGCCGCGGCGTATCACTTCGGGAGCTACCGCGACGCCGTGATCGCCGCGGGGATCAACTACGCCGACATTACTCGGCGTCCGCGCTGGACGCGGGCGCGGATCATCCAGTTGATCAAGCAGGCGCGCCGGCGCAACGAACCGCTGAACTGGGCGGCGGTGATCCGTCGTAGCGATGAGCTGTCGCGGGCCGCGTTCGCCGCCTTGCAGTCGCGGCTGTTCGGAAACTGGGACCGCGCGTTGCAGGCCGCGGGCCTGGACGCCGATGAGGTCTGCGCCTATCGGCGCTGGACCACCGATACCGTCGTCGCCGAGCTGCGCCAGCGGTCGGCCAACGGTGAGGATATGAACAGCGGCACGGTGCAGGCCGAGGACGCGCGTCTTCATGCCGCGGCGGTCCGGCATTTCAAGTCGTTCGACACGGCCTTGAAGGCTGCGGGCATCGACCCGGTGGAGGTGCGTCATCGCCAGACCTGGACGAAGGATTCGGTCGCGGCGCAGATGCGGATCGTCGCCCGCCGGGAAAAGGACTTTTCCGGAGAGTGGGCCAACAAGCACTATATTTCGCTGCATTCGGCGGCAATCCGCCTCTACGGCACCTTCGCCGCCGCCGCCCGCGCCGCGAAGATCCCTGGCAAATGAGGACCGGACGTACCTTCGGGGGCAGGCCCGCATGGAACTGCCCAGAATAGACCCTCGCGCGATCCCGTCCCGATATTCCGCGGATTGAGAGCTTCGGCCCCGTCGGCCTCGTTACCAAAAAAAGTCGGCTATAAGCCTCTGATGCTTGTCGCTGGCAAACAAAGCGGGGATGGCTCAACCATAGTGAATCCTGTTCGGTCCGGAGTTTCGCAGTAGGAACGGCGGGGGCGAGGACAAGAATCCTTCCGCGCTGAGGCGGCGGCGAGAGGTAGCGTGGGCCAGATCCGTCGGTTGTCGGGCAGATCAAATGAAAAACGGGCGATGGGTCACATCCCCATCGCCCGCCGGTCATCGCTCCATGTGGGGGAACGAATTAGTTTTGCCAGACCCGGACCCAGTCCACTTTCATTTCCGCGGGGAAAGCCGTGGCGGCGTCGGGCGCGCCGGGCCAGGTGTTCGGTCCGCCCACGGCCAGGTTTAAGATCAGGTACATCGGCTTGCTGGGGATATTGCTGGTGGTCCGGTAGATCTCCTGGCCATCGAGGTAGAACGCCAGGTGATCCGGCTGCCAGTCCACGCCGTACGTGTGGAAGTCCTTGCTCAGATCGACGGACCTGTAGCCCTTGCCCACCTCTGATCCGTTGCGATGCAGGTGGACGTAGTCGATATTCGGCTCGTCGCCGATGATCTCCATGATGTCGATCTCGCCGTTGCGATCCTGGTAGTCGGGATCGGGGCTGGTGAGCATCCAAAACGCCGGCCACAATCCCTTGCCCGAGGGCACCTGAATGCGCGCCTCGGCGTAGCCGTAGAGGAAGTCGAAGCCGGGGTCCTGCTTGTAGGCTTCCCCGCCGGTGCTGATCAGGCCCGAAACATAGTTGTAGCCGCTCTTGGATTGCTTGGTGGCGGTGAGGGTCAAGACCCCATCGTCGGCGCGGATCGCGCTGGGATCGTAAATCTGCCACTCATCGTTCCAGTGCGTCATCCCCCAGATGCTGTCGATCCACGTTTGCGGGTCGGGTGCGGCATTGAACTCATCGGCGAACGATAGGGACCAGTCGCCGGGGATCGACGGAGCGCTGGGACTGGCGATCGGTGCCGGATTCGTGGGGGTGGGAGTCGGGGTCGGTTTGGGTGTTGGTGTCGGAACGGGAGTCGGTGTCGGCGTCGGTACCGGCGTCGGAGTGGGAGTGGGGATGGGCGTCGGGGTCGGGGTTGGCGTCGGGACGGGCGTCGGGGGCGTCGGTGTCGGGGTCGGGACGGGCGTCGGTTTGGGCTGCGGCACCGGGGTCGGAGTGGGCGTGGGGACCGGCACCGGCGTCGGGGTTGGAACGGGCTTCGGTGTGGGCACCGGCGTAGGCGTCGGCTCTGGGCGCGGTGCCGGCGCCTGGGGGTCCGGCGCGTTGGCATCGTCGATCACGCGGAAGTGAATCTTCACCCGCGAGCTGGCGCCGCCTCGACCGCGGTTGCCCGTATAGGCCCGCACGGTCAGGGTGTGATCTCCTTCGCCCGGGCGCCAGGCGTAATAGGTCCCGTCGCGGCTGTCGCCGGCGATGGCGTAGGGTTCGATGTTCTCGGTATGATAAGACCAGTCCCGGTCGAGTCCGAAGCGGACGCTTTCGGTGTCCGCCGACGCATCGGCCCGGACGGTGATGTTTCGCGTGGGCAGCTTGGCCAGGTTGATGACCATGCCGTCTTCCAACTTCGTCAGGTCCTCGCCGGTATCGACGTTGACCAACGCCAAGCCACTGACCGCCGCCAGCATCCGACGATCCTCGAGTGATTCCATCAACCGCATAGCGCTCTCCCGGTGTGAGTGTCCCCAAGGCCATGCCCCAAGTAGCCATATCGGGCACAGGCGCGACACGGCTTTGCAAATCTGGAAAAGCAAGGCGGGATTCGGTTAGGTCGCCGGAGCGATGAAAATAAAAAAATTATTTGATCCGTTTATCCGGAATGTAACGCGGGCCACATTCACGATGTGGCGGCGTGAGACGGCTTACCGAATCGGTCGCGTTGGCCCGCCGCGATTGCTGCGCCGGGGGATTTGTTCCCTCGCTGGCGCATCGGGCTAACACGTCCGGTCGTCCGGTCGTCGCGTCGTCTCGCCGCGCTCGGTCCCTCGCTGGCGCGTCGGGCTAACCACGCCTTCGTCCCTGCTTCTGTTGACAATCGCACCTACCATGTCTTATATTCGTCGCACAATCGAATACTCGTTCTTATCCAGAGTGGCTGAGGGTTGGGCCCGTTGAAGCCACAGCAACCGCCGGGTCGGTGCCATGGGGCATTGGATCGGGGCAGGTGCTAACTCCCGCCCGAATTGTCGAGAGGTTCGACGAAGAGGGGAAGATAAGAGTCGCCCGATGATCGCTTCGCGGCCTCTTCTTCATGGGAGAGGTTTTTTTATGCCCGGAGCGAATCCATCATGAACTATGTTGTCGGCTTGAAATGCAAAGAGTGCGGCCACCGCGTGGCGGTTTCTCCGGCGCATGTCTGCTCGGAATGTTTCGGGCCGTACGAAGTGGAATATGACTATGCAGCCCTTCGCCGCGGGATCAGCCGGGCCTCGATCGAGGCCGGCCCGCGCAGTCTGTGGCGTTATCGCGACCTGCTCCCGATCGAAGGTGAGCCGCGCACGGGGCATCATTCGGGGTTCACTCCACTTCGACGGGCCGACCGACTGGCTCGCGAATTGGGCTGCCGGGAGTTGTGGATCAAGGACGATTCGTGCAACTATCCAACCTGCAGCTACAAGGAGCGGGTGGTCTCGGTGGCGATCACCAAGGCCATCGAGTTCGGGTTCGACACCGTGGGCTGCGCCAGCACCGGCAACCTGGCCAACTCGACCGCCGCCCATGCCGCCCAGGCGGGGCTTCGCTGTTTCGTGATGATCCCGTATGATCTCGAGCAGGGGAAGGTGCTTGGCTCGCTGGTGTTCGGCCCGACTATGGTCCGCATTCGCGGCAACTATGATGATGTCAACCGGCTCTGCACGCAGATCGCCGACAAGTACGGCTGGGCCATCGTCAATGTGAACCTGCGCCCCTTTTACACGGAAGGGGCCAAGACGTTCGGCTACGAGATCGCCGAACAGCTCGGCTGGAAATTGCCGCATCATACGATCGTGCCGACGGCGGGGGGGACGATCCTGCCGAAAATCTACAAGGCATACCGCGAGTTCATCGACTTAGGGCTGGTCGAGGACAATGCCCCGCGAATGTATTCAGCGCAGGCGGCCGGCTGCGATCCGGTGGTGCGGGCGATCGAGTCGGGCGTGGATGTGATCCACCCGCAAAAGCCCAATACAATCGCCAAGAGCATCGCCATTGGGAATCCGGCCGATGGTTACTACGTCTACCAGGCCGTCAGGCAGTCCGGCGGGTTCGGCGCCAGCGCCAGCGATCCGGAGATCGTCGCGGCGATCAAGCTGCTGGCACGAACCGAGGGGATCTGGACCGAGCCTGCGGGAGGCACGACGCTGGCGGTGACGATCAAGCTGATTCGCCAAGGCCGCATCCCGCGGGATGAGTCGATCTGCATCTGCATCACCGGCAACGGGCTGAAAACCCAGGAAGTGGTCGCCGGTGAACTGGCGTATCCCGAGGTGATCGAAGCGAAGATGTCGGCGTTCGACCGCATGATCGAAACGGATCATCCGTCGATTTCGCGCTGCGTCGAGGCGCATGCCGAGCCGTTATCGGTATAATCCATGGTGGAGATTGCCATGAAACGACGAACTGACAAAGCGTTCTTGGGAATGATCGCCCTTTGCCTGGGGTTGCTTGCGCCGCTCGATAGAGCGTCGGCCGATCCTTTGATGCGCGGGGTGGGAAACCCCGAGAAAATCACCGGCAAGGTGGGCGCTACACCGCATCGAGAAGCGCCGGCGCGGCAAGCGCGATCGACCTCGCGCAAGCAAGGGGATCCCGGCATCGAGGCGGTCGCCGCCGCCATTGCGGCGCTGAGCAAGGAATACGCCGCGTTCGAGAAGGATCCGCAGAACGCCCGCACGCGTTCGGAGAGCAATTATTTCGTCGATAATCCATCGGCAGAGGTGACGCCGGAATTGATCGTCAAGGCGCTGGGGAACCGGATCAGCGGCTCGCCGCGGTTGCAAGCGTATGTGAAGTGGCAATTGCTGTCGGCGATTCCCGGCAAGTTCGATGAGGCGCAGGCGCCAGCGGCGTTGCGGGCGTATTCTTCGGCGCCGGCGCCGGTCGCGATGCCCGGGATGGACCCCCAGCAGCGTCGTCAGATCGACATGGCGTTGTCTCGTTTGCGCCAGGACGAGGTCGCGGGGGTGGATAAGGAGATTTCCGAGCAGGCGGGGCGGGTGGCTTTGGCCAACGCCCCGATCCTGGCGTATCGAGACGCGATGTTCGCCCGACTGCCTTCGGCATACGACACCTACGTCGCCGGGATGGAGGACTTGGTGCAGCGGATGGGGACTGGCGCTGACATTCGCGGCCATGCCACGAACGTGCTGGGAGGGCTGCAAGCGTGGGCGTTGGGCATGGACGCCAAGCCGCCCCAGGTGCAGAACATGCTGGCGGCTCTGGGCCGACTCAAGACTCTGAAGGCTCCGGACTACATTAGCGGCGTCACTTGGGACTCGAAGGGCAACAAGGCCAAGAGCAAGTCCGGGCGCTCGGGCCTGGAAGCCAAGGAGATCGACCGCGTCGGCGAATTGATCGTGGCCGGCAGCCAGGGCGCGGGCGGGGGCGGTGGAGGGGGCGGGGCGGGCGGGATGAAATTCCGAGATGAGAAATAGGTCGTCATGCCCGAGCGGCCGGATGTCACATTTCAGCCAAATGCCGGCACGTTGATTCTGAGGCTGATATCGCGGGTCAGCAGACAGACCCAACTTGACTGGAGGCAAAGACGGGAATCGCGGCAGACGGCTGAAGTGTTACGGCCGGGCGATCCGAGAGATAAATCCATGAGCATCAAAGTCCGAATCCCATCGCCGCTACGAACTTTTACCGGCGGGGTCGATGCAGTTGACGCCGCGGGGGACACCATCGCCCAGGTTCTCGATGCGCTCAAAACCCAGGCCCCGGGGATCGAAACCCGATTGTTCAAATCCCCCGGACAACTCAATCGCTTCGTCAATATCTATCTCAATGACGAAGACATCCGCCACCTGAAGAATCTCGACACTCCCGTCGCCGCGGGCGATGAGATCAGCATCGTGCCCGCGATCGCCGGCGGCTGAAGCGAGGCTATCGCAGGATCACGATCAGCGACACGACGCTGACGAACAGCCACAGCGCGATCGCCTGGATCGCCGCCCGCCAGCCCACGGCGGCGACGGCCTTTGGCGAGATACCCGCGCCGATCATGAACAAGACCGCGACCATGCCGCCGCGAGCCACCGCGGTCACCGCAGGTCCGGCGGCGGCGACGATGGGGAAGAGGCTGCGGATCAACGACGCCAGCATGAACAGCCCGATAAACCACGGGAGTTGTATCCGTGGGCGCCGAGGAGTCGCCGCCGTGGTGGTCTGGTCAGGGCCATGGACGGTGCGGCCGAGGGTCATTCCCATTCCCAGCACCAGCGGGATGATCCACAAGGATCTGGACAGCTTCACGGCGGTGGCGGTCTCGAGGGCCGCCGGGCCGTAGCTCACCGCGGCACCGACCACGGATGAGATGTCGTGGATCGCCACGCCCGCCCAGAGGCCGAACTGCTCCTGGGTCAAGTGCAGCGCGTGACCGACCAACGGAAAAACATACAAAGCAGCGCCGTTGAGGATAAAGACGATCCCCATGGCGACGGCGATTTCCGTTTCGGTGACGGCAAGGACGCTGCCGACCGCCGCGATGGCGGATCCGCCGCAGATCGCCGTCCCGGCTGAGATCAGTGCTGAGGTTTTGCGGTTGATCCGCAGGAGCCGGCCCAGGACATATCCCAGCCCGAGTGTCGCGGCGATGCTCGCTGATGCGAAGACCCAGCCGCGCGCCCCGGCATGAAGGATGACCGGCAAATCCATGCTCAGTCCCAGCAGCACGACGCAACCTTGCAGCAGATACTTCGAGAAGAAATGGCCTTTGCCGCCGAACGGGTTGCCGGCGACCATCGCCACGACCACGGCGACCGCCAGCGCCGCTCCGGGGGATGCCAACGCGATCAGCGCGCCCAGCACCGCGGCGACGGCGACTGCCTTGACGAGGTGCCGATTACGCCTCACCAGGGCGGCAGTCCTGGGGGGATCCAGTTCGGGCAACGCGATGTGGTTGACGGGCAACTGAGCCATCAGTCGAATCTCCTTTGCACCGACGACCCGCCGGCGATGGAGGAATTATCGAAGAAGACTTTACATAAAACAAAGACGTTGTTTCTATGAAAGTGATAACCTAATGTAGTGTCTCATAAATAGTGCGTCTCATGCTCGACTGAAAATCCTTCGTTTTGCACTTTTCAAGTTTTTTGCGACTGAACATCAGATGCCATCAGGCCGAGACACTGCACTAGTGACGCCGTGCACCGTGCCGCGGGATTCTTGCCGCCGGAGTCTTGCCCCGCGGGGCTTGTCGTCGCGGCCAGCGATCGTCCATCATCCCAGCAGGCCGCGCTGGCGAAGGTAGTTCAGCACCAGCGTGTCAAACGGGACGGCGGTGCTGGTGAACAGATACGTTCCGCCGCGGCGGGTGACGTGTTCCTTCAGCGCCAGGCAGTAGGCGTTGAGATTTGATTTGTATTGCTTGAGCAGCGGCTGGGTGATCGACACCTCGGCGGTGTCGTCATCTTCCAGGTCCCGCAGTTTCAAATCCCCTTTCAGGTCCGGCTCGATCTCCTGGGGACTGAGGATTTGCACGCAGAACAGGTCGTACCGTCCGCCGGAGAGATATCGCAGGGCATTTTCGTAGCCCCCTTTGTCGAAGAAGTCGCTCAAGACCACCAGCACGCCTTTTTGGCGATGCTGCAGCGCGAACCGCCGGCCGGCCTCGCCGAGATCGCTCGCGCCGGCGGGCTGGAGCTTGGAGATGAAGTCGATCATCGCGTTGACCCGGCGGCGCCCGCGCATGCCGCCGGTGTCGGCCACCAGCGTGTCGCTGACGGCCCCGATCATCACCCGGTTGTAGTTCACCAATCCCACGTATCCCAGCGCCGCGGCCACCTGCTTGATGTACGTCGCTTTGTGCGGGTCGCCGTAATCGCAGCTTTTGGATACGTCGCACAGCACGTACATCGCCAGGTCTTCCTCCTCGAGAAACAACTTGAGGAACAGCCGGTCGAGCCGCGCGTACACGTTCCAGTCGATGAAGCGTAGGTCGTCGCCCACGACGTAATTGCGGTAGTCGGCGAACTCGACGCTCTGCCCGCGGCGCTTGCTTCGGCGCTCGCCCTTCATTTTCCCGGCCAGGATTTTGCGCGACACCACGTCAAGCTGGTCCAGCTTGGCCATGAAGGCCGGGTCCAGCAGCAACTGGCCGTCTTGTCGGCGGGGGTTTCCGGTTGTTTCAGCGACCGCTGGCATTTTTCTCTGGCGTGTGCCGGCTAGTACTCGAGCGTTCTCACATGAGGATACGCGCGGATCTTCGCGTCGGTGGTCGCTACCACCGCATCGCGCGCGATGGCCGTCGCCACCACCAGGCGGTCGGCGGGATCTCGATGGAACGGCTCGGGAAGTTTCGTGGACAACACGCAGATTTCCGGGGTCAGATTCACCAGGGACATTCGCGGATATTGAAGAGCGGCGAGCAGCCAATCTTCCGCCGGCAACGGAAGAACGAGTCTGTCGGCCGTGACCAGGCGGGCTACTTCAAGCAGCGAAATGGCGCTGACCGCGAAACCCGAGTCCTCGTTGGTTTGCAGCGCCAAACGCAGTGTAACGGGCAACTGCCTGTCGTCGTTCACCCACCACACCCACACCTGCGTATCCAGTATGATCATTGCCCGTCTTCCCAATCGGCTTCGCCCACCGGATCGTCGGGTCGATCATAGCGGAACGGCTTGCGCCCCCGCAAGGGATAGCCCGGGCTACTCTCCTGATGCTCGTTCGTCAAGACGATCACCTCGACTCGCCGACCTTGCGGGAACGGCAGACCGGAGATCGTCACCTCGCCCGCGGCATTCACTATCGCCTCGGCACGATGGGCTTGAAGGCATCGCGTCATGATGCCGATTATATCACCCGGATGCACCATCGCCCAATACGCACCGGCGCTGGCACCGTTCGTCCAGGCACAGGCGCAGCAGACTCGGCGGATCATGGCAACCCGGCGGCATCAATCGAGAATCACCGTTCCATCGTGGTCTTTGGTGTTGATTTTCTCGCACAGCTCCTGCGCCTGGCGCTTATTGCGGCAGATAATCCCGAACTCTCCTCGACCCTGCTTGCCGTTCCAGACGACGTACTTATTTCCCTGCGTCACCGCCACCCGCACCCTGCCGCATTTTTTCGGAACCTCGATCTTCGCCATGAGTGGACCCTTGCGCTGTCGCTCGCGGACTAGAACAGCTTCGAAAGATACTTCGGTGCCCGGTCGTAGGGGGGTTGTTGTCCTGATCGCACGGCGTACATCGCCTTGTGGCTCTCACCCGCCGCCTCGGAGAGCGGTTCGTACGGGCGGTGGCAGATGTCGTAGAGGCCGATGTTGTAATTTTCGCCGTCGAATCGGCCCAGGGCGCTTTGATCGTACATGGTGAAGTAATGGACTCCGACGCATCCGGGATGGGCCGCGGCACCTTCAAAGTAGACGCGGTATGCTTGTCCCCGCGCTGCCTGATCCTTCACGCGCCCGATGCCGCTGGCCGGCAGCCCCACGTCTAGCGCGCCGAAATGCCATTCCCCGATCATCACCGGGCGATGCATTAGCTCGACGATGCGGTCGATCTTGTCCTTCGGGGCGCGGTCAGTGTAGCTGTTGATGCTGAACACGTCGAAGCAGGTCATTCCCGCCAACGCCCACTCCGGGGGAAGCGTGTAGTACCGCGCCCCGAGGTTGAGGTGATCGGGATCGACCGCCCGGCAGGCGGCGCTCAGAATATGGAACAGCCGCTCGATCATCACGGTGCTGAAGGCCTCGAGATCGGACTTGGCGGCGGCGCTCAGGGGTTTTGACCATTTCCCCCGCCCGATCGCCTCGAGCGTCGTGTCCATGCCCCACGCCTTGGTCAGGCCGGCGCTGTCGCCATACTTTGTCTTCAGATGCTCCGCCAGATTCGCTCGGGCATGACAGGTTTCGGTGGTGAAGAGCATTCCCGCGGCGGGCGATTCGATGGCGAAGCCCCACTTCGGCTCGTTCATCAGGAAATACCCGATCATGGCCGGATCGTCGCGAGTTTCAAGCAATTGTTGAGCGAAGTCGCGGCAGTCCGGCTCGAACGCCGGATCGAAAACATCGACAAAATCGCGGTAGACTTCCGGCGTTCGCTTCAGCCGGGCATCGAGCGGGCGCACATAAGGGAATCCGCCGGCCTTGGCGATCTGCCAATCCGACCAGTTGGCCACGGTGTTGAAGCCCAGCCGCCGCATCTCCCCCAGCGCGATCGCGCCCCATTGCGCATGCCAGTCGGCACCGAACGCGCGGATCAGGTTGGCGCGAAGGTAGTCCACCGCTTCGGTCGATCGCTGGCCGGAATAGATCGCGGCGTAGGGGCCTTTACGAGCGGGAAGCCAGGTCACTGCTTCTTTCAGATTGCCGTGATTGGCCGGGATGCCCGGGCGAACGCAGTCCAGCCCGGCGGAGAAAAATAAATGTCCGTCGGGATCGACTAACCACCAGCGCTGCCCGTCATGGTGGGTTCGGAAACATTTTCCCGGCTCGAGTTTGGCGGCCCGAGTCGAACCGCCCCAACGGGAGAATCCCTCGGGCAGTCGCGCCGCCTCGGCATCGCGCCGCTGTGATCTCAGCCGCCGAGTCACCGCGGCGCTCGAGCCGGTCTTGCCGGTCCAATCGCGGATCGCCCATTGGCCCAGTTCGTCGATCAGCTTGCCCTTGGGCAGGACCAGCGCGCCCATCCACGCCGGCTCTTGGTCGCTTATCATCAACGGCGTCATGCACCATCGCGCCGCCCGGTCGCCGCGACGAGTCACCGACAGGGTGATTCGATCCACGCGTTCGGCCTCGACGCGATCGCCGCCGCAATGACGCTTCAAACACGCCCCCTCTCGCGGCAGGGACCAGCGGTTCTGGTTCAGGTCCGTCAAGTCCAGCCGCAGCCGCGCCGAACATTGATTGAGCAGCCCGAAGATCAGGTGAAATTCCCGCGGCGGTCGGGCCGCGTCTCCTTGATCGCGCTCGCGCAGGGAGAGTTGAAACACCGCCAGTTCCTCCCCGTCCAGCAGCATGTCGGCGCTGAGCCAGTCGGTCGCCGCCAGGGTTCCCGGCTCGATGGAATAGACGAGTTTCTGAGATTCCGATTCGCCGATAAACCACCATCCGCCGGACAGCGGCGATTCGGCCGGATCGGCTTGAATGTCTTGAAGCGTCAAACTGGATTCGAGGGATCGCGGGTTCATTTTTTACCGTCCGGACTAAAGCGGCTCGGGTCGGTGGTGATTCCACCCGCCGGCAATGCGACGGGGCCTTGCAACAGCGGATCGTTCGTGCGTTTCATCCAATCCTCCAGACGCCGGCGCATTTCCGCCAGCGCCGCCGGTTCATCCGCCGCGCCGACGAGATTGCGCGATTCGCAGGGGTCCAGCACCAGATCGTAGAGCTGTTCAAACGCGACCTCGCGATCGCGCCAGCCGTGGGCCACTAGTTCGTCTTTCGAGATGCAGTCATCGCAGTTGGGCATGACCGGCGCCGATCGCTCGCCGAAGCGCCGGATGTATTTCCATCGCCGCGTGCGCACCGCCCGCTGAGGCTCATAGGCCGCGTGATAGCTCACCTCGCCGAAAATCTCGTCGTTCACCTCGTCGGCTTCCCCGCGGATCACCGGCAGGAAACTGCGCCCCTCGACCCACGGGGGTACGGCGATACCCAGCAATTGACAAATCGTCGGCACGATGTCGATCTGCGAGATCATCGCATCGACGACTTTCCCGCCGTTGAAATCGCTGCCCGCCGGGCCGCGAATGATCAGCGACACGCCCAGGCCGTGGTCGGTCAGATTGCATTTCATCGCGGGAAACGCGATCCCATGGTCGGTCGTGCAGACGACCAGGGTGTTGTCGGTAATCCCGGCGCGGTCCAGCGCCCCCAGCACGGTTGCATAATGGTCGTCCAGCGACCGGGCCGACGCCTTGTACTCGGCCATGTCGGCGCGGGTGCGGGGGGTGTCCGGCAGCGGAGCGGGGGGCAGGCAATAGCGCGGGTCGGCCGGGTCATGGTGCCGATGGAAACCGACCCCGGCGCGATGGGTAAGATTGAACCCCACGTCAAGAAAAAACGGTTGCTTCGGCGCTGATCCCAGGAACTCCACCGCGCGAGTCTCGGCCCCCGTGCCGCCGCCGGGCATGACCCGGTCGTAGCCGATGACGTTTGCGTCCTTGGCGATATGCTGCATGCCCGCCAGCACGCTTTGATACCCCGCCGGGCGCAGGACATGGGCGATATGGCGGGAATAGTCCGACATCCCGAATCCGCGATGGGCCAGCCCCAGCATTCCTGAGGAGTGAGCCGACTGGCCCGTCAGCAACGCCGCCCGGCTGGGCGAGCAGGTGGGGGCGGCACAAAAAGCCTGGCGAAAGAGGGTTCCCTGCTCGGTGAGTCGCTGAATCGCCGGCGTGGGAATCGCGTGGCCGTAGGGTTGAAGGTATCGCCCGGTGTCGTGGGAATGCAGGTAGAGGATGTTGGGTCGTTGCATGGGGATTGGAGTGTACCAAACGGGCTCTGCCGGGTCGAAAAGCGCAGAAATTGCGTATAGTTAATTTCAGGATCGGGCATTCGGCGTCTCGATTATAGTCTTAAAATGCTTTAAAATAAGGATTTGAGATCTAGAATTTGGAATCTCCATTTGGCAATTTAGAAAATCTTGGTAAAATAGAGAAGTTTTTTAGGCCGCCGTGCCGATTCATTGGGTGTCGTAAATTACCCATCTTCATCCGAAGGTGGACGACGAAAGTGAAACCGGGGCATGGACGCCCCACCTCATAAACCCTCGGATCGGGTGGGTTCAACGGATGGACCGACCCGACGCCGGAATCGGAGATGCGTCCATGAGCCTCACCCCCCAATCGTCGATCACCCCCCAACTGTCCCGTAGCTATCTCGAGCCCCTGCTCGCCGGCGATCGCACCGCCGCCCGCAAGGTTGTCGATGACGCCATCGTCTGCGGCGTGGGCGCTTACGACCTGCTCACCGGGTTAATCTGGCCGACGATGGAGCTGCTTCAGGCGCTCTACCGCGACGACCGCATCTCGACGGCGGCGCTGAACCTGGCCACCCGCCTGAATCGCGCCCTGACCGATCAACTTACCGCCCGGCTCGAGCGGGCGGAAAACAATGGCCGAAAAGTGCTGATCTTCTGCGGCGACGCCGAACCGGAAGAACTCGGCGGACAACTGTGCGCCGATCTGTTCGAGGCCGATGGGTGGACCGTCCGCTTCGCCGGCGGCGGGGTGCCCGATGACGAAGTCCTCAAGCTGATCGGCGACACCCGACCCGACCTGCTGGTCATGTTCGGAACCCTGCCCAGCGGCGTCCCGGCGGTGCGTAAATTGATCGACTACCTCCGCGATGTGAATAGTTGCCCGTCGATGCAGGTGATGTGCTGCGGCGGGATCTACAAGCGGGCCGAAGGTCTGGCCGAAGAGATCGGCGCCGACCTGTGCGCCCCCGACGCCGCCGAGGCCGTCACCGTCGCCAATGCCAACCGCACCCGCAAGGCCACCGTGGACCAGCAGACCGTGGGCCGGACCCGTCGAATCCGCAAAGCCGCGGCCCGCAAGCAGCTAGAATCGGAGACGACCATCATCGAGGCGCCGGTGGAGTTTTCGCAGGATCTGCCGGTGCTCTCCGATGCGTCGGCTGTTCCGGCGATGCGGCCCGTCCTCGAGTCGCTTGTCGCCTAGCCGATCCGTCCGTCAATCGTATCGAGTCTGAGCAGCCGCCCTTCGGGGCGGTTTTTTTTCGTCGGGGAGTCGCGGCAAAAAAGTTAGCTGACACGATCGCTACCGCGAGTCGGCGCCGTCGTCGGTTTCGATGTCGTTGAGGTAGGTTAGCGCGCGTTCCAGCTCGTTCTTGAGGTGGCGAACCCGCAGAAGGCTTTTGACGCGGGTGAGCAGCTCGAACTTGTTCACCGGCTTGGAGACGAAGTCGTCGGTCCCGCATTCCGACGCCTGCTCGATGTCCCCCAACTCATTCAGCGCTGTGACCATGAGAATCTGAATATCCCGGGTCTTCGGGTCGCTCTTGAGTTTCTTGCAGACCTGGAACCCGCTCATTCGCGGCATCATGATATCCAGCAGGATCAGGTCGGGATTGAGCTCGGCGACCTTCTCCATCGCCTCGACCCCGTCGGCGGCGGTGCCCACCTTCACCGGCAACTGCTCGAGGAACGCTTGCAAAAGCTCGACGTTCTGGGAATTGTCATCCACGATCAGAACAGTGGACGCAGGCAGGAAGCTCTCATTGTTGGGCAACCCCGCCGGCACCGGCTCGACGGGATTCTCAGGACTGTTCGTCTGCATCATGGGCGACTCCGGCATTCCACGGGGTGGGTGCATCTCCCCGTATCGACGATTCACGCTGCGCCACCCATCCGGCCCGCTCCAGATCGGGACGAACTATACGAGGCCGCCAAGACGATGACAAGGCGGGGGACTTGTTACACCGCTCGCGGCGTTCGGCGAGACACTCACACGCACGCACGCACGCACTCGGAACCTACAGGGCATCCCGCGGGTTCCTCCAAGCGAATTGTCTCAATAGGGCCAGCGAGCGGTATATCCTCGAGCCGGTCGGTCCGCCCGGACGTTCTCGGCGATGAGGCGAGCCACGATTCTTGCATCGCCCGCTCTCGACAGCGGCGCGGTCGGGAGTATAATTCCCCCCGCTTGTCCCGCGGCCCAGGTGGCGGAATTGGCAGACGCACTACTTTGAGGTGGTAGCGAGGCAACTCGTGCAGGTTCAAATCCTGTCCTGGGCACTTGAAGAAAGCTCCCTCCCGAAGCTGGAGATGCTCTGCTTCTTTCGTGCAAGACGGACCGACTGAGGCGTTGATGGACTCGTGCGTTACTCCGCCCACAAGTGTGTCAAGGGCACCAGCCAGAGACTGTCGCCGAAGGGAATCACTTGATCGCCCATATACAGCACGATGCCGGCATGGAACTGTTTGCCAAGCTGATCGCGCAACGATTGCAGCGCTGCGAAGTCAGAGATGGCCGCGGTGCTGCTCGCCTTGACTTCGATGCCGGCCACCGCGCCATCGGCTTTTTCCAGCACAACATCCACTTCCGAGCCTGCGGCTGAACGGAAATGGTAAAGCGCGGTCTGCGGTTCGGTCCAGGAAAGCTGTTTGCGGAGTTCGCCGACCACAAACGTTTCCAACATGCGCCCCAGCAAAGAGCGGTCTTGGCTGAGCCGTCGGGCTTCGACACCGATCAGGTGGCAAGCCAGGCCGGTGTCAACCAGGTGCAGCTTGGGCGCTTTGACCAGACGCTTGCCCAGATTGGGTGACCAGGCGGGCAGACGGTGAACCAGATAAACCGTTTCCAGCAGGGCCAGATAGCGGGTCAACGTCGAGTGCGGCAGGCCGGCGTCCCTGCCTATGTCGGCCATATTCATCAAACCGGACGTGCGTGCGGCAAGCAACTTGACCAGGTTCGGCAGTGTGTGCAACGCATCCACCTGCGCCAGGTCACGCACGTCCCGTTGCAGGATGGTGGAGATGTAGGAGGCGAACCACGCCGTCCTGCGATCTTCGCCTTTACGCTGGATTGCTTCCGGGTAGGCGCCACGAGTCAATCTGGACGCAAGATCATCTTTAGTGGTGCTCGACTTCACTTTAGCGATGGTGCCGGCAAACAGACGCTTCACGAATCCCTCGCGATGCCCGGCGAGCTCACCGGCCGAAAACGGGAAGAGAGGAATGACTTCCATCCGCCCGGCCAGCGACTCCGACAAACGCGGCAGGGTCATGACATTGGCCGAGCCGGTCAGGAGAAAGCGGCTGGGTTGGCGGTTCTTATCCACGGCAAGCTTGATGGCGGGGAACAGATCGGGTGCCCGTTGGATTTCGTCCAGAACGACAGGGCCGCTGAGGTTGCGGATGAACCCGGACGGATCGCCCGCCGCCAGTGCCAGCGTGGCGGCATCGTCCAGAGTGAAATACTCGGCGCCGGACTTCTGAGCGATCGCCTGGGCTAAAGTGGTCTTGCCGGTCTGCCGGGCGCCGTTGATCAGCACCACTGGCGTATCGGCCAAAGCTAACTGCAGGGATTGTTCGATATTCCGCTGGATCATGGTGACATTGTCACCAGATCGTGGTGAATTTGCAAGGCGACAAACCCAAGGCCATTTGACGCACCAAGGAGATTCTCCAGCTCCGTGATGCTCCTGCCGAGCGACTGGCCGGATGGTTAAGCATGTTTGGCGAGGTCCTCCGGCCCGTCGTTCAGGAATTGGAGCGGCGGTTCGGCCCGCCGGAGTAACGTCCGCGCAATTGTTGATGCTCTACCTCGCCATTGGTTACTGATTAGCGTCCGGTTTTCCGCCCGATTCCACAGCCGACCGTACTGTCGCCGTATGCTGACCGACGACGATTGAGATCACCCCCTTGATGGCGGCAGGCAGTGAGTGCCAATTTGCCACCACTTCGGCCAAATCCGGATCGATTGCAGCACTTTTTGCAGCGCCGTTTTCGGAAACAGTTGAATTCTCGGGAGAATCCTGTATTGTTCGAATCCTGTCGTGGGCATTCGTGGATCGTGACCGGATGGGCCGGTCAGATATGAAAATCGCCCCGGGGTGAAAATCGGCTTGCGGTCGTCTTGACCGATTTTAACGAGGGGAGTAAAGTAGCCGGTCTTGGCTTGCCGAGGGTCAGGATCTCCTCTTTGCTGTGTTGAGGATGATGCCTAGCGAACCGGGGCGGCGGGAAACAAACCGCCGCCGGGATCATCGCGGGTGTTTTTTAACTTCTTTCACGACTAAGCCCCATGGCGTCGCGGCTTCTTGGCCGTCGCGGTCGTACGGGCTGACGGCCAAATCAACGGGCTTTTGTCCCGTCGGCCGGGTCACGGAGACCGACGCAATGGCGCAATCGCAAGCCGAACTCGTTAAACAACTCGTGGATGCGGGAGTTCATTTCGGACATCGGGTGAGCCGGTGGAATCCGAAAATGGAGCCTTACATCCACGGCAAACGCAACATGATCCACATCATTGACGTGAAGGAGACCCTCAAAGGTCTGCTTCGCGCCAAGAAGTTGCTCCAGCAGACGGTCGCCGGGGGCAAGGATGTGTTGTTCGTGGGGACCAAGCGCCAGGCCCGCCACGCGGTCGAAGAAGAGGCCAAGCGTTGCGGGATGCACTACGTTGCCGAGCGCTGGCTGGGTGGGACGCTGACCAACTTCAGGACTATTCGGGCCAGGCTGAATCGGCTCGAGGAGCTGGAAAAGCTCTGGGAGTCCGGGCAGATCGAGACGTACTCAAAAAAGATGAAAGCGACGCTCTCGCGCGAGATGACCAAGATCAAGGCCAACCTCGAGGGCATTCGCCGGATGGAAAAGATGCCTGGGGTGATGTTCATCGTCGATACGCGGCGGGAACATATCGCCGTCAAGGAAGCCAAGAAGCTGGGCTTGACGACCGTGGCGTTGATCGATACCGACAGCGATCCGGACCTGATCGACCTGCCGGTTCCCGGCAACGACGATGCGATGCGGGCGGTGGAGATCATCCTCCACGAGTTGGCCGATTCCGTAATTGAAGGCAAACAGACTCGCCCTGAGAAGGGCGAAGAGGCCAATGCCGCCGCCGCGGCGCCGCGGCGGCGCTCGACTCGGGCCTCGTTCCGCGCCGATGAGGGCGCGGTCGCGCCGGTGCAATCGCCGGACGCGGCCTCTGTCCCCGCGCCCGCGGCCCCGCCCGCCGAAACCGCGCCCGCCGTCGAAACGGCCGTTGCCGGCCAGGGTGCCTGATCCGGCGGATGCGCCGGAGTGCCGTCGCATCGCAATGTCCCGAGCCAGGCGCGTGCCCGGGCTTCGTCTTGTCCGAAGGATTCCACCGATCGCCGGCGGGCCAAAAAGTCCGATGCCGGCGGCGGCGCTGCGAATCCGAATCCTTCGGTAAACCTGCGGAAAATAGGGCAGGTCGGCCTTTTTTTTGAACCTTATTGGAGCCAACTACCATGGCGGAGATCACCGCGAAAGCTGTCAATGAACTTCGGGCCAAGACCGGCCAGCCGATGATGAAGTGCAAAGAGATGCTCATCCAGGCCGGCGGGGATATCGAGAAGGCGATCGACCTGTTTCGCAAGTCCGGGGTGAAGGCCTCGATCCAGGAGCGGGCCGCGTCCGAGGGCCGCGTCTTCGGCGCCGCTTCGTCCGACGGTAAGTCCGCGGCGCTGGTCGAGCTGAACTGCAATACCGACTTCACCGCCAAGAGCGATGATTTCCAGAAACTCGGCGCGACGATCGTCGGCGATCTGGCCGCCAACGTTTCGGTGGACGCGACTGCGGCGATGAAGAGCGGCGTGACCGAACTGGCACAGCGTACGGGGGAAAATGTCCGCGTGGGCAAGAGCGCGGCGGTGAGTAATCCCGCCGGCAAGGTGGGGCTTTATCTATACGGGATTACCGGCAAGATCGGCGTGATTTTGCGCCTCTCAGGCAATGTCGCCAACGTCACCGACGAGCTGATTAAGCAGATCGGCGGGCACATCGCCTTTGCCCGTCCGCTGGGACTAACCCGCGACGAAGTTCCGGCCGAACTGGTCGCCAAGGAGAAGGAGATCGCCGTCGAGCAGGCCAAGGCGACCGGCAAGCCGCAGCAGATCGCCGAGAAAATCGCCGAGGGAAAGCTCAACGCCTTTTTCGCCGAGCGGGTGTTGCTCGATCAGGAGTTCTTCAATGCCCAGGCATTCAAAGGGACCGTCGACGCGATGCTCAAGAACGCCGGCGTAACGCTCGATAAGTACGTTCGCATCGAGGTGGGTCAGAGCTGAGCGGTGCGCGAAAGGCGCTTTTCCGGTTGCTAATCCAGCGACCGCATCACTTTTTGCAAGGCAGCGCATTGGCGGAGCAGTTGGGCGGCCTGGTCCAGCGAGAGCATGGTCGCGGCGTCAGACTTGGCCGACGAGGGTGAGGGGTGGCACTCGAGGAACAGCCCGTCCACGCCGGCGGCGACGGCGGCGCGGGCTAGCAGGGGGGAAAATTCCGGCCGGCCGCCGCTGCGCGTGCCTTCGCCGGCCGGCTGCTGAGTCGAGTGGGTCACGTCGAACACGACCGGGCAGCCCGTCAATGATTTCATGACGGCCAGACCGGTAAAGTCATTGACGAGCCGGTTGTATCCAAAAAAAGTGCCTCGCTCGGTCAGCAATATCTGCGGATTCCCGGCGCTCTTGACCTTCGCGACGGCGTTGGCCATTTCCGTCGGCGCCATGAACTGGCCTTTCTTGATGTTCACGATTTTTCCCGTCCGCCCGCACGCCTCGAGCAGGTCGGTCTGGCGGGCCAGAAACGCCGGTACCTGGATCACATCCACCACTTCCCCGGCGGGCGCGGCCTGGGCCGGCTCATGCACATCGGTCAAGATCGCCACATTGAGTTCGCGCTTCACCGTCGCCAGAATCTTTAGCCCCTGGTCCAGTCCCGGGCCGCGAAAGCTGTCGCCGGCCGAGCGATTCGCCTTATCGAACGACGCTTTGAAGACGTAGTGCAGCCCCAACTCGTCGCACGTCCGCTTCATGAAAGCGCCGACCTCGAGGCACAACTCGAGCGATTCGATCACGCACGGGCCGGCGAGGACAAACAGGCGATCGGTGGGAAGCATGAGGATCCGATACTGAACAAAATATAGAAAACACGAAGAGGTTCGAGGCGAATCGCCTCGGTTCAGGGCACGATAAACCGCACCCGCTCATCCAGCAAGGCGATGTCGATCGGAGTGGCGCCGGCGGCGTCGCCATCGACCTGCACCGGGACCGGCCGCGCCGAATCGACCCGCACGGTGCGTCCCTTGACGTAGACCGCGCCTTCGGCCCGGGCATGTTCGCCGGCCACGGCCCGCAGGGCCGCGAACACCGCGTCGGGGGCGCTGGCCATAGGCAGACAACACACGTCCAGCAGCCCATCGTCCGAACGCGCCTCGGGCAGCATGGCGAAGCCCGTGCCGTACTCGCGGGTGTTGCCGATGAACGCGATCCCCGGTCGAGCGCCGAAGACCGTCGCGCCGTCCACGCGCACCTCGATGGATGGAAAGTCGTACCCTCCCAGGGTCCGCAGCACCGGCTCGAGGTATGTCATTAGGGTGATCGGACCCTTACGGTGCCTGGCGAGTTCGTGGACCACCATCGCGTCGAGTCCAACGCCGGCCATGAGGAAGAAGAGTTCGCCGTTGATCCGCGCCGCATCCAAGGCGCGCGTTTTCCCATTCTGGATAGCCGCGAGGAGTTGATCCTCCGGATTGGCGCGGTTCCAGCGAATCCCGAGATGGTGGCCCATCAGATTGGCCGTCCCCATCGGCACGACCAGCAGCGGCGGGGCGCTGCTGATCGGCGGAGTGGCCTTCGTGGCACCGCGACCGACCAGGCGCTGGGCCACCGCGCGCAGGGTTCCATCGCCGCCGATGACCACCGCCGCCCGCGAGTCTTTCACCGCGCCGATTGAGTGATCGTCGATTTGGTCGGGACGATCGAACAGGAGAATCGGTTCGATCCCCGCCCGCTCGAATCGCCCGGCGAGGCGTTGGGCGAGCTTTCGCCCGCTGCCGCGTCCGGCAATCGGATTGGCGAAGATGAGAACCCGTTCACGCATCGCGGGTACGTTACCTAACTCATTCCCGCGGCGAAAGATGCCGGGTATCCGATCGGGGTGGCGCGGGGCGGCTGTGGGACTTGAAGTGCCGCCGTCGAGGCACCGCCGATGTCCTTAAGCAGCGAGTTGGAGCCTCCCTCGAGGTACTTCGACCCGCTGGCAACGAACGGTATACTCGCCCGGGCGTTTGGATTCTCTCAAGGACAATATTCGCCCCGGTCGAGCGTTGTAACTTCTGACGCCCCGGGCCTGGAGACGATGGCGAGCGGCACGACCCCGAATCCTCAGGCCATGAGCGTGTTCGTCGCATCGAACACTGCCGGGATCTGCGCGGCCCCAAGCGACGATGCGCTGGTGAAGTTGCTGCGCGATGGAGACGCCGCGGCCGGCGAGACGTTGGTCAAGCGCCATCACGTCGCGCTGCTGCGATATCTTCGCCGGCTCGCCGGGTCGGACCCTGTGGCCGAGGAACTGCATCAGCAGACCTGGCTGGCGGTCCTCGAGCATTTGGACAAGTACGTTCCGGCCGAGACCGATGCATCCGGTGATGCATCTCGAGCCGGTGGATTCAAGCCGTGGCTGTTTCGCATCGCCACGAACAAGGCCAACGATCGCTGGCGATCGGGGACCCGGCAGCGCACGGCGATCCAGGCGATGCGCGATCTGGAAGAGCCGACGATGCCCGCGGCCAGCGACCGGCTCGAGCGCGGCGAGCAGGAGATGAAACTGCAACGGGCCGTGGCGCAGCTCCCCGAGCCGCAGCGGCAGGTGTTGTTGATGCGGTATTACGGGGAACTGAAGTTCGTCGAGATCGCCCGCATCCTGGGCTGTCCGCTGAACACGGCCCTGGGACGGATGCACAAGGCGATGCTCAAGCTCAAGCAATTGATGGACGGTGGATAATGCCAAGCCTTCTGCAACAACTCGAGAACAACGAAGCGGTCTTGTTGATGTATCTGGCCGATGAACTGGACGGTGCCGATCGCGCCGAGGTCGCGCAGTTGCTGGCGACCGATTCGCAGATGCGCGGGCAACTGGAGCAGTTGCAGCGGATGGACCTGGATTGCCGCGACGCCCTGGCCGCGGGGGATCAGCGGGGGATTCTGCCCGAGTCGGCGGCGCTGCGCCAGGTGAGAAGGCTTATCCGCCAATGGACGGTCGATCGGCTGTCGGCTCAACCGGCGCCGATGGCATCGCCCGATCGCGGACGCAACTGGGGCTGGTACATCGCCGCCACCGCGGCGCTGATGGTGGTCGGGATGGTCGGGTGGTGGGGGCTTAAGCCCGGCGGTCTCGATGGGTCGGGCGGTCTGGGCCCGATCGCTTACCATCCGCCGGTGTTTTATCCCGACGAACTGACGGTGGACGAGGCACCAGCCGGTGAGTGGGCGTCGGGAATCGATCCCTGGCAGGCCGAGCTGCTCGAGCATTCATGGGATGTATCGATGGCAACGATGCTGGATTCTGCCGGTGAGCAGCGGTTGGATCAGGCGTTGCAACTGGCGACGGCCGAGAGGTCCGGGACGGAATTGGACCCCTGGACCGAGTATTCCCTGTCGGTGAGCCGTTGAGTATCGCATGCAAATCGCGGTTGGAGCTTAAGGCGATGAAAAGGATTCGAGCGATGACGACAAAGTATGGTGTGGCGGCGGCACTGGCGCTGGGACTCTGGATCGCGCCTTGGGTATCGGGGCAAGCGCCGGGTCCGCAGCTTCCGGCGACGCGCCCATCAGCGCCCATGGCTGGGCGCTGGACCGAGCGCTCCGAGCGCCCCGAGCGTCCTGCCGCCGAGCGCGGCTACTGGCGGCGAGGGGATAGCCCCAGCACCGAGGAATGGACGCAGGTTCGCGACTTCATGCGCGAGCATTCCCCGCGGCGATGGGAACTGTTCCAGCAGATGCCCGAAGAGAGCGAGCGCTACGAGCCGATCCGCCGGTTTATTCTCACCCGCTGGCGCAACCTTCAGACCGCCAAGAGCCAGCAGGAACAGCATCCGGCACTGTACGAAGCGAGAGTTCGCCGGCTCGAGCTGGAGGACCATGTCTTCGGGCTGGTTTCGGATATGCGGCAAACCCCCGATCGCAAGCCAGTGCTGCGCGAGCAGTTGCGAAAAGAGGTGGCCGAACTGGTCGGGCTCGGTTTCGCTGAGCGACAGAATCGCCTGGATCATCTTTCCCGAATGCTGCAAAGTGAGACCGAGCAGCTCGCTCAAGATCGGGCCAATGAAAACGCGATGATCAAGGCGCAGATGGAGATGTTTCTCACGCAGGGCGGCGATTCGCTGGACAATCCGCCGCCCGAGGAGCGCCGCGGCGGCGGTCCCGATGGACGCGGCCCCGGCCCCGGACCCGGCGCTCGCCCGCGCCCGCGCGGCGATGAGCCGCGCGCCGCGCCGCGCGACTAGGGATCGCATCCCCGGCAATCGGGACTACAATCGCCGATCGTGCCTTGGATCATTGATTATCCGATTGTCCTCGAGCGGCTCACCGGCCAAGGGCTTGTAAGTCTCTATCCCAACGGAGGAGCATTCGGATTCGCCGACGATGAGGGGGTCCGGCACGTCTGCTGGGCCGGCGGTGACGATCCGAGCATTCGTCCCGAAGCGCGCGACTGGGTCCGCCAGGCACCGCGTCCGTTCGAAGTGAACCTGAGCAGTCTTGCGATCGAGGCATGGCAGAAACGGCTTCCCGGCGGCGCCTGGGTCATGCCGCTGAGCCACTGGGCCTATGAGTTGGAGTACGGCAACGCCGGCTGGCTGCCGGAGCTGATCGAGCGCTTGGGGGTGGATCCCGGCCTGCTGATCACGCGAAACAGCGCTGCGGCGATCGAGTTCGCCGTCCACGAGGTCGAGCCGTTCGGGTTGATGGTCCGCGGGCTGCTCGAGATGCTCAGCGGCAGCGATTTTTTACTCGCCTTTCCGGGCTGGCCGGTCGTCTGCACCGTGCATCATCACAAGCAACTTTGGTGGAGTACGCCGGATCCTGAACTGCTCGAATCGCTCGAGCGGATGCTGGGCCGATCGTCGGGCCAGGCGGCTGTGGGCAAGGGGGATCGAGGATGACGGGTGGGAGTGAATCGGCGGTGATCGCCGAGGCGTCGTCACCGCTCGAGTGCCCAGCGCCGCGGCGGCTGGCGCGAACGGCCTCAGCGCGAACGGCCCTGATCTATCTGGGGGCGTCGAGCCTGTGGATCCTGCTGTCGGATCTGCTGGCTCACCGCCTGGCCGGGGCGACGGGGTGGGATGAGACGATCTTGCAGACGACCAAGGGGTGGCTGTTCGTCATCGTCACCGCCGAGTTGCTTTACCTGTTGATTCGGCGTGATCTTCGGCGGATGCGCCGGCTGCTCGAGGCGGGCCAGGCCGACATCGACGCTCGGCGCAAGGCCGAACGGGCGCTGGCCGACACCGAGCGCTCGTTGCGCCGGCTGATGGATTCGAGCATCATCGGCCTGTTCTTTTTTGAAGGCCCGCCGCGAAACGCCATCACCGAATCCAATCAGGCCATGCTCGAGATCATCGGGCGCACCCCTGAAGAACTGGCCGCTGGATTGATCCATTGGGACGCAATCACGCCGCCGGAATACGCCCAGTTCGACGCCGCGGGAGTCCGCCAGATGCTCGAATCGGGAACCTGCCAGCCGTTTGAGAAGGAATACATCCGTCCCGATGGCTCCCGCGTGCCGGTCATAATCGGCGGGATCACGCTGGACTCGGCGGCGAACGAGCCGATCCGCGGGATCGGCTTTGCCCTGGACATCAGCGAACGAAAGCAGGCCGAGCGAGAAATACAGCGGCTGAACCAGACCCTCGAGGGCCGAGTGGCCGAGCGGACGGCACAGCTCTCGCGGGCGAACGCGGATTTGCAGGCCTTTTCGTACACGATCTCGCACGACCTTCGGCGACCGCTGCGGGGCATCTCGACCTTCGCGGCGGAATTGCTCGATCGCCATGGTGACGCGTTGGAAGACGAGGGGCGCGAGAAAGCCCTGCGCCTGGTGGCCGCGGCAACTCGGGCCCAGCGCCTGGTAAGCGATGTGCTGGAGTTCAGCCGCCTGGAGGTTTCGGATTTCAAGCCCGCCCGGATCAGCTTGATCCTGGTCGTGACCGAGGTTCTCAGCCAGCTCCAGCGCGATGGGGGGTTGGATATCGGCTGCGTCACGGTGCGAGAGCCGTTGCCGTGGGTGCTGGCCGACTCGGCCGGGCTGCGCCGGGTGGTGGCGAATCTGTTGAGCAACGCCCTGACGTTCATGCCCGAGGGACGCGAGTGTGAGGTGGACGTCCGGGGCGAAACGATCGGGTCGATGGCGCGGCTGACGGTCGAGGACAATGGCGTAGGGATCGCGCCCGAGGAACTCGAGCACCTGTTCGACGCGTTCCATCGGCTGCCCGGATCCGAGCAGTTCGATCGTGGACCGACGGAATCGGGCGCGGGGCTTGGACTGGCGGTAATCCGGCGGGGCGTGGAACGAATGGGCGGTGGAGTCGGCGTCGATTCGACGCTGGGAGTTGGGTCACGGTTCTGGATCGAACTGCCGCTGGTCGCCGGAAGCTTCTTACGGCATGAAACGGTCTAGGCCCGCGGGCCGCTGGAGGATCGAGGACGGTCGCGCGGCCTGCTTGGATCCAAACGGACGGATTTTCAACGAGAATGGACGTTAATTTTTAGATGAGCAGCTACACGCAACCGATTCAGAATCTGATGAACGAACTGTCGCGTCTGCCGGGCGTGGGGATCCGCTCGGCCGAGCGGATCGCGTTTCACCTGCTCAAGCAGTCGCCCGAGGAGGCGATGAAACTGGCCGATGCCATCCGCGATGTCAAGACGCGGATTCGGCATTGTTCGGTCTGCTCGAACCTCACCGAGCAGGACCCGTGTTCAATTTGTTCCGATGCCTCGCGCGACCAGGCCATGGTGTGCGTGGTCGAACAACCGAAGGATCTGCTGGCGTTGGAGGCCACCGGACTGTATCGCGGGGTCTATCACGTGCTGCTCGGGCGCATCGCGCCGCTGGAGGGCCAGGAGCCGGGCGACTTGACCATCCAGGGGTTGATGGATCGCCTGGCCGGCGGATCGGTGCGGGAGGTGATCATGGGGACCAACCCCACCGTCGAGGGCGATGGAACGGCCCTGCATCTTCAGAATCTGCTGGCGGCGTATCCCGACGTGCAGGTCACTCGCCTGGCGCGGGGTCTTCCCGCCGGAAGCAACATCGAATACGCCAATCGCAATATCCTTGCCGACGCGATCGCGGGAAGACAGAAGATGTAATGATTTCGGCGACAGCGCGGGGCAAGCCTGGCGCCTGGCAGGGAGAAAAGTACGCCCACGAAAGCGATAGCGCGCCCGGGCGCCCGGGCGTGGCGAGGTGCCGATGAGTTGAGCGCCGGGGCGTTGTGGCGTACGCTTTGGCCACATGGAAAAGACCCTACGCGTTGGAATGATCGGTGCCGGACAGATCGCCCAGAGCCATTTCGAGAACTATGCGAAGTTGCCCGAGGTGAAGATGGTCGCGGTGGCCGACCTGTTTCCCGAGAAAATCGAGGCGGCCCGCGCCAAGTACGGGATTGAAACCGGTTACGCCGATTTCCAGGAAATTCTTCGCCGCGATGATATCGATGCGGTGGACGTGTGCGTTCACAACAACAAGCACGCTCCGATCGCCATCGCGGCGTTGAAGGCGGGCAAGCACGTTTATTGTGAAAAGCCGATGGCCGGGACGTATCGAGACGCCGAGGCGATGGCGGAGGCGGCCAGGCAGTCCGGTGGGCGGCTGCACATCCAGATGAACAACGTGTTCAACGCCGAAACGCGGGCGGCCAAGAAGCTCATTGATGAAGGACGGTTGGGGAAGATTTATTACGCCCGGTCGTTCGGCTATCGCCGGCGCGGACGGCCCTTCGTGGATGGATACGGGACGGCGAACTTCGTGGACAAGGCGATCTGCGCCGGGGGGGCGCTGTTCGACATGGGGATTTACCACATCGCGCAGATCATGCACCTGCTGGGCAATCCGGCGGTCAAGACGGTGACCGGGGCGACTCACCAGGAACTTGCGATGTATGAAGAGCGCCGGAAATTCAGCAATTTCGGGGTCGAGGAGATGGGCCTGGGCTGGGTGCGGCTGGAGGGGGGGATCTCGTTCGACATCGAAGAGACTTGGGCGGTCCATCACGACGGCAGCGAGGCGAGCAAGGTGCTGGGCAGCGAGGGGGGAATCCGCTTCGACCCGCTGACGTTTTTCTCGAGCATGGGCGACATGCCTGCAAGCGCGACGTTCGACGTAAAAAGCGCCGACACCCGCTGGCATTCGTGCGATTCGAAAACGGCTTGGCTGGACCTGAGCCAGCGAAACTGGGTCGGGGCGCTACTGGGCCATGTGCCGCAGGTGCCGACGGCCGAATACGCGATGAATACGGCGTTGATTAGTGAGGGCATCTACATGTCCGGTCGCCTCGGCCGCGAGGTAACGGCCGCGGAGATTCGCAAGGAATCGCTCAGCACCGCCATCGACCCCTATACCCCCGAAAAAGTGTGGAAATAAACCGGAGATTTGAAATGAAAAAGAATATTCCCGCCGCGTTGCAGTTGTTCGCCGTGCGCGGCGAGCTTTCCAAGGGCTTGCCCGGCGTGCTCAAGTCGATCGCGTCGATCGGCTACAAGGGTGCCGAGCCGTGGGGCCATGATGGATCGAACCTCAAGTGGCGAGATCACGATGCCAAAGAGATCCGCCGGATGTACGACGATGCCGGCCTGACCTGCTGCGGATTCCATCTGGCGACGGCGGCGCTGCAAGGAGACAACCTCAAGCGCTCGATCGAGTTCCACCAGATTCTCGGCAATCGCTTCCTCATCATCGCCATGGATAAAACCCGCATGGCGACGGTGGCGGGAATCGACGAGCTTGCGGGCATCCTCAACGACGCGGCCGAAACGCTCGCGGGGCACGGCATGTACAGCGGGTATCACGCCCATGGGTTCGATGCCCAACCGGTCAACGGGCGTCCTGCGTGGGACATTTTGTTCGAGAAGACGCGCCCCGAGGTGATCATGCAATTGGACGTAGGCAATTACCGCTCGGGCGGCGGGGATCCGATCGCCACGCTCAAGCGGTTCCCCAATCGCGCTCGCTCGCTGCACCTGAAAGACTTCGGGGGTTCGTCCGATTCGTGCATCGGCGAAGGGACATTGGACCTGCCAACGATCTTTAATCTGGTGGATGAGCAACAGAACACCGAATGGTTCGTGATCGAGCAGTGCAACGCCGATGGAACGGGCTTTGACATCGCTCGGCGGAGCCTCGAGGCGCTCAAGCGGATGGGCGCGGTGAAGTGATCGTCGGCGAGCGGATTCGACAGGGAGGTCAGCGGCTCATGAGTTCGCCCACGCCATCCACGCCCGCCACGCCGGCCACGACCGCCGCGCCATCCACGCCCGCCGCGCCGGCCACGCCCACCACGCCGGCCGTGGCTGCCACCGCTACGGCTTCGGGGATTCGCGGATACGAGGTGGCCCGCCCGCAGGGACGCTGCGCCGTGACGCACCGGACCATCGAGCCGGACGAGAAGTTCATGGCGGCGCTGCGGGAAACGCCCGCCGGGTTCGAGCGGGTGGATGTAAGCCTCGAGGCCTGGGACCGATTCGATCGCGCCGAGGTGGTGGGATTCTGGAAAACGTCGATGCCGCGGCCCGAAGCGCCGAAGAAGCGGCTGTTCGTCGATGACGAGGTGCTTTGCGGGCTGTTCGAGCGGCTCACCGAAACCGCCGAGCCGGCGAAGCTGAACTTCCGGTTCGTGCTGGGGTTGATCCTCATGCGTAAACGGATGCTGGTCTACGAAGACTCGCGGACGGAAGGCGATCGCGAGTGGTGGGGCGTACGATTCAAGGGACGCGAGGATCGGCTGGAGATGCTCAATCCCCGGCTCGACGAGCAGCAGGTGATGGATGTGAGTCGTCAGCTCAGCGAGATTCTCAACGAGGAACTATGACCCGGCGCCCGATGATTGCGGCGCTGGCCGCGATGTGCTGCCTGCTGGCGGGATGCCCGCCCTCACCGCCGCCCCGGACCGCCTATGAAGGGCCGACGTTGCCGTTGTCGCAACTGGTCGATCGGATCAACCGGAACAATCATCGCATCGCCACGCTGTGGGCGCGGGTGGGGTCTTTCACCGTGAAACTGCTCGATGAGAAGGGCCAGCCGCGCCTGGTGAGCGGCGATGGCAACTTGCAATACGCCAAGCCGCGCGGGCTGCGCCTTATAGGCAAGGGGGTCTTCAGCGACTTGTTCGACATCGGGTCGAATGATGAGCGATACTGGATGACCGTTCCGGTGGACCCGGTGAGTACGATGTGGTTTGGCACGTACGCGGGCCTGGACCAGGTCGATCCATCCCGGATTCCGATCATGCCGGACCTGCTGCTACAGGTGCTGGCGATCGACGACATCAACCCGAATCTTTTGGCGATGCCGTCCCCGGTGCTGCGGTTCAATCCCGATGCCGATGCGTACATGCTGGTCTGGATCGCTAAAGTTCCCGGGCGGCTTCTGGCTACCCGCGAAGTCTGGTACGACCGGCGGACGTTGCTGCCGGTGCTGGTGCTGCTGTTCGACGACAATGGGCGCGTGCAGTTGCGGGCATACCTTAGCGAGCACGAGCCGGTGAAGGTTGCTTCGGGCGATGAGAGTGATCCGCCGCGGATTGCCACGCGATACGCGCTGTATTTCCCGAAAAGCAAGACGAAGCTGTCGATGAAGCTGCGTGACATGACGACGCTTTACACCCCACGGCGCGGCATGAGTTTTCCCAATGCCCGTTCGTTCGCATTTCCCGATTTGGCGGAGGTCGCGGTGAAAAAGAAAGTGAATCTGGATGACGGGGCAAGATAGCCAGATGGCCCGACGATGCGGTTGTTTTGCCGCCCGACCGGGCCGGCGCCGGCCGGGTGCGGGCGGCGCGATGGCCGGGGCGCTGGTGCTGGCATGGCTGGCGATCGGGGTCGCCGCGGCGCTGGGCCAATCGTCACCGACTTCGTCGGCCCCCGGCGCTCGCGGCATCGGGTCGATCCTTGCCCACGGCAATGATGAGCATCAGTGGGTGGCGCTGGTGATCAAGTCCGATCGCGCCGCCGCCGATGTCCGCACGCTGTTGTATACGCGCAAGCTCGGTGAATCGCGCTGGCGGGCAATCCCCGATCCGGTGCATCCGGCGGCGGCGTCGGCGGCACTGGGGCTTTCCAATCGCCAGTCCGACGCCGTGCTGCGCCTGGCCGGTGGGCAGATCGTGTCGCTGTGGCCGGGTGGCGGTCAGCTTGATCAGCCGCTTGCCGGCAACGTTGCGGTGGCGGCGATCACCTCGACGGGCGGGTCTCTGTGGGCGGCGGGGCGAGTCCCCGGAGGAATGTCGGCGCTGCGCTCGGGCGGTGAGGCAAAGGCCGCGACATCAAGCTCGACGCGTGGATCGAGCGGCGTAGAACTGTCCGAGCCGGCGGCGAGCAAGCCGCCGCGACTGGTGCTGTTCGAGCGTGAGCCGAACGAGTGGTCGCCGCGCGTCGAGCTTCCGGGCGATGCGAAGATCAGCGGCTCGGCCTCGATCAGCATGATCATCGACGGGATGCCGATGGTCGCCTGGACCGTGCCTGAGAAGGACGGCGCAGGGTCCATTCGGGTGCTGCGGCTAAGCGCGGGTGCCGAATGGCTGGATGTCACGCCGCGCAGCCCCGGGCAGGATATCGAGCGAATCGCGCTGCTCCAGACGACGCGCGGGCCGCGGCTGTGGACGGCGCCACGGCGCGGGGCGGGAACGCTGCGACTGTGGAATCAGTCCGCGTGGTCCGACCCGATCACGCTCACCCAGCCGCCGGAACTGCGCGATGCGGAGATTCGTGATCTGGCGACGGCCATCGGCTCGATCCGCTGCATCTACCTCCACGGCGAGCAGGTGATGGAGCAGACGTACGACCTGGACGGCGCGGCCACCGGCTCGCCCACGCCGCTGGCGCTGCCGATGCTCTCGTCGGTCGGGGGCTTGTCGCAGTACGTCAATGCCGCGGTGATGATCGCCTTGACCTTCGCGGCGATCGCCACGCTGCGCCGGCGCGGCGCCATTCAGCGAACGGTCTTGTCCGCCGATGCGATTCCCCTGGCCCGGCATGGACGACGACTTCTGGGAGGGCTGATCGACCTGTTCCCCATGCTGCTGGTCACACCGTTTGTCCTGAGCCTCCAAGGCATTCCGCTCGAGCAGGCGGTGTACGACACCGCCGCCGGCGAACTGGCTTCGGTGATTGGGCTGGCCTCCTATTTGGCGCACACCGCGCTGTTCGAGATGCTCTTTACGCGGTCGATCGGCAAGATGGTGGTGGGGCTTCGAGTGGTGGCACTGGATGGAACCCGCCCAACGCCCGGGGCGCTGTTGGCGCGGAATTTCCTTCGCATCGTCGATGTGGCGCTGGTCCTTCTGCCCCTGGCGCTGATCCTCTATTCACCGCTGCGCCAGCGAATCGGCGACATCGCCGGCGGGACGCTGGTGATCGATGCCGCCGGACGAATCGGCGCCCTTCCCCCGCCCTTGCCGGATGATGCATCCCCACCGGCCGAGTAGGCGGTGACGGTACGCAGGACGCAGGGATTAAACGCGAAGTCGCGAAGTCGCGAAGGGGAGGGCGGGAGGGCGGGAGGGCGGGAGGGCGGG
>JBBQNJ010000013.1:0-76848 GCA_038329845.1 Tepidisphaerales bacterium | reverse complement strand
CCACCCATGACCCAGCGGAATGTACGTGATGTCCGTCGCCCACACCTGGTCGGGCCGATCGATGATCAGCCCTTTGAGCAGATACGGATAGATCGGATTCACCCGGCTTTTCAGGCTTGTCCGCGGTTTGGGGTAGATCGCTTCCGCGGCCGGCCTTGCGGGCGGAAGGTCGCCTCAAGACCCAGCAGGCGGGCCGTCTGGCGTTGCCAGGCGTCCTGACCGTATGGCCGTCCTCGCTTCACGCTCATACGCACCGCCTCCAGTTCCTCGGCGGTCTCAGGGGTGTTGACCCGGTCCAGCCAGTCCGCGGGGCGGGGCAACGGCCATTGGCTCAGCAGGCCCCGTTGCTTTGGCTGGCCCTGTTCCATCACCCACAGACTCGACCAGCGCCAGTCCTCCGCCCGCCGCGCCCGGTTCGCCCGCAGCGGGTTACTCTCAACATAGCGGGCTACCGGGAGATAATGCAAGTCATCCTGCACCGGCTCATGTATGTTCCTGGTAGACGTGGCTGCCACCGGGGGTGTGCTGGTGGGCATGCCACCGCCGCACATGCGTGACCGTCAGCCAGTGGAGAAATGATACGGGGACGGCAGCTAGTTTTTAAGATGGAAACTAACTGCGTCCCCGTATCATTGTCCGAGTCTTAGACCCTTTTCTTGGAAAAACAATGGCTTATGACCCTTTTTCTGGCCCGACGGGTGCGGGTGGTGCCGCCCTCGAACTTCCACGGCCCGGTCGTTTCGGGCGGGTCTTGTCCGATGAAGCTCAGCACCGTCGCGCCGGCGACGCCGGCGGGCTTAGCCCGTTTGGGCGATCCATCGTGCAGGCGTACCGTCACCGTCCGCCCGCTCACCGCAACGATGTCCATGCGCGGCGCCTCGGCCGGGGCGGGGATCGGCGCTGGGCTCTTGCGGATCGTCAATCCCAGGGCGCTGCGCTGTGCATCGGTCGTCGCCGGAAACGTCTGGACGATCCCGGCATACTCGCGTGACAGCGCCGCGATCTGCTTTTTCACGATGTTCTTCGCCAGAATCGACGCGGTGCCGCGGGTGGCGGGGTTGACCGCCGCGGCCAGCTTCTCGCGCCACTCGCTGTACGCTAAGGCGTACGCCGTCGCCTGGGGGACGGTCAACCCCACATCGCCGGGCGCCTCGACGATCCCGGTGTTGAACGTGTTCGTCCACACCAGCAACCCGGCATCGGTGGCTGGCCCTATTGAGACAATTTCCCGGCCCAGGCGCCTTATCCTGTGCATCCTGTTTATCCTGTGAATCCTGATCTTAATTCTTCAGCCAACGGCGGCGATCTCCACCCGCGCCGGGCCATCGCCTCGGTCTTCATCCGCGTCGATCGGCGGTTCTGTTCGTCCACGATGAACCAGGTTCTTGGCGAACTCCCCCCTCACTTGTCGATGACGGCGGTGCGGAGATGGGTGCGGGCGGTGGTGATGGCGGGGATGTCGGCGAGCAAGAGGCCCACCGGCGGCCCACCCTTCGTGGGGAAGTGCAGATCTTTTCAACCGCTCGCCCTACCCTCGTGTCCCGTTGTCACCTTGCCGCCTTGTCGCCTTGTCACTCGTCCCCGGTCCGGCCGGGTCCGCGGTCCGCGGTTCCGCGGTTGCGGGCGCATCACTTGGCTTGAATGCGCCCCGGCCCACGTCTACACTCGGCGACGACTTATGGCCAAAGCACGCGCTATCGTCAAACGCCGCAAGGCGGTTCGCAACATCCGCAAGATCACCAAGACCATGCAGATGATCGCCACCGCCAGATTCCAGAAGGCCCTGAAACGCGCCGTCGGGATTAAGCCGTTCACCTTGAAGTTACGGGAAATGGTGCGCGATCTGGCTGAAAGCGCCGGGGGAGAGTTCACTCATCCGCTGCTATTGTCGCCGCCGATGGACCGGCGCAAGAATCGGATCGCGCTGGTGGTTGTGACCAGCGATCGCGGGCTGGCCGGGGCATACAACGGCAACGTGCTTCGGGCCGCGCAGAATTTCCTTCGCCGGCGCCAGCAGGCCGGGTTGGCCGTGGACCTCTACGTCGCGGGAAAGAAGGGCGTGGCGTTCTTTAATTTCCGCAAGCAGCCGATCACCCAGCGGCTGGAGAACATCAGCGACAATTCCGGCATCGACCGCGTGTCTCGCGCCGCCGATGAGTTCATGCGCCGATTCACCGCGGGCGAAGTCGATTCGGTGCATGTGGCGTACATGAACTTCATCAGCACCGGCGTGCAGCGGGCCGAGATCATGCAATTGCTTCCGCTGGGGGGGATCAAGGAGACGACCGAGCACCTGGCCCAGCAGGTGGCCGAGCAGGAAGCCCAGGTCGATTCCGGCAGCCTGGATGAAAAGCGTCTGGGGGATGATGTTCGGCCCGCCGAGCATATCCACGACACCGAGACGATCTACGATTTTTCGCCGAATCCGCGGGAATTGCTCATCGAATTGCTGCCATACACGGTTCGGGTGGCGCTTTACCAGGCGTTCCTCGACGCCGTGACCAGCGAAAACGTGGCGCGGATGGTGTCGATGAAGAGCGCCACCGACAACGCCGACAAAATGATCAAGAGCCTGACCATGCAATACAACCGCGCCCGCCAGAGCCAGATCACCACCGAATTGTCGGAGATCATGGGCGGCGTTGAAGCGATGAACGGATAGGCCCGGCCGCTTCATCGCCCGGCCGGTTTCAGCCAGGCCAGGAACTCGCGATTGCCTTTGCCCCCCTTGATGGGGCTTGGGAACACGTCCAGGATCTCAAATCCCGCTGTTATGATCTCGCCGCGGACCGCTTGCAACACCGGCTCGAGTTGTTCTTCGGGCAGCACGCCGCGGGACAATCGTCGCCGATCCGATTCGTAGTGGGGCTTGATCAGGGTGATCACCTGGCCATCGGCGCCGAGCAGCCGGCGGGCGGCGGGCAGGATATGGCGCTGGCGGGTCCAGGCGACGTCGATGGTGATCAATCGCACCGGCTCGGGAATCGCCGCGTGCATGGCGTTGGTCCGCTCCATGACGACTACCCGCGGGTCGATTCGCAGGCGGTAGTCGAGCATTCCATAGCCGGTGTCGATCGCGTAGACCCTGGCGGCGCCGCGCTGCAGCAGGCAATCGACGAACCCCCCGGCATTGCTGCCCAGGTCCGCGCAGGTCCAGCCGGCGGGATCGATCCCCGCGCTCTGCATCGCGTGATCGAGTTTCAGCCCCGCGCGGGAAGCGAAATCGCCCATGAATACCATTGTACGCGCGGCGGGCATCGGACTATAAATCGCGTCGATGGGGAGCGTTGAATTGCTATTGCTCGGGACCGGCACCAGCGCGGGGATCCCGATGATCGGCTGCCACTGCGAAGTCTGCCGCAGCGACGATCCGCGTGATCGCAGGACCCGTTGCAGTGTGGTGGTTTCCTACGATGACATCCGGGTCCTGGTGGATACGACCCCCGAATTACGCCTGCAATGCGTGGCCAACGAGGTCGAGTCGATCGACGCGGTGGTTTTTACCCACGCCCATGCCGACCACATCATGGGACTGGACGATGTGCGGCGATTCAACGCGATCCGCCATGCGCCGCTGGATGTCTGGACCGACGATCCGACCCAGGAAGTGCTTGACCATGCGTTCGGCTATGCTTTTCGCGAGCCTGCGGCCGACTCGAAAGTTTTTCGTCCGCACCTGGTTCGCCGCCGGATCGACGGGCCATTCCAGATCGGCCCGGCGACCTGGACGCCGATCCCGCTGATGCACGGGCCGATGCCGGTGCTGGGGTTTCGCATCGGGCGGCTTGCATACTGCACCGATGTCAGTCATATTCCGGCGAAAAGCTGGGAATTGCTCGAAGGATTGGACCTGCTGGTCCTCGATGCTCTGCAGCATCGCAAGCACTCGACGCATTTCAACCTTCCCGAGGCGATCGAAGCGGCCCGGCGCATCGGTGCCCGCCGGACGCTGTTCACTCACATCGCCCATCAGCTCTTACACGCCGCCGTCAACCCGACCCTCCCGCCGGGGATGGAACTGGCGTACGACGGCCAGCGGGTGGTCCTGTAATGCCAGGAAAGGCTCGGCCCGCAACCGTGGCGTTTTCGAGCGTCTGGCGGTGTGTCGAAGGCGGTTGACCCCCCTCCAGACCGGTCTGGAATTCCAGCATGACCTTGACCGCCGTTCTCATCCCGGCCATTGAAGGCGGCTACGTTGCTTTCAATCCCGACACGGGCACCACGACCCAAGGCGAGACGATCGACGACGCGATGGAAAATCTCAAGCAGGCGACCGAACTCTATCTTGCGGAATTCCACCTCATGCCTGAAGGGCAGCCCCTGTTGACGACATTTGAGGTGGAATGTGCCTAAACTCCCGGTTCTCGATGGGAGTGCCTGCGTCAAAGCATTGGAACGATTGGGCTTCACACTGGTGCGCCGGCGCGGCAGTCATGTCGTCAAGCGCAACGGTCCGCGGGGATGTGGGGTCCCCGTGCATCGTGAAATCAAACCGGGCACGTTGCATGGCATTTTGCGGCAGGGCGAGATCGATCGCGATCAATTCATCGATGCAGCGCGTCGTTAGTGATTGCGGGGCGAATTCCCGCTTGTTTGCTTGCCAATCTGTTCCCACCGCGGCCACATTCGGCGGCGCGGCCCGGCGGGAATGCCCCCGTTCCTTCGCCAATAGACTTGGATGCCGCCGCCGACTTGCTGGCGTGCGGATTCGTTGAATCGGCATCGTCGGCCAGCGAACACGGATGCGCCGGGACCGGTGGCGTGGGTGAATGTGTAGAATCGCGTGGGGTCAAACCGGCGGCGATCGGTATAATGCGCGGCCTGATGGATCACCGGATGGATGAGGCAAACGTAGTGGATCGACTGGAGACCCTGTGTCCGCCGGCGGATCGTTTGGACAGCCCATGTCCGCCACAAATGCGGGAACAGGCGGTGGGGCGGGAGCAGGTCGGGGCCTCGTCGGGATTGAACCTCTCGCCGGGCAGCGACGATGATGGGTGGAAAGTCCCGCCGCTGGTTGCACTGCGGGATGGCTCGATCATCCAGTTGGACAAGGACGGCGAAGCGCTGCACGCGGGGTTCGAGGCGATCAAACTCGCCAGGCAGCGAATCTGCCTGGAGATGTACATCTTCGCCAGCGACGACACCGGGCGGGCGTTCGCCGAGTTGCTGACGCGCAAGGCCCGCGATGGGCTACGCGTTTACGTGATCTACGATTCGTTCGGGTCGATGTCGAGCGATCCGGCGATGTTTAACCAGATGCGTCGGGCCGGGGTGCGGCTGGAGGAGTTTCATCCGCTGAATCCATGGAAATGCCGATACAGTTGGCGGCCGCTGAACCGCGATCATCGCAAGTTGCTGATCGTGGATCACCAGTTCGCGGTGATGGGCGGGCTGAACCTCGGGGCGCAGTATGCCGGATCGTGGATCGTCGACTCGGGTGCCGATCACAACGATTTCTGGCGCGACACCGCGATCGGGGTCCGAGGTCCGGCGACGATCCAGTTACTGCGCGCGTTCGCGCATACATGGAAGTATGTCACCCATGGCGGTCCATCGCGTCGAGCGGAATTGGTGCATAATGTAGACGATGGGGACTATGGAGTTCTGGCAAGCGTACCATCGCTCAACAGCCCGCTGGTGCCGCTGCTGAAGCGCCTCTTTCGCGCTGCCCAGGAGTCGATCCTGCTGACGATCGCGTACTTCGCCCCATCGGATGAGTTGATCGACGAGCTGTGCCGGGCGTCGCGGCGAGGCGTGCGGGTGCGGCTGATGCTCCCGGGGCGCTGCGATGTGAATCTGCTGATGGTGGCGGCAAGGTCGTTCTACGAAAAGCTGATGAACAACGGGGTAGAGATCTACGAGCGCAGCGGCGTGGTGTTGCACGCCAAGACGATGGTCATGGACCAGCGGATCAGCATCGTCGGATCGGCCAACCTGGACTACCGAAGCATCGAATACAACCTCGAGCTGTCGAGCATCATTCGCTCCGAGACTTTTGGACGGCAGATGGGTGAGTTGTTCGAAAATGACGTGAAATACGCCGTGCGGATCGATCTGAAGGAGTGGCGCCGCCGGCCGATGTATGACCGGTTCGTGCAATGGGCGGTGAGCCGGACACGATATCTGCTGTGAACGTGATGATGCTTACATTGTTTCCATGCTTTCCTCCATCGAATCCGTGCAATGCCGATCGCCATGGATAATTCTCCCGCCAAAAATCCGCCCGGCGGCTTGACGCCGCGGCCCGGCCGGCCCTTGCCCCGGTGGATGATTGTCGTGCTGGCCATCGCGCTGGCGGTTTTCACGGCACGCGGGATATGGCGTGGGATCAGCAACTCGATCGACGTGAAGATGATCTACGCCGCCTCGCTCTCGTGGGCCGAAGGTGGACAGGCCTATTCCTCGTCGCACATCCTCGAGCGGTTTCGCCAGCGCGGCGGAGATTCGCAGCATCGCCTCGTGGCCGAGCGGTTTTACTCGCTATATCCGCCCAGTACCTATTTGCTGATCAGCCCCCTGACGATCCTGGATTGGCCGGCGGCGAAGTGGGCGTGGCTTGGGGTGAACTGCGCGGCCATGGGCGTGGTGATCCTCCTGGGCGCTCGGCTGGCGCGGCTCGCTTCGAAAACCGAGATCGCATGGTGGACAATCGCGGCGCTGATGTTCGCCCCGACCCACATCACCCTTTCTCAAGGGCAACTGTCTCTGGTCTGCCTGGCCCTGATGCTCGGGGGCGTGGCATTGCTGCAAGATCGCCGGGATATCAGCGCGGGGATTCTGCTGGCTCTGGCGGCCGTGCTCAAGCCCCAGGTGGGCGGCGTTCTTGTCCTGGCACTTCCGATCGCCAGGCGGTGGAGATCGCTTGGGACCTGCGCGGTGACCGGGCTGCTCGTCATGTCGGCGGCGGCGGCGAGGCTCCAGCTTGCTGATCCGGGGTGGTTGGGGTCGATGTTCCAGAACATTTCCGAGTTGTCGGCCCTTGGCTCGGGCGCTCTGCTGGAGTCGAGTGGATGGCATATCCTCATCGGTCTTGAATCGATTGTTTCCCGGTTTACCCATCACCTGTGGCTGATCTCCGCGACGAGCTACGGGATCTGCGCGTTGCTCGCAGCGCTGATTGCATGGGAATTTTGGCGCGCCGACAACCGGGATGCGCGCGCTGCGTTCATCCTCCTGTGCGCGGCGCTGTCGGCGCTGACGCTCTTACCGGGCTATCACCGTCCGTACGACGGCGTGGTGTTGCTGCCGGCGTGCGCGGTCATGGTGCGTCGTCTGGTGAGTCAGCGGCGGGGCGGACTTGCGAATGTCCTCACTCTGGCGGGTCTGTCGGTCTTTTTTCTACCGAATTCGGCCGTTTTGGGCCGGGTGCTCGCCGATCGATTGGGTCTGGGCGGATCAGTCGCCTTTCAGGCGACGGTGATGAGCAACCAGGCTTGGGGCGCGCTCGGCGTTGTCGCCGGCATGACCTTGGCGATTCGCTCGCTCGCCCGCGGTCCCACCGAGACGATCGACAGGGATGTGAGCGACTCAACGCCAATCAGTGGGCCACGACGCGGCTGATGGTGAAGATCGGCAGCAGCATCGCCATGGCCACGCCGCCGATGATGCAGCCCATGACGATGATCATGCACGGCTCGATGTAGCGGGTGAGATTGGCGATGCTCTCTTTCAGTTCCTGCTCGCTGTAGCCGGCGATCTGTTCCAGCACGTATGCCAGCTTGCCGCTCTTTTCGCCGCTGTGAAGCATCTGGGCGACGGACCGGGGCACCAGGTTCGAGTGGAACATCGGATCGGAAAGCTGCTTGCCATCGTGGATTTGTTCGGAGACGTCCTGCCAGAGCCCGCGAAAATAGGTGTTGGCGCACAGGTCCTGCACGGTGGCAACGCAATCGACGAGTTGCACGCCGGCGCCCGCCATCGTGCCGAGCATTCGCAGGCCGCGCGAGAGGTGGATTTTCCGGAACAGCGGACCGAAAACCGGAACGTGAAGCTGCATGAAATGCCAGAGCCTTCGTCCGGAGTCGGCCCGGAAATAGAAGAACCCGAGGACACTTGACACCCCAAGTCCGATTAGCAGGGAAAGCCAGTGGGCGACGATGAAATCGCTCATCGTCATCAATATCTTGGTGGGCATCGGCAACGCCGCGCCCTTGTTGGCGTAGATCGCGCTGAATCGCGGCAAAACGAATGCGAGCAGGAAGATCGTAGTGGTCAGCGCGAACGCCAGCATGATCGCCGGATAGGTCAAAGCGCCCTTGATGCGGCGAAGCGTCTCCTGCTCGTCGCGAAGGTAGGAACTGCCGCGGGTGAGCATTTTCCCCATCATCCCGCTGCGCTCGGCGGCGCGGATCAACGCGATGAACAAGCGCGGGAAGGTACGAGGATGGCGGCCCAGGGCGGTGCTGAAATCGACACCGGACTGAACCTGCTGATTGAGATCTTCAACAAGCCGTCGGGTTTTCGGTTTGTCGAGCTGCGCGGCGATGCACTCCAGCGCCTCGGCCAGCGTGACCCCGGTCTCGAGCATGATCGCCAGTTGGGTGGAAATCTGCACCACGTCGGCGCGGGGGATGCTCAGACCCGAGCGCCCGATCGGCCCGCCGGACGAGGCCGCGCCGGCCGCGCCCGCCGCGGTGCTGGCGGGATGGACGGCGGTGGGGTACTTGCCCTCTGCGCGCAGAAGCCGACCGGCATCGGCGATGCTGGCGGCGGCGATCAAGCCGGAAACGGGAGAGCCGCTGGAATCGCGGGCGGTGTAGGCGAAAGAACTCATCGCGCGAAAAATCCCTTCATCCGAGGCAATCGATCGGGCTGAGGCCCGCCGTGGGCGATCATGCCGTCACCCGGTGAATCTCCTCCAGCGTGGTCACGCCGCCGCGCACCTTTTCCAGCCCGTCGATGCGCAGCGGCTTCATGCCGCTCTGGATCGCGGCGTTTCGGATCTCGTTCAGCGGCGCGCCCTGGCTGATACGGTCCACAACGACATCGTCGGGGACGAACAACTCGTAGATTCCGATCCGCCCGGTATAGCCAAGATTGCGGCAGCGCGGGCAGCCCTTGGCCCGATAGAGCTTATCGACGCCGGCACCGTACTTCTCGAGCTGGCGCAACTCGTTGGCATTCGGTTCGTACGGTTCGCGGCAGGCCTGGCACAGTTTGCGGACCAGACGCTGGGCCAGAACCCCGACCACCGTGGCCCCGACAAGATACGGCTCGATCCCGATGTTGAACAGCCGCGTGACGGTCCCGGGCGCATCGTTGGTGTGCATGGTGGACAACACCATGTGCCCGGTGAGAGCCGCCTGTGTCGCCACGACGGCGGTCTCGTGATCGCGGATTTCCCCGACCATCACGATGTCCGGGTCCTGCCGCAGCAACGATCGCAGCGCCTTGGCGAAGGTGAAGTTGGCCTTGTCATTGACCTGGAACTGGTTCACCCCGGTCAAGGCGTATTCGACCGGATCCTCGACGGTGCAGATGTTGACCTCGTCGTTGTTGATCTCCTGAAGACTGGCGTAGAGCGTGGTGCTCTTGCCCGAGCCGGTCGGGCCGGTCACTAACACAATCCCGTTGGGCAGGCTGATGAGCTTGCGCCACTGTTTTAGCGTGTCGTAGCCAAAGCCGAGTTTTTCGAGGTTAATCCCCGATTTCTCGTTGTCGATCACGCGGATGACGACCTTTTCCCCGTGCTTTCCCGGCATCGTGCTGACGCGCAGATCGATTGGGCGCTTGTCCATCAGCACATGGATTCCCCCGTCCTGGGGAAGCCGCCGCTCGGAGATGTCCAGCCCGGCCATGATCTTGATTCGGCTGGCGACGGCGGCGTGCATCTGGAACGGCGGGCGCAGCTTCTCCACCAGTCGCCCGTCGATCCGGTAGCGGATGCGCAGGCTACTGTCGCCGGGTTCGATGTGGATGTCGCTGGCGCTTTCCTTGACGGCGTTGTAGATCGTGTAGTTGACCAGCTTGACGACGGGTGAGTCGCCGGCGGCCTGCTCGAGATTGCCCAGGTCCTGGATCGCCTGTTGCTCGACGAGCGTGAAATCCTCGGGCTGGACCTCCTCGATGAGGTCGTCGATGACGAAAACTTTGTCGTTGGGCAGGTAAGCCTGGAGGGTGGCCTTAACGTCTCGCCCGGTGGCGGCGACGACCTGCACCGGGTGGCCGCTGAGCCGCTCAATCTCCTCGAGCAGAAAAACGTTCGCCGGTTCAGACACCGCGACCGTAAGTGTCCCCTCGACCAGAAACAGCGGCAGAACCTGGTGTTTTTCCAGGAATTCCTTGGGCAGGACGGCGATGACCTTGGGGTCGGCGATCTTGGGTGACACCCGCGCGTACGGCACGCCATACGCTTGGGCCAGGGCCTCGGTGATCTGGTCCTCGGTGCAAAGCCGCAGTTCGACGAGAACTTCACCAAGCAGCTTTTGATGGTTGCTGCGGCGCTGCTCATCGAGGGCGCGCTCGAGCTGCTCGGGCTGGATCAGACCCTTGGCCAGCAGCAGTTGCCCCAGAGGTTTTCGTTCGATCGTGGCGATCATGGTGGTTGCTCGGTCGAATCGATCATTCCAACTTCATCGCATGGTCTTGAGCGCGCCGGGCAGATCAGCATGGCACTCGAAGCGATGGGCCAGCCGGGTGATCTCCAGTACTTTCCGGCAGTCCTCATCGAGTCCGGACAGCTTGATCTGCCCGAACAAGTCTTCGCAGCGGCGCTTGATCTGCAACAGCGTTTCCAGCCCCTCGGAGTCGATAAAGGTGCATTTTTCCAGGTCCATCACAAAGTCCACGATCTGTCGCTGGTCGATGTGTTCCTCGACCGCCTTGCGCAAGGCATCCGCCTCATCGGCGGCGAGGTCGCCGGTCACGGCGACGACGCAGATCTGGTTGTATTCATCACATTTCACCGGCATGGTTGACTCCCCGGCGCCGTTTCCGCGGCGCGGATGCTCTCCTGCAAGTCGACCAGTCGCGTCGATTGCTCCTGGTGCGCCTTGAGTACCAGCCGTAACCCCTCGGCACCGATTTTCAGGAATTCCTCGGCCAAAACCGGATCGAACTGAGTTCCGGCGGCACGACGGATTTCCACCATCGCCACCTCCAGCGGCAGCGCCTTGCGATACGTGCGATTGCTGGTCATCGCGTCGAAGCAGTCGGCCAGGCAGATGATCCGGCCCATCAGTGGAATCTGCTCGCCGGCCAGCCCCGCGGGATAGCCGCGACCGTCGTAGCGCTCATGGTGATGCAGCACGCCGGGGATGATGTCTTCGATCTGTTTGATGTCGCGAAGAATTCGCGCGCCGATCTGCGGATGCTTCTTCATCAAATCGAACTCCTCGGTCGTCAGCTTGCCCGCTTTTTGCAGCACGCTCTCCGGCACGCCGATCTTCCCCACGTCATGCAGCAGCCCGGCCATGTACACCCGCTCGACCTCGTGGTCGCTTAGCTTTGACGCCGCCGCCAGGTGCCGACTGAGTAGCGCCACCCGTTCGCTATGGCCGCAGGTATAGGCATCCTTGGCGTCCACGGCACTGGTCAATGAATGCAACAGACCCATCATCAGGCCGTGGACATCCTCGAAGAGCATCACGTTTTCGAGGTAAATCGCCGATTCGTTGGCGATCGAGTTCAGCAGCTTGGAATCGACCGAATCAAAATCTCCGCTGGTCTTGTCCAGCGCGAACAGGCTGCCGAGCACCACATCCTGACGCTGCAACGGCACGGCCAGCAACTGTCCGGCATGTTCGCCCAGCCACGCGAATGCTTTGTCATGCTTCAGATCGTTGATAAGCAGCGGGCTTTTACGCTCGCGCAGAACCTCCATGAGCTGCTCGGCCAGGCGATGCACCTTGCCCGGCGGCAGGCTCAACGACCCGTAGACGACCGGTTCCTGCCGATGCATGTTGTCGGCCTGGAGGGCCACGCCCATGCCCCGCACGTTGATCACCTCGAGTACGTCCAGGCACGCCTGCTTGAAAAAGTCATTGGCCCGGCGGTTGACCTTCATTCCGCCGCTGACCTGGTAGATCAGGCTAAGTTCTTCGTAAGTGTTGGCGAGTTGGCCGGAGAGCGAATCGAGTTCTTGCTCGAGCCCCGCCAGCCGCACCTGGTCGCGAACCATGCTCAGCAGCAGCCGGGCATGGCGCTGCATCGAATCGTCGGAGTAGGTCGGCAGGTCGTCGGCCTGCTGGCTTAGCCAGATCCCATCCACGCCCAGGCGAGAGCAGACGCGAACGACATCTTCACCCAGCCGGAACGCCGCGCTCTTGGCGGCCAGGACCAGCACCCCCTGAAGCTGTCGCTTTTCAGCACACGGAAACGCGGCCAGGACGATGCCGGGAAGCTCATTCCAGATCGTGACCGGGGAGTTGGGATTCAGCCGCCCCACGCGATCGCGCAGGCCATGATCGGCCGGCTCGGGATATTGCAACAGCGGCAGGACGTAGCGCTGAAAGAACGTTCCCCCGCCGTTGTCGTGCCACGCGACCGACCCGTCGGGGTAGAGCATCAGCAAGAACATCCCCCCGGGGCGCACCCGGGTGGCAAGGTTCTCCAAGACCGCCGCCGGGAGAATCGCGTGCGCGGGATTACCGTTGCTGCCGCCCGGGGCAGAAGCGTTCGAGGCGAGGATGGTTGCGACGTTGGACGACATCATTCGCACCGCGACAAAAGAGACTCCGCCGAGGCGGACCACAACCTACGCGGCCAGTTCTTCGGCGTTGGGATTCAGTCCCAGCACCTCGTTGACCGTCGCCACCAAGTGTCGGGGGCTGAACGGCTTGGAAAGCATTCGCAGAATCCCGCTGCCCTCGGTGTCCTGCGGCTCGAGGTGATATCCCCGGGCCGTCAGCATGATCCGCGGGATCGCGCGGGTGGATGGGTCCTGCTGAAGCCGCTGGCATAGCTCGATGCCCGATAGCTGCGGCATGTGATAATCCGTGATGAGCAGATCGGGCCGCTCGGCCAGCGCCAGGTCCAGCGCTTCCTGCCCGTCTCGCGCGGTCAGCACCTTAAAGCCCGCGTTGCGCAGCTTCAGCGAGACCACGTGAAGAATGTGGCTCTCATCATCGGCCACGAGAATAGTTTTTGGGTTTTGTGACATCGCTTTTCGCTCGCTCCTGTGGCTCCCGGCTTGTGACCCGCTTATTCGCTCAGGTCCAGCTCGAATCCGAAAGTCGTTCCCTTGCCTACATGGCTCTCGACAAAAATCCTGCCGCGATGGACCGTCTCGATAATGTGCTTGACCAGCGACAGTCCCAGTCCGGTCCCCTTGGCCATGCGATTGTTCGCTTCGGCCCTATAGAACTTATCGAACACGAACGGCAGGTCTTTAGGAGGAATCCCGACGCCGGTGTCGGTTACGCGGGTGATAACTTTTTTCTGGGCGTCATCCAGGACCGTCTGTACGGTAATGCTCCCGCCCTCGGGGGTGTATTTGACGGCGTTGCTGAACAGATTCAGCACCGCCTGGTACAGCATGTCCTTGTCGGCGGTGGTCTGATAAATCGCGGGCGTGATCTGCTCGTGGATGGCGATCTGCTTCTGCCGGGCCTGGGGGGTGATCACCTCGATCGCTTCCTTGAGGATGACCATGAGGCTCTGCGGCTGCTTGTTGATCCGAACCAGCCCCGATTCGATCCGGCTGATGTTCAGGATGTTGTCGATCAGGCGCGACAGGCGGTTCGCCTCGTTCTGGATGACCTCGTAGAACTCGCGTTTGGTTTTCTCGTCTTCGGCCTCGCCGTCGATGAGCATCTCGACATAGGCCTTAATGCTCGCCAGGGGCGTGCGCAGCTCGTGCGAGACGTTCGAGACGAAGTCGTTTTTCATATCGGCGACTTCTTTTTCCCGGGTCACGTCATGCAGCACCGCCACGACGCCGGCGGGGGCGCCGCCTTGGGCGTCGCGCCCGTCAAGCTGCTCGGCGACGCACGAGAGGGTGATCTTGAACGTGCGGTCGCCGCGCTTGTATTCGACGATTCGCCGTCCGCCGCGGGAATCGCTTTGCCGCATCTCCCGGATCAACTCGATCAGCCGGGCATCTTTCAGAACCGTTTCCGCCGGTGCCCGCAAGGCGCGCGTCAGGTCGAACTCGAAAGTCCGGGCGGCCGATTCATTGGCCAGCACCAGCTCATCGAACGGATCGGTCACTAACACCGCGTCGGAGATCGAATAGATGATGGCCTCGGCGTGGCGGCGTTCGGACGTGACGACCTTGAGCTGAATCTCCAGTTCCTTGGCTTGCAACAACGCCTCTTGAATCGCCTGCTCACCGGCGTGCATCAAGTCGTTCATCTCCCGCACCAGCGGATCCAGGTCGCTTCCCGGAACGTCGATCCCGGCGCCGCAGCGCCCGGCGACGGTGAGCGACCGCACTTGTTGTGTCAGCGCTGCGCACTGATTGCGCACGGATGCGAGCATCAAAAGGGCGGCGACGGCGGAAAGGAAAAACAGCAGCCCGCCCAGCAGGGCCAGCGGATGGGTGTCGGCGAAGTGACGCGACATCTCGCCGAAGCCGAACGCCAGGCTGGCGATTCCGCCGAGCAGAAATAGCACGACGAGATTGGAGACGGCCTTGCCGGGACGCACGATTATGCTCCGATACACGCTTCTCACCGGTCGGTGGGCACCGTCGGCGGCATCCCTCGCGGGACGCCGCGGACGGTCGCCTTCTCACCCGATCCGGAAGACACCAAACTTCGATTTCGCATTCGATCACCCGCGCTCATCGGCGATGGCCTATTGGGCCAAGCTCGCCATCAGGCTGCGTGCCAGTTCATCGTGGGGGGCCAGTCGTAAGGCTCGTCCGTAGTAGTACAATGCCTGATCGGCGTGCCCGGCCTTCTCGTGGGCGTAGCCGATCATGCACAGGCTCATCGTGTCGTCGCGGTCCAGAGCACTGGCGCGGGTGAAGGCGCCGATTGCCTCCTCGAAGCGGTTCTGACGCAGCCGCAGATATCCGTGCATCAACAGGGCTTCGGGATCGCGCGGGGCCAATGCCAGACACTTGCGCAGCGCCATCTCGGCCCGCGCGAAGTCGTTGAGCTGCAGCGCCGACTTGCCCAGCCCCAGAAGAACGCGGGGATTCGAGGGATCCAGCCGCGATGCTTCCTCGAAGCTGGCGCGGGCGTCACGCCAGCGACCGAGCTGGGCCTGGCTCTCCCCCAGCGCCGTCCGCAGATCGGCGCGCTCGGCATAACCCGCCTCCTTCAGCAGCCGCGACAACTGATCGACGCAGGTGCCGTACTGGCGATCCTGGTAGAGCGCCAAGGCGAAATGCTCGCGGAAAACCGGCTCATCGGGCCGAAGAATCGTCGCCTGCCGAAACATCGCGATCGCGTCGCCGGGACGATCCTGCTGGCCGAGCAACTGTCCGACGGCATCGCGAATCACCGCGCTCTGCTCGAAATACACGACCTTCTCCTGGAGCAATGCCAGCGCCTCAGGAGCCCGGTCCATCGCCACCAGCATCTCGGCCCGGGCCATCAGATAAGCCAGCTCGGCCGGCGCCTTGGCGCTGGCCCGATCGTAGAACTCATAGGCCAGTTGCGGACGCTGCCAGCGCTGATAGATGACTCCCGAGAGGTACTCGGCCTCGGCGCTCTTGGGATCGAGCTGCCGTGCCACGGTCAGTTCGCGCTCGGCCAGCTCGAGCTGGCCCTGTTCGATCGCCAGCTTCGCCGACAGGATCCGCAGCGGGGCGCTGGTGGCGTGCAGTTTGATCGCATCGTTGACGGTCTGGCGGCTCTGGTCGAAGTTGGCCGTCTCATATTGACGCTGGGCGAGAGTGCCCAGAACCGCCGCCCTCGCCTGGCTCCAGCGCTGGTGCGCCTGTTCACGCTGGGTGGGCTTGTTGGACTGGCACCCGGCGGCGGCGACAGTCAGAAGGATCAGTAGCTTGCAGATCGACGATGATGGGATGTTGCACATGGCGAAGTCTTTCTTGTTTTCACGAAAAAACAGGGAGAACCCGGCGACTCATTCAGGGCGCTGTCGGATCGCCTGCGTTGGTTGGGTCCAGAGGAAGCTCGGTGACGGTGGTCCGCGGCGGCACCGGCTGGGTTGCGGGCACGGCCTCGATCACCTCAGTTACTTCCATCGCAATGGTTGGGGCAACGGATGCGGCGTCGGCAGGGACCATATCTGGCTCGGCCGGCGCGCCGCTCATCGCCGGGGCAGCGATCGAGGCGACGGGCGCTTCGAGCGGCTGCGTCGCCGGCATCGCTGGTGCCTTGTCGGCCGTCGCCAATTCCGCTTGCGCCCCAGCGGCCGGCATCGCTAGTACCTTGTCGGCCGTTGCCAATTCCGCTTGCGGCTGCGTCGCGGGCGCTGCGGCCGTTGGATGAAGTTCCGTCTGTTTCGGCGACGACTGTGGTGAGTCCAGGATCGGATTTTGCGGGCCGATCGCCGGCTGCGTCGTCACATTTCCGACCTTTTCCGCGAGAATCTGTCGCTTGAGGAAGAACCGGATCGACGAGTTGTCCGCGGCGGTGATTTGCTCGCTGGTCAGCTGCTCCTTCAGCTTGATCGCCTCGAGGAACTTGGGATTCAGGTTGGTGGCGCAGTTGAGATTCCACATCGCCTTGCCGCGATTGGGCTTGCTCTTGCGAAGCTCTTCCATCGCCGATTCGTAGCACCGGTCGGCCAGGCGCTCGCGTCCCCAGATCATCATGCCCTTGCGGGTGCCGACGCGGAGCATCTGCGCGACTTTCAGCTCCTCCTCGCTCGCCTGGGCATAGGCGACATCGTCCTTGATGATGTGAGGCGTCAACAGGATGATCACTTCTTCTCGGGTGGTCCGGTCACGCTGGCGTTTGAACAGATTTCCGGCCAGCGGGATGTTGCCCAGGAAGGGCACCTGACCGCGGGCGACGTTGGTGTCTTCACGGAACAGCCCGCCGATGACGATCGTGTGCCCGTCCTTCACCATCACGTTGCTGGTCACTTCAGTGGTCACCTTGAACGGCAGGTTCGAGTCGGTCAGCCCGCCGGAAGAATCCTCGGGGTGTATCTCCATGCGCACGTACCCATCGTCGCCGATGAACGGCCGGAAGATCAGGCGAGTGCCGGTGTCGAGGAACTCGACGGTCTGCACCGTGGTGGTCTCGGTCACGCTGGTGGTGAGATAGCCGTCCTTGCGACCGACGATCACCTCGCCTTTCTGCTTGTTCAGCGCCAGAATTTTCGGATTGGCCAGCACCGTGGTGTCGGTCACCTGGTCGAGCGCCTGCAGGAAGACCTGGATGTTGTTCGTCACCAGCCCGATGCGAAGCCCGCCCTGGGGAACGCCCTGGGTGAAGCCGGTGTTGCCCACCCCATAGCCGCGATCGACCACGCCGCCGGCGGTTGGATTGTTGACGATCTGCCCGCTGAGCGCTTCGCCGAAATTGCTGCCCGCGGCGGTGATCCCCGAGAAATCGACCCCGCCGAGGAACGCGAAATCGACGCCGAAAGCGTTGTCCTCGGTCAATGTCGCCCGCAGGATGGTTGCCTCAATGACAATCTGCTGCGGCCGCCGATCGACTTCCTTGATGATCTTGCGGGCCCGCTCGATGTTCTCCTGGAAGTCGGTCACTACGATCATGTCTTCGGTGGCGTGGGTCATGCCGCCGGTCTCACCGGCCCCGGACTGGATGCCGGCGGTGGCGGGGGTGGTGATGGCGATCTGGGCACTGTTGCTCAACACCGGCTTGATCATGGTCACCGCGTTGGCCGCGGGGGTATAAAACAGCCGAAACACCTCGGTGCTGGTTCGCCGCTCGGCTTCTTCGATCTTTTGCAATTCCGCGACGGTATAGACGTAGAGAAAGTTGCCTTGCTCGCGGTAAGCGAAGCCGTTGGCGTGAAGGATCGAGTCCAGGGCCTCGCGGATGGTCACGTCATAGAGGTCGGCGGTGACGGTGCCACGCACGTCCTTCGAGGGGATGATGTTTTTGTGGACCTGCATCGACAGCAGTTTCAGTGCGTGCAGCAGGTTGGTGTCGGAAAAGCTGATGGTGAGGGTTCCGGCGTCGGTGATGGCGACTTCCTCGCCGGTCATGCTGGCCCCGGCACCTCCGGCCGAGGCCGGCGCGGTGGCCGGCGCGGCGAACGGATCCGTCCGCTCGTCCAGCAGCCGCACATCGGTCGAGGTGTTGTCGGTATTGGCGACGCGGGTGATTGCCCGGCCCGCCGAATCCCCCGCGGTTGCCGAACCGCTATAAACGGACCCTGCGACCAAAAAAAGAACCCCGGCCTGCCGAATGGCGCGGCGGAACGACCAGGAACCGTGTTGTTTCAAACCGAATGGCATGACTGCCTCCCGTGGGATTGCCGCAATCCGTTCCACATCGGACGGTGCGCGGCCGGAGTTCATCTTCTCACCCGTCGCGGCGATCTCGCCGTCGCGGGCCGTTGATTCTTCGAGCGATCGCCTGTCGTTACTTCATCAGGATCTCGAGCTTGATGCCCTCACGCTCGACAATGATCCGCCGCGACTCGATCTTCAGAACGCGGAACGACCCGACGACATCTCCCTCTCCCACCAAGGCATCGTTGATCAAGGCCGCCGGCGTGGCGCTCATGATCACGCTGTGAAGCCGCAACTGGGCGGCCTGGAGCTTGAGGTTCTCCAGCAACCACTGACGTTCCTTCTGTTGATCGGCGCGCGAGGCCATCGACTTTGCCAGTTGATCCCAGAATCCGTCCCCCTGCGGCGCGCGAAGCACCGTGCGGGCCCCGTCCTGGGGGAAATAATCGAGTTTGACGGCGAACAGATTGCGGCCCAGCGGCTGAATGCTCCCGCGCGACCATTCGGCGATCGCCGCGCCGTTCCCGGTGACATCCTTGCCGCCCGCCGTGGGTGCCACGCTCTGGCTTGCGGCATGGGCGATCTGCGGACCGGCGTCGCCGCTCATCCAGGCCCTGGCCCATAATCCGGCCATCGCCAGGACCAGCACGCCAAGAACGCCCGCTTTTTTGGGGTCGGCGCGAACGGCCTGCGTCAGTCGATTGTCCAGCAGCGAAGCGGGAATCAACGAACCGGACCCGTAGCTTTTTGGCGCAGAAGACATTGCGGCTCATCCTTCGGCAAAGTAGATGCTCATGGCCATTTGCACTTCGACCTGCCCGAGCTTGGCGTCGCGGGAATTGATGCGGATGCTCCGCACCCGTGTCAGCCGCTGCATCTCCTCGGTCTGGCGCAGGAACGCGAACACGCTGGCGAAGTCGCCTTCGAAGCTCAACACGATCGGCAGCTCGCTGAACAGGTCCTGCCGCCGCGGCTTGGGATCTGGCTGCACCATCCACTTTCGCAGTGACGATTGCTGGCTCAGCAGGGTGATGTCGCGCATGAACGCGCCGAGATCCTGTTGTCGCGGCAGTTTCTTGTCGAAGCGGGCGAGCTTGAGCCGCAGACGCTCGACTTCGAGTTCCAGCGTATCCAGGCTCTGCAGCCGGGCCTGTCCCATCGACAGCTCATTGAGCTTGCGATCCTCATCGATCCGCAGATCGCGCAGGCGGTTGTTCGCCTGGCGATAGCCGAACAGGAAAAACAGTCCCAACATCAGCGCCATCCCGGCCCCCAGGACCCATTGGGCCCGGGTGCAGAACATGATTTGCGTTCGCAAGGTTCGCATGATTCTGGCCGCGCGGTTCATCCGCCGTTGAGGTTCAACGAGAATCCGACCTCGAATTCCCGCATAATGTGCCCGGAATCACTCTTTTCGCGGGCGTAAGTCATGGCAATCTGATCCAGGAACGGATAGCTGCCGAGTCGTCCCAGGAAACTGGCCAGGTCCACATCCGTCGGGGCTACCCCCGTGAGCCGAACCCGCAGCCGCCGATCCAGCGCCGCGGCCGGGGTATCCGATGACTGTCGCCCCCGCGCCAGGCTCGAAATCGCCGACTTGGCCGATTCCTCGATGTCGAACGTCATCCCCAGCAGCGACATCTCGTTCGGCATCGCCGCCTCGATGGCGTTGAGCATCCGGGTGACTTCCACGTGCAGTCCCAACTCGCGGATCACGTGATCCTGCGCCTGCATTTGCTTTCGCAGCACCAGCAGGTCATCCAGTTTTTTCAATCGCAGGTCCGTGCCAAGCAATTCGACCCGCAGCTTGGCGACACTGGCTTCCTTGGCTCGGATATTGCGCCCGCACAGCAGTAGCCATCCGCCCAGCCCGACGGCCAGGACGATCGCCATATAGGTCTGGAGAACGACCAATCGCTTTCGCCGGCGAAGCCGCGGGTACCACTCGGGGAGGAACTCGAGTTCACGCATGGGCGCCTCCCGCGACAGCGACAGCGGCGGCGCGGGGTTCGGCCACCGCCTTGTTGATGTCCACGACTTCGGCGCCGATCCCCGCGGCGGCGGGGGCATCGTCCGGCGCAGCGCCCTCATCGCGGCTACTGGTCCGAGCTCGCCCGTCACGAGCGCCGAAATGGCCGCTTGTCAGCTTCAATCCCAATCCCAATGCGACCGCCCATTCGCTCATAGCGCCTTGGCGATCGGCCGGCTTCATCCGGCTGGTGTCCACGCTGAACAGTGGCCGGCCCGCCTCGGTCGGCACCGCGATGGCCGCATTGAGCATCGCCAGCACCTGCGGATCGCTTGCCTCCCCGCCCACCAGCCGAAGCCGCGCCGGACGCTGGCCGCGAAACGTGACCGAGTAGTAGCGAAGGCATAACGCAATCTCTCGCCCCAGGTCCTCGATGGTCGAGCGGGTCGCGTCGAAAACGGCCTGTCGGACCGGATCTCGCCGCGCCGTCGCCGAAGCGTCGGACCGGTCGCTTACCGATGTTTCGCCCACCGGCTCGGTCTGCGCCGCCAGTCGCCGTCGAAGCGCCGCGGCCTCCGGGACGCTGATCCCCAGCTTTCGCGCCACCGATGCGTTGAGCTGGCCCCCCCCGATGTCGATCGGCTTGCAAAAGCTGATTTCCCGCCCCTTGCCGATCACCACCTGGCTGCGCCGCAGACCAATATCCACCACCACCTGGACTTCCTGCTCATCCTCGCGCCGGCGGATGAACTTCTCGACGCTTCGGAACAGCGCCAGAAATTCCACGTCCAGCGCCTCGATCACGGCGCCGCTGCGATGCAACTGCTCGAGCAGGTTGTTGATTTCCTCATCCGGCACGGCCAAGACGATCACTTCCTGACGCACCTCGGCCCCTTGCCGCACCTCCCCGGCGTGAATCACGCGCACCTGGGCCTGGTCGGTGTCGAAGGGGAATAGATTGCGGGCTTCGAACTTGGCGGCCGCGGCCAGATCGGGCGCGGGCATGGGCGGCAGACGCAGGTTTTTCACATGAACAACTTCGCGGGGCAGGCACGCGATGACCCGCTTGCCGACAAAGGGCGCCTGTCGCATCATCCGCCGGATGACATCGACCGCCAGCGCCGAGCGAAGCTGCGGCTGCTCGCGGGCCTCATCCGGCATCGCCTGTTTGCATGCGGCCCTCACCGCCAGCGCGCCGCCGCCGACCACCTCGAGCTGGAGCATCTTGATGCTGTCCTGCCCGATATCCAGGCCGATCGGTTGAACTTCTGCTCGGGTCAGTCGCAGCATTGAAGCCAATGCCTCCGTTGCAAGAATAAGCTCTACTTAACCGTGATCTCGCCGGTAAACGGCTCGATCGATAGCGTCAGCGCGCAGTCGCCGCTGACGATCCGAATCGTGCCGCTGGTCAGGGGGACCATGGTCCGCGCCGTCGAGTCGTAAAAATACGGGCCGCCCAACTCGTCAAAAGCGAGAGCCGCGCGATTGTCGAACGACGCCGATGCGATTTGGGCCCGGCGAAGCCCCGAGGTCGGGCTGGCGCTGCCCACTACCACCGTAAAGTTGTCGCGATTGACCGGGTGAATCAGCGCCACCGCCGGGGAGATCGATCCTAGAAGCGAGTACCCCGACGGATTCGCCGTGGCCGTGAACTGAACATAGACCGGCGACTGCCGCGCGATCGCCAGGTTCTGGGCGTAGAGCAGATCGCTCATCACCACCCGCGCCACCGACGCGGCCTCGAGATCGCTGCGCGAGCCGAGCTGCGGCATGATGATCGCCGAAGCGATGCCCAGGATCACCACCACGACGAGAATCTCGACGAGGGTAAAACCCGGTGCGAAGAACTTGACGCGGCAAAGACGCGGCATGGCTTTTTTCGACAACGAAACGCGGCGGTGAGGCGCGGGCTGATTCCCCGCTGACCACGCCGCCGCCAATACTGCCTTGGGCGATCCGACCGGCGCGACCCTATCGCGCCGAACGGTTGGTCTGTTTATTCTCATCGGGCGAAGCGACCTTCACCTGAAGGTTGCCCGACTGGAAAAGATCGACCAGCTTATCCAGCTTGGCGTTGATCGACTTGAGTTCATCCACCGTTTGCATGCGCAGCGCTCCGGAATCGGGAATCTGCGCCGATGCCGTCGGCAGGCTGCTGGCGGCGTGATAGCCGGTCCATTGCCCCAACAGGATGATCCCTTGCAGCGCCAGCACACCGACGAGCAGGGGACCATAATTACGCGGGCCGCGGGATTGAGAAGTAGGATTCATGGGCAGTTTCTCCATCAAGAAATTACGGAGCACGCGCCGCGGGGCTATCGGCCCGACGGCAGCCACTCGAGGATTCGCACCGACTCGATCGGCTGCGACGAACTGAGATTTCGCACTTGGGTTTTTGCGGCGTTGAACGTGACGTTCACCACGCCATCGAAGCCGCTGTCCAGGTTGCCGGTTTCGCCAAAATAAAAGGCGCCGTTGATATTCAGGACGCTGCCGTTGGCGCTGCCGGTCCGGCCGAACCCGCCGCCGATCCAGACCAGCCCGTTCACCGTCAAGCCGCGCGAGCCGCCATAGACGTTCAAGTCCCGCGCGATCAGCAGGGCGGGGAACCCCGCCGGGGCCGTGATCGTGTTGTTGGTCCCTTTCAGGTCAAGCTTGCCGTTGGTGATCAGCAGAGTCCCATTGAGCGTGACATTGCTGTTGATCGACATATCGCCGCCGTCCCAGTAGTAGATGCCGGCCGGATTATCGGCGGTGGGATTCAGCGTGGTACTCGATAGGATCGCGCCGCTCAGGCGCTTGGCGGTGAATCGCCCTTCGCCGTAGCGATACGTGGCAAACCCGTTGATGTCCGCCAGGGTCGGCGCCACCGGACCACTGGGCGCGGTTCCGCGAGTGCATCCGAAGGGAATCGACCAAAGCCAGCCCACGTCCAGGATGCCGCTGACGGTCGATCCGATCGAGAAGAAGACCAGTCCATAGGCGGCGATCCCGCCGGTGATGCGGAAATTCCTCGGAATCAGCACATTGGTGTTGAACCCAGCGGCGCGGTTGATCGGATAGATGCCCCGAACCACCTCGACGCGGGCGGCCGCATCGGCGTGAAGCCCGCCGCTCGAGGCGCTGCTGATGACCGAGAACGTGTCGAAATCCTCGCGCTCGACCGTAATCCCCACCACGCCTAGCGATCCGCCGAGATTCACCTCCCCGCCGCGCCACCACCCTTCGGGATCGCGATTGCCCGGTGCCAATTGCGGATTCTGTAAGTAATAGCAGGCCACCGACAGCCCGCTTTCGGCCAATCCCCGCGCCTGCGCGCCGCAGGCGGCGTTGCTCGACGCCTGCGCCTGCATCGCAGCACCCGAGAGAATCGCCGAGCCCATCACGGCCGCGGCGGCGATCACCACCAGGACCAGCATCAACGCCATTCCACGCCGGATTCTTCTCGCTGTTCTCATCGTGTGCCTCCGGTCAGGGGACGGCGGCCGCCGCCGCACGCAGCGCGGCGCTGCCCTCGAGACGTTGTTCGGCGGCGCCCGATCCGAAGTCGATCTTGAAGTCCAATCGCGGCTGGGCGTTGGCCGCGTCTGTCGGCACGTAGGTGAACTTCGCGCCGGTCACGTCGCGCCCCAGCGGTCGAGACGTCACATACGCCAGGGCCTTGAACTCCCCCGACGCCGTCGAGGCCAGCAGATCGTTCCAGTCGGCCGTGAAATCGGCCGCGGCGATCTGCTGGGCGCTCAGGCCCGCCGGCCAGCAGACCGTGTAATAATCGAGCGTTTGCGCCGGATGGGCGCTCGATATCGTCACGTTGTGTTCGATCAGTCCGATTTCCGAAAACTGCACCTTCCCGTCGCGGTTGGCATCGCCCAGCCACAGCACCGCGCACGCCGGACTGCGGATCGTTCCGTTCATCTTGCCGGACTGAACATCCGCCACGGCCCGTGAGGTCTGCACGATTCGCGTCATCCGGGCCAGGCACTGCTGGCCTGAGAAAACCAGCGAGCGCTGCGCCGAGCCGGACTGCCGCCATCCTTCGGACAGCGCCAGGGAAAACGCCGAGACCGCGCCCACCACCAGGGTGGTGATCGTCATTCCCATCATCAGCTCGATGACGGTGAACCCGCGACATTTGGCGCGATTTCCATTCATGCGACCTTTTCTTATGTTGTCTTGAACCGGCTGACCAGCCGGCACAGCGTCACCGACGGTGCCCCGGGGACCGACGTGGTGACGGTCACCAACGCGAAATCGCCTGTCGGTGCCGCGACGCCCCCGGGCGTGCTGCGATACGCGACGGCCGCCCCGACGGTGTATCGAAATCCATCGCCGGGGTTGAACGTCGCCAAGTAGCCGTTGTAGTCCCCGATATTGTCGAAAAAGTTGCGATTCGGCTCAGTCAGCGGGTCCGGACCCTGGCTGGTGGCACCGCTGTTCGGATCGACATACGGACGCGCCAGAATCTCCTCGATCAAGTCGCGCGCGTACGCCAAGCACCGCGCCGAGCGATCGACGGTCTGCGATTGCTGATACGCGGCGCTGAGCGAGCCGCCCACCGCGACCACGGCCATCGCAAGCACCACCGAGGCGATCAGGCTTTCGGCCAACGTGAACCCGCGCCGATCCGGGCGTCCAGATCGTTCGCTCCGCGATGGACGCGACGGGTTAATATTGGGTGTACGCCGTGCCATCCCTGTCGTTTCCTTGAAGGTTGGCATAGATCTCGAGTGTCTGGGGCTTGTAAACCCACCCGGTGGTCCCATCGGCATCGGGGATCGGCGAGCCATCGGCGATCACCTTGATGGCGTCGAGATTGTTCAGCGGATTGGCGGGCATCCGGCTGAGATACGGTCCGAACGGATAGGCCGACGACGGCGCGGCGCTGGTCGAGCATTGCTCGTCGCTGTAGTGGGTCATTTCGGTAAGGAACGCCGCGGCGCTGGCGGCACCAGAACCGTAACCCGGTGCCACGTCGCGGTGCTGAGCCTTGAACACCATCAACTGCGTCCGCAGATAGCGCAAGTCGTCCTTGAGCGTGTTCTCGCGGGCCACATGTGAGGCGTTCGAGAACTGCGGCAGAACAATCGCGCCCAGGATCCCCAGGATCACCACGACGATGAGAATCTCGATGAGGGTAAAACCCCTGCCCGCGACTCGTCGGCCTTTGTGATTGGATGGGAGTGTGCCACGCATCATTCATCCCTTGAACTACATCGAACCGGCAATCGGGAGTCTTTAACGTCGCCCGATTCTTTTTCGCGCCCGGGGGATCCGCGAACGGATCGCAAAAACTCCCGGCGGATGACGACCCCGCCGGGAGAGAGTGACTCGAGCATTATTCGGCGAAGACCGAGTAGGTCGTTCCGCTCTTCTCGACGGCCCAGATTTTCCCGGTGCCGGCCCCGCTGCTGTAGTCATACAGGTAGGCCGTGGTCGCGTCGGGAGTCGATGCCGAGGTCCCGTTCTTCACCGCGATGTTCACCGCCGAGTCCACCAGCGGATTCGTCGGAGCGCTCTGCATGTAAGGGCCGAACGTCTGCCCGCCGAACGTGCTGGTGGCGGTGAGCGGATTCCATCCGCCGACCAGGTCCGGCAAGGCGTCGCCATGCTGGAGCTTGAACAGCTCGACCTGGCTGCGGATCGTTTGCAACTGGCTGGTGAGGCTGTTGCGACGGGCCTCGGTGCTGGCGTTGGTGAACTGCGGGATCACGATCGCCGCCAAAATGCCCAGGATGATCACGACGATCAGAATTTCCACCAGCGTGAACCCGCGGTTGCCGCGGCCGACAGTGCGATACGACTTCATGCGATTCTCCTCGTTGCGGTCGCCGGCTCGCCCACGCGGGCGGATCGTTCGACCAATTGTGTCTTGCCTGTGTTCCCGCGGATCACACGATCCGCGAGACAATCTTTTTCCCGTCGATGCTTGCGGCGAGCGGCGTTTCGTTCTTCGTCCCGCCGCCGCCATTGATCTTTTCCCGACAAGGGGTCGGCTCCAATGTCCGCCACAACCCCTCGCCGCGCGCCCGCTATTGGCTAGAATCCCTTCGCTCGGGGCGACGCCAAACCGGCGCCTCCTTTCTGACATCCTGCTCCGAACATACGACTCATCGGCGACATCGACGGTCCACTTAACCATCGCGCATCGGTCGAGACCGCATTAGCGGCGCAACCGGCGCCAACGCGCCCAATAATCGGCACAGGGGAACCACTTCACACCGCTGACGGGAAGAACCGAGAAGATTCTCGTGTCGCGCCTCGACCCAATTCGGGCCGCGACGCGGGAAGGCGAGTATCCATTCGGCAACGCCCTCGATCCATCGCTTAAGTTCGTTGCCGAACTTGCGCTGGGGACCGGGCGCTTTGCGCATCGTCGAACCCTGTCGCCAAAGCGACCGGCCCGACGAGCCGGAGAAGTTTCTCGCTTCTACGGACGCCGCCTTGCGACGGCTTAGCCCTTATCGGGGACTCTCGTCAGCTCCGGCCCGCATCGACGGACCGGAACGTTCGAGAATGACGTACGATTCGTTTGGACCGCCGTCAAGAAAAAAAACGAATAAAAAACGACGGCGGTTCACGGCTGGATCGGCGGGGCCGCCGGCTGGGGATCGACCCCGGCCGCCGTTTGCATGCGGGTCATGCCCAGTGTGCGGATCTGGATCGCCCGCATCAGGTCGGTGCGCGTGATGATGCCGACCGTCTGCCCGGCCCGGTCCACCACGATCAATCGCCCGGCGGAGGAATGCGACATCTCGCCAAAGGCCTCAAGCGCACTGGCGTGTTCGGGGATGACCGGCACCTGTGCGGTAAAAACCGTCGAGATCGGTGCCGCCGGATCGGCGCCCTGGAGATTTTGCAGCGAGACCATCCCCACCATCCGCCCATTCTCCATCACCGGAAAACCGCGATGATGCTCCTGGACCATCTTGCGCATCAGATCGCCCACCGTCATGTCCGACCCGACCGTCTTGACCTCGCGCGACATCAGATCGCGCACCCGGATCCCCTGGAGCATCTCCACGACCAGCGTGTTCTGCGTCTCGGAGGTCACCGCGATGTAGATGAAAAATGCCACCAGGACCAGCCAGATTCCTCCGCCGAAAAACAGCCCGGTGATCCCCATCGCCACGGCCAACCCCTTGGCGATGGCGGCGGAAATCTGCGTGGCGCGAAGATGCCCCATTCGCAGTGACAGCAGCGACCGCAGGACCCGCCCGCCGTCCAAAGGCATCGCCGGAAGGAGGTTGAAGATCGCCAGCATGAAGTTCATCAGGCGCAGATAACCGAACACGAACAACGTCGCCGAGTAGGTGGGGGGGATCAGCCAGATGGCCGCGCCGCAGAGCAGGGCCAGCACGACGCTGACGATTGGACCGGCGATGGCGACGACCGCCTCGGCGCCGCGCTGCCGGGGCATCTCGGCGAACTGGGCGATCCCGCCGAGAAACCAGAGGGTGATATTCCGCACTTCCACGCCGTAAATCCGCGCCGTCACCGCATGACCCAGTTCGTGGATCACCACGCTGACGAACAGCCCCACGGCGCAGAGTAGTCCCAGGTAGAACGCGTCGCCGCCGACAAGGCCCAAGTCGCGCCCGGCCTGTTGTCCGATCATCCAAGCCAGTAAGGGCAGGACGACCAGAAACGATAGATCGAGCAGCAGGGGGATTCCGAGCAGGGTAAACGGGAGTCGATACGCTTTTCCAAACATTTCACATGATGCTATACCGCCGATGGCCCTGGAAGCGAACGGATATTCCGAATAATCAGCGACGATCAGCCACTCCCCGGTCGGGCATGCCAAAAAGGGGACGCGCTTCTTTTTGCACAAGGTAATAAGGTTGCACTATTATTTAGCTCATTTAGCTGAAACTTTAACCAAAATGATATAAAACTTATGAAAAAGAAGCGCGTCCCCTTTATTCAGTCCGTCCCCTTTATTCAGTCACCGAATATTCGACAGGTTCCCCCGAACTTCAGGCATGCCCCGATCGGTCGAGAAATCGGTCAAAGTTTGTGCAGGCGGACCCAGCCGTGGTATGTTCCCGAAGTTGCTGACCCCCTTCCCGGCAGCGGGCGGGGTCCGGCGGGAGCGTCCCGCGCGGGAAATGCAAATCAAGGGAACCGCCGGGGTCGGATTTCTCCCCCTCGGCTTGGAAAGGAGGGTGGCATTCGATGGCCACCGGCAGTGTCAAGTGGTTTAACGACCAAAAAGGGTTCGGGTTCATCGCCTCGGAACAGGGCAAAGACGTGTTCGTCCATCATTCGGTGATCGAAGGCGGCGGCTTTAAGACCCTCGAGGAGGGCGAGGCCGTCGACTACGATTTCGAGGACGGACCCAAGGGAATGAAGGCGACCCGCGTCAGACGAGCGGTCGCCGCCGTCATCTGATCTCGGCAAATCCCCCGCCGCGCGCGATCAACAGCCCGCATCCGTCGGACCGCGATGCGAGGCCTGAGGGCACTCTGCGCGCGGTCCTGCAATACGATCCGGCGGGGCGGCGGCCGCGACGGCGACGGCACGGCGGCGGCACAGCGATAATCGCTCCTGGACGATAGATGCAGTTCCGCGCCATCAACTCCGGCGTGGCCCCCACTCGGGGCGCAGCGATAATCGCTCCTGGACGATGGATCCAGCCCGTTGCGATGCGCTTGCCCGGCACGGTCCAGGGCGTAGCGATAATCGCTCCTGGACGATAGATGCAGCGAGGCGACCCTCGCGGCGGCGTTGCGATTTTCTCCAAGCGACTTAATCGCTCAACGGCTCGGTGCCGTGGCGCTGCGCGGGCGCGACAGCGGGAGTTTGATCGCCGCATCTTTCGCCTGGCGAGTCTGCTCGCCGACGGCCTTGATAACCACATCATCGAACAGAACCTGCCCGGGGTGCAGGTAAGCGTAGAGGTCCACCCTCAGGTGGGTGACCGGAAACGCGACGTGCTGAGGGTTCAGTTCATCCACGATTTCGACCCACTCACCCTGGGTGTTGCCGGTGGGGGGAACCTGACGCCGATAGACTTCCCGCTCGGCCGCCTCGCCCTTGATGTTCTCGGCCATCGTGTATCCCTTCACGAACACATGCAGCTTCGGGCCGTCCGAGCGGTAGCGAAAGCTCAGGCGATAGCGCGTATCGGGGGCGATCTTGAACGGCGCGCTCAGGCACGCCAGCCCGTTGTTTTCCGCCGCCGTCCGTGACAGATTCATCGCCAGCACGTTATTGAGTTTGCCCCCGGCGGCGTCCTGCGGTATTCGCCAGATGAGCACTTTATCGCGCGCCGGAGGCTGATCGGATATCTTGACCGAGTATTTCTGGGCCTCATAAAGCCCTTCCCACGCGCCGTTATCCGCGAAGTCGCCATTGGCCACGAGGTTGGGATTCGTGCGCCACAGTTCCTCGGCCGTGGCATCGTTGCGGACCGCTTCTTCGTTGGGATGCTCGAACCGCGCCACCCCGGGCAAAGTCTCGAGAATTTCCTCGCTCACGAACCGCAGATCGGTCGGCTCGAGGATTTCCTTGCTGATCTCCTGAACCCGCGGCTCCGCTTCGCGCAGGTCCAGCAGCTTGATCCGCAGCGTCGTTCCATTCATCTCGCCCCAGGCCAGCACGCTGGCACCCGATCCCTCGGCCAGCTTGCGAATGGCGGCCGCAGGGGTCTGGGCGTTGATCTCGCCCTCGGCGGCCTCGGCCAGATCGCCCATCTCCGGCCCGGAGATCACGTCATAGAGTTGCGTGCGATCCAGCTTGGCCCGCAACGAAAATCCGACCTTGGCCCGAAGCTCCTCCTTGACCGTTCCCCCGATCGGGAAAAACGCAATTCGCGGCTTCTGCTTTGGCGCATCTCCAAACGCCGCACTCGCAATCACCAGCGCGATCGCACTCAACGAGACCCATTGTTTCATAAATGCTCCGGGAACTTCCGCCCTCCATTATATCCGCTTTCCGTGCCGCAAATGTCCACGCCGCTTTTACCGGAAAAGGGAACGCGCATCCGATCGGAGGGTGCATCACCCGGCAACGACGCGCCCGGCGATCAGCCGTCTCGCCGCGGAATGGTCGAGTGGTTTTTCCCTGCACGCGCCCAGCGTATGATGGCGGTGAGACCATGGAATCTGATCTTCGCCAAATCGCTGTCCAGGTAATCGAAACCGAGGCCCGGGCGGTGCGGGCGATGGTCCAGGCGGTGGATGAGCAGTTCGAGCTTGCGGTGCGGATGATCCTGGACTGTCCCGGGGCGGTGTTGACCAGCGGGATGGGCAAGGCCGGGCATGTGGCGCGGAAAATCTCGGCGACGCTGGCGAGCGTGGGAACGCCCAGCCACTTTTTGTCGCCCGCCGATGCGGTGCATGGAGACCTGGGCGCGGTGCGGCAGGGGGACATCGTGCTGGTTCTTTCAGCCTCGGGCGAAAGTGAAGAAATCCTGCGATTACTGAGCATTGTCAAGAAGCTGAATCATCGGGTGATCGCCATGACCGCCACCCGCTCGAGCAGCCTGGGACGTCACGCCGATGTGGTCCTGGCCACCGGGCGGATCGAGGAGGCCTGTCCGCTCGGGCTGGCGCCCAGCGCCTCGACGACCGCGATGCTCGCCCTGGGAGATGCTTTGGCCTTGACCGTCATGAAGCTGCGCAACTTCACCGCCGAGGAGTTCGCGGTATATCACCCCGCCGGGCAGCTTGGCCGCAAGCTGATGCGTGTCCGCGAGGCGATGACCTTTGTTCGCGGACACAATCTCCCGCTCAGCGCCGATGATCGGACCCTCGGGCAGGTCCTCGAGGAGCGGGCGAAACTGGGCCAGCGCCTCGATGAGCGCGAGCAGCGCCTGCGCTTGCCCGGGGCTATCGTCCTGGTCGATCCCGCCACCGAACAGCTAAGCGGCATCTTCACCGATGGCGACCTGCGACGGTTGGTTGCCAATTCGCCGAGCGGGGCGGTAGACCTGAACCGCGCGATCGGCGAGGTGATGACGCGGAATCCCAAGCGAATTGCGGCCGATGCCCTGGCGAGCGAGGCGATCGCCATGATGCGCCCGCTGCGCATCGACGAGCTGCCGGTCGTCGATGACGCCGGACATCCCGTGGGGCTGATCGACATCCAGGACCTGGTGGTCTTGCGGATGTTCGACGTGGAAACGGCAATTTGATCGCGGCGGCGTTCATGCACCGGGCGGTGAATCCCTGGCCCGTTTCCGGGCATTGATCTCGACGCATGGCGGGGACGAAAAATATCCCCGCCGGCCGCGAGTGTGCGACCGGCGGGGTTTCGGAGGAATCAGTTCCAGGATCGATGGTGCGACGCACTCATGCCAAGGTGAGCGCCGGCTCGCGCGTATCGGACGATTCGGCCTCGTCCTGGCGCGGGTGGGGATGGATTCGGAGAATCCCCTCTTCCATCACCACGCGAATCTTCGCCAGGGCTTTGTTCTGAATCTGACGCACGCGCTCCTTGGTCACGCCGATGATTCTCCCGACTTCTTCGAGCGTCAACGTCGATTCATCCCGCTGTTGCCAGTTGAATCGTCGCCGAATGACCGTCTGCTCGGTATCGCTCAGATCGGCCAGGTTGCGATCGACAATCTGCTTGAGTTCATCGACGCAATCATCCTCGACCTGGTTGCGTTTCTGATCGGCCCAGTCGCTCTTTTCCAAGTCCGGCTCGAACTCGACCGGAAACCGCATTCGATGGCGCGAACTCTTCATGGCCGTTCGGCTGAACGCCTTGAGAATCGCCCGACAGGAATACGTCGAGAACTTAAAACCCCGGTCCACGTTGAACTTATCCACTGCGCGAAGCAGGGCCATATTCCCTTCGCTGACGATCTCGGCAAAGTCCACATCGCCCAGGCGTGTCCGCTTGGCCATCGCCAGCACCAGCGCCAAGTTGGTGCGGACCAAGTATTCTCGGAAATGCTCGAATCGGCGATGCCATTCGAGAAAATCCTGAGCGGTCTGGCGAGTCAGGCCTTCGCGCTTGATCTTCGCCTGGAGCTTGGTCAGCTTTCGCTTGCAGAAGTTGAAGCGCAGGAACATCAACCGTTCCTCGTCGCCCTTCATCAACTGCGGCGACGCGGCGTTGGCCGCGGGTTCCACCTCGTCGCGGGTGGGCTGATACCAGCTCGTCAACGGCAAGGCGGGTTCGACTTCAAAGTCAAAGAGCATTTTTTCGATGCCCTTGGACTTGAAGTGCTCGCTGTCCATATAATCGTAGCTCTCGAGGAGCAACGGCTCGACGCGCAGGCGCAGCACCCGCGGGATCGGGGAAGAACGCTTCTTGGGGGTCTTGGTAGGCATCGCTTTTACTCCTCCATGTCACAAGTTCGGACGGTTATCGGTCGGCCAGCCCATTGTACGTTGCCCAAGAGGCATTGTAACACACCTGTCGGGTGCTTTGCTAGTCCTGATTCTATAAATACCGGCGATTCCAAACTTTGTGGAAAAAATCCACCGGCATTTTCGTAATCCTCGGATGATTGGACACTTAACCTGCCGATTTTCGCATGTCGATTATCGGGTTTTGCAGACCTATCATCCGCTCTGGCCATTATTACCTCGACCGCTCAAAATAGGGACGGCAAAAATCCACCGCTCCTAACGGTCGGGAAAGCCGTTGCAAGACCCACCGAGCTTAACCGTAAAATTAGATCAATGGATATGTTCCGGACAACTCTCGATCCTCGTAATCCAGCCTTTCCCAATCGGGCGGGCACGCCCGACATGCTCTGTTTCGGCGGGAGTTTTAACCCGATTCACCATGGACACCTCATCTGCGCCCGCGCCGTGGCAGAGTGCCTCGGGGTTGATCGGATTACGCTGATTCCGTCCGGGCAGCCGCCTCACAAGGCCGGACAGATCGACATGGCATCCGCGACGGATCGGTTGGCGATGTGCCGGGCGGCGGTGCCGCGCGATGCGATGTTCGACGTTTCAACGATCGAAACCGATCGCCCGGGTCCGAGCTTCACCATCGACACCGTTCGCCGGCTCGTCGCCGACGGAGCCGGTCCAGTGGCATGGCTGATCGGTGCCGACATGCTCAATCAATTGCCCCAGTGGCACCAGCCCGAGGCGCTGATGCGTGAGGCGATGCTGTTCATCATGGCCCGGCCCGGCTTCGAGATGGACTGGAGCGCGCTGGCAGAGGCTTTTCATCCACTTCGCCGCAGGATTGTGGTTGCCCCGCGGATCGACATCAGCGCGACGGAAATCCGCCGCAGGGTGATCAATGATCTGCCGATCGACTACCTGGTCCCCGAGCCGGTGGGGCGTTATATCCGCGAGAATGGGCTCTACCGGCCGACGGCCCGAACGATTTCGTCATAGCTGACGACGCCCTCGGCCACCAGCTCGAATCCCACCTGCGCCAGGGATTGGAAATGCGTGTCGCCCAGGCTCTTTCGCACTTCTTGAATCCCCGGATTTTTCACGATGACATCGCGCAGGGCATCGTTGCTATGAAGCAGTTCGAAGATCGCCTGTCGGCCGGCGTAACCGGTCCCAAGGCACTTGGGGCACCCGTGGGGCATGAAGATGCGCGACACCTCGCGCCCGATCCGTTTGATCTGCACCGGCGTGGGCGTCACCGGCTTCTTGCAATACGGGCAGAGCTGACGCACGAGCCGCTGGCCCAGCACTACTTGCAGCCCCTGGCTGACCATGTACGGCTCGATCCCCAGGTCGATCAGGCGAAAAATGGTTCCGATGGTGTCCTTGGTGTGGATGGTCGAAAAAACCAGGTGCCCGGTGATCGCCGCCTGCATGGCGATCCGAGCGGTCTCGGCATCGCGGATTTCGCCCACCAGGATGACATCGGGATCCTGCCGCAGAACCGATCGCAGCAGGTCGGAAAAGCTCTTGCCCTGTTCGTCATCGACGGGCATCTGGGTAACCCCATCGATCTGGATCTCAACCGGGTCCTCGATGGTCACGACATTGCGATCGGACACGTCGATGCTTCGCAGCAAGGCGTAAAGCGAACTGGTCTTGCCCGAGCCGGTCGGCCCGCAGACGAGGATCATCCCCGAGTCCTGCTGGATCGAGTGCGACAGTTCATCCTGCATCCAGTCGGGCAGCCGCAGGTCGCGCAGATGCATCGGGGCGTTGGCCGCATCAAGCACGCGAAGGACCAGTTTCTGGCCGAAGACGCTGGGGGCGAAGCTGACGCGGAAATCGACTTGTCGCGTGGGCAGATGCGCGGTGAATCTCCCCTCCTGAACCATGTTGCGGGTACTCAGCTCGATGTCGCTGAGAACCTTCACCAAGGCCCCGATGCGTTGGCCGACCGAGGCGGGCAGGCGCACGACCTCGACCATCGAGCCATCCACTCGGGCCCGAACCTGTACGTAGTCGGCCTTGGGTTCGACATGGATATCCGTGGCCCGCGAACGAAACGCGACCAGCAGGATCAGCCGCAGCACATCGACGGCTTCGCTCGAGTCGGCCCGGCGAACGCGCCCCGGCGGGTGCATCATCTTGCCGCTGACGCCGGCCAATCCGATGGCGCTGTCGTCGAACGGCTTGTCCGGGATCGACTCGGCCATCGAGACCAGGACGGCGATGAAGTTGTCATTCTCGGCGCCGATCCGAACCGGCGCTTCCTCATCGACGGTGGGCGAATCGCCGACGATATCATCCTCGGTTAGCAGCTCGACCGGCTCGGGTTGCTGCTCGACGATCTGCTCGAGCGCGGCCAAGTCCGGCGAATCGATCAGTTCAGGCGTTACCAGCGTGACGCGGGTTCGACCGATGGTGACCGCGTCGCCCGGTCCCAACCGCACCGACTGGATCACTTGACCGTTGACGCGGGTGCCGTTGGAGCTGCGAAGATCTCGCACCTGCCAACCCCCGTCGGGGGCCGGTTCGATTACGCAGTGGTGGCGGCTGGCCATGTGATCGGCAATGACCAGCGTATTGTCCGGATGCCTGCCGATCGTGACGGGCGCGCCGCCGAGCGGCAACTGCTGACTGCCCCCGGGGGAGGCGATCTCCAGATGCGCTGCCTCCATCACCCCCACCCCCAGGAAACTCGGCAGCGGACATCAGCGATCATTCAATTAACGTATCCCGTCGCGTTCGGCGCGTCCAGCGCAGAACCGATTTCGATTTTGGCCAGCTGTGTCCGAATTTCTGGAGAGCATCGAGAATCGCCAGCAACGAAGAAAGGGACGAACGAAGAAAGGGGAGGCGCTCCTTTTTCAACATGGGGATCATAATTTCGCTAATATGCTCAATTAGAAGCTATAAATAACAATGCAACTATATTATCCTGTGAAAAAAGAAGCGCGTCCCCTTTTTGGGGGCGTGCCTCTCTTGGCATGTCTTATCCTCGCGCCGGCGGCGCAGCGGGATGGCGCCAGCAAGCGTGCGGCCAATCGACAAAAGGACGTCGAGTCGATCCAGCGGCGGGAGCAATTCCGCGACTATCTCAATGAGAAATAGCACCCCGATTTGTGCTTTGTACTGGCTTGCCCGTCAACCGATGCGGTTGCCGAAGGTAGTAGAGGAAAGGAACTTGGTATGAACGATTCGACGGGCGGGAAGCAGTTATGAGGATTGAACGTATACCGTATCTGGTATGGTTGTTGATCGGCGCCCTTGCGGGTTGGGGCATCGCCGAGATGCGGATCAACATGCTCGAAGCTCCATCGTCGGGGGCGAACATGGGGCAGGAGCGGATGGAGCGGGAATTGTGGAAAAAACCGCTCGAGGGGAACCCGTGGATCCGCGACCTGGTGGTCTACCCGCCGAGGGATAAGGCGGTGGATGGACGCGAAGTCTACGTGGTGACGGCGATGCTGCTGCAAGTCGATCCCAAGGATAAGCGCAAGGCCGAATATACCGATGTGCACGCGAACCTGGCCGTGCCGTATTCATCGCGCCGAATCCCGCTGCAGATGGAGCAGCCCACAGTGCGGGATTTTCTCGCGGCGGCGGCCAAGGACCATCCGGATATTCACTACAAGTATGCCTGGTGGTGGGAAACCAATTGGACTTACATCTTGTGGGGGGGCGGGGCGTTTTTGCTGATCGGCGTGGTGGGTCCGCTGGTCTTGAACCTGGCGGCGTTCGGATCGTTAGGGCGCCCGCCGGAAGAGGGGATCAACTTGAGAAAGGTTCGCTCGACGACGCAGGACAAGCCGCAGCGCCCGGCCGAGCCGGCGGGGATGACCGCCGAGGATGAGGCCAACATGGCGGCGCTCGAGGCCAGCGCCAGAGAGTTTCTCACCGAGGGTCAGCCGCAAGAGCCATCCGGCGCGGCGGGCGGACCTGCTCCGGTGCGAGAGCTGCGAGCCGGGCATCTCGAAGCGTCTCCGACGGTGCCATCGACGGACGGCGAAGTGGGAAAAGAATACACGGGGGAGTATTACCCGGTTGCGCACACGAAGAAGAAGTCGAACGAAGATGCTTCTTAGGCGATGCGGTGGCCACATCGCGGCATCGGCGGTACGATTCGGGGCGTTCTGAAAGGGGCGGGTGCCTCGGAGGTGGACGCGATGGGTCTTCCGATCAAGCTGACGGATTCGTCGGGCGAGCAATTTCTGGATCTAACTGGGCGCGGTCCGGACTCGCCATTGGTGGCCGGGCGGGGCGACGATGTCGATATTCGCATCGCCGGGGGCAACGTGTCCCGCCGGCACTGCATGTTATTCATGCACGATGGGCGCTGGGTGGTGCAGGACGCCGGGAGCGTGACGGGAACGCTGGTCAACGGCCAACCGATCCATGGGGCGATGTATCTGAACGTCGGGGACGAGATCGCGTTGGGTCGGGAAGCCGATTCGCCGCGAATGACGATCGATCCGGATACGCCGCATGATTCGGGTCAGTCGCTGGCGGCGGCACCGGTCAGCGCCCAGGATTGGATCGACTCGCATCCGGACGAAGATGAATTGCCGCCCCAGCCGGTGCCTGCGGCGCAGGCGACAGGGGGGACGGGGGAGTCGGGGCCAATGGGGGGGGCGGGTGACTGGGAGGCGGCGTTATCGCGCTTCAACACGACGCGCTACTACGTGCCGAAGGCTAAGCCGGCATCACCGGCGATGATCGGGCTGGGGGTGGGGATCGCGCTGGTGATCGCCCTGGGGGCATGGATGGTGGTGCATTTTGCCGGCGCAGATCGCCAGGGGGTGGCCGTTAAGAAGCCTCTGGGCGCGCCGGTTGTGGCGCCGTTGCCGCGATCGGTTAGCATTTTCAGTCCGGAAGTGGGAGCGTACGTCGGGGGAACAGCGCCCAAGCCGGGCGCGGCGGCCGGCACGGCCAAGCGTCCGGTGCCGACGCCACCCGTCCGATCGGCCGCGCCGGTGCCGTCCGACCGGGCAACGGGTGCGCCGTCCCCGAGGGACACCGCCGCGGCGGCGAAACCGGAAGAAAGTCCTCAGCCGCCGGAACTGCCTGTGACCGATCCGCGCAAGGAAACGCCGGAGTGGCGGAACCTCGAGGAAACACGCCGGCTGTCGGCGCCGGAGATCGCCATCGCCATGATCGAGCAGTATCGCTCGACGTTGGCGGACCGCTCGTTGGATAAGGATCTGGACGCCTATGTCGAACAGGCGCTGGACCAGTTGTGGTGGCGGCGGATCAACGAACTGAGCGAGCAGCGGGATCAGCTTCGCAAAGACACCGAAGCTAAGAATCGCGAGATCGCTCAGGAGACCAGTGCCGATTACAAGAAACGCCTGATCGGCGAGCGCGATCGCCTGAACGATCAGCAGAAGCGGGTCATCGAAGCGCTCTCGAATGAGATGGGCTACAACTCTCCATCGGGGATCAACATTTACGACACCGCCCGACTCGAGTCGCTTCGCCAGGCTCGCGATCCGCAAAAGTACGAGAAATGGAAGAAGTGGGTCTACTCCGCCGTCAAACGCTCTCGTGGGGTTCTGCCGTGGAAGATGAGTCGGTAGAGGAAGCCACGGAGGCACGGGTTCGGCCGTGGAAGATGAGTAAGTAGAGGAAGCCACGGAAGGACGGGTTCTGCCGGGAAGATGAGGGAGTAGAGGAAGCCACGGAGGGATGGAGGGACGAAGTGGCGAAGGACCCGAAGAGATTCAAAAAGAAAGACTCTTTCGGTCCGTCGCGGCTTGGCGTTGGATCCTCTGGCCAAAATCAAGTCCGATCAGGATTCACATTATAAACAGGATTCACAGGATAAGGCCTTTTTGGCTGGGTTTTCGCCGGGCGTTTTGGTCCTGGTGATCCTGTTGATCGTGTCCATCCTGTTCATCCGGGAAGGAACTCACCGCCGATCGACGCCGATCAACGCCGATCAAAAAAGGATACCGGATCAGGCGCTGGCCCGGCTCGCCGCGCGCCTCGATCCTGTTCATCCTGTTGATCCCGGTTCCCGCAACCGGTCGGGTCCCGGTCATTCCTCACCGTCTTCGACCGCGCCGGCGTCGGCGCGGCGGAAACCCTCGTTGACCGTGATCGGCGTTCATCGGCGGTTGTCGCTCCGGTCGCCCTTCGGGCTCCCTGCGCGACGTCAGGCGTCAGTGGGCATATGAATCCATCTTAACCAAGGCTAAAATACGCCCAGCGCATGGGGAGCAGCTCAGCTTGCGGGCCGGCGGGCGGCGGATTAGCTTCGTAACCTATCGGCGATCGGAATAACCACCCATCAACCCAGGGGCGACCCATGACCAGGCAAAGTATCCGCATCGGCTCCCACGAAATCGTCATCACCCCAGCGGAAGCGGCGGACGGATCGTTCGTGGCGTCGGTGTCGCGGGGGAAGCAGGCCGACCAGGCGTTCGGGCCTGACGACTGGACCGACCCGCGCGTGCGGCTCAACGCGTCGCGGACGATCTGCGAATCGTTCGGCATCACCCGCAACAACCAGAACCTGACAAAAGTCGCCAAGACCATCGATGACGCGATGATGTAACCTGCCATGGATAATGGATACGAGGGCGGAAGGATTTGTGTTGCGTCCGCCCCAAAGCGTAGCCAGGCTTTCGTATTGCCACTTGTCTTTGGAGCAACTTATGTCGTCACGCGTGCTTCGAACGGTGTTGCTGTCGATCCTCGGCCTGACCGCAACGGTGTACGCCGCCGATCCGTACGCCGGCACATACAAGGGCGACACGTTGTCTGTCGAGATCGCCCCCGCCGGCGATGGATACTCGGGCACGATCCACCTCGCCAGCAGGCGTTCCCGATGAAGGCGGCGGTCGCGGGGCAGCAATTGCAGGGGTCGTTCGCCAGCGGCGGGGAGTGGTACAAGTTCACCGCGAGCCGGCAGGACGATACGCTGTTGCTCACCAGTGAAGGGGCCACGTACACCATGAAACGCCAGCCCACACCGAACCCGCTGGGGATCGTTGGTAACCAGGGGCCCGACAAGGCGGTCGGGCCGGCGGACGTGCCAAAGGGCTACACCTTGGTGAAAGCCAGCGCGGCGGGCAAGTCGATGACGGTGGAGAAGGCCGGGCCCATCAACGTCCGGGATGCGCTCAACGCCGTGATGGACGACCTCGACGACTTCTTCGACGACGACTGGGATGTGAACGGCTCGTTCGAGGAGGGAGTGGGGGACGGGACGGGAGTGGGGGAGGGGGCTTGTAAAATCTTATGTCGTAAAGTTTTGCATCACAATTCTGTCCCCGTCCCATGCCTCGGCCAAGGTGAGAACTCGGCGTGAGGGCCACATGCGAGGGACCGATCAGCCGCGGATGATCCCGACTTCCAGGACCTTTTCTGACCCGCTGCGGCGATCGAGGCGCACGGGGGCCTCCATCGCCTCGGCACCGATGCGCGTCAACTCTGGCTCGATCCGCGCGAAGGTCTCATCCGTGTTCGGTGCCCGCAGGCGATCTGCCACGTGACGTAGCGCTTCAGAACGTTTCGTCGCTTCACTTTGCCTTTTGGTGCCGATATCCGCCACGGCGATGCAGGGTCCACTGAAGATTCAGCGTTGACACCGTCCGGCGGACCCATGCCTCGTCACCGTACGGCCGCCCGCGGCGCGCGTGCTCGCGTCGGTAGAAAGAACGCCATGTCGCGCGAGCGGTCGCGCAGCCGCCGCAACACGCTTGGATTGTCCGGCATCAAGAGCTACGTCCCCTTCATTCGTTCCCTTGCAACGCCGCCAAAGCCATCGCCGTTTCGCCGGCGACGCCGTAGACCAGGTATTGGCGATGATCCAAGTCGCGGAAGAATCCCGGATCACGCAGGGCGTGAACCGGGTGATGCACCGCCCCCTTGATGCTGGTTTCAACCGGCAGGTTCGACCCTTCGTAGTCGCGCTTGGGACGAAGCAGTTCATGTTCGACTTCGACCCGCCACTGATCAAACGGCCGGGACAAATCCATCTCGGCATAGAGCAGCCGCTCAGGGGTGTCGCCGACGCGACTGTAGAACAGCCGCAAGGTGTCGCCGAGACAATCGACCGCAAAATGCCTGGCCCGCCTCGGCTGACCGCCGGGGTTAGGAGGAAGTTCAAAGCCGAACAGATTGCCCGGGCGAAGGGTGAACGATCCGGTTGGAGGATCGGCCCGCCAGAGCAGTCCCGGCATCGACAGGCCGTAGGTTTGCCCGCGATGGGTGAAAACGCGCAGGTAGGAATTGGTGATCCACCGATCCCCCGACGCCCAGTTCAGCCCGTCGCCACTGGTGGCGATACAGGTGGTTTGGTCATATTCACAGGCGGGATCAAAGTTGCGACAGCCGTGGTAATACATGACCAGCCGCTTGTTGTCGTGATTGACATGGACATCGGGCGAGGCGATGTGACGATCGTATCGCGTTTGATCACGTCGAAGCGTGCCGGGGGTGTAAATCGTCCAGGGGCCTTGGATCGTGTCGGCAAAGGCAAGCCGAATAAACTGGCCCTGATGGTGGGCGAAGTAGAGGTAATATCGACCGAGGGGATTGGGCAGCCAATCGGGCGTGCGGATGAGCGATGGGCCGTTAAAGTTGGTTCCAAGGTTCTGATCGGCACCAGGGGTGTCGGGAGCGATGATGGGGCTGTTGCCGATTCGGATGAGGCGCGGTGCTATGGGCATACGCTAATCGTCTGAACAAACGGCGAAAACGCAAGCAGTGTTTGAGGTTGCCTAAAAGGGAACCGAACGGCTCTGTCTCAGCACTCAGAATGACTGAAAGGGACGTAGCTCTTCATAACGTTTCGTTGCTTCGCTTCGACTTCGCCTTCCGGCACCCGTACCCGCCACGGGCCAGATTGAAGGGGACACGACCCTTCACCCCTGATGTCTATCGCCGGCTCTCTGGCCGTCGCGGGTACGCAGGGTGCTTTGGGGAAGACTGAAGAGGACGCAGCTCTTCATACCGTTTCGTCGCTTCGCTGCGCCTTTTGGCGCCGATGCCCGCCAAGGGGATGCAGGGTCTACTGCAGATTCAGCTTCGACGCCGTCTGGCGGACCCACACCTCGTCGCCGTACGGCCGGCCGCGGCGAATGTGCTCGCGCAATGAAGCCTGTTCTGCCGCTGTGTGCGGCTGGTTTACCCAGGACGTCCAGTCGCGCGGCCGCTCCACCGGGCAGTCGCTCAATACCGTCCGCAGTTGCGCCCCATCACGCCGAACCCACTCGTTGCCATGCGGCCATCGTTCCGCCTGTTCCACCCGCTTCGCCCGCACGGGATTCCGCTGGGCCGCGCCGAGGCGGATTTTGGACGGTTTGACAAGGCCGCGGAGTTGGCTAGGATAGCCAATTCGACATTCGGGAACGACCGTTCAGGGTGGGTCGTCGAGAGGTCCGGTGAGTGGCCGGAAGGGTAGACGACAGACGGACCGGGCTTCGAGAGAGGCTTGGCCGCGACTGGATGCGGATGTCGCACGCCGAAGGAATCGGCGGGGCTTGGTCGCCGCGAACAGCACGCACCCTTCGATCCTCTGCGGCCGCGGGCGTTTGCACCCCGGGCCGGTGCTGGGTTTTTTTGGCTTCACGACCCGCGATACCCGCGCAATACCCGGTAGTGTAACGGTAGCACAAGAGATTTTGGCTCTCTTTGTCCAGGTTCGAATCCTGGCCGGGTAGCTGGTCGCTCCGGGCGATTTTTCTTCGCCGGGCAAGGGATCGAACGCAACGCCGATGTCCACCACCGCGATTATCCTCGCCGCCGGGAAAAGCACCCGGATGAAGAGCGCCCGGCCCAAGCCGCTGCATGAAATCTGCGGCAAGCCGATGCTGCAATACGTACTCGATGCCTGCTACGACGCCGGATGCGATCGCATCCTGGTGGTGGTCGGTCATGGCAAGGATGAGGTGATCTCCCGCTTCGGCGGCGATTCGCGGATCACCTGGGTCGAGCAGACCGAGCAACTGGGGACCGGTCACGCCGCGAGGATGTGCCAGCGGCATTTGAAGGAGCAACCGGGGGACGTGTTCATTCTCGCGGGGGACGGGCCGCTGATTCGCGGGCAGGTGCTGCGAACGCTGCTGGATGCCCATCGGCAGGAAAAAGCCGCCGGCAGCATGGCGACGGCGTTGTTGGATCAGCCGTTCGGGTACGGCCGGATTCTGCGGGATCCATCGGGGGAGTTTCTGGACATCGTCGAAGAGGTCGATTGCACGCCCGAGCAGCGTGAGATCCACGAGGTGTTCCCGAGTTATTATTGCATGGATAGCGAACATCTATGCTGGGCGCTGGGGGAGTTGAAAAACGAAAACAAGAAGCGGGAATACTACCTGACAGACGTGTACGGGATTCTTCGGCGCGACGGGCGTCGGGTGGTGGCGGTGCAGGCGGTGACGGCCGAGGACACGCTGGCGGTAAACACGCGACAGCAACTGGCCGAAGTGGATGCGCTGATGCAGGATCGCATCCAGCGGCAGGTTCGCGACGGGGGTGTGACGATCCTGAGTTCGGGCAACACGTATCTCGAATCGGACGTGTCGGTGGGGGCCGAAACCGTAATACATCCGTTTACGCACATCGGGCGCGGGTCGCGCATCGGGGCCGATTGCGTCGTCGGGCCGTTCGCGTGCATCCCGCGGGAAAGCGTCGTGCCCGAAGGCACGACCGTGGCCGCAAATGTTGCCGGTTTTTAGTCAAGCTGATGTCGCAAGCCGATGCCGACAAACTCAAGGTTTTCACGGGTCGCTCGAACCCGAACCTGGCCCAGCGCATCTGCGAGCATTTGCAGATTCCGCTGGGGCGGGGTCGCACCGAGCTGTTTCCCGATGGGGAACTGATCGTCAAGGTCGAGGAAGATGTCCGCGGGCGCGACTGCTTCATCGTTCAGTCCACGAGCCATCCGGTCAACGCCCACCTGATGGAGCTGATGATCTGGATTGATTGCCTGAAGCGCGCCAGCGCCATGCGGGTGACGGCGGTGATGCCCTATTTCGGCTACGCCCGCCAGGACCGCAAGGATGAAGGCCGCACGCCGATCACGGCCAAGCTGGTGGCGAATCTTCTCGAGCGTGCCGGGGCCGACCGGGTGGTGGCGGTGGATCTTCATGCCGCCCAGGTGCAGGGATTTTTCGATATTCCGGTGGACCATCTGTCGGCCAGCCCGGTGATCGTCAAGTGGTTTAAGAAGCTCAAGCTCGCCGACCGCGTGTTCGTCTCGCCGGATGTGGGCAACGTTAAGCGGGCGCAGGTGTATGCCAACCTGCTGGGCGGAGAAATCTGCATCATCGACAAGCGCCGCACCAGCGGCTCGGATGTCGAGACCAAGCACATCATCGGCGATGTGGAAGGCAAGAACATCCTGATGGTGGACGACATGATCACCACCGGCGGAACGGTGACGCAGGCGGTGCAGATGCTTAAGGAAAACGGGGCCGCCGATATTTATGTTTCGGCGACCCACGCGGTGCTTGCCCCGCCGGCGCTCGAGCGGCTCTCGGGATGTGGCTATGCCAGGCTGGCGCTTACCGATACGATCCCGATTGGCAATCGCTGCGACCGGATCAAGGACCGGCTCGAGGTATTGAGCGTGGCCGGGCTGCTGGGAGATGCGATCCATCGGATTCATCACAACGAGTCGGTGAGCGCGTTGTTTCGGAACGGGACGGGACCGACGGCGGAGTGAAGGAAATTAGCGACTTGGGAATTGGGAATCGGGAATTGGGAATCAGGAACTAGGAACTTGGAATTGAGATTGGACGCCGGGAATCCGGGGGATTTCGGGCGGGAATATTGATTTAGGTTATCAGGAGAACGCAATGGCGAGTCAGACAGTCACGATGGCGGCCGAACCCCGAAGCGAACTCGGCTCGCGACAGAACAAGCGTCTTCGCAGCGCCGGGTTGATCCCCGCGGTGATCTACGGACACAGAGAGGCCGTGGTCCCGATCAAGCTGCCCAAGAAGGAATTGACCAACCACCTTTCCCGCGGCACCCATGTGCTGGATTTGACGTTCGACGGCAAGAGCGAAAAGGTGCTGGTCAAGGACATCCAGTTTGACCACTTAGGCATGGAAATCCTCCACGTCGACTTCGCCCGGGTCCGCCTGGATGAAAAGGTGGAAGTCACCGTTCCGTTGGAACTCAAGGGCACGCCCAAGGGCGAAAGCGACGGTGGGGTGCTTCAGCAGATCATCAACGAGTTGGAGATCGAGTGCTTGGTCACCGAGATTCCCGACTTGATCCGCCATAACGTCGCCGAGATGGCGCTGGACGATGTGCTGCACATCAAGGACCTTAAACTTCCCGAGGGCGTTCGCTGCCTCCAGGATGAGGACCTGATCGTGGCGACGGTGAAGGAAGTGCAGGAAGAGGCCACGACCGAGGCGGTCGAGGCCGAATCGAACGAGCCGGAAGTGATCGGTCGCAAACCCGAGGAGGGCGAGGCCGAGGAAGGCGCCGAGGCGGCGAAGTAGGACCGCCGTGGACGCCGGCGATGCGCCGGGAGGATTTTCTCCGCGGCGCGACCGAGCGAACGAGCGACTGGCTGAACGGGCGACTGGCCGACTGGCCGAACGGGTGACCGGCCGAACGGGCGACCGGGCGAAACGGCGCGGGAATGGGATGAAACTGATCGTTGGACTGGGCAATCCCGGCCGCCAGTACGTCGGGACTCGGCACAACATCGGGTTCGAGCTGGTCGATGCCCTGGCCGCCCGATGGGGCTGGGCATCTCCCGGCGATTTCGATCGCCTGGGACGCGAAAAATTCAACGGCCTGGCGATCGATGGAATCACCGGGCTGGGCGGCGAGGCTGAGCGGGCCATGCTGCTCAAGCCCATGACGTACATGAACGCCTCGGGCCGAAGCGTTCAGGCGGCGATGGCTTTTTTCCAGCTCTCGCCCGCCGAGGCGCTGGTGGTCTTGGACGAGATGGCCTTGCCGTGCGGTGCTCTGCGGCTTCGTGCCGCGGGGAGTAACGGCGGGCACAACGGCCTGCGCGACATCGAGCGGGCGCTGGGCGGCAGCCAATATCCGCGCCTGCGGATCGGCATCGACCCGGCACCACCGCCGATCGCCGGACGCGATTATGTGCTGGGACGGTTCACCCCCGACCAGCGAAAGGCCATCGTCCCGGCGATTGAGCGGGCGACGATGGTGATCGAAGCCTGGATGCGTGACGGGATCGCCAAGGCGATGACCCGTTACAATGCCGCCGATGAACCGGCGACATAAGACAACCCGAACAGCGCCGGCGTCGAAACGCCCGCGCGGAATCTAGCGGCCGGTCCACCGGCCAAAACCCACGCTAGGAGCGATGGACAAATATGGCAGACGTGATGAATCAGTACGAGGCGATGTTCCTGGTCGGCCCGATCGGTGCTACCGACACCGAGGGCGGCATCAACCTGTGCCGCTCGATGATCGAGCGCCACGGCGGGCAGATCCTCGTGATCAAGAAATGGGACGAGCGCAAGTTGGCGTATGAAATGGCCGGGCAGAAGCGCGGAACGTACGTGATCTCGTTCTATCGCGGCCCCGGCTCGAGCGTCACGGCGATCGAGCGCGACGTGAATCTCAGCGAAGACGTGCTGCGGGTGATCGTGCTTCGGGCCGACCATCTGAACGAGCAGGAGATGAACGCCGTCGAGCCGCAGCCGATCGTCAAGGAAGTCGAGCGGCGCGAGCCGTGGGATGAACGTCCGCGCGGCGATCGACCTGAGCGCGGGGATCGCCCCGAGCGCGGAGATCGTGGCGGGGATCGCGGGGATCGCCCTGAGCGATCCGATCGTCCTGAGCGCGCCCCGCGACGAAGCCGCGCCGCCGAGGAAGCCGCGCCCCCCGCGGCCCCGGCCGAGGCCGCGGCGGACAAGGACTAGACCCGGCTGATCCGGGCCGCAGGTTCCGAGGCCGCACCGGCGCTGTGCGATGAGCGGATCGCCCCGGCGGATACGTAATGTCTTGCACCCAGGAGGCTTCTCATGGCCAATTACAACCGCATCATCATGGTCGGGAACCTCACCCGCGATCCCGTCATGCGCTACCTGCCCAACCAGACCCCGGTGGCCGAGTTCGGGCTGGCGGTGAATCGGAAATACAAGACCGGCACCGGCGAGGACCGCGAAGAGGTCTGCTTCATCGACTGCACCGTATTCGGCAAATCGGCCGAGATTATCAATCAGTATTGTCAGAAGGGCCGTCCCCTTCTGGTCGAAGGCCGATTGCGCTATGACACGTGGGAAGACAAGCAGGGCGGCGGGAAGCGCTCCAAACATGTGATCATGGTCGAGAATTTCCAACTGATGGGCGGTCGGGATTCAGGCCCGGGCGGGGGCGGGGGGGGGGGGCGGGATTCCGGCGGAGGATACGAATCGGCGGGTGAAGGCGGCAGCGCGCCGCCGCCGCCGCGACAGAGCTACAATCGTCCCGCGCCGGCGCAGGGTCGCCCGCCGGCGCAGGCGCCGCGCCAGCCGCAACCCGAGCCACCGTTCAACGAAGAACAGCAGTTCAAGGACGAGGACATTCCTTTTTAGCCGATCCGGCGCGGTCCGCCGGTGAGAAGACGACGCTCAACCTAACTCCATTAAGGATTCAACGATGAAAACCGTTAAGCTGCTCCTGAAAGAAAGTATCAAGCACGTGGGCCGTGTCGGCGACGTGGTCGAAGTGGCACCGGGCTATGCCCGAAATTATCTGCTTCCGCACGACCTTGCCGTCGAGCCAACCCCCAACAACCTCAAGAAAATCGAGGTTCGGCGTAAGGAGATCGAGCGTCAGGAGCGGGAGCGGCGCGAAGAGCAGCAGCGTCTGGTGAAGCAACTGGAGGGTGTCGAGGTTACGCTCGAGCGCCGGGCCAACGAGCAGGGACACCTTTACGGCGCGGTGTCGGCGACCGACATCGCCCACGGCCTGCAGGCCCAGGGCTTCAACATCCAGCCCGACGACATCACCCTGCCCGGACGGCTGGACCGGATCGACACGTACATCGCCAAGATTCGCTTCGCCGAGGACCTCGACGCCGAAGTGAAGGTCTGGGTCGCCCCCGACCCAGAGAGCAAGGCCGCGATCGACGCGGCCCAGAAAGCCGCCGCCGACGCCGCCGCCCCGCAGGCTGAGCAATGAGCGGGAGGAGGGGATTAAACGCGAAGCGGCGAAGGGGCGAAGGGATTGAACCCCTTAGGCGAGATGGACACGAAGGGGTTGGCCGGATCGCAAGGCCGGTTTGATTCTTCAGCCCTTCGGCGTTCGGCAGAGCGCCGGCATCTCTGGAAACGCCGATGTCCTCGTCGGCATGTCCGGGTGAAGAGCCTACGCAAGCGTTCAAAGGGAAGTCCAGAATATCCCCTCAGCGCAGCACCGGCGACCGTGAGAACAATTCCTTCGTGTCCTTGGCCGCTTCGTGGCAAAATCGTCTTCGCCCCTTCACTACTTCGCGTTTAATCTCCGCCTCCTCGCACCGTCACCAAACTCGCGGCGATGCGCTCGCGGCTGGCGCGGCGCCAGGCGGGGGCGGTGCCGTCGGCGAGGTCGGGGAAAAAGTCGTCGAGGTTGTCGGCGGTCACGCCCCACAGGCCGAACATCTTTACCCCCGGGGTGTCGATCACATAGCCGCCGCCCTCGAGAGCGAATCGACGCGCCGAGGAGGTGGTGTGACGCCCTTTTTGGTTGTAGGCGCTGACCCGGCCGATCCGCAGGTCCAGCGACGGCTGGACAGCGCGGATCAGGCTGCTCTTGCCCACGCCGCTGTGGCCGGCCAGGACGGTGGTGCGGCCGATCAGCAGTTGCTTCAGAGAATCGATCCCCAGCCGCGTCTCGACGCTGGTTTCCACGCCGAGCGCCCCCAGCGACTGGTAATGCCGCATCGCCTCGCGGGCCGCTTCCAGTGTGCTGATCGACGCGGCATCCTCCCCGGCCAGGTCGATCTTATTCAGGCAGATAATCGGCTGTAGCCCGCCGGACTGTGCGCCGATGAGCATGCGGTCGATCAGTCCCCACTTGATCCGCGGGTGGCTTAGACTGGCGACGATGAGCATCCGATCGGCGTTGGCGACGATCGGGTGTTCGCCCATCCCGCTGAAGCTGTCGGAGCGGGTCAGCACGGTGCGGCGGGGCAGGACCGCCTCGATCACGCCCTGGGGATGGCCCGATTCATCGCTGGTGCCCTGGTCCCGGAAGCGCACCTGGTCGCCGACCACAACGGCGGTGGTACTCACCGTCATCAGCGTCTTTCGTGTCACGCAGCGGACGACTCGCCCGGCGTGTTCGACCTGGGTGAACAGGGAATGGACTTGGATCACGTCCCCGATGGCCAGCGCCTCGATATCGGCCGCTCCGCCGGCGTCCTCGCGTTGCTGGGTGGTTTTTTCGATGCGGTTCTGCTGCGCCTGCTTGTTGCGATCGGTGAATCGCTGCTGTTGCTCGACGCGATCTTCGTCCATCGACCCGGAGAGGTAGCGGGAGGTCAAATCCTTTTCCCGCGGCGATCGTTTGGGTCGGCCATTCACTAAGTGAGAATCGTCGCTGCACTCGACGCCGAAAACAAGGGCGCTGCCGCGGCGGATCGAACTCACTACACTCGGAAGCATCGACCCCCGACGGAAAGGACTTTTTCATGGCCGAGACATTCCGGATCGAACGCGATTCCATGGGCGAAATGCGCGTCCCCGCCGACGCCTATTACGGAGCGCAGACGGCGCGGGCGGTGGAAAATTTTCCCATCTCCGGATGGCGGATGGAGCGGCGGTTCATCACGGCGCTGGGGTGGATCAAGTGGGCCTGCGCCGCGGTGAACGCCGAGTTGGGAGTGCTGGCGCCGCCGGCGCTGGATTTGATCCAGCGGGCGGCGATGGAAGTGGTTGAAGGCAAGCTGGACGATCAATTCGTGGTCGATGTGTTTCAGACCGGCTCGGGGACGAGCACGAACATGAACGCCAACGAGGTGATCGCCGGGCGGGCCAATGAGCTGGCGACCGGGCAGCGCGGCGGGCGCCAGCCGGTCCACCCCAACAACCACGTCAATCAGCAGCAAAGCTCCAATGACGTGATCCCCACGGCGATGCATGTTGCGGCGGCGATGGCGATCGCCCAAGACCTGCTGCCGGCGCTGCTCCGGCTCGAATCGGCGCTGGACGAGAAGGCGCGGGCGCTGGACGATGTAATCAAGATCGGCAGAACCCATCTCCAGGACGCCACGCCCATTCGGCTGGGGCAGGAAATCTCCGGATACGCCGCCGCCGCACGGGCATCGGCGGTGCGTGCCGAAAAAGCGATCAAAGCCCTTCGAGAGCTGGCGCTGGGCGGCACGGCGGTGGGGACGGGGATCAACTCCCACCCCGATTTCGCCCGCAAGGCCATCGCGCTGATCAGCGAAAAAACGGGACTGTCCTTCATCGAAGCGCCCAATCATTTCGAGGCCCAGGCGGGTAAGGATGCGGTGGTCGAGGTGTCGGGACAACTCAAGGCGATCGCGCTGGCGCTGGGAAAAATCGCCAACGACATCCGTTGGCTCGCCAGCGGCCCGCGCTGCGGGATCGGCGAAATCACCATTCCCACCACGCAGCCGGGTTCGTCGATCATGCCGGGAAAGGTCAACCCGGTAATGAGCGAGATGGTATTGCAGGTGATGGCGCAGGTGGTCGGCAACGACGCGGCGATCGCCATGGCGGCCAGCCCGGTCGGCAGCGTCTTCGAGCTCAACGTGATGATGCCGGTGATGGCGCACAACCTGCTTCAGAGCATCCGCCTGCTGGCGCGGGCGGCGGCGGTTTTTGCCGACCGCTGCGCCGCGGGGATCGAGCCGGACCGCCAGCGCTGTGCCCAACTTGTCGAGCAGTCGCTGGCGATGTGTACTAGCCTGGCCCCGCGGATCGGCTACGACGCGGCGGCGGAGGTGGCCAAGGAAGCTTTTAAGACCGGCAAGACCGTGCGACAAGTGGCGCGGGAAAGGAAGTTGATGCCGGATGCGGAACTGGATGCCCTGCTCGATCCGCGGGGAATGACCCATCCCGACCCCAATCGCATCGGCGCTGGGGGATGACCTTCGCGATGGTCACGCCTGGGGCGGCTCGGCGGCGGGGGCCGCCGGCGGCTTGGTTTGCAGTGTCGCGGCCTTGGCTCTCATTTCGTCGATCTCGCGGGAGAGCTTTTCAGTGCGATTGCGGTCGCCGCGAGCGCGGATCTGACCCATCGTGCGATAGACGGTGCGCGCCAGCCACGACAGGATCAACGTCGATAGCACGACCACCAGCACGACCAGCAGCAAGTTAGGTTCCGGCCAGGTGTAGAACAGCAGGCTCACCGAGGGAGTGACCTTGGCGCTCCAGTTCAGCGCCAGCACCAGAATGAAATAGAGCAGCAAAATCCCCACCAGGGTCAGCTTGATCTTCGGCCAGAGCTGTTTCATGTTGCATTCCTAGGGCACAAGACTTCGCATCACGCTCACCAGCCCGGCGGTGCCGGGGGCGAGGTAGTTGCTGATCGGACACTGTAAAATCAGCACGACCGCGCTGGCGATCGACAGGTAAGGGCCGTACGGCAGCTCCCGTCGTTTGCCGGTGAAGATCATCCAGACCGCCACGGCCAGTCCGCAGAACGGCGCCAAGAAAAACGCGTACGTCACCGCCGCCGCCCCGAGGATCGCGCCCACGCCGAACATCAGATGCACGTCCCCGAGTCCCATGGCCAATCGCCCGAACCCAAGGGTCCCCAGGATGCGGGTAATCCACACCATCAGTCCACCGATCATCGCCCCATTGACCGCTCCGAGCAATCCCGAAATCCACGGCCGCTCGATCAGCGCGTGCCAGGTGGGATGCGCCGAGGGAAACGCCAGGTAGATCGCCAGCGAAAACCCCGCCAGCAGGATCGGCGGAAGCAGGAATAGAAACTCGATGAACATCTGCCGGCGCAGATGTGCCGGTTCCGGCCGCGGGGGATTATCGACCGCGCCCGAGGCGTGCGGATCGCGCTGGCGGTCCACCTCGAGTACCAGGTCGCTTTCGATGCTGCTGGCGGGCATCCAGCCGATCAACAGCGCCGCGATCGAGAAGATCAGCCCCAGCGCCGCCCCGAATGCCAGCGTCGCCGTCGCCGGGCCGTAGTCGATCCACCCCGGCGGGGCGTACGCGGGCAACGGCGACAGGCTCAGCGCGCCCGGCCGGTTTGGCGCGTCGATCAGCGCGTGGCCGATGATCCCCACCAGGGCCAGAAACCAGGGGATGTCGGTGGGAATAATGAACAGTTCGGCGTCGATCAGACTGGCGGCGAGCAATCCGGACACGAGGACCATGTACATCAGATAGATCGGCCAGTCGCGGGCAATGAACAGGGCGGTCGTCGGCGCCAGCCGAGCGCTATACCCGCTGGCCGGTGCGGGGAACGGCGCGCAGGGACCGGTCTGCCAAATGAAAAGGGCGACGTAATAGAAAACGAACAGCAACCCGGTGACGGTCTCGACGATCGGGTATCGCATCGCTATCGGCGCCTGGCAGTATCGACAGCGCCCCCGAAGCATGATCCAGCCGAACACCGGGATATTGTCGTGCCACGCCAGGGGATGCAGGCAGCGCGGACAGTGTGATCCGGGAAACGTCAGCGCCCGCAGCGACCGCCACAGGCTTTGCCCCAGCGATTCGCCCTCGACGGGCATCACCCGCGGCAGCCGCCAGACCACCACATTGAGAAAGCTCCCTACGCAGGCGCCCAGGGCGAACAGGAAGAGGATGTACAGCCCATGAATCCACATCGACAGCCGCCGCCGGAAAAAAAAGCCAATCGCGTCGCTTCGATTATCGGTCCGGCGGGCGATGCGCCTATAGGGTTGAGGCCGCCGGGCTTAGAATCCCCTCCCGATGTCCGGCCTGCAGGCGATGTAATTCGACCGCTCGCGGGCGACGCGGAAAGAGCCGCGCACGAAGTAAGCGGGGTTTCCGTGCCAGGGGCGATCCCAGCGCTTACTTCGTGCGCGGCTCATACACCCTCCGGCGACGCAGAAAGAGCCGCGCACGCAGTAAGCGGGTCTTCGCTCCTGATGGATGGCACCCGCTTACTTCGTGCGCGGCTCCCCCGGAAGTAAGCGGGGTTTCCGTGAGAGGGGCGATCCCAGCGCTTACTTCGTGCGCGGCTCCGTCGGCCTCCCCTCGGATGTGAGCGGGTGTCGGGGGTCGTAGATCGCCATACGCGGGCCTTGTTCGTCGAGGGTGTACGCGACGGCCGCGGCGACGGATCGTTCATCGAACAAATGGCGGGTGCTCCCGTGGCGAGTCCAGTGTTTGGCGTTGGCGTCCGTGCCGAAGCGGTTGAGTTCGCGGGACGCGCGGGCTTTGAGGTCGCTCATCAGTCTCCCGGGTTCGCGCTGGGCAGAAATCACCGAATGAACGTGGTTCGTTCGCACGTGCAGCGCGAGCAGCATCCAATCCTTTTCCGTGCAGAGGGCGACGATCGCGTCGCGAACGATCGTTCGCGCCATCTCATGCAGGACATAAGGCGGGTCGGTCATGCGACGTGCGGCGCGTTCTTCCCGCTCGTTGTCAGGCGTGACGAACGGCGCTCCGAAGGCGTTGTGATGATGATCGACAGAGCCGTTTCCCTTGTCGGTTCCGTGGAGCCAAGTTCCGTAGGTGGAGAAGGTGATGAAGTAAGCAAGGGGCATAGCGATCTCCCAGAGCCGCGCACGAAGTGGGGGTTGCACCTTCATGTGGCGATCCCGTCAGCCTGTTCGGCTGCCCCCATCTGCTTTATAATCCGGAAATGCCGGGAAAGTGGGAAACATCGTCCCAGGCGCTACCCATGCCTTCCGACGCGGCGATGCAATTCGAGGTCCATGGCCGATGCCCCATCACGGGGGCGCGGACGGGGACGGCGCGGACGCGGCACGGGCAGTTCCAGACTCCGGCGTTCATGCCCGTGGGCACCCAGGGATCGGTCAAGGGGTTGCTGCCCGATAGCGTGGCCGCGACCGGATCGCAGATCATCCTCGCCAACACGTATCACCTGCTGCTTCGCCCAGGGCCGCAAACGGTCGCGGCATTGGGCGACTTGCACGGGTTCATGGGTTGGGGCGGGCCGATCTTGACCGATTCCGGCGGATTCCAGGTGTTTTCGCTCGCGGACATCAATCGCATCACCGACGACGAGGTGATCTTCAAGAGCCACATCGACGGCTCGATGATCGAACTGACGCCGGAGCGGAGCATCGAGACGCAGAACCTTCTTGGCGCCGACATCATCATGGCGTTCGATGAGTGTCCCCGGACCGATGCCCCGGCGGATTATCATCGCCAGGCGGTCGATCGAACGGTGCGGTGGGCGAGGATATGCAAGCAATCTCACGCCCGGCCCGCAGATCAGGCGCTGTTCGCCATCGTGCAGGGTGGGACGGATCTGGAGCTGCGCCTGGGCTGCGCCGATGCGTTGATGGAGATGGATTTTCCCGGGTACGCGATCGGGGGGCTGGCGGTGGGGGAGGGCCACGAGGCGATGGTGCGGGTGCTGGGGCAGGTGACGCCGCGCCTCCCGGCCGATCGCCCGCGATATCTTATGGGGGTGGGCTTTCCGCGCGACATCGTAGAGGCCGTCGCCTGCGGGGTGGATATGTTCGATTGCGTGATGCCCACCCGCAACGGGCGCAATGCTTATGCGTTCACGGCGGGCGGGCCGATCCGCCTGCGAAACGCCCAATATGCGCGGGATGATTCGCCGGTCGAGGCCGGGTGTGATTGCGTTTGTTGTCGCCAATTCACCCGCGGGGCGATCCGCCATTTTTTTTTCGCGGGCGAGATGCTTGGCCCAATGCTCTTGTCATTGCATAATGTCCGATTCTACCAACGGCTGATGGCCGACCTGCGTCAAGCGATCGCCGAGGACCGGTTCGAGCAGTTTCGGGATTGTGACCCGCGCTGCCGACTCGGGGCATCGGTCGATCCGAAGGTCCAGTGACCATCGTCACGAAAGGAACTGATCTTGCATTTGCTGGAATTGCTCGCCCAGGTGACCAACGCTCCCACCTCCGGACCGGGCACGCCCCCGCCGTGGTGGAGCGGACCGATCATCCCGCTGTTGCTGGGAATCGGCGTTCTCTATTTGTTCGTGTTCCGATCCAAGCGCACCGAGCAGAAGAAGCGTGGCACGATGCTGTCGCAGCTCAAGCGCGGCGACCGGGTGCAGACGATCGGGGGCATTCTCGGCACGGTCGTCGAGGTGCGCGACAGCGATGTGTTATTGAAAGTGGATGAGAACACCAACACCAAGATGAAGTTCACCCGCGCCGCGATTCACCGGGTTTTGGAGGATGAACCGGCGAAGTAGCTCCCGGCCAGGCCGCCGCCGGACCGCGGCGGCCGATGGTTCCCTCAAACCCCCTTCACGAACGATCTAAACCCGATGCAACAGCACTACGCAGGCCGTGTCACTCTCATCCTCGGCGTCATTTTTCTGGCGCTTCTGGCGATTTTCCCTCCGGGCCGGCTGTTCAACCCGGACCTGAGTTTCAGCGAGAAGCTGAATCTCAAGCCTGGCCTGGACATGCGCGGCGGCGTGAGCCTGATCTACGAGATCAAGCCCGCCGAAGGGAGCCTGGGCGATCCGAACCTGGCCGCATCGGTCATGTCGGCGCTGAAAAAGCGCGTGGACCCCAACGGCGTGCTGAACCTGATCTGGCGCCCGCAGGGCAACCGCCTGGAGATCCAGATGCCGTTGCGCGGCGACTCGGACAAGGCCGAGGCGCGGCGAGAGGCGTTCAGCAAGTCCGAGCAGACGCTGCGCGACCTGAACGTGCGCGTGGATGAAGTGGCCCAGGCCGTCGAAACGCTCAAGGGCGATGCCCGCCGGGATCGGCTCAACCAATTGGCGCAAGGATCGGAAGAGCGAAGCAAGTTGTTCGGCGCCATGGCCAGCGTCTGGGACCAGATCGAGCAGGCCCGCGGTCGCGCCGACGCCCAGACGCAGGCCACGCTCGAATTACAGTACGAAAAGTTCAAGTCGCAAGTGGGCGATACGGATGTGAACGTGTCCAACCTGCGGTCCATTCTGGACGGGTCAGATGCGCTTCGGCGGTCAAAGGTGCCCGAGATCAGGAAGAAAACCGGGAATTTTGCCGCTCAGGCCAAGGCGATCGAGCAGTTCATCGAGGCGCATGACGCCTTGGTGCAGTACAAGGGATCGCTGGATTCGGCGGCCGATCTGAAGCGTCTGTTGCGCGGATCGGGGGTGCTGGAGTTCCATATCCTCGTTCCGCAGACCGACCCGAGTTACATCGCCATGGCCGAGCGCCTTAAGGCCAAGGGTCCTCGCCCCGAACCGGGCGACACGATGCAGTGGATGGAGGTGGATCGGCCCGAAGAGTTCGCCGAGCGCGGGGCCGAGACGTACAACGAGAAGTCTTACGTGCTGGCCTACACCACGCCCGACCGGGCCATGACCCACAAGTTCGGAGAGGTGGACTGGTCGCTGAAGAACGCCAGCACTGGGATCAGCCAGATGGGCCAACAGGTGGTGAACTTCGAGTTCGACACCCGCGGGGCGGTGCTGTTCGCGGAACTGACTCGCAACAACGTCCAGCAGCCGCTGGCAATCGTGCTGGACGACAAGATCATCAGTGCTCCGAACATCAACGAGCCGATCACCCAAGGCAGCGGCCAGATCAGCGGCGGGGGGCGCGGGGGCTTCAGCCCGCGTGAACTGAACTATCTTGTGAATACGTTAAAAGCCGGGTCGCTGCCGGCGCGGCTGGACGATGAGCCGATTTCCGAGCGCACCGTCGGCCCGCAGCTTGGCGAAGACAATCTCCGCCGTGGGCTGCTGGCCTGCGTCGTCGGCCTGATCGTCGTCTGCGTGTTCATGATCAGCTACTACCACCTCACGGGCGTGGTGGCGAGTATCGCGGTGCTTCTGAACGTGCTGATTATTCTCGGTGCCATGGCCGCTTTTGACGCGACGTTCACCCTGCCGGGCATCGCGGGCATCGCGCTGACGATCGGGGCATCGGTGGACGCCAACGTGCTGATCTTCGAGCGCCTGCGCGAAGAGCAGGGGCGCGGGCTGGGACTGAGGATGGCCCTGCGAAACGCCTACGATCGCGCCTTTAGCGCCATTCTCGACTCCAACGTCACCACCCTGATCACCGCGTTGATCCTCTACGTGTTCGGCAGCGAAGAGGTCAAGGGATTTGGCATCACCCTCTTGATCGGCTTTTTGGCCAGCATGTTCACCGCCCTGTTCGTCACCAAGACGATTTTCATGATCCTCATGGCCAAGTTCGAGCTCAAGACGCTCGGCAGCTTCCCCTCGAGTTTTCCGGCATGGGATCGCTTCCTGCATCCGCGCATCAACTGGATGAGCTTCTGGTGGGTCTTCCTGATCGTCAGCGGCGCGGTGATGGTCGGCGGCTTGGCGGCGTTCGCGGCCAAGTTCAAGAGCGGGGAGATGCTCGACATCGAGTTCCGCTCGGGCACGCAGGTGACCTTCGAGCTGAAAGAGCCGATGAAGATCGACGAGGTCCGCGGCCTGATCGAAAAGACCAGCCGTCAACGGCCCAAGGACCTGCCCAGCCCGACCGTGCAGACGGTCGGGCGCGACGGGCTGACCTACGAAGTTTCCACCCCCAACGATCAGGGCCGCGCCGTCCGCGCCGCGGTGCTGGCAGCGATGGGCGAGCGACTGAAGGTCGAACTGGAATCGCAGTTCGATATGGTCAAGCAGCCAGCCTCGGCGGCGCTGTCGGCGGGGAAAATCGTCCCGATCCCCAACCTGCAGGACAAAGCCGCCGGGCGCATCGCCGCCCGCTACGTCGATCCGCCGCTGGCGGCGCATGTCGGCGGCGCGCTGATTGAACTGACCGACATCTCTCCGCCCCTGACGGCCGAGCAGGTCGCGTCGCGCATCGACCGCCAGCGGATGCAGCTCGGTGGCTCGGGAGCGTCGGCGGCGCTGGATTACGACGTGGTCGCTTCCACCGAGCCGTTCGATGCGTCCAAGCCGTCGAAGGTGTTGATCGTGGTCTCCAGTGAGACGTTGCAATACGCCCGCGACCCCGACCGCTGGACCGAGGAACTGGTCAAGCCGATGTGGACGCTGGTCAATGACGCAGTGAACAAACCGGCCCAGTTTCAGGGGGTCAAGCAGTTTGACCCCAGCGTCGCCGGCGACGCCAAGAAGGACGCGATGATGGCCTTGAGCCTCTCGGTCATCGTCATCATGGCCTACATCTGGCTGCGCTTCGGCAACCTCAAGTTCGGCACCGCCACCGTGTTGTCGATGCTGCACGACACGTTCATGGTCATCGGCATGGTGGGGCTGTCGCACTACCTGGCCGACTGGGCGATCTTCCGCGAAGGACTTTTGATCGAGCCGATCCGGCTGAACCTCACCATCGTCGCGGCGATCCTGACGGTCATGGGGTATTCGATGATCGACACGATCGTGGTGTTCGACCGCATCCGCGAAAATCGCGGAAAATTCGGACATCTCAGCCGAAAAATCGTCAATGATTCGATCAACCAGACCCTCAGCCGCACGTTGCTGACCAGCGGCACGACCTTGGCGACGGTGCTGTCGATGTACATTTTCGGCGGCCCGGGCATCCACGGCTTTACTTTTGTCATGCTCTTTGGCATTATCTTCGGAACGTATTCGTCGATTGCGATCGCGGCGCCATTCCTTCTCATCGGCGCTGAACGTGAAGCGGCGTCTGCAAGCCGGTCCGAGTCAGGCCGATTGCAGAAGGCATGAGAACCGGCGGTCGGATCGGAACGAGTGCGGTAAATTTTCGGGTTCGATTGGGAAAGGAATCCCTCATGCGCAAGGAAGTGCGACTCGGGCTGGCGGTTGGCGCGGTACTGGTGGCCGTGCTGGCGACGTACATGGTTGTTGTGAACTACCGGGGCAATCCCGGAGGACACTCCGACGTTCGCTTGGTCGCGGGCGACGGATCGGCGACCGAGGCACCCCCGCCGATCGTCCCCGACGAAAAGACCGCCGTCCCCGTGCCCTCGAATGATGTGTTCGCGGCCCGATCGGCACCGACCGATCGCACCGCCTCACCCGCCGACGAGACGGTATCGGCATCCGACAAAGGCGTGAACTGGGCGGCGCTGCTCGACAGCGGCTCGCTCACCCCGTTGCTCACCACCACGCCGACTCCAATGAATCATCCTACGCCCGCGGCATCCCCTGCGGTGCCGCGCTCACCCATCGAATCGCCCAAGGCCGATCTCTCGGGCATCGCCCTGGCCGCCGCGGCGCCGCGGCAGACAACCCCGGCACCGCTAGTGACGCCGCTGGTGCCGATCTCCCCGGCGGCACCGGTGATCACCCCGGGCAGCGTGACTCACGCCGTCCAGGTGACTGCCGCCGAGCCGCGCACGCACATCGTGCAGAAGGGCGAGACGCTCAGCTCGATCGCCCAGACCGCATACGGCTCGGCCAACTATTACCCGCACATTCTCCGCGCCAACCCGCGCATCACCCCCGAGCGCATGCGCCCGGGTCTGGTGATCGTGCTGCCGGATGCCGCCAGCGTGGTCCCTCATGCCGCGGCCCATGTGTCCGAGTCGACGGCGACATCCGTCAAGACCCCGGCCGTCGATCCGTCCGTGCAATATCAGGTGCGCGAAGGCGACAGCCTCTACAAAATCGCCGCCCGCCTGTACGGGCAGGGCGAGAAGTGGGAGTCGCTCTACGAGCTCAATAAAGCGGCGATCGGCCCCGACAGCCACAAGCTCAAACTCGGCATGGTGCTTCGCCTTCCCCAGCCCCCCCAGCCCCCAACCGCCCGCCCCGCGGGCAACTGACCGGCCCCGTGGGCAGCTGAAGCGGGCGAGGCCGCGCCAGCCCGCGGACTCGCCCGCCGCCAAACCGCTCGGCCATCGCGGCCGCCGACCGACGGCAGCCGCCGACCGCCGGAGTGGGGCAAGCGGTGCCGGTCTCGAACGGGGCGGCCATTGTCCAGTCTCTCGGCGCGCGCGCCATTCGTGGGCAAGCTCGCAAGACCGACCTGAACTCTACCTGGACAAACAAGCAGCCTCGGCGATCAAGGACGTGAGCAGATCGGGCGATCGAATTCAAAGTTGGCGAATGAATCGCGCATCTCCGCCGGGGCGACAGTGAGGACAAGAGACACATCCGCCAGCATGTCCTCCGGCACCTGCGCGGCGAGAAAAGGCCGATAGTGCATCGTCATGGGTGACGTGCTGCGATGCATGGGAGAACGCCAGCATTCGATCCTCAGGAGCAAAAGCAGAAATATCCGCAGGGTCGATCCCGCCCCCATCCCGCTCGTCCGCAGCTTCGACGGCGGCTCCGGCCAACTGGCGCGAACGCAGATAATCCCCACGCTGGATACACCTGCTGAGAAGGGAAAGAACATCCTCTGGTGCGCCTCGTTCCAGCTTGCCTGGAAGCGACTGCAGGACGACGTCGTCAAGCAGCCTATTCGTCTGACCACCGCCGAGCCGACCACTATCCGATTGAACCAGGCCCTCGACCCGTTGGCGGATTTGCCGGCGGATGCCTGCTATGCGACGGCCGGAGCGGTACGGGAAGGCGTGATCCAGCGTATCGAAACCGAGATGAATCGCCGATTCCCCTCGCAGACCCCGCCGCGATTTGGGGCCGTTGCCCCGGATGGCCAAGTTGCCTCCGCCTTCCTCCAGACCCAAAGCCGCTTCAGCATCCCCTTCTTCCAGAGCCGCTCGCCGCTGCGGTTCACCGACGGCGGCGGAGCGCAAACCCTCCACCGGTCGTTCGGCATCCGCACGGAAGACGAGTATGCGTACGATGAATTGCGGCGGCAGGTGTTGATTCTGCATCGGGCGCGTGATGACAACTATCGCATCACCGAGTTCGTCATCGATCTCTCCCGCAACTCTCAGCCCAATCAGGTCGTGATGGCGCGAGTGCCCTTGGAGGGCTCGCTGTTAAAGACTCTGGCGGCGGTTGAGCAGCGGATTGATCGCTGGAAGCCCGAATACGTCCATGAGGCAGAACTCGATGTGCGGGATACTCTGCTGGTGCCGGATATGTTTTTCCGGATCGAGCATCGGTTTGATGAACTCGAGGGCGCGGGGTTCCTGAACAGCTCCGTGAGCGGACAGCGGCTGGAATACGCGGGGCAGCAGATCGTATTTCGACTGGATCGAAGCGGCGCCGAGTTGTGGACAGAGGCGAAGTTCCATTGCCGTCCCACTCCGGCCCATTTCGATCTCGATCGCCCGTTCCTGCTCTACATGAAAAAACGCGACGCGAAACAGCCGTTCTTTGTGATGTGGGTTGACAACGCGGAGTTGCTCCAGCCTTGGATGGTGGGAGGCTAGCGACCGCCGGGGTGGCAACGGGGTCGGTGCGTGAATGAGCCGCGCACGAAGTAAGCGGGGTTTTGAACGTGTGTTCGCTTACTTCGTGCGCGGCCTTTATTCGGGGTTTTGAACGTGTGTTCGCTTACTTCGTGCGCGGCTCTTATTCGGGCATCAGAAACGGTGACATCCACGAATGCCATTCACTTAAGGGCCAAAGTTGGCGAACTCAACTGCCGTATTCGCCCGATACGGCCGATTTTCCCAGACGTTTTCACCTTAAGTGAATGGCATTCGTGACATCCACCTTTTCGTCGCTGCGCTCAACCGAGGGGCGCGGCGGTAACATCAAAGGTGGATGTCACCTTTCCTGTGGTGGCACCTGTTCCGTGGCTCCGGTTGTCTTGATTCACGGTCCCACCTCATCTACCCCACGCCTTGATTGGAAAGCCGGCATGTCAGCGGGCGGGCTGTGGCAGGTCGATCGCCAGGCAACAGGCTCTGGCGATGCACCAGGCTGCCGCCTTCAGGTACTCGGGCGTGTAATCCTTCTTAAGGTCCATGTCATACAGCACCAAGCGTTTGCTGACGACCGTGTATTGAAGTTGTGACCAGAGCAATTGTTGCCAGAACGCCACGAAGACCTCATCCAAGTCCGGGCGCAGTCGCTTGAGCCACTGCACCAGCCCGGCCTGCAATGGAGCAAAGCAATCCAGCAGCATCCGCAATACCGATTTATCTCCTTCGCTGAGGATGCGCAAATACAGATCGAGCAGCCCGGGCACGGCTTGCGGGCCGTGGCAGGCGCTTAGGAAAGAGGCGATGGCCCGGTGCAAGGCATCGGCGACGGCCTGCGGCGGGGCACCATCCAGTTCCATCAACGGCGCGAAATGACGATTGAGGCGGGCCAGTTCCACGGTGAAATGGCTGATCGTTTGCTTAAAAAGGTTCTTCTTGCTGCGGAAATGGTAGAGAACCGCCCCGGGACCGAGTTTGGCGGCGGCGGCAATGTCACGCAGGCTCCCCCCGCGGAACCCCTTGGCGGCGAAGGCTCGACCGGCGGCGAGAAGAATTCGACGGCGGGCTTCATCGCTCTGGGCGCTGCGATGAGCCGAACGGTACGACCTGGGTTTGGTCATGGGCATCTTATAGGACCATCCGAGTGGAAAATGCCGGGGAATCCATCGCCTGGCGGGTGATATTGTGTTGATTGGCCCGTTCGCCGCAAGCACAAGGAGGAAATTGTGCTTTCCGATTTGCCCGAGGGAAAAAGCGCGTGTACGTTTTGACTGAACGTTCGGTCAGTTGAAACTGGCTGATGATTTTTTGCTTTTCGCCGCGTGAAGGAGGAGAAACATGGAGCGCTTTGCAAGTCTTGTTGTGTCCGCCGGTTTAGCTTTCGCGGGGGTCGCTTCGGCGTCCGTGATCGACGTGTCGGTGCTTCCCGAGGGCGATGGTGCCAGCGGCAGGGCCCGCTACGGGTATTTTTCCGGGTGGGAAAACACCGGATTCAGTTCCGCATCGCCGAGCAACTGGTCGGGTCATTGGTATGATTCCGGCAGCGGCGAGCTGAGCAACGTCTTCCTTCAGGTGGCGTTGCCGGCCCTGGGAGCCGGTGCCACCCTCGAAGCGGCGACGCTCAATATCCACGTGACTGATGTCGGCGGCAACGGTTCGAGCCTGATGCACGTCGCCAATTCCGGCAGCGCCACCGGAAATGCCAGCCAGCAACTGGAGGGCAGCGAGCTGGTGATGGATCTATCGCCGGCGTCGGTCATGATTGGCTGGCTGTCGATAGACGTGACGAATGTGATCGCGGCCGATGTGTCCGCCGGCTATTCATGGGCCGCATTTTCGTTGCCGAGCAAGAGCTACAGCAGCTTCGCCTTCGATAGCGCCGACAGCGGTTTCGCTCCGTACCTGAGCGTCGCCGCGGTCCCCGAACCCGCCGGATTCGCACTGCTCTCCGCGGGCGCGGTCACGATGCTCGCCCGCCGCAGGAAATAACCGCAAGACGGCGGGACGGGCGGATTGGATCGGGACGATCCGGCTCCTACAAAGCTGGATCGTCCCCGTCCCGCGGGTGACCGACGGGGAAGGAAAGGGGACATTTCGAATGCCATTCACTTAACGTGAAAGCGGCTGGGAAAAGTCGCCTTATTGGTCCAAGACTGCTGTTGAGTTCGCCGATTTTGGCCCTTAAGTGAAAGGCATTCGGGACATTTCTCATTTTGTTTTTTCCTCTTTCCAGTATGCCGTGCCGGATGCCCTGGGGGTCGGATGTTCCGTGGTGTTGGGTGGCATTTATACTGGCTCGAATCATGGGCCGACGAAGGGAAAAGAATGAGAAATGCTCCCTTTCGCCCCCCCCTGATCGAACAGATGGTGCAAATGTGAATCGTCGGTGACCATAAAGGTTGGGTCGAGAATCCTTGAAACTGGACAATCTTTCCGCCGGGGGGTCTACTGCGGCGCGAGATGCTGGCGGGAAAGAGTTTGGTCATCATCGGGGGGACCGGCGGGCTGGGGCTGAGCGCTGCGGCGGCATGTGTTGCGGCCGGGGCGCGGGTGGTGGTTTGCGGGCGAGAGGCGACGACCTTGCAGTCGGCGCAGGACCGCCTGGGGGACGCCGCCGCCGCGATGGTGGGCGATGCCCGCGATCCCGACACCGCCGCGCGGGCGATTGATCTGGCGATCGAGCGATTTGGGACGTTCGAGGGGCTTTATCATGTCGCCGGGGGAAGCGGGCGACGATTCGGGGATGGGCCGTTACATGAGATGACCGATGAGGGGTGGCGGGCGACGCTGGACTTGAATCTGTCGTCGATGGCGTGGTCGAACCGGGCCGCGGTTCGCAAGTTGCTTGAGCTGAAACGCCCCGGTGCGATTTTGAACATGGGGTCGGTTCTCGGCTTTTCTCCCAGCGCCTCGGGTTTTTTCTCGACGCACGCCTACGCGGCGGCCAAGAGCGCGGCGGTCGGGCTGACCCGCGCCGCCGCCGCCGAGTATGCCGGCCACGGGATTCGCTTCAACTTAATCGCCCCGGGGCTGGTGGATACGCCGATGGCGCGGCGGGCGGCGAGCGATGAGCAGATTCTGCGGTTTATCCACACCAAGCAGCCGTTGGATGGCGGGCGGATCGGGCGGTGCGAAGACCTGGACGCGGCGGTGGTGCTGCTGTTGTCGGATGCGGGGCGATTCATCACCGGGCAGGTGCTGGCGGTGGATGGCGGCTGGTGTGTGAGCGAGGGCCAGCGGCCATGAGCGATTATGCGATCGGGATCGACCTTGGGGGCACCAATGTCAAGGCATTGGCGGTGAACGTCGACGGTGCGGTGCTGGGGCGCGAGCGGTTTGGAACCGAAGACGACCCGGCGAGAAAGTGGATCGAGCGGATCAAGTCGCATATCGCCGAGATCGAGTCGTCGCGGGGTCCGGCGAGCGCGGTGGGCGTGGCGTGTCCGGGTCTGGCATCGACGGACGGGCGCACCATCCGCTGGATGATGCACCGGCTCGAGTCGGTCATGGGGCTGGACTGGACGACGGCGCTGGGGCGATCGACGACCGTCCCGGTCATGAACGATGCCCAGGCGGCGCTCTTGGGCGAAGTCTGGCAAGGCGCTGCCCGCGGGGCCGACAACGCGGTATTGCTGACGCTGGGCACCGGCGTGGGCGGGGCGATTCTCTGTGACGGGCGGATTCTTCGCGGGCACATGGGACGGGCCGGGCACTTGGGTCATCTGTCGCTCGATCCGGAGGGTCGGCGCGATATCGTCAACACGCCCGGATCGCTCGAGGATGCCATCGGCGAATGCACGCTTGGCCGGCGCGGCGGCGGGCGATATGCGTCGACGCGCGACCTGGTGCAGGCGGTGCGGGCCGGTGATGCGGCGGCCGAGGAGATCTGGCTCTCCAGCGTGCGGGCGCTGGCGGCGGGTATGGCGTCGATCGCCAACGCGGTGGATCCGGAAGTGTTCATTCTCGGCGGGGGGATCGCGCGAGCCGGGGAAGAGTTGCTGCGGCCGCTGCGCGAGTATCTCGATCAGTTCGAGTGGCGTCCGACCGGCACGGCGGTGCGGGTCGTCTTGGCGGCGCTGGGCGACGAGGCCGGCGCCATCGGGGCGGCGAAAAATGCCCTGGATCGCGCCGCCGAAGGCGGGAACGCATGACCTCGCGACAGCGGATCATCAATGCGATTCACCATCGCCCGGTCGATCGCACGCCGATCGACTTCGGCGGCACGCGCCAGAGCGGGATCAGCGTCTTCGCGTACGCCGGATTGCGACGCCGGCTGGGACTGGATCGCCGGCCGATCAAGGTGTTCGATCTGTTCCAGATGCTCGCCGAGATTGAGCCGGCGGTGATCGACGCGATGGGTGGCGATTGCGTGGCGCTGAACCGTCCGGCGGTGGCGTTCGGGATTGCCAACCGCGATTACAAGCCGTTTCGCTTCGACGGTCTGGAGGAGCAGGTGCTGGTTCCCGGCGGGTTCAATCCCCAGCGCGATGAATCCGGCGATTGGGTGCTGCGTCGCGGCGGGCAGGTCATCGCACGGATGCCGGCCTGCGGCTTCTACTTCGATCGCTTCGAAAAATATCCCGGGGCGGCGCATCCGGACCTGGCGACCTGGTCAGCGCCACGGATCAGCGACGGCGACTTTGGTCATTACGCCGAGGAATCGCGGCGGCTCGAGGCTGAGACGGACAAGGCGGTGATCGTGGCGATGGGTCCGCCCTATGAACTGTTCAACGGGATCGGCCAGGGTGGGTTCGAAGATTGGATGATCACCTTCGCCAGTGAGCCGGAGTATGTTTCGCAGTTGTACGCGATGCTGGTGGATGCCTGGATCGAAAATTTGCGGCGGCTGTGGGACGCAGTGGGCGAGCGGGTGCATATCTTGCAGATCGCCGATGATTTCGGGACGCAGCAGGCGCCGTTCTTGTCCGAGGCGATGTTCCGGGAGAAGCTGCTGCCGGCGTATCGGCGGGGATTGCGGTGGGTGCATGAAAACACGCCCTGGAAGGTGATGCTGCACAGCGACGGGGCGATCGCACCGCTGCTCGAGGCGATCGTCGAGATGGGCGTGGACATTCTCAACCCGGTGCAGACCACCGCCGCGGGAATGGACCCGGCGATGCTCGAGTCGCGTTTCGGTGGGCGGCTGGTCTTCTGGGGCGGATCGTGCGATTGCCAGGGAACGCTGACTCGCGGCGGGCCTGAGCAAGTCGCCGCCGAGGTGAGGGCCAATCTGGCGATTTTCAAGCCCCTCGAAGGCGGTTGCGTCCTGGCGCCGGTCCACAACATCCAGGCGAACGTCCCGGCAGAAAACATCGTGGCGCTGTTTGGCGCGGGTTAACTACGAAGGCACGCAACGGGCAATGTTAGCCCGAAGCTCCAGCGAGAGGCCACGCGCGAGGCGACGCAGCGATGACCGCATCGGGTTAAGCACGAAGTAGTCTGATTGCTCGACGCTTTGCGCCTTCAAGGCCGGCTTCGCACTCGCACGACAACGAAATGGCTCTGCGCGAGGCCCGGGACCGGCAGGACATCAACAATGGGTCGGATGAAGCCCAATGGTCACTCCCTGGAGATGCCGGTTTTTATCAATCGGCTCGCCGTCGGCTACACTTAGGGCATGTCCATTCGCTTGCATCCATCGCCAGGGGTCGAGGATCCCAACACACGTTCGTTTCTCAAACAGGCGGCCGACTCGAAATTTGATTTTCATGCCGTCAGCACCAAGGCCGCGGGCGATGAGCGGCTGAAGGCGGCGGTGAACAACGCGGTGATGCGCCAATACACCGGGCGCCAGTTGTGCCTGCTGGAATTGCCCGACTCGGACAAGCTGCGTGACCTGGCCGGGCAGATCAAGCAGCACACGCTGGATCACCTGGACTATTACCTCGAGCAGCTTGCGCACAACGTTCGTCGCAACGGCGGGCAGGTGCATTTCGCCACCGACGCGGCCGATGCTCGACGGATCATCCTCCAGATCGCCCGGGAATCGAACTGCGCCAAGGTGATCAAGAGCAAGTCGATGGCCAGCGAGGAGTGCGAACTGGCGCATGCGCTGGAGGCGACCGGCTTGGACGTGGTAGAGACCGACCTGGGGGAGTTCATCGTGCAGATCAGCGACGATCGGCCCAGCCACATCGTCGCGCCGATCATCCACAAGGATCGAAGGTCGATCGCCACGTTGTTCAGCGAATATTTCAAGACGCCCTACGACGATGATCCCGAGGCGCTGACTCGTCAGGCCCGCCAGCATCTGCGCGGCAAGTTCCGCAACGCCGAGCTGGGAATGACTGGGGGAAATTTTCTGGTGGCCGAGACGGGGCAGGTTTGCACGGTAGAGAACGAGGGCAACGCCCGACAGAGCATCACGACGCCGCGGGTTTTGATCAGCCTGGTCGGGATCGAAAAGGTCGTCCCGCGGCTGAGCGATCTTTCGGTCATGCTCAAGTTGCTCGCCCGCAGCGCCACCGGCCAGCCCATGACGGTCTATACCAACCTGTTCGGCGGGCCGCGCCGTCCCGGCGAGATCGACGGACCCGAGGAGTTTCACCTGGTCCTGATGGACAACGGGCGCAGTGAGATTTTAGCCGGAAAATATCGGGAAACGCTTCGCTGCATCCGCTGCGGGGCGTGTCTGAACGCCTGCCCGGTTTATCGCAAGATCGGCGGGCATGCCTACGGGCACGTCTATTCCGGTCCGATCGGCGCGTTGATTACGCCGCTGTTTCAGGGATTGCCGGGCCATAAGGATCTGCCCCAGGCGTCGAGTTTGTGCGGGGCGTGCTACGAGGTGTGCCCGGTGAAGATCAATATCCCGCATCACCTGATCGAGATGCGCAAGGACATCGTTTCCCGGCGGCTGAACTCGCCGATCGAGCGGGCGATCTATCGCATGTGGGCTCGCGGGCTCCGCTCGCCGCTTATCTACGGATTGATCGGATGGGTTCAGAAGGTGGACCTTCGTCGCCGGGCCGCGGGAAGCGGCTGGGTGAAGAAAATGCCGTCGGTGGCGGCGGGGTGGACGCAGATTCGGGACTTGCCGGCGCCGGCGCAGCAGACATTTCATGATTTATGGCGCCGGCGCCCGCGGTGATGGCGGGTATCCTATGTCAGAAGCCCCAAACTGTTCATTTGCCCAAGGAGCCGAAATGTCTATTCAATCGCTGATCAAGACGGGAACGAAAGTCTGGCTGGATTCGATCGATCCGGCGGATTTGGTGAGGTATCAGCCGTTGGGGATCACCGGCGCTACGTCCAATCCGATCATCATCGCCGACATCCTTAAGACGGGTGAGTTCGATTCGCACATCGCCGAGTTGATGTCCAAGGACCACGATGACGCGGCGATCGCGTGGAAGTTGACCGATCAGCTTGTGCGAACGGCTCAGGCGAAGTTCCTGCCGGTCTGGGAGCGGACCGACGGCGATGATGGATATGTGAGCTTCGAGCTCGATCCCCTGCTGGAAGATGCCGAGGGTGCCCCGGTGCATGCAGAGCGGGTCAAACGGTATGTCGAACTCGGCCGGCAATGGTCCGACAAGCAGCGCAACCGGATGATCAAGGTTCCCGCCACGCCCGCCGGGCTCGATGCCCTGGAGGAACTCGCCGCCGCCGGCGTGACCCTCAATGTAACGCTGATTTTTTCGGCCCGGCAATACGAGGTCGCCCGCGACAACATCTGGCGCGGGGCGCAGCGCCGGCGCGATGGACTCAAGGACTTCAAGAGCGTCTACTCGATCTTCATCTCCCGGCTCGATGTCTACACGCAAAAGCAGGTGCCGCAGCTATCGGCGGCGGCGCAGGGGCAGGTTGGGATTTTCAATGCCAAATTGCTGTGGCGGATGAATCAGCAGTTTTTCGCCGACAAAAAGCTGAGATTACGGCAGGAAATGATCTTCGCCTCGACGGGGACGAAAAACCCGTCGGATCCGAAGGACAAATACGTCGCGGCCACCGCCGGAAGCGACATCCAGACCAATCCCCCCGCGACACTCCAGGCGGTCGAGGAACCAGGCAAGACCTATTCGCGCGAGGTGGACCGGATGCCCCCCGACGCGGTGATTAAGGAAATCCACAAGAAGGTGGACATGGACCAGCTCGAGCAAACGCTGATGCGCGAGGGAACGGCCAAGTTCGCCGATCCGATGAAGTCCCTGCTCAAACAGATCGCCAAAATGAGATGAAAGCCCCGTAGGGCAGGGTTCATCGCCACTTTTTTCAGCCCTGTGAAACGATTGTGAGGAATGACCGCACCCTACGCCAGATTGGTGGGGATGAATCGTCTGCTACAAGCCCGGAATCGCCCGGACGCGTTGTCAGTTCGGTCGTCGAGCGCGACGCAAGCCCGCCAGCGACGCGAATCCGAGCAAGGCCAACCCGCTCGGCTCGGGGACGGTGGCGAACTCACTGTTGTGATCCAACACGGCCCAGACGGTGTTGTTGTCGATATCCACACCGTAGCTGCCGAGGTAATCGGTGAAGTTGAAGTCCCCATGGCTGGCGACAAAGTTGTCGAACGATCCTTGGTAATTCACAACCCGCAGCGATCCGACGGTCGAGTTGCCTTCGACGGCGTTGGTCCATTCGGCTTGATCGGGCAGCGTACCGCCAGGACCCGGTTCAAACCAGCCGAGGTAGATGCGATCGAGCGAAGCATAGAACGCCTCGGATTGATACTCGGGGTGTTCGTAGAACAGCTCGGTATCGTCGTAGGTGTTCTCAAGCACGTACGGCCCCTGCATACCAGATATCTCGACGACATCGCTGACCACGTTGTAGGCATCGTACGCCAGCGGCGGCCACTGCATATGAACGTGAGGATATCCCAACGCCAGCACTTCGATGTCGGTGCGATTGCGCCATGCCATCGTCACGGTGGTCGTCGTCGCGGCGGTGTTTAGCCCGTCACGGATGACCATCTCGGTCCCGAGGAAGTCGCTGCCACCTCCGACCAGCCCGACCAGTCTTGAAGACAAGCCGGCATAGGAACCGCCGGGCGCCACGTCGGCACTGAAGACAGGCCCATAGGTATGAAGTTGGCCTGTCGTATAGCTGCCTTCGGTGTAACTGTTAGAACCCAGAGCCTCACCAACATTGACGCTGATAGAGTCGGAAACCACCGGACTATTGCCAGACGAGCCGGTAGCGGCGGAGGTAATGTTGTATGTTCCGTAGCTCGAACCGGTGTACAGACCGTTTACCTGTACAGACGCATTCGGGGCCAAGTTGGATCCCGAGCCGCTGATTACGAGGCCGGATGTGCTGTTGTTGTTGACCACCCAGTCAATCGGTCCGCTGGAAGCAGAATCATTGGCAATCGACGCGATATAAGCGGTGGAGCCGTTTTTCAGCAGATTATTGTAATCCACCGAGGCGCTCAGTTGCGCCGTGGTGTCGGCATGCGCCCACCCCGCGACGGCACCGATCGCACAACCCGTCACCACAGAGAACAAACGTTTTCGCATTAACATTGCCGCACTCCTGTCCCCGCTGAACCCATCCCCGCTTGCCGGACTTTAGAAACTCTCGACGACCAACGCGGCACTGTAGAGCAAATCGTTTCTTATGTCAACAGGAAAATGCAGACCGACCGAAAGACGGAAAGACTGCGGTTATTGCAGGTGGCCCTCAATCAGTGCGCGTCGTTCGCCCAGGCGCTGGGCGAGAGATTCGCTGTGGGTGGCGGCGATCAGGACGCGGTGTTCGCTCAGGCGAATGAGCAAATCGGCGACGCCGGCACTGGTGCGGGCGTCGAGATTTCCCGTCGGCTCATCGCATAGCAGCAGGGATGGATCGTTCATCAAGGCACGGGCGATGGCCACGCGCTGGCGCTCGCCGCCGGAAAGCTCTGAAGGTAGATGGGTCTGGCGATCGGTGAGTCCGACCGATTCGAGCAGCTCGCCGGCTCGCGCGATGTCGTCGCGGTTGGCTCGGCCCAGCGCCAGCTTTGGGATCAGCACGTTTTCCATCGCTGTGCATTGGGGGAGCAGGTGGTGGTCCTGAAAGACAAAGCCGATCCGCCCGGCCCGGAACCGGGCCAACGCCTTGGCCGACAGCGCGTAAGGGTCTTCGCTGTCGATTCGCACCTGCCCGGCCGTCGGCGCGTCGAGCGTGCTTAGGATATTGAGCAGCGTACTTTTGCCTGACCCGCTGGGACCGACGATGGCCAGGCGCTGCCCCCTCGACAATGACAGGTCCAGATCTCGCAGCACATGCAACGGCTCGGCGGGCGTCGGGTACGACTTGCACACGCCCACGGCCATGACGGCTGCTGATTCGCTGTTCATGCTGGGAATCGGTATCCGAACCGGTGCGTCCGGGCAAGCGGCGAGGCGGGTGAGATATGGGCGAGATTCCTCTCGTCCCCAAGCGCATGACGTGGAATTCTCCGGCGGGGGCGGTAAGCTGGGGGATAATGACGCGGATGGGCTGGGTGTTAATTGTGGCGATGGCGGTTGTGGCGGGGGGGGGCGGGGGGTGCCGGTCCGCGGTGGCGCCGGTCAAGGGACCGCACGCGCCGACGACCGTGGGGTCGGTCGAACTTTTTCAAGAGCCGCCGCGGCGATACGAGGTGCTGGGGGTCGTCGAAGTCGCCGATCATGTGGGAACCGCCGACCATTTCAACGCCGATGCGGTGATGGGGGCGCTGATGGCCAAGGCCGCGGCGCTGGGGGCCAACGGGCTACTGCTGCAAAGCCCGGCGGGGGAAAAGCGGATCGTCATGATGGGCGGGTACTATCAGGAGGAGTTTTATCGAATCCCGGTGCGCAGCCGCCCGAAGATCACCGCCCTGGGGCAGGCCATCTGGGTGAGGGATAAGACTTGAGAACTGAGAATTAAGAATTGAGAATTAAGGATTGCGGGGGAGGTGGAGGCGGGGGGCGCGTCGCGGTTGGGGTGCGTCGCGGTGCGGGGTTCGGAGGGGGAAATGGGGAAGGCGTCTTTTCCCGCGGCCGGGTGGCGGCGGGATTTAACAACGACCGAAACGAGTGAATCGAGACTTCTATGGAGCGAGAACGAATCAGTGGCTTTGAAGGATTGAAAGTCTGGCAGGAATCGCACGCGCTGGTGCTGGAGATTTTTGATTTCACGCCGGACCTGCCCGATGAACACCAGGAGGGGATCGGACTGGCGATGGAGAAACTCGCCATCGAGGCGCCCCTGAATATCGCCGAGGGATTCCGCCGTCGCGGGGCGGCGATCAAGGCCGAGCATTACAACCGGGCGGCCGCGGCGGTCGAGGGGCTGCGTTACTACTTCATCCTCTGCCGGGATCTGAAACTCGATATCGACTTCGAGGAACTCTCCCGGCGGGCCGATCAGGTGGCGCGGATGCTCGATGGACTGGTGCGCTCGGTGGAGCAGGCGTCGGGAGCCAATCCCTCGAGCGAGCCGTCCCGGCGCGAGCCATCGCAGCGTGGCAATGGCGGCAATGGCGGCGGTGGCGGCGGTGGCGGCGGTGGCGCAGGGGGAGGCGGCGGTCGTCGTCGCGGGCGCGGGGGCAGCGGAGGCGGATCAGGCGGCGGCGGCGGCGGCGGAGGAGGAGGTCGCGGCAGGGATCGGGATCGAGACCGCGATCGGGACCGCGATCGAGACCGTTCGCGCGATCGGGACCGAGATCGGTCGCGTAACGACAAGCTGCCGGAGGTGATGGAAGCCGGCGGCGACGGGGCTTCGCCGGGCGACGATGTCGATCTGGGCGATGATGATTTCAATCGTCGTTACGATGTGGATGACAATCGCGGCAACCGATAGGCGCGATCGAATCGCCGCCTATCATCCCCTCGTGACATCGACCTTGAAGAGCGATTTTGACGTCGTGGTCATCGGCGGCGGTCACGCCGGCGCTGAGGCCGCCTGGGCCGCCTCGCGCCTGGGCTGCTCGACGGCGCTGATCACACTCGAGCCGGGTCGGATCGCGCAGATGTCGTGCAACCCGGCGATCGGCGGGTTGGCCAAGGGGCAGATCGTCCGCCAGATCGACGCCCTGGGCGGACTGATGGGCCTGGCGAGTGATGCCACCGGCATCCAGTTTCGGATGCTCAACCTGTCGAAAGGTCCGGCGGTGTGGGGGCCGCGGGCACAGGCCGACAAGTGGCGCTACGCCCGCGAGGTGCAGCGCCTGCTGGGAGCGTGTCCGCGGCTTTCGATCCTCGCCGGCGAGGCGGTGGAGATTCTCGCCCGCGATGGGCGGGTTGAACAGGTCGTGCTGGCCGATGGACGGCGACTGCGCTGCGGCGCGGTCATCGTCACCACGGGCACGTTCCTGCGCGGGCTGATGCACACCGGCGAGCAGCGCACCCACGGCGGGCGGATCGGGGAATCGGCGGCGGCGGGATTGTCGGCGTCGCTGGGCCGACTGGGTCTGGAGCTGGGCCGGCTCAAGACCGGTACCCCGCCGCGACTGCACCGCGATTCCATTGACTACCAGCGCCTCGAGGTCCAGCCGGGCGATGAGCGGCCAGTCCCGTTTTCGTATCTCAACGAATATCCCGATCAAGCGTGGGCACCGCCGTTGCCGCAGGCGGTCTGCTGGTTGACGCAGACGAATCCCGAAGTTCACGAGCTGATCCGCGCCAGCCTGCACCGGGCCCCGATGTACAGCGGGCAGATTGCGTCCACCGGGCCGCGGTACTGTCCGAGCATCGAGGACAAGATCGTTCGTTTCGCCGAGAAAGCATCGCATCACGTTTTCCTCGAACCCGAGGGGTTGAACGACGAGGAAATCTATTGCAACGGAATCTCGACGTCGTTGCCCGCCGATGTGCAGGAGCAGGTCGTCCACGGGATCGTGGGTCTGGAGCGGGCGCGGATCGTGCGGTACGGATACGCGGTGGAATACGACATGGTGTGGCCGTGGCAGATCGGCGCGACGTTGCAGACTCGGAAAATCGCCGGGTTGTTTCTGGCCGGGCAGATCAACGGCACCAGCGGCTACGAGGAGGCCGCGGCGCAGGGGCTGATGGCGGGGATCAACGCCGCCCGCCTGCTCGGTCGCGGCGGCACCGATGCGGTGTTGCGCCGGGATCAAGCCTACATCGGAGTTTTGATCGACGACCTGGTGACCAAGCCGCCGACCGAGCCGTATCGCATGTTCACCAGTCGGGCCGAGCATCGCCTGCATCTGCGCGCCGACAACGCCGACCAGCGGCTGACCGGGCTGGGGCGCGACTGGGGATTGGTGGATGATGCCCGCTGGAGATTGTTCCAGACGCGGCAGGCCGAACTCGACAGGGCCATCGAACTGTCGCGGCGGGTCCGTCTGGAGGGCCAAAGCATCGAGAATTGCCTTCGCCGTCCGGACGGGGCGTGGGAGTCGCTGGCGAGCCGCTGTACAGCGTTGGCCGACGTGCGTCCGGCGATCGGGCGGCTGTTGGAAATCCGCGCCCGCTACGGCGGATACATCGCCCGGCAGGACAAGGCGATTGAGCGTGCGGCGAAAATGGAAAGCCGATTGATCTCCCCGTCTCTGGATTACAACACCGTCCCGGGCCTTCGTGCCGAGGCACGGCAGCAGATGTCCCGCTTCGCTCCCCGCAGCTTAGGCCAGGCCCAGCGCCTCAGCGGCATCACCCCCGCGGATGTGACGGTTTTAGCGATCCACCTGGACCGCGGCGTCCTCGCAAGTGAGCGCGATCCCGCAGCGCTATCCGAGAAAACGCCGTAGTTCGTCGATCTCAGCGGGCAAATGAGGGGGATGGTTGGATGTTACCTATTATGTCCCTCGATCGTCCCCTTATAGCCCGTACATCGCCGTAACGCGGTCGCCTGTCCAGTCTTCGACCCCGAGGCTCAGACCCGAAGGGAGCTTGACGAGGCGGTCGATATACCGCTCGCGGCCTTCCGTCAGACATCCGTAAACGGCTCAGAACCTGCGGGATATCCCGGTTTTCCCCAACCGGATGGTCTCGATATCACCCGCGAGCGGTACTTCTTTCCACCGCGGGTTCCCGCCTGGCGACGACGAAAATTGGCGGGGGCACTTCGCCAATGACGTTTCGCGCCAACTCACGCCACGGCGAATTCCACCGCCTTGGGGTTCTCCATTCGCTCCGACGCGTCGAGAATCTCAAGGCCTACCACGTTACCGTCCTTGTCATAGTCGAGAATAATGCCCGGCTTGTCCTCGTCGCTTTCCTCGATCTTCGCGCTGCTGAACAAAACTCGTACCGTGTCCGTCTCGGGGTCGTAGGTTACTTTCATGGCTGTCTCCAATACTTGCCGGCCTTGCTTGTCCGATACGTGGTCACGACGACGGCCGGGTCTTCGCCGGGATCGACAACCCCACGGATCAAATACGTCTTGCCTTCCAATGCTACGCGCGAGACGGATTGATTTTTCGCCCCTTGGGCGCATCGACAACCTGATCCGGATGATCGAGCACGCCCAACACCTGCTCACGCGTGAGGCCACGCCGGATGATTTCCTGTTCAGCATGATCGGTCATCCGAAAAGCCATTCCGCCACCACACCTCCAAGCGGTTTCCCCTGACAACCCATACAAGGCAGCTACGCAGCCGTCGATTTCCTTCTCCCAGGCTTCGCAGCCGACGTTCGTGTGCGGCAAGGCCTGCTATCCCACGACCGAGTTCTCCGGCCAGCGCTGCTTGCAGTATGCCAGCATCTCCGACGCCTTGAGCTGATTCGTCGCGTTGCCGGTGCGGACATAGAAAAGTTCCTGTCCGTTCTCGGTCGCAAACCTTGGCTTGGGTGATGGCTCGATGTGGATCACGCAGATATCCGCGCCGCCGGGTTTGGCCTCGTCGGTGGTTCCCAGTTGATGAAACTCCACGTGAAGCTGCGCTACGACATCCTTGCCGAAGTCCTTCATGACGGTCTGCATCAGCCAGTTCTCAAACCCGTCGCGGCCCTTGTTCCCGCAGAGCTTGTAGTCCTCGTGCAGGCCGTAGAGCTTCCCATCATCCTCCACGCCGATGATGAGCGTGCCGCCCCTGGCGTTCAGGAACGCGGCGATCGTCTTGACAATCACGCGCTCTATCTTCGGATCGGGCTGGGCGATCTTGATGTTCCAGCGGGCGGTGGACTTGAACTCCAGTGTGGCGCTTTCCCCCTTGGCGATCAGGTCGCGGATTGTGGCGCAGGCATCCTGCCTGACAGTGTCCGAAAGCAGGCTGGAAGCCTGCACCACAAGTTCCGGGTTGAAGGTCGCGGCCTCGCCGGTGTCGATCATGCGGGTGAACTCGTTCAGCGCCGCCGCCCGCACGGCCGGATCGACAAGGGGGAACGTCTCCAGCACGTGGGCGAACTGCTCGCCGGTCAGGCCGTATCTTCGGCATTCTCCCAGTGGTGCTCGTACCACTCCTGAAGTACCGAGACCGGCCGGCCGGTGATCTGGACGTTGAGTTCGATATTCTGCGTGAGTCCGGGGACGGTGAAGTTGGACGAACCGACCAAAGCGGATGAACCGACGACTTCCAGGCGTGCGTGCGTGATATACGCCTTGGCGTGGAACTTTTCCTTACGGTAGACACGGCAGGCGATCTTGCCGGACTTGAGCGCCCCGACGATCGCGGGAACGCCGGCGAGGAAGTCGTTCTTCTCCTTCTCGGCTTCGATGCTTTCGTCGAGTGATGTTGTGATTTGATTGAGTGCGCTCGCGAACGCATCCTTGGTTCGGGCGGACACTTCGTCGCCCATGAGGATGCGAATCTGGTCGACCTTCTGCCACTCGTCCTTCAGAGCCAGAAGCGCGCCGATTTCGAAGTAGCCGGTGGCGATGTCGATGGCCTTGGAGATTTGGCACCAGTCGTGCAGATAGCGGACGGCTTTCCAGTCTTCGTCGCTGTTATCGACGATGAACAATTCACTGCCAGAGACACTTTGCTTGGTTGGCATGCGTCCTCTCGATCAGAATCTGGAGCATTTAAGCTGCGAGCTCGGGCTGGAAGCGAGCCGATGGAATCGTCCGCGTCGGTATCGGGGCGGTGGGCGGGGGGCGGGGGGCGGGGGGCGGGCGGAGGGAGCACA